>CBDHDM010000049.1:0-98966 GCA_965261315.1 Endozoicomonas sp. | reverse complement strand
ATAAATTCGACGATCAGGGTTTTGTCATTGATGATTGACTTTGGTCCGTGACGGAAGCCCAGGGGCGAATCATAAACAGAGACAATTTTACCAGCCGTCAATTCCAGGAATTTCAGAGAAGCTTCCTGAGCCAGACCCTGCAGGCTGGCACTGCCCAGATAAACGACACGCTCGAAATCGGTATCCGCCAGCGCTTTCAACGCTTCTGTTTTCTCTTCCAACAACCGCTCAGTCACCTGAGCGATCTGCTCAACCTGCGCCACCGTTCCCTGAGCCGGATCAAAAATACACAGCGCGCTCAGCATCATGCAGGTGAAGCTGCTGGTCATGGCAAAGCCCTTGTCGTTGGTGCCTTCCGGCATCAACAGGCAGAACATGTTATCAGCGGTTTTGCTGGCTTCAGCCAGTTCACCATCCGGATTACAGGTCAACACCAGGTGGAAACAGTCTTCCAGAACCTGACTGGCCAGCTGAACCGTGGCAACACTTTCAGGACTGTTCCCAGAACGGGCGAAGGAGATAACCAGGGTTGGTACCTGCTCTGCCAGATACTCTGCCGGTGCAGCTACAATATCCGTGGTGCTGATGGCATCAAAACGACGACCGGTTACCCGGGTAAGGTGCGGTGCGACCACTTTACCGGCAAAGGCAGACGTACCCGCACCGGTGAGCACCACTCTCAGATTCTCTTTTGCCAGCAGCGGCTTGAGAAATGCGTCCAGCTCTGCCCGACAAGCATCAACATTCGCTTTAGCCTGACGCCATGTAGCTGGTTGCTGGCTGATTTCTGCCGCCGTGTGAAATCCCCCCAGATCCCGAAGGTAGCTTTCATCCAATCCTAAGTGACTGCTCATATCTCTACTCTACTGCTTAGTTAAGCTTATTAAGCTCAAAATGTTCAAAAGGAGATCACTGATTCAATATTTCCCGGTTTTGCCTGGCTGTTTTTGGGCAAGAAAAACCCGCCCGACAAAACCGAATTTCTTTTTTGTCAGTAACTTAATAACAATTTGTTTTCTGTGAATTCAGCCTTGGCTCTTAACAGGCCCTGGCGTAATCTTCAGTAACCTGCATAACCCGATGATGAACCAGGGAACGGGCATCACCCTTGATATCACCACGACGGACCGCCCAATACTGTTCAGGCAGATACTGACTGATCAGTGGCATTGGAATCACCCGCTCCTGCAGATTAGCCAGCAGCGTGGTTAATGCGTTATCGGCATTCTCACCATTCCAGTAATAACGGATGCGATCACTGTAACTGTAGGTACGGGCAAAACGACGATCGTCGTCACTTCCGGCGTAATACTTATCCCAGTTACCCGGCTTCGACATCATTTCCTCTTCCATGGTTTCACGGATATTGGAACGTTCAGCGGCTGGTACCAGGGAATCTTCAATATGAGCCAATGCGTAAAGCGCTTCACGCATGGCAAAGGTCAGCTGTGGACCCACTTTCAGAATGGCAAAATGATCCCGAACCAATGCCTTATAAGCATCCGGAGTCTGGTAATCAGTAGAATGGGCTTCAAAAACAATATTGGGATCATTTTCGATAAACCGACTCAGCTCCACGGCTTTTTCCGGCTGATAATCAATAACAGAGGTGTGATCAAACTCGACGCCCGGCTGAACCACCAGACCAATAACACGCTGCCAGGCATCCTGAAGACCGGCATCAGCGAATATACGTCGATGGCATTCCAGCGTATAGCCAGCTCTTTCAGGAGTGGTAATATGAATACCCGAAATCTCTTCGGTTTCACCACCAGGGACAGGAACTTCAGTTCCGATAACATAAACAATATTGGATTGCCCAAAGCACTCAATCGCAGTGGCTTCAGCAACCTTGCAAAGGTTAGCAGCGCGCGCCGCAACGATTTCATCATTAAGTACTGAAGGGTCGCCCTGACAGCTCATACTGGCGTCAAGGTGAATTTTGGTAAATCCGGCAGCAACATACGCTTTAATCAGCTCGCGGGATTTCTCCATCGCCGCTTCTACCGGCTCATTCTGCCAGCAGTTTGGACCCAGGTGATCACCACCCAGCCAGATACTTTCTACCGGAAACTCGAGCTCACCGGCAATGGCATAAACATATTCACGAAAAGCAACCGGGTCCATTCCAGTATAACCACCGAACTGGTTAACCTGGTTTGAGGTTGCCTCGATTAAAACACCAGAGCCGTCTTTTTTCGCCTGCAGAATTGCGGCTTCAAGAACCAGCCTGTTAGCGGAGCAAATGGAATAGATTCCACAGGTTGCTCCCTGTTTATGACGCCTGATGATCTCAATTAAACTGCTCACAGCAACACCTTATGTACTGCTGCAGTGCCCGGTCGAACTGTAGAGAAAAGTTACTGCCCTGTTAATCGATTCTGAGCGAACTCACTGTCAAATCCCAGAGAACCCATCAACTGTCAGCAATAATCACCCTGACGCCCTGACGCTGCAAACCTGCCAGATAATCCGCTGGTATACCTTTATCGGTCACCAGTGTATGGAAAGCGCCAAAAGAGCGGATAAAGTGATACCCCTTACGACCAAATTTGCTCGAATCTGCCAGAAGAATAATCTCACTGGAGATATCGCACATCACACGATTCAAGGTCGCTTCACGGTCAAAATGAGTCGTCAGGCCAGCAACAAGATCAAATCCGTCGACCCCCAGAAACAGCTTATCAAAGCGGTATTGCCGAAGGGCATCTTCCGCCTGGGATCCAAAAAATGAATGGGATTTCGAACGCAGCGTTCCACCCGTCATCATGATTTCGATTCCGGAAGACTTGACTAACTCACTGGCTACGTTAAGCCCGTTAGTCATCACCACCAGATTTTTACTGCTTACCAGATGCCTGGCTAACTGTTGTGTGGTAGTTCCGGAGTCAAGAATAACTGACTCACCGTCATTCACCAGTTGCGCAGCAGCAGCACCAACCGCTTCTTTCTGAGCAGTATTCACAGTGCCTTTATCATCAAAAGGCATCTCCTTCACTACATCATCCAGAGCCATCGCACCGCCATGAGAGCGCAGCAGAAGACCTTTGTTATCAAGGTAGTTCAGGTCATTTCGAATCGTGACACTGGACACCTTAAAGTGATCTGCCAACTCTTCAACCCGAGCCAGACCTTTGTCACGCACCAGGCGAACTATCGCTTCACGCCGCTCAACAGTACTCATTTACACCCCTCTTTCAACTGCGCTTTCACACAGTTATCGTAAACATACAGGATTTTCATTTGCCTTTCAATTTTTTGTTTAAAGTTTTCGATTAACAGCGTATTTGCTTTCAAAGCACTAAATAAATGCTTTTTTACAGGAATCTATTTTCATTAAAAATGATTAAGATCATAAAAACGAAAACTATTTTGTGAGAGCATCATCTAAACACGAAGGAATTTGAAAGACTATGACGCTCATCATGAAAACAGACACAAAGCCGGCTTCTATAGCATGCATTGGTGAATGCATGGTTGAGCTTACCCAGACAGGCGCTTTGGAGCCTTCCAGTAAGAATGGCAGCGAAAGCGAAAGGTTTCTGAAAGTGAACTTCGCTGGCGACACACTCAATACCACTGTCTATATGGCAAGGTTACTGAATGCATCGAACATAACCATTCAATATGTTACTGCTTTAGGAGAAGACACCTTTAGTCGTCAAATGCTGACTGCGTGGCAAAATGAAGGTATTGATACCCGTCATGTCTCTCGCCTCTCTGGTAAGTTACCCGGTCTTTACTCTGTCAATGTCGACTCAACCGGCGAAAGAAGCTTCCACTACTGGCGCTCTGAATCTGCTGCCCGTTCACTGTTTTCAGAGGCTCTCACTGATGAGCAAGTGGAAAGCATAGCCTCTGAAAACAGTCTGATCTTCTTATCCGGCATTACGGTTGCGATTTTACCTTACGAATCTCGAAAGCGGCTAGTGAATTTACTGGAAAAAGCGAAACACAATGGTGCAAAAGTTGCTTTCGATACCAACCATCGACCAGCACTCTGGCAGGGTAGAGAGGGGAAAGATTCCGATGATGCCCGCCACTGGTATCAGTGCATCCTGGGGCTGACAGATATTGCCCTGCTGACCTTTGAAGATGAGCAGCTGCTTTTTAATGACCAGTCAGTAGAAGACACTCTGAAGCGCCTTCAACATATTCCTGAACTGATTATTAAAAGAGGTTCAGCGCCCTGCATCGTAAAGTCAGGCGATGATATTCAAAGCGTTGTTGCCCAGAAAGTCAGTACTCCGGTTGATACTACCGGTGCTGGTGACTCCTTTAATGGGGCGTACCTGAGCAGCCGTATTCAGGGTTCCAGTCCGGTAGAAGCCTGCCAGGCAGGTCACCGGCTGGCCGCTGAAGTCATTATGCACCGGGGTGGCGTGATTCCAAAAGAGGCGATGCCTGCTCTGTAATCACCGGCAAATGAATCCGTCATCTATATAAAGGTATTGTCGTTTATGAACAGCGAAATTATTTTACATCGAGCTTATCCCGTTTTACCGGTTATCGTGATTGAAGAGTTGAGCCAGGCAGTACCTCTGGCGCAGGCACTCAGCGCCGGAGGCATTCATGTATTTGAGGTTACGCTGAGAACAGCGTGCGCCCTTGAAGCCATTCAGGAAATCAAAGCGGCAATGCCTGACTGCATCACCGGTGCTGGCACAGTAACGTCTCCGGATCAGATTGAAGCAGTCATGAAAGCCGGTGCTGACTTCGCGGTTTCACCGGGTGCAACACCCGCTTTATTGAAAGCAGCGAGCCAGCAACAGCTTTCACTTATTCCTGGGGTATCCACGCCGTCGGATGTTATTCAAGCAATAGAGCATGGCTATAACCTTTTGAAACTGTTCCCCGCAGAACAGTCTGGCGGTATCAACATGCTCAAGGCACTGGCAGGCCCATTCCCGGGCATTCGCTTCTGCCCTACCGGCGGCATCGGACTGCACAATGCAAAAGATTACCTTTCACTTAGCAATGTAGCAGCCATCGGTGGCTCCTGGGTGTGCCCGGGCAATCTGGTAAAAGAAGGACGCTGGGATGAAATCACCCAGCTGGCGGGTGAAGCAGTAGACGCTCTCAAAAAAGCATAAAGCGAAAGGCATACGTTAACGATGAAACGCAGAAATTTTTTGAAAACCATGGGACTGACCGGGGCATCGACTATGCTGCCCCTGACCCTGGGCGGCTGTGCAACCGCAGAACAGCGGGTCAGCCAGATGCTGAACAACCGGGAAAACCCACCCAACATCGTTTTGATGATTACCGATGACCAGGGCTTTGGTCAGTTTGATTTTCTGCCAGAAAGCTTCAACAAAGCCGTCCTGTCTGAACGTTATGTCAGCGAACGCTACGCGGTTGATCTGGACGAAGCCATTACTGCGTCCAAAAACGCCATGCCGACGTTGCGGAAAATGGCTCAGGATGGCGTTCGCTTCAGCAATGCTCATGTGACCCATCCGGTGTGCGCGGCTTCCCGTAGTGGTGTAATGACATCCCGCTACCCACATCAGTTTGGTATTTACAATAACGATGACGTGAAGCCTGGCGTTGCCCTGGACGAAACATTCCTACCCGAAATATTCCAGCAGAATGGTTACCGTACCGGAGCTATTGGCAAGTGGCACCTGGCCAAAGTCCGCAAGGAATCCGTCCCCAATGCCACCTCCAGAGACTACCACGACACCGAAATTGTCTGGGGTGAAGAAGGCTATCGCCCAACGGATCGGGGCTTTGATTACTACTTTGGCTTCCACGCTTCCGGCGTGGCCAGTTATGACTCGCCTACCTGGATGCGCAATGGTGAACGCGCCCCGGCCAAAGGCTACATGACGGATCAGATGACCGAAGAGGCTCTGGACTTTATCCGCAGTGTCAAGCAGGATCAGCCACTGTTCCTTTACTATGCCCATGCCGCTCCGCATATTCCGCTGACAGCCATGGCGCCTGAGAAGTACCTTAAGCACTTCAATACCGGCAACAAAGAAGTGGATAACTACTACGCATCGATCCTCGCTATCGATGAAAGTATCCGCTTGATCATGGCCGAGCTGGAAGCGACAGGACGAATTGACAACACCATCTTCATGTTCCTTGCCGACAATGGCGGTGTCGCTGACTCCCCAATGCCACAAAACGGCGTATTAACCGGTAATAAAGGCTCCCTGTTAAGCGGCGGTGTGCAGGTGCCTATGGTGGCCTGGGGTAAATCCATCCCTAAAGGCATAATCTACGACGGTCTGGTTTCTGCCATGGATTTGATGCCGACGCTGCTGGCTTCTTCCGGACTGCACGCCCCGGGTTATCTGCAGCTGGACGGTGTTAACCTGCTGCCACACCTGAACGGAACGGACACCCGTGAACCTCACGATATGCTGTTCTGGGCTGGCCCACGAGCATTCCACTGGGGTGAACCCAACAATGACTTCTGGCGTGACTATTTCGAATACGTTACCGATCGTTCAGATTTCCAGCCAAACAGCCCGCATCTTGAAAAGTACTCCACTGCCAGCTGGAGCGTACGTCAGGGTAAATGGTCCCTGCACTGGTGGCAGGATGACGACACCGTTCGTCTTTATAACCGTGCCGTAGACCCCGCTGAAGTGAATGACATTGCAGCCCAGCATCCCGCTCTGGTCAATGAAATGAAGACCGCTATACAGCGCTGGATTAAGAACAAGCCTGAACCTGCTGTCTGGGGACAGCAGCACTTCAGAGAGCTGAAAAACAATCTGCTCAATAACTGAGCCAACAATTAAACGATTACCCTGGCTCAGCGGTTGTCACCGAAGAGCCAGTCAATAGATATTCAGGAAGTGAAACCATGCAAACTGCACAAATCCAGGTTACCAATGAAAATGGTCTGCACACTCGCCCAGGTGCGGTCTTCGTAAAAGCCTGCAAAGAGTTTTCCAGTACCATTACGGTAGAAAACAAAGGCCGTAAAGCTAACGCTAAAAGTCTGATGAAACTGATGTCTGCCGGTATCCTGAAAGACGACGTTATCACTCTGACTATTGAAGGTGATGATGAAGTAGCGGCTATGGAAAAACTGAAAGTCGTTATCGGAAATCTGGAAGGCTAATTTATTTTTTAACCACAGAGGTTCACCGCCTCTGTGGTTTCACCTCTCCGCTTTAGATGATATTTAATTCAGCAGGTTCAAGAGTTACTTCCATGATCAAGGGCATCATTGCATCCGAAGGCATTGCGATCGGTAAAGCTGTTATTCACTGTGAGCAGGAGCTGATCCTGCCGGACTACAAGGTAACAGAAGACCAGGTTCACAATGAGATCGAGCGTTTCAAAATGGCTCGTGAGCAGACCACTGCCCAGCTAGACCGTCTTTACCGGGAAATGCTGGGTAAGTTTGGTGAAGAAGAAGCCGCTGTCTTTGAAGGCCACATGATGGTGGCTGAAGACGAAGAGCTGGAAGAAGAAATTTTCAGCCTGATTGGTGAAGGCAAGCCTTCTGCTGTCGCTACCCATGAGGCTATCCAGAGTAATGTACAGCTGCTGGAAACGCTCGAAGATGCTTATTTGAGAGAGCGTGTTGCTGACTTCCGTGACGTTGGCCTGCGCCTGGTAAAGAATATTCTGGGTATTCGTATATCCGGTCTGGAAAACCTGGAAGAGAACTCCATTGTCATTGCCAATGACCTGACACCTTCAGATACTGCTCAGCTTGATCTGGACAAAGTTATCGGCTTTGTAACAGACATCGGTGGTCGTACATCACACTCGGCAATTATGGCACGATCTCTGGAAATTCCTGCCATGGTAGGATGCCAGCAGGCAACCACCGCTATTCTGCACGGTGATCAACTGATTCTGGATGCGATCAACAATCAAATCATTGTTAACCCAACAGACGAACAACTGACAGCCGCTCGTGCACAGCAAGATGCACTGATCAGTGCCCGTAATGAGCTGGCAAAACTGAAAGATCTACCCGCAGTGACTGTCGATGGTAAGCACTTCGAACTTTGCGCCAATATCGGAACACCAAAAGACGTTGACGGTGCTTTGCGCAATGGTGCTGAAGGCGTAGGTCTCTACCGTACCGAATTCCTGTTTATGGATCGCAACTCCCTGCCTTCTGAAGAAGTTCAGTTTCAGGCCTATAAGGAAGTCGCTGAATCCATGGGAGAAAGACCCGTCATTATCCGAACTCTGGATATCGGTGGTGACAAAGACCTGCCATACCTGGACCTGCCAAAGGAATTGAACCCGTTTCTGGGCTGGCGTGCTGTTCGCATGTGTCTGGATCGTCCTGAAATCCTGCAGACTCAGCTTCGCGCCATCCTGAGAGCCAGCGCTTTTGGTAAGCTGCGAATCATGTTCCCCATGGTCATTTCGGTCAATGAAGTGATGCAGTTGAAAGCGCATGTAGAACAGGCCAAGCAAACCTTGAGAGACCTGGGCATCGCCTTTGACGAACAGTGTGAACTGGGCATCATGATTGAAACCCCGGCTGCCGTTATGATTGCAGACCAGCTGATTGAAGAGCTGGACTTCTTCAGCATCGGCACCAACGACCTGACCCAGTACATTCTGGCGGTCGACCGCGGTAACGAAAACATTGCCCACCTGTATGACAGTTTCTCTCCTTCTGTATTAAGAGCGGTCAAGCTGGTTATTGATGCCTCTCACGCTGCTGGCAAATGGACCGGTATGTGCGGTGAGTTTGCCGGTGATGAACGCGCTGCGTTAATTCTGGCAGGCCTTGGTCTGGATGAATTCAGTATGTCTGCACCGTCTGTTCCCATGATTAAGAAGATCCTGCGCGAACAGAACAGTGAAAAGCTGAAAGAATTGGCTGAGCAGTGCCTGAAAGCACGTGATGCTGATACTGTCAGAAATCTGGTTGATTCTATTCGCTAAAACACTCAATGCATTTGATGATGCCTTGATTATCAGGCTCAAACCATAGGGTAGAAGCAGAGTTGTCCTGTTTTCTACCCTGTGTTGAGACCCGTCGCCTTTGAGTATGAAAGAACCTTATACTCAAAACTTATTCGTAATAGCTGATACCACCGGCCACATCCGGTCTGATCACAGTACCTGAATCAGACGTCAGAATCTCTGCAGCCTGATCCAGCGAACCAATCGCCGCCATCTTACCGCCATTTCGAACAAACTCGACGACAGATTCCACTTTAGGCCCCATAGAACCCGAGGCAAAATCAAACTGATCCATTGCTTCAGGCGTGGCACAACGAATATTCTTTGAATCCGGATGACCAAAGTTGGTAGCCACGGCAGGAACATCGGTGAGAATCAGGTAAGCATCTGCCTTCAAGCCTTCGGCCAGCAGGCGGGATGAGCGATCTTTATCAATAACCGCTTCTATATTCTGCAGCAACCCATCATCGCCCCTGGTCACCGGTACACCACCACCACCACCACAGATGACCGTGATCCCCTCATCAGAAATCAAATGCTGCAATGAAGACAACTCAAGAATTTCCTCTGGCTTCGGGGAAGCAACAACACGGCGGAAGTATTGACCGTCAGCCTTAATGGTCCAGTCTTCGTGAGCTTTTAACAGTTGGTCAGCCTGTTGACGGTCATAGACCGGGCCAACAAACTTATCCGGGTCACCAAAGGCCGGGTCGTTCCGATCTACCAGTGTCTGGGTCGATACCGTACAGATATTATGACCGGGCATCTGATTGCGCAGTTCCTGCTCAAACATAAAACCGATCATTCCCTGGGTCTGAGCGCCAAGAGCATCCAGTGGATACGGTGACACACCTTTATAAGCGTCGTTCATTAAGGCCAGAAGACCAACCTGCGGCCCATTACCATGGGTGAGAATAACTTGATGATGGCGGGCAATACGGGCAATAGCCGCAGCCGCCTTACGGATGTTTCTGCGCTGGGTTTCGCACTCAAGCGGTTCTCCACGTTGCAGGATTGCGTTTCCACCCAGGGCAATTACGATTCTCATGACTTTATTCCGTTATTTAATTAAATATTAGGTCGTTTATTAATCTCATTGTTTTTTCACCAACACATATCGAGCGGGCATAAATCCGATAATAAAGAGACGTTTTGGTGATAATGCTTTCAGAAGTGATCGGGCGAACCCCTGTAACTGCAACGAAAGCGAAGGGCTAATAACACCGGATAGGTTCCGGAATATTTCTGCATATCTTTATGATTCTAAAAAATCAGGTTCATTCAGTTCGTTATCGTGTGCTTGAATAGACCAGACGCCCATCCACATAAGTACGGTAAATATTTCGATCATCCCCAAGCGTCATCAAGACGAACAGCTTTTCATCCAGAGCTTTGGAATTATCCCAGCGCAGTTGTTGTACCTGGGTCGCTACCGGATCCAGTACGACAAAGTCTGCTTCTTTACCAACATTAAAGTTACCAATGCAATCATCCAGGTATAATGAATGAGCACCACCCAGTGTGGCTCGGTAGAAACCTTCAATCGCAGGTAACTTTTCTTTTTGCAGTTGCACAACCTTGTAGGCTTCATTCAATGTTTCAAACATATTGAAAGAAGTACCGGCACCGACATCCGTGGCCATACCTACCCGAACCCCGTTATCCGCAGCCCGACGATAATCAAACAAACCACTGCCCAGGTACATATTAGAAGTTGGACAGAATGCAACCGATGAGCCGGTTTCTTCCATTACCTGCCACTCCTGATCCGTCAGGTGAACACAGTGAGCATAAACAGATCGCTCTCCAGTCAGACGATAATGATCGTATACATCCAGGTAACCATCATGCTCGGGGTACAGAGATTTTACCCACTCGATTTCATTCAAATTCTCTGACAAGTGCGTTTGGACATAGGCATCAGGAAACTCTTCGCGCAGAGCCATGGCTTTTTCCAGCTGCTCTGGTGATGAGGTGGGCGCAAACCGTGGTGTAATGGCGTAAAGCAGACGATTGCGCTTATGCCATTTTTTCAGTAAACGACGGGAGTCCTGATAACTGCTTTCCGGTGTATCCAGTAAAGCGTCTGGCGCGTTACGGTCCATCATCACCTTACCGGCGATCATACGCATATTGCGCCGGTCACACTCTTCAAACAGAGCATCGACTGACTCAGGATGAACGCTGCAGAACACCATCGCAGTGGTTGTACCGTTCTTCAGCAGTTCATTCACAAACAGGCCCGACATTTCTGAAGCGTAACGCTTATTGCCGTACTTTTGCTCTGTCGGAAAAACATAAGTGTTCAGCCACTCCAGCAACTGCTCACCATAGGCTCCAATAATTTCCATTTGTGGATAATGGATGTGCGTATCCACAAAACCTGGTACCACCAGCTTGCCCCGGTAATCACAGAGTCGCAGACCTTCTGGCAGCATATCCTTACCATCCTCCCAGCGGCCATGCCAGGCAACCTTACCCTGATCGATGATCAGCAAACCATCGCTGACATAGCGCAGACTGTCCTCTAGCTGCCCAGGGTTTGTGACAACCTGCCGGATATCCAGCAACGCCCCCCTTATGGCCTTGACGGTATTGGAAAACATCATAATGGTCTGCTCCTCTTTTTATCATTGCCGGGAGCAGCCCCCTTTCCCCGGAGCATTCTCCCTTCACTTTATTGATTTTAACCTGCATTTCCACAGAGGGTGGAAGGGTTGGTACGGCAGTAGTATTTACCAGCCCGTTGTCTTCATTATTTCCGGACTCCATCTACCGTTCGAATATAGTTGGCTCGCTCAAACGCCTCGGGGTTGGCAACAGAGCGCTGGCTCATCATTCCACGCATCTCATTCAGGTCTTCAAAGTCCCGTTGCTTCAACCAGACCTCCAGTCCTTTCAACAGCACTGACACATAGTCCGCGCCATTGCGAATCAATGCTGAAGCCAGCATCACCGTATCCGCACCACCCAGCAGATATTTGACTATATCTTCATGATCATAGGCACCAGAAGTAGCCGCCAGAGAGGCATTGACCTTGCCATGAAGGACGCTGATCCAGCGTAACGGAATACCGATTTCACCGGCCTTGCTGATCGGCCAGCTTGGTTCAACCAGCATGTTGTTGAGGTTAAAATCAGGTTGCAGCATCCGGTTAAACATCACCAAGGCATCCACGCCAATCTCATCAAACTGTCTGGCCATATTGCCGAAAGCACTGAAGAACGGGTCAACCTTCAGCGCCACAGGAATGGTGACACTGTTTTTCACACGCCTTGCGACGTCCAGATAAACGTCTTCAACCTGCCTTCCGGTAATATCCAGCGATGGCGGGTTGTAATAAATATGCAGTTCAATACCATCGGCACCGGCCTGTTCGATTTGCCGTGCATAATCAACCCACCCCCCTTCAGAGCAGCCATTAAGACTGGCAATAACGGGAATATCTACGGCCGCTTTGGTTTTATGGATGGTGTCCAGGTACGCCTGAGAACCTCGCTCCAACGTCAACCCTGCGGGTAGAAAAGAGGTCGCTTCCGGGAACAGGTCATTCCTGGACATGGCAATCCGCTCTTCCTCTTCCTGCTCCCTGCGAATCTGTTCTTCAAACAGCGATGGCAGAACAACAGCGGCAATGCCTGCTTTTTCCAGACGCTGAATACTTTTAACAGTAGACGTCAACGGACTGGCTGCTGCTATCAGCGGATTTTTAAGGCTTAACCCCATGTATTTGGTGGTCAAATCCATCATCTATACTCCTGGTTTACCACTGAAGCTCAGAGAACGATATCTCGTCAGCTTCAGCAGTAAATAAATCTTCTAGTGAACTGCTGATGCCTTTTCCGGTACAAAGTCCATCGCGTTATGAGTGGCCATTTCCTCGTAGACTCCCCACTTCCGGTTGATCACCGTCTGAGCCTCCTCCAGAATGGCACCCGCCTCATCAGGACAGGCAATATTCAGGGCTCGATAGCGCACCTCATTTCGAATGTAATCCGTCAGCGGCACACTGGGTCTCAGAGAGTCCAGAATAAATGGATTCTCATGGTGATCTGTGCGACCAGGGTTGTAACGGAACAGCGGCCAATGGCCGGAACGCACGGCTAATCGCTGCTGTTCCATACCGTGAGTCATGTTAATACCGTGGGCTATACAGTGTGAATAAGCGATGACCAGAGAAGGTCCTGGCCAGGCTTCAGCCTCGCGAATTGCCTGTAACGCTTGCTGAGGACTGGCCCCCATGGCAATTCGTGCCACATACACATTGCCATAGGCAATGGCCTGAAGAGCCACATCTTTCTTGGCCGAACGCTTACCAGCAGCGGCAAATTTCGCAACGGCACCCATTGGCGTTGATTTTGACGCCTGACCGCCGGTATTGGAATAGACTTCTGTGTCCATTACCAGCACATTCACGTTCCGGCCACTGGCCAACACGTGATCGAGGCCTCCAGAACCAATGTCGTAAGCCCAGCCATCACCGCCGACGATCCAGACAACCCGTTTTAACAGCCGATCCATAACCGCTCTGAGACTGTCGGCTGCGGGTGTATGAATAAGGGCCAGTTTATCTCTGACGGTTTTCAGCCGGTCACGCTGCTGGTGAATCTCGGTATCATTCCCCTGGGGTGCATGAATAATACTATCCACCAGATCAGAACCCAGCTGTCCACGGAAAGACTCCAGCTCCAGCACGGCCTGTTCAGCCTGATGATCACTGGAAAGACGGAAGCCAAAACCAAACTCGGCGTTATCTTCAAACAATGAGTTTGCCCAAGCCGGACCTCGCCCTTCCGCATTCTTTGACCATGGTGTGGTAGGCAGGTTACCACCAAAAATGGACGAACAACCGGTGGCATTGGCCACCAGCAAACGATCACCAAACAGTTGTGTGATCAGTTTGAGATAAGGGGTTTCGCCACAACCGCTGCAGGCACCGGAGAATTCAAACAAAGGCTCAAGGAACTGAATACCACGAACCGTTGAAAAATCCACCTGCCGACGGTCATTGATGGGTAACTGCTCAAAGAACGACAGGTTCTGTTTTTCCGGTTCCAGATCCGCTGGTTTATCCACCATATTGACGGCACGGTAACCACTTTTCTTCGGATTGTTAACCGGACAGGCTTCTACACAGAGTCCGCAGCCGGTGCAATCTTCCGGATAGGTCTGCAGGGTATAGCGGGTTTCCGGGAAGCCCCGGGCACTGATGGGTGCCGATTTAAAACCTTCCGGAGCGTCTACCAAGCGGACTTCATTATAGAACTTTGCACGAATGGCGGCATGGGGGCAGACCATACTGCAGTTGCCACACTGAATGCAGACCTCTTCATCCCAGACCGGAATCTGCAGGGCAATATTGCGTTTTTCCCATTGAGTTGTACCACTGGGCCAGGTGCCGTCTACCGGAATCTGACTGACCGGAATCAGGTCGCCCTGACCACTAATCATACGACTAGTGACGCTTTTAACAAATTCCGGGGCATTTGTCGGAACCACGGGGTTTTCTACAGTGATCTCCCCATGCTCAATATAGGCCGGAATTTTTACCGGATAGAGATGTTCAAGGGTCTGATCCACCGCCCGGAAGTTCCGCTCAACCACATCAGCCCCTTTGCTGCGATAGGTCTTTTCAATGGCTTTTTTGATGCGGGAAATAGCTTCATCCCTTGGCAGAACACCAGACAGTGCAAAGAAGCAGGTCTGCATAATGGTATTGGTGCGGTTGCCCATTCCCGCAGCCTTGGCCACAGCGGAGCCATCAATAACATGCAGTTTGAGTTTCTTATGAATCAGTTGCTCCTGCACCCGCCCTGGCAGTTGTGACCACACATCATCAGGCCCATAGGGGCTGTTCAGCAGGAAGATACCGCCCGGCTCAATATTGCCGAGCATATCGGTACGCTCCAGGAAATTGAACTGATGACAGGCAACAAAACTGGCGGATTGAATCAGGTAAGGCGCCTCAATGGGCTGCTTACCAAAGCGCAGGTGTGAAATGGTCTGAGAGCCCGACTTTTTCGAGTCATACACAAAATACGCCTGGGCATTCAGCTGGGGATCGCTACCGATAATTTTCACGGAGTTCTTGTTGGCACCGACCGTACCATCCGCACCCAGACCAAAGAACATAGCCCGGACGCTTTCCGAATCTTCAATAACGAAGGATGTGTCATACTCCAGACTGGAGCCCATCACATCGTCGTTAATGCCAACGGTGAAGTGGTTTTTCGGCTGTTCTTTACTCAATTCATCATACACAGCCTTAACCATGGCCGGCGTGAACTCTTTACTGGAAAGACCATAACGACCACCAATCACCTTCGGCAGGCGTTTAATCCGGTCGTTCATATAGCCTTCGGAAAGTACCGTCATCACATCCTGATAGAGAGGCTCACCACTGGCGCCGGGCTCCTTGGTACGGTCCAGTACCGCAATACTGGTAATGGATTCAGGCAGAATATGAAGGAAGCGCTCGGCTGAGAAGGGTCGATAAAGCCTTACCTGAATCATCGCGACCTGATCTTCTTCAGGCAATTCACGATTCATCGCTTCCATGGTCATTTTGACGGTTTCTGCACCTGAGCCCATCAATACGATCAGCCGTTTGGCATTTTTTGGTCCATACCAGCTGAATGGACGGTAATGGCGACCGGTCAAACCAGCAAACCGCCACATACAGGCTTCAACAATATCCGGTGTTTTTTCATAGAATGAGCTGGCGCTTTCCCGTGCCTGGAAGTAAACATCCGGGTTCTGGGCAGTACCACGAATAACCGGATTTTCAGGGTTCAAAGCACGACGACGATGTTCATGTACCAGCTTGTCATCAATCATTGCCCGGATAACGGCATCAGGCATCAAAGAAATTTTATTGATTTCATGAGAGGTTCTGAAACCATCAAAGAAATGCATGAAGGGTATGCGTGATTCCAGCGTTGCAGCCTGGGCAATCAATGCCAGGTCGTGGGCTTCCTGAACCGAGCTGGCGGACAGCATGGCAAACCCTGTGCCTCTTGCTGCCATCACATCCTGATGATCACCAAAAATGGATAGCCCCTGGGTTGCCAGTGAACGTGCTGCTACGTAGAAAACCGCAGGCGTCAATTCACCGGCAATTTTATACATATTGGGCAACATCAACATCAAACCCTGTGATGCCGTAAAGGTGGTGGTTAATGCGCCGGTCTGCAACGAACCGTGAACGGCACCAGCAGCACCGGCCTCACTCTGCATCTGGGCCACATGAGGCTTACCGCCCCAGATATTATTGACACCTTCGGCCGCCCACTGTTCTGCCAGCTCCGCCATATTAGACGACGGAGTAATAGGATAGATGGCGCAGACTTCGTTAGTTCGATAAGCGACGTACGCTGCAGCCTCATTACCATCAATGGTGACGCGAGCAGGTTGCTCTTTAGAATGCGGCTCTTGAGAATGATTGCGCTGCGACATCACCGTACCTCCATACGAACAGCCATTACTGGCAAAGAGACTTCCTGTTGAACGGCCTGCATCTCAATAGCATGACATGGGCACTGGTTGTAGCAGGCCAGGCAACCGGTACAGAGATCATGATTAACCTGATACCCCTCACCTTTACCCAACTTGGTAATCGCCCCTTCAGGACAGGCCCCAAAGCAGCCATCACATTCAAAACAGTTACCGCAGGAGAAACAGCGACTGGCCTCAAAACGAACCTGGGCTTCACTGAGACCATGGACCACTTCACTGAAGTCATTACGCTGCTCTGGAGAAAGGGCATCCTCATGCTGACGGTCTGCCTGGGTACGATACCAGAGGTGAAGTCCGTCGTAGTCCACCAAATGCTTTACTGTGATCTCTCTGGTGGTTTTTCCTTGTAACCAGTCACCCATACAGCGGGCGGCTTTCTTACCATGTCCGACAGCAATGGTCGCTGTCCGGTCAGAAGGCACCATATCGCCACCGGCAAAAATACCTTCGCAGCCGGTCATCATGGTTTCATTAACCGTTACCGATGAACCCCACTGATCAAACTCAAGCCCGGGCACATTATTGAGCATGCCCCGGTCTACATCCTGCCCTAAAGCCAGGATCAGAGAATCGACCTGCAAGGTTTCATAGCGGCCAGTGGGTTGAGGGCGACCACTGTCGTCAACATCCATGATCTCGACTTGAAATTCACTGCCCTCAATATTCTGAATGGTTCTCAACCAGTGAATATTAACGCCTTCCGCTTCGGCCTCATCGGCTTCAAAACTGTGGGCTGGCATATGATCACGGTCTCGGCGATAGATGATCATTGCTTCATCCACCCCCATTCTTTTTACCGTTCTTGCAGCATCCATTGCCGTATTACCACCGCCGTATACGGCAACCCGGCGACCTAATACCGGCTTTTCGCCCATCCCGGTTTCACGGAGGAAGCTCACAGCATCGAGAACCTTACCCGCATCGCGGGCAGGAATATCAACTTGCTTACCAATATGAGCACCGATCGCGAGATAGACGGCATCAAACTGACCTTCCTGCTTTTCAGCCATCAGATCTTCTACCCGATGATTCAGAGTAATGGTAATACCCATAGACTCAATACGGGCAATCTCTGCTGCAAGCACCTCACGAGGTAAGCGGTAGGCTGGAATACCAAACTGCATCATGCCACCGGCAATCGGCGCGGCTTCACGAATTTCAACCGTATGTCCCTGCAGACGAAGATGGTAGGCCGCCGTCAAACCAGAAGGCCCGGCACCAATCACCAGCACTTTTTTACCGCTCTCGGTTTTCGGAACTGGCATGTGCCAGTTCTGCTCGATGGCCATATCACCCAGAAAACGCTCGATGGAATGAATACTGACTCCGTCGTCCACATGAACACGACTGCATCCACCTTCACAGGGGTGATAGCAGATCCGGCCATGGGTAGAAGGCAGCGGGTTATTGGCCATAAAAGTGCGCCATGCATCTTCAAAGCGACCTTCCTGAGCCAGAGCCAGGGCACCCTGGATATCATTACCCGCCGGGCAGGTGTGATTACATGGGGGTAACGAGTTCTGATAAACCGGCTTGCGGACAGCAACCGGACCAGTACCCTGTACCGGAGAGCGTCCGGTGGGTTGGGTCATATCCAGGGTATTCATAACGACTCCTTAACTGAACGCTTCCCACCATACCAGAGCATTTTCAGCCAGCACTGATCAAGGTCATGGGAAGCGTACGTCTACATCAATATCAGGAAACCAGTTCCGTATTTAAAGGTTGTATTTTTGCGCTGCTGACTGCTTCTTCAGTCTCGTCGTCCACTTCCTGATCAGTTGCCCCATGCCCGAACATCTGGTTAAGCAGCACGGCCACCAAAGCGGCGGTTGCAATGCCGGAAGAAAGGCTGACCTGGAAGAAAGAAGGAAGGTATTCAAGAATATCCGGACGGGTAGTCACCGCCAGACCGGCCGTGATGCTGACACCAACAATAATGCTATTGCGCTCATCCAGATCGACCCGGGACAGCATTTTCACGCCCGCAGCGATAATCATGCCGAACATAACAATGCTGGCACCACCCAGTACCGGTTGCGGAACCGTGATAATCAGCGCCGCCAGTTTTGGAAAGAATCCGGCAATCATCAGCAGGCCACCGGTCAGGGCCACTACGAAACGACTGGCAACACCGGTAATGGCTACGATGCCGACGTTCTGGCTGAACGACGAAAACGGTGTAGTACCAAACAGCGAAGCAAGGGCACTGCCGACACCGTCACAGAGAATACCCCGTGACAGTCGTTTACCCGTGAGTTTGCAATGGCTGACTTCACTTAATGCCAGGAAATCTCCGGTGGACTCCATAATGGTCACCAGATAGATAATGCCCATGCTGATCACACCGGTGATCGGGAAGGTCAACTCTACGGGTAACAAACTGGGAATCCGGATGGCAGCGGCCTGCCCAATAGGTGAAAAGTCCACATCGCCCATAACAATACTGAGCACGTAGCCCACAGCCATACCAATAACAATGGCGCCGGTTTTGAACAGCCCGGAACCCCGTCGGTTCAGACCAATCACCACAATGGCGACCAGCAGGCCGATCATCAGATGAGGCAGGGCGCCATAGTCTGCACTGCCGGGCAGCGCACCGGCAAACCAGTCGGTTCCAACCGGTACTAATGACACACCGATCATTAAAATCACGGTGCCAGAGACAATGGGCGGAAACAGTTTTCTTACCTGTCCCATAAACTGGCTACCAATAATCATGACCAGCGAACCACCCAGGGCAGAACCGAGAATGCCGGATAGGCCATGTTCCTGACCAATGGCAATAGCCACGGCCACAAAGGTAAAGCTGGTGCCCATCACACAGGGCATACGAATGCCCACCGGGCCAAGGCCAAGACACTGAACCATGGTCACCAGGCCAGAAACCAATAGTGCGGCACTGACAATACTGACCATGGTGCTTTCCGGTAATCCCAGCACCCCGCCTACCACCAGGGGAACCGCAATGATGGCGCCAAAGGCGGCCAGCATATGCTGAAGAGCAAGAACCAGTGATATTCCCAGTGGAGGCCGATCTTCAATCTCGTAAAACGACTTCATTGCTGTTTCCCCGATTTAGAGCATAAGAATTCTTATGGCTTTAATTGTATTGTTATCACGGTTTATTAAATGGTTACGTTACAAATGTATTTAGTCTTGCCTTAATTCAGTATTCAGTTGTAAAAAATGAAATTAAAATCTATTTTTCAAGCGATACCAATAGGTATCACTGCTTGCTCGATTTCCCATTGATTTAAATTCACACAAAATACTAGCTACATAATGTGTTACCCTATAATTAGCAGGACGTCTACATCTGTTATTAATAAAAAGTTCCAGATAATTTTTAATGAATGAGTCCAAACACTCTACAGAGTACTCACTCATCTGTTTATATTTATTTTCTATCTCTTCAAATTTTTTTATCCCATGTTTATGAGCCATTATTGAACCAATATCTTTATGCTGTTTCCTGGTAATGCAGTGTCCACCAAAAAGCACGGCTGGTTCTGTCAAATCTAAATAACCCGTAGTTTCGCCATATCTTAACATCGAAATACCAACAGGCCTTACGATTGCTTTTGATTCCATGTAAACCTCCTGATTAACCAGAAAAAGAAATCGTAAAGCATAGTTGATTCAAATAATGATACCGCTCTTCCTTTATTGGGTCGGAAAGGGAGAGCGGTTTCGATCACTACCCTTAGAGTACGCTCTCCTTTAATGCCATCAGCATTTTCTCTGGCGTAATATGCCAGTCCCGAACCCACACGCCAGTGGCATCGTGAATCGCAGAAGCAATAGCCGGCGCTGCCGCATTAACACTGATTTCCGAAACCGACTTGGCACCAAATGGCCCCACCGGATCATCACTGGGCACCAGCACCGCCAGGAAGTCTTCCGGCAGGTCACCCACCATCGGCGCACCATAGTCGGCAAAGTTGGCATTCACCACACGACCATGCTCATCATACTGAATGGCTTCCTGCAGGGTATGGCCAATGGCACGCATGCTGGCGCCATAGATCTGGCCAAGGGCCAGTTCCGGATTGATGGGCGTGCCACAATCCAGAAGAGCGTGGAACTTGCGGAGAGATACCTTGCCAGTCCGGGTATCAACGGCAACTTCGGCAAAGTTGGCACCGTAAGGGAAGGCAAACTCACTGGTAATAAAGCTACCCTGCCCCATCAACTGACCACAGCCTGTACCACTTTCAGCGTAGTGCGCAATTTCTCCAAAGCTGATGGAACCTTTACTGCCACGAACCACGCCAGGGTGTTCTACAACCAGCTCTTCCACTGGCTCTTCCAGCAGATGAGCCGCAGTTTTCAGAACTTTGCTGCGCAGGTCTTCTGCCGCAAGGCGGGCTGCATTGCCAGAGAAGCAGGTACCACTGGAAGCATAAGCGCCCTTATCAAACAGGCAGTGGTCGGTATCGCCGGAGATCACATGGATATCGGACAGTTCGGTGCAGAGCACTTCGGCGGTCAGTTTTGCGACAACCGTATCCAGACCGGTACCGATATCGGCACCACCAGAGTGAACAATCAATGTGCCATCAGATGCCAGCTTGACCCAGGCATTGGCCTGATCAATATCTGGAATACCAGACTTCTGTTGCATGGTCGCAATGCCACGGCCAATCTTGATGTATGGATCTTTTGGCTCTTCTTTCGGTGTACCCCAGCCAAAACCAGCAGCACCCTGTTCCAGGATGGGCCCAAGAGCACAACTGTAGGCAGTAGGCACCTTGGAGGGCAGTTTGCCTTCACCCACCTTGCCAAGAAGCTCCAGTTTCTGTCCTTCCCGCACCCGGTTCTTCTCAACCATCTCCAGATGATCAATGCCCAGGGCATCGGCCATTTCAGCCACAATCATCTGTACTGCAAAGTTACCCTTTGGACCACCGTATCCCTGGTAAGCACCGGTAGGCACAATATTGGAATAATAGGTATCCACCTTGAAACGCACATTGGGGCAAGGGTAAAGCGGCAGAGAAATCGCCGGCGCATTACAGGGTACCGTCAGGGCATGGTTGCCATAAGGGCCGGTATTAAAGCGGAAGTTCACATCAAACGCAGTGATCGTACCGTCTTTCTTTGCACCCATCTTGATATCAATTTCTGCCACATGTCGTGTAGAAGTGGCAATAAACTCTTCTTCACGGGTATGACGGAACAGAACTGGACGACCAGTGCTGTGTGTTGCGAAAGCACAGACTTCTTCCACCAGGATATCCTGCTTGGAACCAAAGCCACCGCCCAGGCGCTCTTTGATAACATGAACCTTGTGCTGTTTCAGGCCCAGCACAATGGCGATTTTACGGCGCACATGCCAAGGCACCTGTGTTGCAGCACGGACAACAATCCGGTCACCTTCCATATAGGTGTAGCAGAGATGCTGTTCTGGAGGCAGTTGCTGAGACTGGCGTGACTGGTAAGTCCTTTCGAGAATAACATCCGCTTCCGCAAAGCCCTGGTCAATATCACCAATTTCACCATGGCCGCGAGCAGCAATATTTTTCTTGGGATCACCACCAAACGGGAAGTTGAAGTGAATTTTGCCATCACGGAGATCGGATGTTTTATTCTGCTCCTCCAGATCATCAGGTGCACCAACACTGTAGCTGATCACACCGTTATGAACGACGGGAGCATCTTCTGCCATGGCTTCAGCAATGGACAACACAGGTTTAAGGACTTCGTAATCCACCTTGATGGCTTTCAGCGCCGCTTCTGCCTGTTCCTCAGTTTCCGCAACCACAGCAGCAACACGGTCACCGTAATGCCGGACCTTCTGGCCAAACATACGACGGTCAAGAGGTGAAGGCTCAGGTGCTGTCTGGCCACCTGGCGTGTAATAAACGTCAGGGCAGTTGCGGTGATCAAACACAGCAACCACACCAGGCATTGCTTCTGCTTCGCTGGTATCAATGCTGGCGATATAAGCATGAGCATGAGGACTGCGCAGCATCTTCAGGACGCAGGCATCCGGTGCGACAAAGTCCTCAACAAAACAGGGTTCTGCCTTAATGGATTGTGCCGCGTCCACCTTACCACCGGGCTTTCCGACCTCGCGGTTTTCACCAACAAAAGAAGGCACACTGTTCGCTATAAATTCTGGATTAACAGTACGCTGGCGGGCAATTTCAACAGCATCATAGACCTGCTGATAAGCACTCTCACGCAGGAAGATGGACGACATTACATCGCTAATCTCTGCTTTAGATGGGTTTGGGTTACGCTTCAGAAGGTCGGTAATCAATAGAGCCAGAGCCGGGTCGTTATAACCAGACTGGATCACACCTGCATCAATCAGTGCAGACTGCACAGGACTGAGCTTGCCGTATTCATTCAGCGACTCTGGTGTTAACACCTCGCGCCCTTCGAGTTGCGCAGCAATGAGCAGTGATGCGTTAACAGAGCAGCCATCCAGTAAAATGGTATCGGATCCGGCGAAGCCATAACCATCATCACTGTTACGAACGGCACGCATACCCAGACGCTTCAGAAGCACCTGAACATTTTCACCGGCCTCTGCCTGAATCGCTTTCTGCTTGCCATTAAGGGTAAAGACGATTTCCACGATCAGTTACTCCGTCCATTAAACTCTTCTACCAGCAGCCCAACGAGAACGCTGCTGAGGTGACGCTTGTATTCAGCGCTGCCAAGAAAATCAGTTTCAGGGAATACTGATTTGGCAACGGCTTCTTCAATGGCTTCACGCCCCTGAAGACCCTGATCAGCGAGTAAAGCTTCTACATCGTGAAGACGAATGGCTTTTTCTGCCACGCCAGCAAGCGCAATACCAAACTGTTTCCTGCCTTCCTTAATGTTTACCGCCAGAGATACACTGACGATAGGCAGGCCAGCGCAACTTTTTACCACCTTCTCACTGCGGCAATAATGCAAGCTGGCAGGAACGATCACCTTGGTGATTAAGCCATAAGGCTTTTGCTGCCAGGCTTCTACCGTCATTCGGTCACCTTCAGCCAGTTCAACTTCCGCATCCATGGCCAATAATGCAGGTACTACCTGACAGGCTTTCAGGTTGGCGGCAATCTCGCCGCCCAGGGTGATCTGGTTTCGCATATTTCTGCTGAAAATCAGGGACGCAGCTTCCCGCAGACCTTCCGGCATTTCTGGTTGATCAATGACCTGTTGCAATGTGGTCATTGCCCCCATTTCCCAACCGTCATCGGTCTGCTTGATGGTTTCCAGGCCCAGCCTTGAAAGACTGATGGCAATTGCCTTTTCAGTTTTCGTTGGGGCCGCATTCAACCGGGCACCACTGGCCATATAGACCGCCTGATCACCATGTTGCTCTTTCATGGCCAGAGCCTCCTGAAGAGTCTCAGGCTGCAAAAATTCCCTGATCATAGTTTTTGCCTATTTATACCAATCTAGAAACGGTCAGTCCGGCAATAACCGGACTGATGATTTATATACCGAAAATGATAAATTTAAGGGCGAACATAATGGCCAACACCCAGACACTGATACTGACTTCCTTAACTCGACCGGCCAGTAGCTTGATCACCGGATAGGCAATAAAGCCCAGCGCGATACCGTTAGCGATGGAAAAACTCAGCGGCATCATAATCGTGGTAATGACAACAGGGCCGGCTTCAGTCAGATCTGACCAGTCCATCTCCCCCAGGCTGGCTGTCATCAAAACCGCTACATATAACAAAGCACCAGCCGTTGCATATCCAGGCACCATACCTGCCAGTGGGGAGAGGAACAGCGTCAAAAGGAACAGCAGGCCAATGAACACAGCAGTCAGACCAGTACGACCGCCGACAGCTACACCAGATGCACTTTCTACATAGGTAGTAACGGTAGGAGCGCCGAATATAGCGCCAACCCATGAGGCGGTACCATCAGTAGCCATGGCCTTGCTCATGTTTTCCATCTTGCCGTTTTCATCAGCAAGACCTGCTTTATCACCCACAGCGATCAATGTGCCGGTGGTGTCAAACAGGTTGACGAACATGAAGGCAACGATGACACCGATCATGTCAGGATTCAGAGAACCCATGATATCCAGCTTGCCAAAGATCGGAGCGATGCTCGGTGGCAAAGCGACAATCCCGGTAAACTGCACCTGACCTGTAATAAGGGCAATGAGAGTAACAATGGCAATGGAGACCAGTACCGCAGATTTCATTTTGCGGTAACTCAAGGAAAGAATGAGGAAGAGGCTCAAGCTCGCCATCACCGGTGCAAAGCTGGTGATATCACCCAGACCGACAATTGTGCCAGGGTTAGCAACGACAATACCTGCAGATTTAAGACCAATCAGCGCCAGAAATAAGCCGATACCCGCAGTAATACCAATGCGCAGCCCTTTGGGGATGCTGTCAACAATCCACTCCCGCACCTTGAAGATACTCAGCAGCATAAAGCCAATACCTCCCCAGAACACGGCACCCATCGCCTGCTCCCAGGAGTAGCCCATACCCAGCACGACAGCATAAGCAAAGAAGGCATTCAGTCCCATGCCTGGAGCCAACCCCACTGGCCAGTTGGCAAACAGCCCCATGGCAATACAGCTGATGGCGGAAATCAGACAGGTCGCAACAAACAGTGCCCCACGATCCATGCCTGCCGCCGAGAGCATTTCAGGTACAACGAACACCACATAACACATGGTGATGAAGGTGGTACACCCCGCCAGCGCCTCCATCTTCACCGTTGTCCCGTGCTTCTTCAATTTGAAGATTCGTTCCAGCAGTGAATTGTCATGAGACTCTGTATTCTTCTCTAATGAAGAATGGTCAACATCGGTATTTAGCATGATTTCCCCCAAAGACCGGTTAAGTGGGAATACCCGTCAAAGGCACTCCCCCGGCTTATGACTGATTATTTTTTCAGCTGAGACTGTCCATACCTTTCCACAAACGCCGTGCAGCTTTCCGTGCTTCGGCATAAATTTCGTTGACATCAAATGGGTAGCAGCCGTCTTCATAAACAACAGCGCCATCAACAATGACGGTTCTTACACCACTGCTGTTCATTCCAAATGCCATATGGCCAGGCAGGTTTTCTGCCTGTAGAGGGGTTGGGCTGTTGTAGTCGTAGATCACCAGATCAGCCTGATAGCCGGCTTCCAGACGACCGAAATGGCCACCGAAGTTTCTTTCCAGCAAACGGTTACCGTTATCCAGGAACTTCACGAAGCTGTCAGGCCATAATGGACCACCCGCATCACGATGCTTGAAGAAGGCAAACTTCAGCTCTTCAAACATATCACTGCCGATACCATCAGTACCCAGGGCAACATTCTTATAAGACGTCAGGTGTTCGTTATACCCCACATGGTTGTTCATATTGGAGCGGGGGTTATGAACCAGATACGCATCTTTTTCATTTAACAGTTCAATATCCGCCGGAGTCAGGTAGAGACCGTGACCTACCAGCGTTTTCTCATTGATCAGCCCAAAGCTGTCCAGACGCTGGATCAGCTCCTGACCATAGTGATGCCGGCTCCATGTTGCATCATACTTATCTTCCGCTACATGGATATGCAGGCCTCGACCGGTTTCACGTACCGCATCGGACAGCATGCCCAGACCATCATTGGAAACCGTGAAAGGTGCATGGGCACCAATATGAGCTTCCACCAGGTAAGGCTCATCACCCTTAGCTCTGGCGCTGCTTACCAGGTTGGCAAACTCTATGTTCTCCCGAACACCGGCTTCAAGCTCTTTGATACCACCATTACGGTCAGTGGTTTCAAAACAGGTCATTCCCCGCAGGCCAGCCTTAAGGAAAGCCTTGCGCAGTGTATTCAGGGAACCTTTGATATAGGCGGGAGATGCGTGATGATCAATAACGGAAGTACAACCTGCCTTAATGGCATCCAGTGAACAGATCAGGCCACTGTAATAAAGAATCTCCTCATCAATGGCCCGATCCACTTTCCACCAGAGGTTCTTCAGCGTACTGATAAAGTCAGGACAGGGCTTGATTTCGGCCATCACCCCCCGGGAAAGGCCGGAGTAAAAATGGTTATGGCTGCAGACAATACCCGGCATCACCAGGCGACCTGCAGCATCGATGGTCCGGGTCGCTTTGGCATGGTCAACCTGAGAACCTACTTCAACAATCTTGTTGCCATCCACCAGAATATCCACCCCTTCGGTGACTCTGGCAGGTTCAAATTGAACAGCGGTGGCATTTTTTATCAGTAACATACAACTTATCCTTATCATTGAAAGAACGCTTCCCGCGGTCCGCCACCCGCGACCCGAAAAAGCCAGAACGTCCTTCGCTTCTGCGGGTGGCGGGCAGCGGATAGCGGGCAGCGGTCTTATAGATAAACCTTACCCAGCAGATAAGCGTGGTTCAGGTAGACATGACTGATAATCCTGCACAGATCATCCTGTCCACGGGGGACCTCGCTCAACTCGCCCATCACATTGATGGACATTTGATTGACCCGCTTTTTTCCATCAGAGCCCGCACTACGCAGCCAGACCATATCATCCTGAACCAGGAAGCCGCTGTTGGTGCTATTTTCAAAGTCCTCCATCAAACTGAAGACAGTGAACTTCTCTTTATAAGGCTTGCTTTCCCAGTTACAGAACTGGGCACAGTTGCCACATTCGTTGCAGTATGCGTCCAGGTGCAGAATCTGATACTTCTCTTTGAAACCCGGAATTTCGACGGCTACGTTGGCCCGGTTTGGACAAACATCCACACACTTGTTACAGATGTGATTACATTCGAGGCAGCGTTCACCTTCCTGACGGGCAAATGCCTCAGTATCATCAGCAGGCACAGAGCTCATGGGGATCAGGCCACGACGGGCACGAATCACTTTCTCATCGGCTGCAGGTACTTCAGTACTCTTGTATTCAAAAGAGCGATGAACCAGCGCCTGGTTACGGGCAATGGCAGTATCCGTCGCTCTTCTGGCTTCATCAATGCAGCGGACGACAGTGGATGGACCGGTATGAGCATCACCAATCAGGAAGACATTGCTGACGCCTGTCTCTTTGGTGTGACGGTCAACAGCCGCCCAGCCATCAGTACCCAACGGGATACCCATCTTGTTCAGCAGCTCGGAATCCGCCTGCTCACCAATCGCGGTAATAATGGTATCAACGGGCAGTGTGCAGGTTTCTTCGGTGGCTACGGGACGGCGACGACCACTGGCATCCGGCTCGCCCAGCTTCATGATGCGACAGGTGAGCATGCCGTCTTCGGTCATGCTTTCAGGGTTAGTCAGGAACTGGAAGCGAGCACCGTCTTTAACGGCATTGCCATACTCTTCCCGGTCAGCAGGCATTTCGTCTTCAGTACGGCGGTAGAACACCCGAACCTCTTCAACACCCGGCACTTTCAGGGCCGCACGGGCACTGTCCATCGCGGTGTTACCACCACCAACAACAACTACGCGTTTGCCAAGGCTGATGGTTTCTGGCGCTTCATTGAACTGACGCAGGAACTGAAGGGATGCCAATAAACGACTGCGATCACCTTCAAGCGGCATCTTGTTACCTTTCTCGGCACCGATCCCCAGGAAGACAAAATCAAAACCACTGTGCTTCAGATCCAGTACATCCAGCTTGGGATCACAGCCAAACTCGAACTGCACCCCATGAGACTTAACAAAGTCAATATCCTGCTGAATCACTTCGGCTGGAATACGGAAATTTGGCAGTACATTACGAATAATACCGCCCGCGTCTCTCTCTTTTTCAAACACCACCACCGGGAAGCCGGCACGGGCCATGAAATAAGCAGCAGACAGACCCGCAGGACCGGCACCGATAACGGCACAACGAGCGGTTTGTTCCTGGGCTGGCTGCTGCCAGGCAGCCTTATATTCATCCCAGCCTTTTTCCATGGCAATCCGCTTCATATCGCGGATACGAACAGCACCTTCATAATCCTTACGGGAACAACTGAACATGCATTGATGGTCACAGATATGACCGGTAATACCTGGCAGTGGGTTTTTGTCATAAATCAGACTGAGAGCCTGCTGGTACTGCCCATTGGCTACCAGCTGAATGTACTCTGGCGCATCCTGACCAATAGGACATGCCTGCTTACAGGGGGCGATAGTGCAATCAGTCAGCGGTGACGTTGCCTTTTGGCGCGTTGGTGTTTCGTGCCAGTTCTTTTCGGTGTACTCATCAGCGGTCAATGCTTTGGCTGCCAGTATTTCCAGCGCAGCCACATCAACCGTTTCCCGGGCCCAGCTATCGCAGTCTTCCAATGCCAGGGCACAATCACGCAAACGCATATAGCCACCCGGCTTCAGCATTTCAGTGGCCATGGTGATGGGACGAATACCGGTATTAAAGATGTCAGCGACATTACCTTTCCAGGCACCGCCGGAGTAAGACATTGGCATCTGACCATCAAACTCGCGGGCGATAACAGCAGCGAGATTAATCGTCAGCGGGTAGAGTGAACGACCAGACATGTACATCTCATCGCCTGGCAGGCGTCCACGATTATTGATACAACCCAGGGTATTCGAGAGTTTTACCCCAAAGCTCAGACCCAGATCAGCACCGGTTTTCCGAAGCCGGTGTAACATGGGAATCGCATCTTCCATCTGCAGGTCATGGCTGAAAGCTTCTTCTTTCAAACCAATGTAGCCAAATCCTCTGCTGTCCAGCACTTCACGTACATACTGGAAGCCCAGCAGCGTTGGGTTGAGTTTTACATAAGTATCAATGTGCTTTTCTGTCATCATGTAATGACAGATCGCTTCGATTTCGTGGGGAGGGCAACCGTGCATGGTTGAGAGGGTAACGGAACGGGCTATCTTGCCGGAAATACGATCGACTGTTGCCAACAGCGAATCCACCCGGTCTTTGCACTGGAAGGTTTCCTGAACATCGTCACTCTTCAGCCATTCCCGGGCAATGTCCTGGTATTGGGCAAACTTCTCATGACCGCTGCTGTCCATCATACTATCGATGAAGGTCTGCATGGGGACGGTCTTGATGCCCTCAAGGTCATAGCCGACGCTCATATTAAAGATGAAGGTTTTCTCGCGGCTGATCATTGCCGGATCAAACATTTCTTCCAGCACATGGAGAACCACCCAGGCTTTCAGGTATTCATCATAAGCTTTTGGCAGGGTAAATTCGGTGGACCACTCGGTGTTGTAACACTCATCTTCCGGATCGATACAGGGTTTTTCGATCTCCAGCGTGTCCATGATCTGAACGGTTTTCAGTTCGATAAAACGACCACCGGCTGCCCAGGAAGCGATGATATTCTGTGCCAGCTGTGTATGAGGGCCAGCAGCAGGACCTACAGCAGTGGATGCCGTTTCTGAGCAGACTCGAATGCTCTGGTCATTCTTTTTCCTGAAGAGCAGGTCTGCCCGGATACCAAACAGAGACTGGCTGCTTTTGTATTCTCCATGGATTCGGTCCAGCATTTCCCTCAAAGGGACAGGACGCATGATGTCACCCATTATCGAAACTCCTCATCCTCAAGATTCTCAAGCTTTCCTGGAAAGTCAGCGGCTGCCACCCTTAATGCCTTTATATAGGCAAATCTTCAATGGGCTTCGTTTTTCCGCTTTCATCTGCCTTCTTTTTAAACAGGCAGTGACGTATACAGATGCACAGGAAAAGGCAGGATTCAGGCCAGAATTAGGGGACATTTGTTCAGTATGCTGGATACTGAACAATAAAATGATCTGAAGCAAATTTATGATACAAAGCGTGAACAAATATTATTCCTGGGATTTTAATCCTTAACAGAAAGGAAGAATCCATAAATGACCTGTATCAATATTAATGGAGCCAATCTTCAAACCTTAATTTGATCACACCATTCCAAATGAAAACAATTATCATCTACACAGTAAGACAAATAACCTCTAAACATTAATGATAAAGTGATTATCATTTTGATGGATCAGGCTGAGAATACTTGGAAGAGAAGGACTTTAACAATCACTTAAACAGCAGGTAAGTAGGTGACAGTTTGGTTTTAAATATTTTTCTCCAACAAACCATAAAGATGTAGTCAGTCTTAAGCCCTGGTTACCAAGGGGTGGAACTATTTACTGGGCATGTGGTCATAAATATACGAAAGCAAACCATCACCTACTTACAATTTGATCGACATTAAAATAATAAAAATAGTGATGAGATATATTTTCACTATTCCAATATCAATTACCTACTCACTTTATCGTTACATAGGATATATAAATATTTACTGAAATGAAAAAAATTTATTACCACTCATAATGAAACCGGTACTACTTTATATATTCAATAATGATCATGCTACGATTCATAACTATTTTTAAAATTGGGGGAAGAACAAATAACCTGATCAGCTATCCATCCAGCAAAGCACCAATTCTTATTCAAAAGCTAGGAGTCTATTATGTTTTCCTGTACAACTTATCAGAATCACAAAATTTCTGGCCCTTCAAATAAAACTGAAAAGCTTAATAAGCCGAATACAGATGGGCATGACCAACCCCTTCATAGAAACAAAAAGTTAAAAAGAACCCATCAGTACTTAGTTAAAGGTATTCTTCGACTTGGCTGTCGAATACCCTTACTTTGTTATTGATCAACCATCTGAACCAACAGATCAATTGGCAATATAAAAGTTCATCCGGAAATATCCTGTAAGCAGAACAGCTGATCTATGGTAGCTAATCAATCTCCTCATCCTAAGGAACAGGATGTAAATATAATTATTTGAATAGCTTACCGCAATCAACGGAAATTATTCCCCAAAGAAATTTACTTGTTAGTGTATAGCTACCAGGTTTTTAATTAACCATTAAAAACTATTTAAAAGTGAGAACACACGATGGATGTTAAATGTTCACCTACGCTCGGCCTACCCGCGCAGGATTTTGCTCTAAAGGAAGTTGTTGTTGATAGCAATAACCCAGCCGCGGGGACAGGAACATCGGAAAGCGACGCTATGCTCTTGCGTGGTGCTCCTACAGATTCAGATCCTCACAAAATCGCTGTTGAGAAAAGAAAAAAAGGAATCTTGCCGGGCCTTAGGTTGAAAAAACTTGATGGCAGCCAAGTAGAAAACATGAGTGAAAAGTTAAAATCCGGACCGATCAGCTTTTCAGTTCAATCGGAGGATCAGGCAGGAAATAAGGTTCCGTTAACCGTGACCTGCGAATTAAAGCAGCCTGATTCCGGTTGCTGCCTGTATAAAGGTTCCCCCAGTTTATCTGTAACAGTAAAGAACGCTTCTGGAGTGACTGTTGAAACCGACGCAATTGGAGGCTTTTGGGTAACCGGCGAGAATAACGACGAGAATGAAACACACTGCGTCCTGGACTTCAGGGAGCAAACAATTAAAAAGTGCGGATGCTTCAGCAGCCTCACTGGAAACGGGGGCAGCTGATTACCAAGTTGATCAATCTACGCTGAGAGTCAGTGATTATATAATGGACGGGGTCACTCATCTTGAAAAGGCCAGCCATGATGATGGGTACTACAATACTCATGATGCCGTACTACCCGATGGTATTACTATACCAACGGCTCTTATTGAATGCGATTTTGAGGAATGGAACAGCAAACCTGAAGCGTTGAAGATGCTGGTAAGAAGTATTGGCGGTAGCCTCTGCCATGCCTCAAAAAATCCAAAGGCTGATGCGAGAACAATGCTGCACCTTCTGACGGCGATTGGCGTCGGTTCTGCAGGGTTTATCGCTGGTGATGAATTAGCCGCAGTTATGCAGACATCATTGGGATATCCCAGCAAAAGCTTTCTCGGCACACCATCCGATAATCCGACTCTGGAAAAAGCCAAATATGCTGGCCTGGTCGCCAGTCTTGTGACTTATTTTGGCGCTGAAACCACCAAAGATGCTTTGGGAGTCAGTTCACAATTCGTTACCGACCCAAAAGAAAAGAGTGCAATTACATGGAAGATGTGGGCACTGGAAACCTTTGGTGCTCAAGTACTGACAATGCTTGTAGTGGCTGGCTCAATAAATGCTTGTAGTGGCTGGCTCAATAATAGCCGGAGACTATGCTACCACAGGTGGTACTGATGCCAGTAATCCACCAAAATTATTTATGGATCTGCTGATCCCTCAAACCGTAGCCATGGGAATCGGGTCCGCCATACAATCCTATCTAATCAGTAAAAAAGGCATAAGCCCGGCAAAGGCCTGGATGTTTTTTGCAGCCTGGAGGCTGATGGTTTTCAGAGGTATGGCCCTCGGGGTTCAATCAGCAACGACTGCACTTTTTACCGATAAGAAAGTGACGGGAGCGACAGCGGCAAGCATTGTCATTGCCAATGTTATTAATGAACTTGTCATGGATCTGATTAATGGAACCTCATACCTTGCCGGTAAGTATAAAACCACTGATGGCACAGAAGAGCAGCTGATGGCATACGCTAAAGAAAAGAATATAGGTGTCAACAAGCTAAACGCATTCAGATTGGGAGTAAGTCAATCCATTAAAAATAAATCAGTTAAAAGAGCTGTTGATGGATTTTATAGATTCAGGTGAAATTGATAAAGAAACCATTCTTGAGGCGGTAAGCCATGGGTTGGCTGAAATGATTGATTTCACGCAACATGAACCTGACCAGCCCGTCTCTTTTAGTGAAGATGAAAAAAGTGAGCTACACAACGAGATGACGAATATCATTAACAATACTGAATCAGAAGACCACTTGGCTTTATGTGAGTCTCTATTTCCTGAAATGGTTAAGAATCTTGAGCATACAATGGCTAAAATCAGAACACGCAGGTTCTGATTGGCATGGTCCATTTCTCAGAAGCCAGGTAGTGCTAAGTACACCGAAGAGTGTGCCATCGTGGTGTTGCCTGAGTAACAACAGGCATTATTTTTCCAAAAGCCATATAACCTGCTTATATAATGAGAAAAAACATATTACTCGCTGCAAAACCAGTACTACTTCCGGATTTTGATGGCCTTCCTACGGTCGCGATTGTATGCATTGTTCTGACCTTGTTCGGTGGTGCATTTAATGGCGCAAGGACTATATATAATCACATGCCAATCTCGTTATATGCCAGAGATGCCCGGGTGGTCACGGGTCCTGAAGTTCAATACAGTGACCGGATACAAGAGGTGCCGGAGGATGAAGACACGGGTGTTTAAACCGGATGTTTTATCTACGGCTCAAGTTTATGCTTTTTGATTTTACGATACAGCGTGGCAATACCTATACCCAGCGCATCTGCCACGCGTTGTTTGCCCACGCTTTTACCAAAAGAGCGCAGGGCTTGGCTAATCAGGTGCTTTTCCATGCCCTCCAGGTTAAGAGACATGCCCTCCAGGTTAAGAGAGAGTGGTTGAGCGCCACCATCACTATTATGGCTCGTTGATTCATCCGTTAATAAAGAGGAGATACTTCGTTTTTGTATATGTACAGGTAGCATGTCTACAGTTACCAGTTCTCCCGGCTCGGCCATATTCACCAGATACTCAATAGTATTGGCCAGCTCCCGAACATTACCGGGCCAGTGCCATATATTAAGAAAGTCCATAGTATCCATGGTTAGAGCTGGCTTGGGAACACCCAGGGCGTGAGCATGCTTTTCCAGAAAGTGATCAACCAGCAGAGTCACGTCACCTACCCGGTCACGTAATGGTGGTAGCTCCAGGGGAATAACATTCAAACGATAAAACAAATCCTCCCGGAATTTTTTTGCACTCACCAGCTTTTCAAAATCCTGATGCGTGGCTGATATAACCCGAATATCCACAGGAATACAATTGGATGCACCCACTGGGGTGATTTCTCTCCGGTCCAGCAAACGCAACAGTTTGGCCTGAAGGTGCAGAGGCATGTCACCAATTTCATCCAGAAAGAGTGTCCCACCATCGGCTTTTTTCACCAGCCCTTCCCGTCCCTGGCTGGATGCTCCGGTAAATGCACCTCTGGCGTAACCAAACAGTTCACTTTCCAGCAACTGCTCAGGAATGGCTGCACAGTTAATGGCAACAAATGGCTGGTCTGCCCGGTTACCAGACTCATGAATCATCCGAGCCACGACTTCTTTACCAGAACCGCTTTCGCCACGAACCAGAATACTGGAAGGACTGGAGGCAATTCGCTCAACCTGTTTGCGCAGTTTTTTTACTGCGGTGGAATTGCCGACCATTTCTGTTTTATTTCCAGAAAAGGGGTTGGCTTTATTCAAAAAGGAAATAGCCTTCAATACAAGAAAACGACGTTCATCCAGTATTAGCATCCGCCCTGGCAGTATCTTTTCCTGATCCCCTACCTGGATAATAAATTCATCCTGCTTGCTGTTACCTTCCTTGCTTCGGCCAAAGGGTCTTACCTGAACACCATTGATACGACTATTAGACTCTACGCCCAGTAATTTTCGGGCGGCAGTATTCATGTGCTGGCACTGTCCTTTGCTGTCCAACTCCAGCAAGCCTTCAACCAGATCTTCACCCACTTCTTTGAGCATCTGCTCACTGCGACGAACCTTATCGTGGTAGATGCTCTCCATGGTTTTGGCAATAAACAGCTGCGCGGTGTTTTCAATAGACTCAATATAAAAGTCGATGTTGCCCAGCAGCTTTTCCCGCTGTTCTTCAGTGAAACAAACCAGACTGATCACACCGATGCAATCACCATGAAAGATCACGGGCACACCCAAAAATGCCTTTTCCCTGCAACCCACCCGCCGACTGCACATCAGACATTCCGGATCCTGCCCGGAACGCTCAATCACTTTATGCCGACGGGTATTTATAACCGTCTTGAACGCATTGGTGCCTGTAGTGAGCGGACGTCCCAGGTTGCTTGAGTAGGGACCGGTTCCGGCAATTCGTACCAGGTTGTCATCCACCACTTCCACATCCAGATTCAACATTCTGGACAATACCTGAACAAAACGGAGCACCGTGGACTGGATGGACATCAAACGGGAAGTGGGCTGCATATTCAGGCTCTGCTCCAGACTCTGGTAATTATCCTTTTATTGTCCATTGCAGAAATACCCTGCGCCTTGAGCCAGAGCAGTGTTTTTAAATGATTAATATGACAATTGTCGTTTTTCTATCAATCAACGAATGAAATCGAAGATAAGTTCAATTGTTTTCACAGCACTAAATTGGTAACCCTACAGCCTATTGACTCAAGTCACGGACAGTCAGTGCTCATCATTGCCATGCTAATTGAAACTGCTGGTAGCGTTCCGGAGTATCAATGTCTTGATGAATTGCATCGTTGCCAACTGCGATGAACCGATGTGGGCCTCCCTGCAACAGTGCTTTCATACGAGACTGGGGTGGAGCATCAAGGATAACCTCAAACCCACTGCGATGTAGAAGAACTGGATGACCCGCCTGTTGGTCAGCTATGTCTACCACGGGAAACAGGGTGTCAAAATCACGCTGCCGCCAGATTTCGGAAAATACTGTTGGGGGAATCAGCGGCATATCACCATGGGTGATAAAAAGATAATCCGTTTCGCAATGGCTGATACCCGCCTGAATGGAGCTGAAAAGCCCGAGATAATATTCCTGATTATGAACCAGCTTGATTCGGGGGTGACCTTCATATCGAGCGTGTATTTCTTCGCCACGATAGCCAGTCACCAGAATGACTCGCTGACAGAAACAGAGTGCATTAGCGATGCTGCAGTCAAGAATGGTTTCAACGTCATCACGCTCCACAGCAGACGCTCTGCTCGACTCTTTAACAGGCTCTTTAGTAGAGAAGGGCAACATCATTTTCCAACGCCCCATTCGCGATGAAAGCCCTGCGGCTGTAATCAGGCAATCCACTGGTTTGGTTGAGTCCGCTGACATAATGAAGGTCTCATCGCTTTAAGGGAGGGTCTCATGTTCAAGTTTCCAGGTATCGACCCACTAGAGGACCGCATTATTGCGGCAACCGGTGCCGGAGGAAAGACCAGCTGTCTGGAATATCTTGCCCTTGCGCTCAAACGGTTGGGACATAAGGTGCTGCTGACCACCACGACACGGATTTTTCGCCCTTCTCCAACCGGCTTTGGTCAACACATTGACCGACTGATCGAACAGGACGTATTAGCTCAAGCAGCGTGTGAGCCCAAGGCAGCATCCATCACAGTAGCTGCTTTTTCTGAAGAGAGCTTCGAAAAGGGTCCTGATGAAAACCCAGAGAAGCTTTTCGGGCTGAATCCTGAAGCGATTCAACACCTGATCAATCTTAATATATACGACAATATACTCATAGAAGCTGATGGTTCCAGACAACGTCCGTTAAAAGCCCCCGCTATAAATGAGCCGGTTCTACCTGATAGCTGTCAGGTCATTATAGGTGTGACGGGATGGACTGGCATCTGTAACCCAGTCACGTCACAAAACATTCACCGCTGGGAACAATTTGCCGCAGTTACCGGATTATCAGAGGGTGACAGGCTGAACCCCCAAGCCATGTATCAACTACTCAATGCAAAACATGGTCTTTTCAAGAATGCACCGGACGGCGCTCGCAAAGTCTGGCTGATCAATCAGGTAGACCACTTTTCAGACCGTGCTTATGCCACAGAATTTATCGACTCAGTGCAATTACTTTCACCACCAGTTCATCACTGTGTAATGAGCAGTTTCCGGAATTCATCAAATCCCTTTGTGCGGGAAAAAGTGTACAGGAAGCCATCCGGACAACTGAATTCAATAGATAACGATTAAGAATATTTTAACTTTCAGAATGGGGGAAACCAATGAACATTTTTGCGGAAGCAGCACGACTCTTCGAACAAAACACGCCTTTTGCACTGGCCACTATTATTGAAACCAAAGGATCAGCTCCCCGCCACGATGCCATACTGCTGGTACAGGAAGATGGCCGAACCCGGGGAACAATCGGCGGTGGCATGATCGAACGACATATCATCAGTGAAGCGCTTGAAGCATTGCAGGAAGGTCGTTCAAGGGTTGTTAAAGGCAGTATGTCCAGGACGGGCAAAGATGCCATGGATATGGATTGCGGTGGCACAATGACGGTCCATATTGATGTACAGGGCATTCGCCCGGACATGCTGTTGATTGGTGGAGGCCATGTAAACCGGGCTGTGGCAAAACTGGCTTCAGACCTGGGTTACCGGATTACGGTTGCCGATTCCTGGGAACCCAATCTTAATGCAAAACTGTTTCCACCCAATACTCAGCTTATCCTGGGTGAGACTATTCAGGATGCGATCAGTCAGGTAACTATCCGGGACAATACTCAGGTCATCATTGCAACCAACCATGAAGACACGGCGGCATTGCCAGCCATTCTCAAAAGCCCGGCTCATCATGTTGGCCAGCTGGCCAGTCGTCGCAAAGTGGAAACCCTGCACAATAAATGCCTGGAACTGGGTATCAGTGAAACCCGTTTCCAAGAGGTTCGCACCCCGGTAGGCCTGGATATTGGAGCAGAAAGCCCGGAAGAAATCGCCGTCAGCATTATGGGTGAGATTCTGGCACTTTCCCGTGGCAAGGCTATTCGAAAAAGAAGCGGAAAATCAGCAGCATTGTCTTCAATAGCAAACCGTAATGATAATCTCGTTGTTATCCGGGGTGCAGGCGACCTGGCATCCGGCACTGCCGTTAAACTGCATAACAGCGGCTATAAAGTGGTCATGCTGGATTTACCAAAACCAACGGTTATTCGTACCAATGTTTCTTTTGCCGGGGCACTTCTGAATGACAGCGGCCAAATAACGGTTGAAGGTATTACTGCCCGCAAAGCACGGTCGGTCTCTGATGCCCTGAGCATAATCAATGATGGCAATATTCCGATCATGGCCGATCCTGATGGCCAGACGCTCCGCCTGTTTAAACCCGCCGTTCTGGTTGATGGCATTCTGGCCAAACAGAACCTGGGAACCCATCGAAAAATGGCACCCGTGACCATCGCTCTTGGTCCTGGGTTTAGTGCCGGAGAAGATGTCGATGCCGTGGTTGAAACCTGCCGTGGTCATAACCTGGCCAGAGTCATTTACCAGGGAGAAGCGGAACCCAACACCGGAAAGCCCGGTACCATTATGGGCTATGCTGAAGAGCGTGTATTACGTGCTCCCTGTGCAGGGCAAGTTACGCCTGCAGTCGCTATTGGCGAGCTGGTCGAAGAAGGGCAGGTTGTCGCCAGTGTTATGTCAGAAAATGGAAGCCAGCCGGTTATTACCCGAATTGGTGGTAAGGTTCGTGGTATGATCAGTGCAGGGTCAGACGTCACTAAAAGGTTCAAGATTGGCGATATTGATCCTCGCGGTGCCAGTGTTGATCATACAACGGTTTCTGATAAAGCCCGTGCTATTGCCGGCGGAAGTCCTTGAAGCAATACTGAAACTCTCAACATCTTGAGATTACTTTTTGAACCACGAAGATCACAAAGTTCACAGAGGAAAAGAAACAGCGCTTCTTTGTGCTCTTCGTGATCTCCGTGGTTCAATCTGTGCATGCAAAGCTTGTACACATATCCGATTTAATCCAAACCCCCATTCCACTATAAACCGCTCTTGTTATTTCCCTCATCAATAAACCCAGTGACATTCTGAAGCTCTGCTATGCTGATCATGCAGTCAGTGCACAGCTGTATCTATAAAACTGCCATCACCTGAATATCAGGTTGAAAAATAGCGCTCTCTTTTTTACAAAAATTTTAATACGAGTGCTTCATGGCTGTCTAAATACAAAATGTTTAAACACAAGGCTTTGTAACACAACAAAAGACAGGTAGCTGTATGTCGCTAGAAACAAGAGTTGAGATGCTGGGAGAAACAACACCAGTCCCTCTACAACACGATTCAGGGTCTGGTGAAAGCGATGGCGGATATCAAACACATCGCGCTTAAAAACCAGCATGAGGTCATTGGCGTCAAAGTCAATATGTCGGGCATTCAGACAGAAGTTACCGGCGTAAAGGAAGATGTCTCCGAACTGGCCCAGACCACACTATCAGGCTTTGAGCGTACCAGCGCGTTAATGGATAACACCCACAAAATCCTGGATGATATCAGCGAACATCTGGACGCCATCAATGGTCGTCTGGATGAAACCAATAAACTGGTAGATGGTACCCATGAGCGTGTCGATGAAACCTATGAGCGGTTAAATGAGACTAATGTACGCCTCGGTGAAAATAATGAACGCCTTGATGAAGCTAATGAACGGCTGGATGAAAACAATGAACGACTCAGCAGCACCAACGAATGGCTTGGAGGCATTAACCAACGCCTTGAAGGTGTAGAAAGCCAGGTCAAAGAGGTTCGCAAGGATATTCTTACCCTGGGACAGATGATCAAGCATCGCTTGCCCGATAAATAAGCAGCTTTATATCACTCTATTACCTGTAGCAGGCTATATACCCGCCGCCTTTGAAGCTGCTACTTATTGCCTGCATTCGCTCACTGGAGCGCCAGCCATGCCCTGTCACTTAGTGTATCTAAGCTCCCGGGGCCTCTCTCACTTGCCGCCGTGTGGCAACTTCAAATCCTCAGAACATATACCAGCCTGTCTGGTTACGGCAAAGCTGGTGCCAATCTGATTATCACCTCGGAAAATTATTATCAAACTGATAGATCAAAACGAATTAAGTCCACTTTTTCTCCTTCCCAAAAATCGTGTCAGATCAGTTTTCTATTTTTAAAAAGTTGTGATTACAGCTGTATTTTCTCAAACTGTTTTCTATATCCCTCGAGGCTGTAAGCATACAAACGGATATAACTCACCAAATTCCCTCACGGTTCATCCTTTTTTCACCACCGGTTCAAAAAAGTTGGCACGTAAGTTGGCTATTAAAAGGTAACGACTAACCATCTGACTGACTTACCAGGGTCGCATCTTCAACCGCACCGAGTTCAGTCAATCAATAACCCCAGATCCGGGAGCGTTTTCTCCGCCCAGAGGGTCTGATACTCAGAAAAAGGAAATACCGTGAGCAATTTCGACCAGTTACTTCAAGATATCAAGGCACTGAACACACAACTGCATAGCAAAGACTTTCTCCTGACCTGGGAACAGTCCACCGATGAATTGAAGCAGGTGTTGAAAGTAGCAGAAGGTCTGCGCATGCTGCGCAACGAAAACATCTCCACCAAGGTTTTCGACAGTGGCCTTGGTGTTTCCCTGTTCCGTGACAACTCTACCCGTACCCGCTTCTCCTTCACCTCTGCCTGTAACATGCTGGGTCTGGCCATTCAGGACCTGGATGAAGGTAAGTCCCAGATTGCTCACGGCGAAACCGTTCGTGAAACCGCCAACATGATCTCCTTCTGTGCTGATGTGATTGGTATCCGTGATGACATGTACCTGGGCTATGGTAACCAGTACATGCGCGAAGTTGGCTCTGCCCTGGACTTCGGTATGGAGAACGGTGTTCTGGCTCAGCGTCCAGGCATGGTTAACCTGCAATGTGATATCGACCACCCAACCCAGAGCATGGCTGACCTGGCATGGCTTACTGAACACTTTGGCAGCCTGGAAAACCTGAAAGGCAAGAAGATTGCCATGACCTGGGCTTACTCTCCAAGCTACGGCAAGCCTCTCTCCGTTCCACAGGGCATCATCGGCCTGATGACCCGCTTTGGCATGGATGTCACTCTGGCTCATCCAGAAGGCTACGACCTGATTCCTGAAGTGGTTGAAACCGCTGGTCGTCAGGCTGCAGAAAGTGGTGGCAGCTTCACTCAGGTGAGCACCATGGCTGAAGCCTTTAAGGATGCTGACATTGTTTATCCTAAGTCCTGGGCGCCTTACCATGTTATGGGCCGCCGTACCGATCTGCTGAAAGCCGGTGACCATGCTGGTCTGAAGTCTCTGGAACAGGAATGTCTGGCTCAAAACGCCCTGCACAAAGACTGGCACTGCACCGAAGAGATGATGAAGCACACCCGCAATGGTGAAGCCCTTTACATGCACTGCCTGCCAGCAGACATCACCGGTGTTTCCTGTAAGGAAGGTGAAGTGACCGAAGGTGTATTCAACAAGTACCTGATCGACACATACAAAGAAGCAGGCTGGAAGCCTTACATCATCGCTTCCATGATCCTCAACCGCCGCTTTGCCAGCCCAGATGTTGTGCTGGAAAACCTGATGAAGAAAGGCGCTCGTCGCGTTGACGCCTGATTTTTCGGGAAACGCTCCCTGACAGCCAATCCGGCAGCAGGGAGCGCTGCCAGCATTTGTGTTCGGGGGCACAATCCATGTCAGAATTCAGTTTATCCATAAAACAGGAGCCTAACCGCTTCTTTAACGGTGAGTCTTCACCACTGTTCAGTACCGAAGTAGCCAGAATTGCCCGTGAGTTCCATCAACGAATTCCCGGTTATCAACCTACGCCGCTTCGCTCTCTTGATCAGCTGGCTCACCAGCTTGGCCTGAAAAAAATTCTGGTCAAAGACGAATCTTACCGTTTCGGCCTGAACGCATTCAAAGTTCTCGGCGGCTCCTACGCCATTGGCCAGTGTGTCAGTAACAAGCTTGGCATCCCACTGGAGCAATTCAGCTTCGACAGCCTGAAAGGACAGGAACCCATCACCTTTGCTACGGCTACCGATGGTAACCATGGCCGTGGTGTTGCCTGGGCTGCCATGCAACTGGGGCAGAACGCTGTTATTTACATGCCCAAAGGAGCGGCGCAGGAACGGGTAGACAATATTCGTCGTTTAGGTGCCGAATGCATCGTCACCGACTTGAATTACGACGATGCCGTACGTCTCGCCTGTAAAAATGCCGATGAAAATGGCTGGCTGATGGTTCAGGACACTGCCTGGGAGGGTTACACCGAAATCCCCACCTGGATCATGCAGGGTTATATGACCATGGCTGACGAAGCCGTTGAGCAGATGCAGGCTATGGGCATTGATCGCCCTACTCACACCATTCTGCAGGCTGGCGTTGGAGCCATGGCTGGTGGAGTACTCGGTTATCTGGCTAACCGCTATGGGGCTGACCGCTTTACCGGCATTACCGCAGAACCTCATCAGGCAGACTGTATTTATAAGTCTGGCTGCAGCGGCGATGGTGGTGCAGTCAATGTTACCGGTGACCTGGACACCATTATGGTGGGCCTGGCCTGTGGTGAACCTAACCCACTGGGTTGGGAAATTCTGAGAAACTGCAGCCGTCACTTCATGTCTGTTGAAGACCGAACTGCAGCTCTGGGCATGCGTATCCAGGCCAGTCCACTGCCCGGTGATGAGCGAATTATCGCGGGTGAATCCGGTGCTATTGGTGTCGGTACACTCTACGCCATAGCACATCATCCTGATGCAAAAGCCCTCATGAAAGCCCTGGGACTGGATCAGAATTCGGTTGTCCTGCTTTTCAATACGGAAGGCGATACCGATTCAGTCAACTACCAGGATGTTGTTTGGGAAGGCAAATACGGCATCTGATAAAACCATTTCACTTTTAAATAAATCTCGACACGGGCTGACTCCGACAATAGGGAAGCGGCCCACATAAAACAAACAAGGATATACGACCATGTCTAAAGAATTGAAAATCCCTTTTGCTGAAATCCTGAAAAAAGCAGAAGAATACAAGCCAGATATGACCCGCTTCCTGCGGGACATGATTGCCATTCCCAGTGAATCCTGTGATGAAGAGAAAGTGGTTCTTCGTATCAAGGAAGAAATGGAAAAAGTTGGCTTTGATAAGGTAGACATCGATCCACAGGGCAACGTACTTGGCTATATCGGCCATGGTAAGCACATCATCGCCATGGACGCTCATATCGATACGGTAGGTGTTGGTAACCTGAGCAACTGGACCTTTGACCCTTATGAAGGCTACGAAGATGAAGAAACCATCGGTGGTCGTGGCGCATCTGACCAGGAAGGTGGTATGGCTTCCATGGTTTATGCAGGCAAGATCATCAAAGACCTCGGCCTGGAAGACGACTACACACTGGTAGTCACCGGTACGGTTCAGGAAGAAGACTGCGACGGTCTGTGCTGGCAGTACATCATCAATGAAACTGGTCTTCGTCCTGAGTTTGTTGTCAGCACCGAACCGACTGACTGCAACATCTATCGTGGTCAGCGCGGCCGCATGGAAATCCGTGTTGAAGTGGACGGCGTCAGCTGCCACGGTTCAGCACCTGAGCGTGGCGACAATGCCATCTTCAAGATGGGCCCAATCCTGAATGAGATCAAGGAACTCGCCAATAATCTGGGCGATGATGCATTCCTGGGCAAAGGCACCCTGACCGTTTCTGAAGTGTTCTTCACTTCGCCAAGCCGTTGCGCGGTAGCTGACAGCTGTGCCATCTCCATCGACCGTCGTCTGACCTGGGGTGAAACCTGGGAAGGTGCCCTGGAAGAAATCCGTGCACTGCCTGCTGTCCAGGAAGCGGGTGGCAAGGTCACCATGTATAACTATGATCGTCCAGCTTACACTGGCCTGGTGTATGAAACCGAGTGCTACTTCCCTGCCTGGGTTCTGCCTGAAGACCACCTGGTGACCAAGGTGACCAGCGACTGCTTCGAGCTGCTGTTCGACAAGAAGCCTCTGGTGGACAAGTGGACCTTCTCTACCAACGGCGTCTCCATCATGGGTCGTTATGGCATCCCTGTCGTTGGCTTTGGACCGGGTAAAGAGCCTGAAGCCCATGCTCCAGACGAGAAGACCTGGAAAGACCATCTGGTGAAGTGTGCGGCCATGTACGCTGCAATTCCAGGCATGTACCTGCACAACCTTGATCAGTAATTGAAATACACCGGCTCCTGGGGGAGCCGGCTTTCATTGTTAACCCAGGCTAGCCAGAAAAGGTAGGGGACCATGAATGTCCTTATAAAAAATGCAACACTGGTGAATGCCGATACCAGTGAGCGGGCAGACTTACTAACTCGCAACGGTATCATTGAACGAATTGCTCCCCATATCGAATTGCCCGAGGGCGATAATGATACAGAAATCATCAACGCCGCCGGTCATTATGTTATACCAGGCGGCGTTGACGTTCATACCCATCTGAATATTGATGTTGGTATTGCCCAGAGCTGTGATGACTTTTACAGCGGCACCGTATCCGCCGCCTGCGGTGGAACCACCACCATCGTTGACCATATGGGCTTTGGCCCTGCCGGTTGCTCCCTGCATCATCAGCTTGAACGCTACCACGAGTTTGCCCGCGACAAAGCCGTTATTGATTACAGCTTTCACGGCACCATACAGCATATAGACGACAGCATTCTTGAAGAAATGGAATCCATGGTACTGGAAGAAGGGATTTCCAGTTTCAAACTTTACCTTACCTATGGCTACAAACTGGATGACAGTCAGGTTCTGGCTGCACTGGAACGTCTTAACCAGCTTAATGCCCTGACCTGTGTCCATCCTGAAAACGATGGCGCTATTCGCTTCCTGAAAGAAAAAATTCTCAGCCAGGGTTCCAATGCACCGATTTACCACGCGCTGAGCCGTCCACCGGAATGTGAAGCAGAAGCCGTTGGTCGTATGATTAATCTTGCGACACTGGCAGGCGATGCTCCTGTCTACATTGTTCATCTTTCCAATGGCATTGGGCTGGAATATATCCGTCAGGCACACCAGCGAGGCCAGGCTGTATTCGCTGAAACCTGCCCTCAGTATCTGTCACTGGATATCAATAAATACAACAGCTCCAGCAATGAGAGTGGAGCCTCAGACCATCCCTATGATGAAGGGCTGAAATACATCATGAGTCCTCCCCTGCGGGATAACTATCACCAGAATCAACTCTGGCAAGGGGTAATGGACGGCACAATCAGTACAGTGGCCACGGATCACTGCGCTTTCACCATGGCCCAGAAACACGCTGGTCGGGATGGTTTCCAATATTGCCCTAACGGCATTCCCGGGGTCGAAAACCGTGTCCCCCTTCTCTTTTCAGAAGGGGTCATGAAAGACCGTATCTCCATCAACCATTTTGTGGAGCTGGTCAGTACACGTCCAGCCCAGCTGTTTGGGCTATACCCCCGTAAAGGTTTAATTGCCGAGGGCGCCGATGCTGACCTGGTGATCATCGACCCGAAAAGAGAGGTAACGCTCAGCCAGCGGCTTATGCACGGTCGCTCTGACTATTGCCCCTATGAAGGCATGAAGCTGCAGGGCTATCCAGTGATAACCGTATCCCGGGGTGAAATTATTGCTCGGGATGGCCACTTTACCGGCACACCGGGACATGGACAGTTCATCCATCGAAAACCGCTGGACGAAGGTTTCAGATATTGGTCCCAACAGCCATGAGCCAGTAATCCTCCTCGTTCCCATCTGAGGTTGATGCAAAAAGTACACCTGAGTGGAAAAACACTTAGCCGTCATCTCCGCGAAGGCGGAGATCCACTGTTCGTGGTGGATTCCCGCCTTCACGGCTGTCGTGAAACCCTCGTTCCCACGCAGGATCCACAGGGCCTACAAGCATATGAATGAGAATTCTCCGAAACCATGACACAGCGCAGAACTATCAAGCTGACATTTTCATAGGCTATCGTTCTCACGGATTCCCGTGGTAACGAGTACGGAACAGAAAAGAATAGGAATTAACTATGTCTGTTGGTCTCTCTCAGGAGCGTCTGGATGCCAAAGCCAAGGTAACTGGTCGCTGTCGTTTTACCGGTGATCTGGCTCTGCCCGGCACCCGCATTGCCAAATACCTCCACAGCACCATAGCCCACGGCAGGGTGGTCGATATTGACACCTCTGAAGCATTGGCTGTACCCGGTGTCGAAGCTGTTTTTACCTTTGCGGATATACCAAAAATCCCGTTCGCTACAGCAGGTCATGCCTTTAATCTCGATCCGGCAGCCCGGGATAAAGAAGACAGGCTGCTGCTGACAGAGCATGTTCGCTACCACGGTGATGAAATTGCAATTGTGGTTGCTGTTGATGGCCTGACAGCCAGTAGGGCACTGAAAAAGATTAAAGTCACTTATGAAGAATACCCAGCCATCCTTAATCATGAGCAGGCACTGAGTGATGATTCAGCTGAACTGCATGAAGGCAGTGGGAACCGGGTTGGCGAGCACAACTACCAGTGTGGGGATGTTCAACAAGCGACTGCTGAATCGGATCACCACTTAAAAGGTCAGTTTCAGACCCAGATGGTGCAACACTGCCATATGGAAAACCATATCGCCTGGGCCTATATGGACGACACTGATCATATTGTTGTCATGTCCTCCACCCAGATTCCTCACATCTGCCGCCGAATCGTCAGCCAGGCGCTTGATATTCCCATGAGTACAATTCAGGTGATCAAGCCTGCCATTGGCGGTGGCTTTGGCAACAAGCAGGATGTAGTACTGGAACCCATGGTCGCCTTCCTCACGAAGAAACTGGGCGGTATCCCGGTGATGCTGGAGTTGACCCGCGAAGAGTGCCTCAGCAGCACCCGTATTCGTCATCCATTCCGGGTTAATATGGAATGTGCCGTCAACAATGATGGCACTCTGAAAGCCCTGACCATGGATGTATCATCCAATACCGGTGGTTATGCTTCCCACGGCCACTCCATTGCCAAAGCGGCCGGTTCCAAAGTGGTTCCTCTCTATCCCAATGCTGCCCTCTCCTATCAGGCAGTCACCCACTATTCCAACCTGCCATCCGCGGGTGCCATGCGTGGTTATGGCTCTCCCCAGCTGGTCTATGCGGTTGAGTCCATCATGGAGGAAGCAGCAAGAAAAATTGGCATGGATAGTATCGATTTCCGACTGAAGAATGTTGCCCAAACCGGAGACACGAACCCACTGACAGGAAAAGTCATAGAAAGTGCCGGTATTCGTGAGTGCCTGATAAAAGGCCGTGAAACCTTTGGCTGGGACCAGAAAAAGCAGGAACATCAGGCTTACAAAGCCGGAAATATACGACGGGGACTGGGTATTGCCTGCTTCTCCTATGGCAGCGGAACCTATCCCGCATCCGTAGAAATTGCTGGCGCCCGGATGATTCTGAACCAGGATGGGCGGGTCACTGTTCAGATTGGTGCTACCGAAATTGGTCAGGGTTCGGATACCGTTATTGCCCAGATGGCCGCCGAGAAACTGGGTATTCCGGTCTCGGCCATTCGAGTGGTTTCCACCCAGGATACCGATACAACCCCCTTTGACCCAGGCTCTTTTGCCTCAAGACAAACCTATGTTGTCTGTCAGGCAGTGGCGGAAACCGGAGACCTCCTCAGACAACGCATTCTTGAGCATGCCAGTATCATGCTGGACCTGACCGTTGATCAGCTGACCATCTCTGAAGATGCTGTGGTCAATCGTGATAAGACCGTTCGCCTCTCTTTAAATGAACTGGCGCTTGATGCTTACTACCACAAAACCCGTGGGCAGCAATTAACCGCCGAAGTTTCCCGAAAGGTCACCACTAACGCCTATTCCTATGGCTGTACCCTGGTTGAGGTGGAAGTCGATATCGAGCTCTGCCAGCTCTCCATTCTCGGGATTCGCAATATTCACGACTCTGGAAAAATCATCAACCCTGATCTGGCCGCAGGACAGGTTTATGGTGGTGTCGGCATGGGTATTTCCGGTGCACTCAGTGAAGAACTGCTGGCGGATCCGGAAACCGGCTGGATCTACAACAACAATCTGCTGGACTACAAAAATCGCCACCATGATGGATGCCCCGGACATCAGCTGTGACTTTGTTGAAACCCATGAGCCCACTGCAGCCTTTGGTAACAAGTCCCTAGGTGAACCCCCTCTGCTCTCTGTAGCACCGGCCATTCGCAATGCCATTCTGGATGCCACCGGTGTTGCCATGAACCAGCTGCCAATGTCTCCCAAGGCATTATTCACCGCATTCCGTGACGCGGGATTGCTCAATTCCGACAGACCGCAGGAGAGTGCTCATGTTTCCCATTGATCAGTATCATCGAGCCAATAGCATCGAACACGCCTGCGCTCTGCTGGCTGAAAACCCCGGCAGTAAGCTGATTGCCGGAGGAACCGATGTACTTATAAGACTTCGGGAAGGTAAATCCGGTTTTGGCTCTCTTGTGGATATCCATGACCTGGATGAACTGACCGGTATAACCCATACACCCGATGGCATGCTTCAGGTGGGTTCAGGCGTTACGTTTACCCGGCTTATTAATTTCCTCAAAAGTGACGGGTTACTACCCGCTTTAGTCGAAGGCGCATCATCCATTGGTGGTCCCCAGGTACGCAATATGGCAACCCTTGGTGGCAATATCTGCAATGGTGCTCCCAGCGGGGATAGTGCAGCCCCTTTACTGGTGTTTGATGCCAGAGTCACTCTGCAAAGCCACAGGGGAACACGTGAGGTGCCTGTTGAAGAGTTCTATGCAGGCCCTGGTAAAGTTCATCTAGAGGAAGATGAAATGGTTACCCGGTTCACCATAAATCCTGAAAGTCATCAAAATACCGGCAGTCATTTCTACAAATACGCCATGCGTAAGGCGATGGATATTGCCACCATCGGCTGTGCCACTGCCTGTAAACTGGAGGATAATCGTATTGAAAGCCTGCGACTGGCCTATACGGTTGCGGCTCCAGTGCCCAAACGCTGCCGTGTACTTGAAGAACAGATTATCGGACAACCCGTTTCCAGAAAACTGATTGCAGACATTGTTTCCATGGTGCTTGAAGAGCTCTCACCCAGAAATTCCTGGCGGGCCAGCAAAGATTTCCGTGAACACATTATCCGTACTCTGGCTGACCGAGTGATTAGTGAAGCCATTATTCGAGCTGGAGGCCAGCTGTAGAACCAGCCTGGGAACATAGTTATGAAACAGATTATTCAATGCCAACTCAATGGCAAACCGGTGGAACTGGTGGTTGATGTCCGTCAGTCATTGTTGGAAGCCCTGAGATCCCATGGCCTTACCGGCTGCAAGGAAGGCTGTGGAGTTGGTGAATGTGGTGCCTGTACCGTATTGATTGATGAAGTGCCTGTTGATAGCTGTATCACTCTGGCCATCAGGGCTGAAGGCAGAGAAATTCGCACCATTGAAGGAGAAAGCATCAATGGTGAATTATCACCTGTGCAGCAGGCGTATGTCGATGCGGGAGCGGTTCAATGCGGCTTCTGCACGCCCGGACTGGTGATGAAAACCACGGCTTATATAGAAGGGCTCACTCAATCCTCTCTCTCCCCAAAAAAAGGAGGCTGCTGCCAGAGTGGCAATATCGACCGCGAAACCATCCGCCGGGAACATGCAGGCAACCTGTGCCGGTGCACTGGATATCAGACGGTGGTGGATGCAGTAGAGAAGAGTATTCAGTACTATAGTGGACAGAAATAAGCGTACCCGGGCCTGTTGAGGTTTTGTTGCGAGGCCCAGTGGATCAGAAAAGCGCCATATGCGCGAAAGACTTGCGCAGTCCGTAGTCATTCTACGTCAAGCAAGTCTGACAAAACAGATGGTGCTTATCTGAGCCACCCGAAGGGCGCAACAAAACCTCAACAGGCCCTATAAGAGGACGCTGATGGCTAATAACCCGGATCCGGTCACCCTGATGATTGCCAATACCATAAAGCCCGGCAAACTGGAGGAGTATCGAATCTGGGTTAAAGGCATCAGCGACGCTGCCAGAAAGTTTGATGGCTATGAGGGCACCCAGTTCATCAAACCCCCTTCCGGTGATGATCACACCGTCCATGCCATGATCCGCTTTCGAGACCATGTTTCGTTGTGGGTCTGGGAAGAGTCCGAGGTTCGCCAGCAATGGCTCGAGAAGCTGCCAAAACTTGTCGAATCCAGACAGGCCGAGAAAATAGAAGGGATTGAATTCTGGTTCGAGCCGCCGGACACACCTCTGCAAAAACCACCTAAACACCGCATGGCTCTGGTCACGCTTCTGGCGATTTTTCCACAAATCCTGTTTATCCCTCCCCTTATTTCCATGCTTTTACCGGATAATGTCCCTCGCTTTCTGGCCATTCTGGTGAGCTGTATGTGTACCGTACTGCTGATGACCTGGGCTGTGATGCCCGCCATGACCCGGATTTTTTCGTTCTGGTTATTTCGAAAATAGCCGATAAATCGGTTTTAAAAGGATCTTTTTATCTCTGACTCAGGATTGAATAGTCATGGAAAATGACAATCCCAGTAACAGCTCTGCCCAACAAAATGACCAGACAGAGTCTGGAGTAAAGAAACGGAGCATCATCACACAACAGGATGTAAAAAGGACGCTACTATCCAGTGAAGATTTCACCCGTCCAAATGTGAAGCCCCCTGCAGAAAGGCTGGTTAGTCAGAAACCAGCCAACCTTAAAGAAGCATTAAAGCCATTGAAGCAGGGAGTAACATACGCTTCTGACCTTATCCACCGCCTGCAGGATGCCCACCCTTCTATCCAGCGGGAAAAGGTACAGCACACTAACCGCATCAAAGATACCATTCATCTGCTGGAAGGTTTGCAGAAAGCCCTTGAGAAAGAGACAAAGGATCTGCTTACCGGGCATAACCAGGCAGAGCTTGGGCTTGAAGATGAGACCTCTGAAAACCATGCGCTCTATCTGGAGTCATCAACCCTGATGAATACCCTGGAATCTTATATTCAAACCTTAGGGAAGATGAAGTCGACATCTATTGAATAGAAGCGCTACTCCATAAACCATAGATGCATGTTGAGTGTAAATATATAATATATCGCTTCAACCATATTGAAATGTTGTTTATTGGAATCTTTAAGCCTGTCAAAAAAACTCCAATCTATATCTTCCCCGCATTTTTGCTTTTTCCTTTTTTTGCATCTGTGGCTGAAGGTGTTGAACCTGCTGAACCACTCTATGTCCAAATCTCATAGCCCTCACATTTCCAGAGTAGGTGTTTACCCCTAGCCTGATTTAATGGGTGTCCTGATACACCAGGTCCAAGGCCAGTGCGCGATTCAAACCCTGATGCTGGAATAAGATTAAATCCTGGCGGGGGGAAGGGGAAAGACAACCTGACCGCCAATATAACTTCTTGCTAATCAAGACAAAAATTAGTAGAAAACCACTACAGAGACATTCAGGTAATATTAAAGTTCAGACATGGCTAAAAATTTAACATTTCAGCCACGCCTAAAACAAAGCTAATGGCTAACGAACTCAAATAAATCACGGTCACAATACGGAAGGGCTATGATCAAACAGGAATCGATCAAAGGAATCATTGGCCTTATCAGAGACACGCAATAATGTAGCTTTTACATTCTCCAGGTGCTGCCACATAGCACGCCGCGCGGCTTCAGGATTTTTACAGGACAGTGCCTGAATGATCTTATCGTGATCTTCAACCCACTCTTCCAGATAATCCACATGGTCAATCCACTCATGCAGACGCTTCCACATTGGGCTTTTTCTTCGGACCTCCCACAGCTGCTGGATCAACGCCACCAGAACACTGTTCTGAGTTGCCTCGGCTACGGCCATATGAAACAGCTCATCGCCTTTGCCGCTGTTCCCCCCCTGGCTAAGCTCCTGCTTTTCCAGCTCAAGCGCTGCACGCATATTCTGAAGATTGGTTTTATTCAACTGAGTCGCAGCAAAAGCAGCAATATGGCTTTCAATCAACTGTCTTGCCTGAAGGAGTTCAAAGGGACCTACGTCATTAAAATTAACCAGGTCACTGATACCCGTATCTGCAGGACTCTCATGGGTAACAGCATTGGAAAGAACGTGAATACCGGAACCCTTGCGAACTTCTATCAGCCCCTCCAGTTCAAGCATAATCAATGCCTCACGAACGATCGTACGACTGACGTTCAACATTTCAGCGATTTCACGCTCAGCAGGCAAACGGCTACCGACTTCGTAAACACCATCAATAATCTGTTGACGGATATCACGACCAATTTTCTGATACAGCCGTTTGGGTTCAGCCAGGCCAAGCATCCTCTTTCTCCAACTTGCTTTAATTGCAGGGTAGGTCGGTAACCCAGCGGGTTGCCGACCATTCCACAATTTGACGGTTCCGGTTTTCGGATTGCCGGCAATCCCTTCAGGGTTACCGACCTACAGCTCTTTGTAGTTAAACCCGCGCAGTCTCTTTGGCTAACCGGGTAATTTCCGCCCAGTCGCCACTCTCCACTGCTGGTTTGGGCACTAACCATGAACCACCCACACACTGAACATTACTCAGAGCCAGATAATCCTGATAGTTATCTGGACTAATGCCACCTGTAGGGCAAAAACTGACCTGAGGGAATGGACCGGACAGGGATTTTAGCATAGCTACCCCGCCAACAACCTCAGCAGGAAACAGCTTCTGTACCTGATAACCATAAGTCAGTGCCTGCATAACATCCGACGCAGAGGATACACCGGGCATTAACACAATGTTTTGATCACGGGCAGCACTTAACAGCTCAGGTGTCGCTCCCGGTGAAATGACAAAGTCAGCACCGGCCTGATGCACCTGACGGAGCTGCTCAACATTGATGACAGTACCCGCACCCACCAGGCAGTCCAGCATCTCTTTTTTTATCAACGCAATGGCCGCAATAGCACAGTCTGACCGCAGGGTAATTTCAAAAACGGAAGCACTCTTCTGGCAAGGTAGGCTCCATTGAATGAATCACCTGCCGATGTCGTATCGACGACCTGACTGACGGGTGTTGTGGGCACAAAAACAGAGTTCTGGTGGCTCTCTTGTGTACCCAATACTGAACAAACAACCGTACAACCTTCGGCCCTTCCCCGCCCTGCTTCACAACCACTTCATTGATGTGCCTCATACGACCCAACGTGTCTGACACGGACTCATCATCAAACAACATTTGTTCATCATCTGCAAAGGCCTGTCGAAACAGGCCATTATCTGCGGGGGACAACTCCACCATACACTCACCAATGCAGGCGATACGCGGTATGGAAGGAATAGTCCGGGTTGTCATTACAGGCTCCGCTCAATCCCCATCATCAAGCCACGCAATTCCGCCAGCCCGCGCATGCGGCCAATGCAGGAATAACCGGGGTTGGTCTTTTTATTCAGGTCATCCAGCATCTGATGACCATGATCCGGACGCATGGGAATCATACAGTCCTTACGACCTTCAGCCTGACGGCGACGCTGCTCAACCAGCAACGCACGGGGCACGTCGTACAGTCCAGCCATACCTTCAAGGTGGTTGGCTTCATAGAAACTGCCATCTTCTTCACGCTCAACACTGCGCAGATGGACAAAGTGAATACGGCTTCCAAGGCGCTCAACCACCCACTGGCGATAGGCTTCAGTAACAATCGCACCCCTGTCTTCAACGCCCAGGTAAGACTGAACATCGGCAAAGCTTTCTTCCGTCATGGCGGGCACAATACGATCCACCATGGTGCATGGGAAAGCCACGATTTCACGAATCCACGCCGCCAGTTCTTTGTCCATGGCTTCAGCCATCTGGATGACCGCTGCCCGCGCACGTTTGCCGTTATCAGGCACATTGTCACAACTCAACACCGTAAAGGGCTTAATGCCTTTTACCCGTCGCTTATCCAGCGCGATAACCAGCAGGCCCAACGCACTTTTCGGGTTATGGGTATTGTCCAGATCATGGGCGATCAGCGGGTTATCCACCATCAGTTCACCGGTGGCCGGGTTCAGGCAGTAGCCCTTTTCAGTAATGGTCAGAGAGACAATGCGTGCGGTCTCTGCCGACATAATGTCAAGCAGAGGTCGGCGGTCGTCTTCTACTGCCAGTGACTGAGCGATGGCTGTCGCCAGCTTGACGGTACGGGAACCATCCGGGTTCATCTCGGTTACGGTGTAAGCGTTGTCTTGTTCCTGCAGATCCTGAACCAGCGCCTGACCGCCAAAGATATTGGCAGCACAGATCCCCCAATGGAATTCACCCGTAGCGGCGATGGTTTCATGGGTATACAGCGCCTGATGAGCACGATGGAATGCCCCCAGACCAATATGAACAATACCCGCTGTCAGCTCGGTAGCGTCATAACCATTGGCTACGATGTTTTCATGTTGCAGCTGCTTATTAATCATTGAGTCATCTCTGCATTTTACGTTCACCACAGAGACACAGAGGACCCAAAGGTAAGCCTTTTCTTTTCTCTGTGCCTTTGTGACTCTGTGGTGAAAAAATTTTTAGTTATTAATGCTGTTACAGGCGATAAGCTTTTTTGGCCAGTCCACTGGTCAGCTCATGGGCCAGATCAAAGGCTTCTTCTTCGGTAATGCGATGTTCACACACCAGCGATGCCAGGAAGTTACAGTCCACACGACGGGCAACATCATGGCGGGCAGGAATGCTCAGAAATGCACGGGTGTCGTCATTAAAACCAACGGTGTTATAGAAACCAGCCGTTTCGGTCACCATCCGGCGGTAACGCATCATGCCCTCAGGGCTGTCATGGAACCACCAGGCAGGCCCGAGCTTCAATGCAGGGTAGTGACCAGCCAGCGGAGCCAGTTCACGGGCATATACATCTTCATCCAGGGTGAAGAGAATAATGGTCAGATTCGGGTCATTGCCCACTTCATTCAACAGCGGACGGAGGTTGTGAACAAATTCGGTTTTCAGCGGAATGTCGGCCCCTTTATCCGCACCGAACCGGTTAAAGATGGACTGGTTATGATTACGGAAAACACCACAATGGATCTGCATAACCAGGCCATAATCCTGAGACATCCGGGCCATTTCCAGCAGCGACATATGACGGATAAAATCAGGATGTTCGGGATCGGTCACAGAATCAGGACGAAAAGTGGTGATTACCCGTCCCTGCCAGTCACTCTCATTAATACGACAATGATGTTCCAATGTATCAACAGCAGTTTCTGTCGTGGCCAACACCTCAATATTGAAACGCTCGTAAAGGCTGCGGGGAAGGAAAGCCTCTGTTTTCAATTGGGCGTCAATGTGATCATAAATGGTTTGAGCCGTCTTGCTATTCAGGGCCTGTTCAACACCCAGCACTTCGGTCATGGCATGATCCATCCACATTCGGCTTGGCGTACCACGAAACAGATGGTAGTGATCCGCAAACACCTGCCAGGCTTTACGTGGGTCCTGTTCTACCTCAGCTCTTTCCTTTATCCGGGCCATTGGCAGGAATACCCAGTCGCTCCAGCGCGATACCCTGACTGTAGAGCATACGGAAGGCATAATGATCAGGCTGAAGCAGCATTGACGCCCGATCTATTGATTAGCTGGTACGCATACCTTCTCTTGATGAGCACATAAAATCCATGCTTCTTGCTTCATGATGGTTGCCTTTATAAAGCCGGTTCAACTCCTTCATGAGCTCTGTACACTCATCTTCCGTTCTACCGGTACGGCGACGCTTATCCGGATGAACCTCTTTCGAAAGGGCGTGATAGTCTTTCTTATCATCACCAGTTAAGGTATACCCAATTGCATCGGCGAAGTCTTTCTTAGTGTCGAAACGCTTCGGCGCATTCCTATTATTGCAATCAGCACCGCCTTGTTTTTTTGACTCATCTTGCCCTGCTTCCTTAGGCTTGTCTCCTTCATAATAGATAACCTTCCCCCCAGTTACAGACCCAGTCACTTTTGAACCATTTTGAACTAGCACTTCGCCATGACCGCTTGCAAAGCTTATATTGCCAACTGTAGATCCATTACCAATCTCTATTGTCTGCTTGCAATCGGAAGCAGTGCCGCTTACGAGGTTAATGTATTCTTCCACAACGATCTCTTTCACATAGGAAGAAGTGTCTATTTGTATCAATTTTATGCCTGTTTTCAAGATTCCATTTATTTTTGAATTATTCGCTATCACAAAACCTTGTGCTGATACATTACCCTCGATTACGCTGTTCTGCAGATCCAAACCACCTGAAGCATATATTTCCACTTTTTTAGAAACATTCACTCTTGAACCACACAGTCTTACCCTCCCTTCTACACTAACCGGCCCTGAAATGTTAGAACCACCTCTCAGTTCTACATTCCCTTCTGCACTAACCGGCCCTGAAATGTTAGAACCACCTCTCAGTTCTACATTCCCTTTTGCGCTAACTGACCCTGAAATGTTAGAATTACCCCTCAGTTCTACATTCCCTTTTGCGCTAACTGACCCTGAAATGTTAGAACCATTTCTCAGTTCTACATTACCATCTACCTCAACCAGCCCCATATGATTCTGACTATTGAACTTTGCAGAACCAGCCCCTCTATTAGTAGTGGATGTAAAACCAGTAGTAGTGGATGTAAAACCAGCTCCTCCATTGGTGGTGAATGTAAAACCAGCCCCTCCATTGGTAGTGAATGTAAAACCATTGAAATTAAACATACATGCCAACCTTGAGAAAAATCCGTAAATAGTCGAAGCCCTGCTAACGCTGTTAGAGACAGGAAACTTGGATTAAAGTTCAATTTTTCACTACTCACATAAAAAAAAACGGGTATCAGCCAATTGACCAATACCCGTAACTTAAAACGAATCAGAAAACAATGCAGCCTGTTTCAGTGCTTTCTGCTCGTCAGCACTCTGACCGCTGTCGGGCTTGGCTGAACACGGACTTTCATGCCTTTCAGGTCGGCAGGCGTCTGAATTGGCTTGTCTGCGTAGAAGTTACGGGAACCGGCATCGTAATAAGTCAGACCAATAAAGCCTTTATCTTCGGAAGACGCCAGAATCTTCTCACCGATACCGCCCATGGTTACCTGGTAGAAGTGATCCCTATCCCGGAACAGGTAAGGCATATTGAATGCAGAATAGGTGGACTCAAAAGACTCAAGCTCACTGGCATTGGACTTCACCATATCCAGGGCGCCAATCTGCAGCAACTCTGTAGACTCACGCTGTGTGCCCAGAGTGGCATCTGGATAGATACGAACCTTCAGGGAACCTCCGCTGAGTTCTTTGGCTCGCTTGGCCATGAACTGCATGGCTTCATGCACCGGGTGATTACGGTCATGGTTATGACTCAGTTTCAGGGTAGCGGCAGACACGGAAGCACTGCAGGCCAGCACTGCGGTAGCGACGATACTACTAACCAGCTTTTTGATTGCCATTTGAGATAACCTTTTTGCTGTTTTTGAAAAATGGATGCAAAGCAGTTGTTATACCAATAAGCGGTAGGCTATCTCAGTCGGACCATCCAATTGTTGATTCCGCCCAGTAACACCCTGATCGTGTACTCTCTGGTCAGTGGCGGTACTTCCATTGCAGCCTTGTTTCTGGCTGGCTATCTGCCCGGTATTCTGATGGGACTGGGCATCATGACCGTTGCCGGTATTATTGCCAAACGTCGTGGTTATCCGGTAGAAGCCCGCCCTACTTTCCGACAGTTTCTGAAAGTCACCTGGGAAGCGGTACCCAGCCAGTTCCTGGTATTTCTGATCATGGGCGGCATTATTGGTGGTATCTTCACCGCAACAGAAGCTTCAGGTATTGCTGTCGTCTATACACTGGTACTGGCCCTTTTCTTTTATAAAGAAGTGACAGTGAAAGACCTGCCAAAAATCATTCTGGATTCCGCCATCACCACGGTCATCGTTCTGCTACTGATCGGTGCTTCCATGGGGATGTCCTGGGCCATGACCAATGCTGACATTCCTTATATGGTATCCGACGCACTGCTGGCACTGTCTGATAAACCGACTGTTATCCTGCTGACCATCACGCTGATCCTGCTGCTGGTGGGTACCTTTATGGATATGACGCCAGCCATGCTGATCTTTTGTTTACCGCACAACTGATTGGCGGGTTCGCCTTCCTGATCGGTATCATGGCCTTCTGGCAAAAAGATGATGTGAAGTTCCGCTATCAGATGACTGGCTACTGCTTTGTGATGGCGCTCCATTTTTTCCTGCTGGGGGCAACCGTTGCTGCAATTGGTGCGGTTATTAATGGCCTTCGCAGTTATGCCTCGGTCAAGAGTCAGTCAAAAATCCTGATGGCGATTTTCATTGCACTGCTTATTGGCCTGACAGTGCCCAATGTTGAGCAGTGGTATGAAGTCCCAACGATTATAGGCTCGGCCATTGCTACCTGGGCCCTGTTTTCTCTCAAAGGTATCCCGTTACGATCCCTGATTCTATTTAACTCGTTCTGCTGGCTGGTGCACAATATTATGACGGGTTCGATAGGTGGCAGTCTGATTGAAGCAACGTTTGCAGTCACTAATGCGCTGACCATTTATCGGCTGTTTATAAAAGCTCAATCAACTCTTGATCCAATAGCAGGTGAGCCAGACAAGCCATAAACATAACCTTCACTTTGGATACAAAAACGCCTCCTGTAGGGAGGCGTTTTGTGATGGGGAATTAACCGGTTGGCAGGCGCCTTACCTGTATCAGATATCCCACTTAACACTGACTGAGAAGTTGCGACCAGGCTGGGTGTAGCGGTCAAGGCCCGGATCTTGATACCCGGTTCCACGAACATCATTCCAAGCCCAATACTTCTTGTCCGTTACGTTAAACAACCCGGCACGGACAGTAATATCGTCCATCGGTACATAGTAAGCCGTTAAATCAACCAAGCCATAACCAGGCGTTGCAAATTGCTCTCCTTCGCTACGACTTTCTTCCGCCTCTGAATAGTCAATATCATCAGAGTTTTTACTGGAAACCAAAGTAAGACTCATATCACCACCCCAGTTTTGCTCAGGGGCATCGTAACCGAGTCCCAAAACCGCCTGCATGGGAGCAATGGAGTTCAGAGGTTTGACAGGTTCATTTGGGTTTTCATATTCACCGTCAGCCCAAGTAACACTTCCCCTGAACATAAACCCTTCTGCGGCTGGTGAAAATGCGGCTAAATCCAGCATTCCTTTAAGCTCAACACCCTTAACGGTAACTTTGGCCAGATTCTGGTTTTGATAGACATCAATACCGCCTTCATCCCAAATTATATTTTCAATAAAGTCATCGTATTTACTGTAGAAAGTAACAAGTTCCACATTGCCTGTCTGGTTGTCCGCACGAAGGCCGAGTTCAAAATTATCACTGGTCTCAGGTTTCAGATCAGGGTTTGCTCTTTGTTCATAGCTTGCATTTTCCAGGGTCATGTACATTTCATGAATCTGAGGTGCACGGAAACCCTGTGCATATTGGGCAAACATCGAAACACTATCATTCAGGTCATACACAGCGCCCAGCTTCGCTGTAAAGTGATCGAACGTTGTCGTTTCTGCTTCGGCATTGGGGTTGTCATTCTCAATAAACAATGCATCCGGACTTGTCTTTATTTTGTTGTAGTCATAACGAAGCCCGGGAATGACTTTAAACTGGTCATTCAACATGGATATTTCATCTTGCATAAACAACGCAGCAGTGTATTGCTCAGAATTAGGGAAGTCCCTCAATGTATTATCAGTTATAACTGATCCATCAGTATTACTGATATCCCTCAAGTAGCGAAGGCTATCAATCTCTTTCCATGCACCATCAAAACCGTAGACCATGACGTGGTTTGTTTCACCAATCGAGAACTCTTTATCAAACTGCACACTGCCAGACCAGTTTAGCTCATTGTATTCAGACTCCCGGTATCGAGACATGGGGTTATCTACCCGATTCAACTCAGTTTTATTGAGCGTTTCCGTGTCTTGCCAGCCAACGGTCCACTTCAATGTGTCAAAGACCTTTTTATCAGCCCACCACTCATGTTCAAAAGTCAGACGTGAACGAACTTTCTCATCGTCGCTGGTGTACTTATCATACAAAATGTTAAAAGGAGGAGCTGCATAATCAATTTTGCTTTTCAAATCACTATCAACATTTGATCGGTAGTGTTCTGCGGTCAGTTTGATGTGATTATTTTCATCAACCTGATACGCCACCTTACCCAGTAAATTATGAGTACCAATATCTAAAGAGTCTGCTTCGCCACGGGCATTTCCGTTAATGTCCAAACCGCCGTGCGTTTCAGTCTCTTTAGCCTGACGATTGGTGTAAATAAGCATACTTTCCACATCATCAGTGCGATTGGCCATGCTGGCAGTATTGGTAAAGCCCTGGTTTGCAGAACTGTAGCGGCTGGACACAGAAGCTGCCGTTTCATCTCCCGAGCTTTTCAGCAGATCAGAAGGGTCTTTTGTTACGTAAGCGACTGTACCTGCCATGGCATCACTACCATGCAGAGTAGATGACGGGCCTTTGATAACCTCTACCGACTTCAGCGTTTCTATATCAACAAAATCCTGCCCGGCATTAAGATAAGTGCCATTTGAAAAACTGTTGGCAGTAGATTGTCCATCTACCATGATCTTGACACGATTCTCGTCCATGCCACGGATATTAAATCCACTGATGCCAAAACGACCACCTCCGCCTACTGTGCTGACGCCAGGCTCATATTTTACCAAATCAGAGATATCCTGATTAAGGTTCCGCTCAATGGTTTCTGAATCAATAACAGAAACTGAACCCGCAATATCCTTGACCTGCTTTTCCGAACGGCTAGCAGTAACGGTGACCTGATTCATCAAAGTCGGCTGATATTTCTTATAAGCGCTTTCTGTTGCTGCTTCAGCCAGAACAGGCGTGGTTTGAGCAAGAGAAACTGTGGCCGCCATCACAGCCAGCGCCAGCGGACTTTTTATTGTGAACATGCCGCTCTTTCGGGTCTGGGCCAAAGGTTTCTGCGACGGTGCCAGCGTCATGTTCCGCTCACGGCTGCTTGAAAACTTCATTAATTTCAATCTGTACCAGTGTGGGCTTTGACAGCCACCAATATTGCTATTCTGACAGTCGACAATGACCGCCTACTTCTTCTGATCCTCATGCCAAAAATAAGCAATGAGAATAAACAATGCTGGCATCATAATTATAAAGACTATCAAATGCAAATCATTATCATTTAGTTTGATATTGGTACAGACCAGCCTGGTATCCTTTCCAGACCGGCTGGTAATCAGACGAATAGCATATTAAGACTGTCGTTTTATAGGCACTCCTCCTTAATTTTTAGTTTATTTTTTAGTGTAAATACTTCAACTGGTTTAAGCGCATACATAGCAGCAAGGACTAGAACATATAGCGAAGACTCAGACGATAGCTGCGACCCGGCTGGTACAGCTCCTGCCAGGCAGCACGATAGTATTTATCAGTAGCATTCTTAATGGTGAAGTCTGCTTTCAGTCCTTTTAAAGATCCCGCTGCAGGCTCATAGCTCGCATAGAAATCGACCAGGTTATAGCCTTCATACTGACTGACGGTGTTATCCTGATTCACCCTGTTCTGATCTTTTACATGGGTATACCGGGTTCCAACCTTGATATCACCCTGCAACGCCAGGTAGGCCAGATCTGCGACAATCTTGTCCGCAGGGATATTATCCAGAGCTACCCCGGAGTTTTTATCCTTTCCACGAGTCTGACCGTAAGAGAGCCCTGTTTCGATATTCTGGATACGATATTTGCCTGCAACTTCAAAGCCTTTGAGTTCAGCATCTTCAACATTGACCTAGGTAGTCTTGGTGTCAATGGGTGGCAGAGGAGAAGGCAGTGGGTCATAAGTTATCTGGTTAATAAAGTTATTCACATCATTATGGAAGATACTTCCGTTAACGGTCAGCTCATCATCACCCAAAAGGTTCGAAAACTGCATCCGTGCAGAAATTTCTTTATTCTTTGCTTCTTCTGGCTTCAAGTCCGGATTGGGTACAAACACGTTATTCCCAAAGGGTGTAGAAAAGTGTGTTCCTGTTGAAAACATCTCTTCCATGCCTGGTGCGCGGAATGCTTCATTATAACTTGCAGTCAATGTTAACCAGTCACTGGCAGTCCAGATAATACCCAGAGAAGGAGAGAAGGCCTGGTCTGTCTGCTTTTTTTCAGCAACGGTAGAATCTGAACGTTTATCTTCGGCGCTGAAGTGATCGTATCGCAGCCCTCCCTGGAGCTCCCAGGCATTGGCTAGAGGAAAACTGCCCTGAATAAAAGCACCCACTGTTTCAGACTGTCCATCCAGCCCCTCAGGACGTGCATCAGATGCTCCACCGGTGGTATCACGAACGGTAGTAATCTTGTTCTGGTAGGCATCCAACCCATAGGTCAGTTCAAGTTTATTTACAATGGAGATATTTGTAAGGGCAAGACCGTTTGTTTTATAGCGAGTATCGTCTTTCTGACCTTTAGTTACCCTGTCTTCTTCGTAGTTGGTATCATTACGAAAAACCTGTAGCTTTCCATCAATGAAATCACTCTCAGGATTGTAAATCCAGGCTGCTGATAGGTTTGTATTTCTGGAGTCTCTTTCAACCAGGGGAGAAGAAGTTCCTACAATGGTGGAAGGGTTACTTGGAACCAGCCCATTATAAAGTGAGTGCTGAGCCTTAAACTCAAGGCGGCTATCCTCGTTTACATTCCACCCCAGCTTTGCCATACCTCCCTGCTCTCTGGAACCAGAATTCTCTAAATCCTGACCATTACCCAGCTCATAGTTTTCACCATCGTTGTAGTAACCATTCAGTAACCAGTCAACATCTCCCTGTATTCCGTACACGGCACCACTGGTCAATGAACGACTGTTATTGCTGTGGTAACCCTGAGAAACATAGCCACCCAGACTTTTTCCATCCTCTAAAAGATCCTGTGCATCCTTTGTGTTCTGAACAACAACCCCCCCAATAGCACCTGACCCCCACAGGCTGCTTGATGGGCCTTTAACAACTTCAACTGATTTTAATAATTCAGAGTCAGTAAAATACGTTCCGCGATGACCATTTGAGAAATTCTGTCGTGCACCATCAACAACCTGAAGAACACGAGTACCGCCAAGACCCCGAATATTGATTCCCTGCGCACTGCCCCTTGGGCCACCAGTCACTGATACGTTTGGCAGATATTCCATCAATTCCGGCACTGATGAAGCCTGTTGCTGTTCAATTTCTGCCTGATCAATCACTTCAATGCTCTGGACGACATCAGAATGATCTTTTTGCGTCCTGGTTGCAGTGACTGTTACCTGCTTCAATAAAACGGGTTTCGATTGAGCTTTATTTTCTTTCTCTGCCACTTCTTCAGCAAAAACAACCTGAGTTGAAGCAAGAGAAACCGTAGCGGCCATGACCGCCAGGGCCAGCGTGTTTTTCGGGAACGTCATTGTCTTTCTGTACCAGTGTTGGTGTTATCAGCAAGCGGGTTACAACCCTGTCTGTTTTTTTGTTTTTACGCTTCGGTAATGAGGGTTCCGAAGCCGTAGTTGGCGCCATCATATGGTCTATTTATACTTAATGCAAATCATTATCATTTGGCTTTGTATAAATATTTACATACTGAAAGAAAAGCCATGACAAAAAGAATCTAATTTTCAGGAAGTTGAGTTAACGTTTGCTCATCAGAGCTGCTGGATTATAAGGCGCTGTAATTCAGAGATTTGAAAGTTTGATAGCCAGCATTGATTTTTTGAACGACAGATAACTTTTACTTTTTACACTCATTTTTACCCAGAATTGGTCCTAAGCGGCGAGATAAACCATGACGGTTCCTGGCAAATAGTGAGTACCCTAAGTCAGCAATACAGGCAACACCCGGCCAGCGCAGAGGGGCAACAAAACAGCCCATACCGACGGCTTCCCAGGCAGCTAGCGTGGCATCAACACCTTTAACCACACGACCATCGGCCAATTTCGCATGAATAAACCGATCCAGCTCTGCTACGTCAAATTCCGGATATTTTTCCTGAAAACCATCCTGCCTAATATCAACCAGCTTTAGCAGTCCTTTTCTGTTCTTTTTGGACAGGTGATCAATTTCACGCATGCACAGAGGGCACTCCCCATCGTAGAACAACGTAACAGGTAGCGATATTTCTTCTCTTTTTAGCACCATAATTGTGATCACCGAAAATGAATGATTTCCAAGACGTTTAAGGGTCTTAAACAGATGTTTTTTTGATGTTTTTACGGCTCGGATAGTGCTCCAGATCAAATAATCAACGGATATTACTAATTAGCACAAATAATGCGAATTATTATCATTCAGGTTATTGAACGCATTTTGAGCTTCGAGTAACCTACGCTCCTGTTATTAGGTCGATTAACACTATTACTGTTCCCGGTCATGCCTAAAAAAGCTTTATTCACATTGCTGATATCCATTGCGACCCACGTGGCCGTTGTGGTTGCACTGGATCACCAGGAATCTGAGCCCAGAACCATCAATATGGGCTCCATCCAGGCTCCGGTTTCTCTGAGCTTCTCTACGGTCAGTCAACTTAAACCACCGGTCGAAGAGCCCGTTGTTAAGGAAGAGCCCAAGCCAGAGCCTGAACCAAAGGTCGTTCAGAAACCAATAGAGAAGGCTAAGCCAGTTCTTAAAAAGAAAGACCCCAAGCCGGAGCCTGTAAAGAAAAAACCCAAAAAAGTCATTGAAAAGCCCAAGCCAGTTGAGAAGAAAAAGCCTGAAGTTACTGAGCCTGCAGAGCCAGTAATGGAGAAAACCGTCACGGAAAAGAGCCAGTCCCCAGGACTGAGCAATGAACCCGTGATGGTGACTGAGCCGGAAATTCGTGACTGGGTTGAGCCTCGTTATCCGAAACTGGCTCAGCGAAGAAATCAGCAGGGCGTGGTTATGCTGGATGTGATTGTCGATGAGCGTGGAAGCCCTATTACTGTCGACATTCTTGAATCATCCGGTTACCCCGTCCTTGATAAAGCAGCAATTGATGCCGTTAAACGCTGGTCATTCAAGCCAGAGCAACGCAATAGCCGATTTGTGAAATCCCGGGTGCATATCCCCGTCGCATTTGAAATCAGTTGAATTTTTAGACGTCAGATATTTAGCAGGTAACGCCATGTTGACAGAACATCTTGCATCATTGGGAATCATGGCTTGGCCATTACTGATCACCTCCTGTCTGGGACTGGCCATGATTCTTGAGCGGCTGGTGACGTATGCCCTGCTGCCATCCATGAACCGCAAGGGACTGACACAGCTGTTTAATGAAGTGCGCCAGTGCTGTGGCTGTGAGAAGCATGCTGAAAGCAAGAACAATCTTTGCCAGAACCTCTGTAAAGGCAAAGGAATTCGTCAGGGCGTCGCTGTCCTCCTGAGCCACAACACCTGCGAAAAAGCAGTACGTGAAGAAGTGGCCGGACTGTGGCTGCTTAAGCAGAAGCGTAGCCTGAATGCCTGGCTGAAGCCGTTGATGCTGATTGGTGTCCTTTCTCCCATGCTGGGCCTGTTAGGCACTGTGCTGGGTATGATCGACATGTTCCGGGATATTGCCGCTATCGTCGGCCCTGTCACTCCGGATATTCTCGCAGCAGGCCTCTGGCAGGCTATGTTTACCACCGCTTTTGGCTTGATGATCGCTATCCCTGCACTGGCCGCGGCTCATGGTTTTGGTGTCTGGGCAAATCATTACCTTTCCAAGCTGGAGTTTGCACTGAATCACACTAACCTTCTTCTGGAAGGTCTGACTATGGACGACGATGGTTTAGCGACAACGTCTCCTGGCTTCTCTGGCGAAACGATCACCTGCAAGAGTGCCTATGAGCCTTCAGCCGATAAAAAGCCTTCAGCCAATAAAAACCCAAGGATTATCAATGCCGGAGCGGTAGCGGCATGATTCGTATCCACGATATTGATGAAACCAGTGCTTCACTCTCCATGGCGGACCTGACACCTCTACTGGATGTCGTGTTTATCGTCATGGTGTTTCTGCTGTTCACAGCCAATGTACAGACTCTGAGCCTGCCAGTAGAACTGCCTCAGGCAACCCAGCAGGAAGCCTCACTAACCACGGCCCCGAAAACGTTGACGGTCAGTATTCTGGAAGCAGGTGAACCATGGGCTATTGAAGAGCAGAAGTTTGATCAGTGGGAAGTGTTTGCCACGTCGTTGCTGGAAAAAGTCAAACAGGCACCCGACACAACGGTACTGATTGCCGGTGATCAAGACGCCCCTCTGGGCAATTTGGTTAAGCTGATGATGTTTTTGAGCCAGCACAAGATTGAAGCTGCGCAAGTGTTGATGGAACAAGAAAATGGAAAAGGCGACGCATGAAGAAAAATCTTAAACCACTGTTTCTATCCGCCGTTATGGCGGCTTCTGCAGCCATGAGTGCCAGCACTGCATTAGCTCACCAATCACACGACACTAATCGTATTGTTTCCGCCGGTAATGGCGTAACAGAAATCATCTACGCACTGGGTGCCGGTGAGCAGGTCATTGCAGTAGACCAGACCAGCACCTGGCCACTGGAAGTCAATCAGCTGCCCAGACTGGGTTACCATAAACAGTTGTCTGCTGAGGGTATTCTTGCCCTGGAGCCAACGATGCTGATTGGTACAGAAGACATGGGACCGCCTTCGACACTGGCACAACTGGAAAGCGCGGGCGTTGAAGTGGAGGCTTTGCCACTGAAGCATACTGTTGAAAGTATTGAAAAACAGATCAAGTCTCTGGCCAGCATTCTGGGTAAAGAGCAACAGGGCCTTGAGCTGTGGGAAGATATCGAAGATTCTCTGGATGAAGCAAAAGCCCTGGCAACGTCTTATGAAAAAAAACATGAGAAGCAGGTACCGGTTCTTTTTGTACTGGCCATGGGTGGCCGTTCCCCAACCATCGCCGGCAGTGGCACTGCGGCTAACGCGATGATTGGTCTGGCAGGTGGATACAACCCTGCGGCAGAGCAGTTTAAAGGGTACAAGGCACTTTCCAATGAAGCCATGCTGTTGCTGGCGCCAGAGGTTATCATTTTTCCGGGCTCTACCAGCAATCCTGACATGACGCCCGAAGCATTGCTGGATCAGATGCCTATTCTGAAGCAAACACCAGCGGGTAAAAATGGCCGTGTTGTTGCCATCGATGGCAATATGCTGCTGGGCGGCCTCGGCCCAAGAACGGGAGACGTTGCACTGTCTCTGGCAAAATCTTTTTACTTAGACGAAGGTAATCCATCCTCCAATGAGTCGTAATCATCAGGGGGCACTGCTGTTAACCGGGCTGGCAATCCTGCTGCCAGTCATGGTGATTGTGTCCATTGGGGTTGGCGCTGTACCAATTCCCGCAGGCGATATTCTGACCATTCTGTTTGATCGGTTAGGTTTATCAGACAGCTCTATCAGTAATCAGTCCGCACTGATTATTGAGTCAATTCGCTTACCGCGAACACTGCTGGGTTTAATTGTGGGTGGTGCTCTGGCCGTGGCCGGTGCATCCATGCAGGGCTTGTTCAGAAACCCATTGGCTGACCCCAGTATTATTGGTGTATCCAGTGGTGCTGCTTTGGGTGCGGGTATTGCCATCGTCCTCGGTGGATTGTTGTTTGCCGGCGCACATTCATTGATCCAAAGCTATAGTATTTCTATTCTGGCCTTTGCTGGCGGGTTATTGTCTACCTGGCTGGTTTATAAAGTGGGTACCACTGGCAATGGAACCTCGGTAGCCACCATGTTGCTGGCCGGTGTTGCTATCAACGCCCTGGCCGGTGCCGGCATGGGAATGCTTAACTACGTTGCCGATGACACCATGCTGCGAAACCTGACCTTCTGGCAGATGGGTAGCCTGGGTGGAGCCACCTGGGACCTGGTCATCATCTGTGCCACGCTTCTGGTCCCCGTTATCCTGATCCTTGGTCGTTACGGACTGGTTCTGAACGCCCTGCTGCTGGGTGAGTCTGAAGCACGCCACCTGGGTATCGATGTACAAAAAGTTAAGCTGAAGCTGATCTTCCTGACTGCGCTGGCAGTGGGTGTTTCTGTTTCTGTGAGTGGTGTTATTGGCTTTGTTGGACTGGTGGTTCCCCATCTTATCCGGTTAGCCGTTGGTCCTGATCATCGTATTCTTCTGCCAGCATCCGCCATGCTGGGTGGAATTCTGTTACTGGCAGCAGACATGATTTCCAGAACCATTGTCGCCCCTGCAGAACTTCCTATTGGTATTGTCACTGCCCTGATGGGAGCCCCTTTCTTCCTGTCACTGTTGTGGCAGCAGCGTAAAAGGATTACCTGATATGGAAAGAGCAGAAGTAAACACTCTGGAAGTGCGGGACGTTTCAGTTCGAATTGATGACCGGTTTCTTCTTCAGGGTATCAACCTGACCCTGAACCCGGGAGAAGTCGTCTCAGTACTCGGCCCCAATGGCGCTGGTAAAAGTACATTGATGAAAGTCATCAGTGGTGAGAGAAAACCATCAACAGGTGATGTGTTACTCAATGGCCGTAATGACTGGCCATTGAACCATCAGGCTCTGATGCTGGGTGTATTGCCACAGTCATCATCACTGAGCTTTCCCTTTACGGTAGAAGAAGTGGTACTGCTTGGCCGTATCCCCTGTGCCAGTCATCATGATGAAAACCTGATGATTACCCGGGAAGCACTTAAGAAAGTCGATGGCTTACACCTGAAAGACCGCCATTACACCACCCTTTCCGGCGGTGAACGTCAACGCGTTCATATGGCACGGGTACTGGCACAAATCTGGGATGAGAGCCCTCATGGCCAACGCTACCTTTTGCTGGATGAACCGACGTCTGCACTGGACCCTGCTCATCAGCAGCTGACCCTGAAAATGGCCCGACAGGAAGCGGACCAGGGAATAGGTGTGATGGTCATCATGCACGATCTGAACCTGGCGGCACGATACTCTGACCGGATTGTGATCCTCAAGAGCGGGAAAATGGCTGCAGAAGGAACACCGCACCAAGTGCTGACACCAGAAACCATTGGCCAGGTATTTGATATTGAGGTCAGTGTGTCAGACCACCCCGCTTATCATTGTCCGCTTGTGGTGAATCATTAACTGAGCTGTTCAAACTGATAAGGCTTGATGCTGAGACATCAAGCCTTGTCAGGGCCTGTTGACATTCCGTTGCAAGGCGCTGGCACTACAGAACAAAATACTAAGCCGCTTCAGCAGCAGGCTGTCTATTCCGGTGACCTGTCTCTTTCCCTGCAGGAGCCAGACTCTTTGGCCCAAGGCTATGAGCAAACCTCTCAAACACTTGGGATATATACTTTTCAAGAGAACGCAACCCGGGGTCGTCATCGGTTTCAATAAACTCGGAAATCATTTCAAGACCGCTCTCATGCAGAGTAAAGTCTGCAAATAGCTTGCCTGCAGACTGATAACGCCTCTCTTTATTTGGGATCATGATTTCAAAGGCAATTTTCCTTTTTGCTTCGCTATTGAAGCCTTCAAATACAACTTTATTCATTAGAGAAAACAAAAATTTCACATTTAGATAAAAAAGGTTTTACAAAAGAAATTTCAGCTTAAGTTAATACCATTGTCTTCCATGCAAGTACTAAATAAATATTCCCGCCACCAGAGATAAATTGATATCAAACTCACCATACCTATTCAACATGCAAGAACACAACCTCATCCCACGCTAACCTCCACACTAACAGTGGAAAACCGAAATTCCACACCTGAATTTTGTTGATCTGTATCAATTGCGCACAACCCGATAAATACAAATAATAACGATTATCATTTTTAACTTAGAACGATCCAATTATGGTTGCCAGACACACCCTGGGTCCCGAGCTGACCGGGATATCATCCCCTGATCCACTGAAGTTTGCCTTTGTCGGCAAAAAGTCAGCCCATACCCAAAGCGGCTCCATCCCGGTTCCTGCCGAGCAGACTCAGGATGTATACCGGCAACTGATGGATAGCCCGGCTAATCCGCAGCTACTTGCCCAGGGTAAGCGGCTTGCCTATATTCATATCCCTTTTTGCCGAACCCATTGCTCTTATTGTGGTTTCTTTCAAAACACCACCAAGAAAGATGAAATAGCCCGCTACGTTGATTATCTGGAGCGGGAAATTCGCATGTCGGCACAGGATGCCTGGACACAGGAAGGCCTGTTTCATGGCGTCTATTTTGGTGGCGGAACACCCACCGATCTGACCCCAAAACAAATCCTTCGCCTTGGCAATGCGGTTCGTGAATCCCTGCCACTGACCAATGACGTGGAAATGACCTTCGAGGGTCGTTTTCATGGCTTTGACAATGACAAAATTGCTGCCTGTCTGGAATCAGGGTTTAACCGATTCTCCCTGGGAGCACAGAGTTTTAATACGACACTGCGCCGTCGCATGAGCCGCATTGATTCCGGTGAATTTCTGCTGGAAAGACTGGACTACTTTAACAGTCTCAACAACGCAGCGGTCGTCGTAGACCTGATGTTTGGTTTGCCTGGTCAAACCCTGGATGACTGGGAGCAAGACCTTCATACCTTTCTGCAATCCAAAGCTCATGGTGTAGATCTTTATCAATTGATTCTGCTGGGTTCCAGCCGAATGAAACAGTCGATTGAAAAAGGCTCCATGCCAGAGCCAGCAAGCTCTCCAGAGCGCGCTGAAATGTTCCGTATGGGCGTTGAAACCCTGAGCTCCCATAGAGTGGGCCGACTGAGTGTCAGCCACTGGGGAAGGGATACCCGCGAGCGGAACATATATAACCACGGCGTAAAGTCGGGTGCCGAGATCATGCCTTTTGGTTCCGGTGCCGGTGGTAACTTTGCCGGGCACAATGCAATGAGTCTCAGAGCCCTACCGGCCTATTACGAAGCACTGGATGCAGGTAAGAAACCCATCATGATGATGAGCAAATCTACAGGCAACAAACCGCTTCTGGGAACGATCGGCTCCGGATTTGACCGTGGCTGGCTGGACATTGCCAAGCTTAACCATGCGGGTGGTGAAGGTATGAGTGACCACTGCATGCCTCTGTTCGAAGCATGGCAGGAGAACGGTCTGGCAACTATTCACCATGGCATTCTCGACCTGACGCTACCCGGGCAATTCTGGAACGTCACCATGCACCAGGCATTGATTAATTTTCTTGAACAACATCCATTAGACGGACAAAACACGGAGAAAGCGGCATGACACTGGCCAAACAGGTGCAGGATATTCTGACGGAAAACCCGGCGATTTTACCGGCAGAAATTGCCAACCAGTTGAATGCCACCGAACTGGAAATTATTCAGGCAATGCCTGCTGATATGGTGACACTAATCGATGCCAGCCATTATCTGGATATACTGCGGGATATCAAAACCTGGGGTGAACTGACTCTGGTGATTGATGTGGATGGCTCCATTTTTGAGATGGTTGGCCATTTCCCGAAAGGGGGAGAGAAGTTTGGCTACTACAACCTGAGTGACCGACGCACGCCTCTTAAAGGACACCTGAAGGTTGATAATGTTGCCGTTATCGCTGTGGTCAGCAAGCCATTCCACGGTGTAGAAACCCGCTCCGTTCAATTCCTGAGCAAGCAGGGGCGTATGCTGTTTAAAGTTTATCTGCGTAGGGATAAAGAGAAGAACTTCTTCCCTGAGCAACTGGAAAAGTTTGAAGCTTTGAAAAAGCTGTCTATTGCATAAGACTGTCAACAAACTGCAACTACTGGCTCTTGCCAGTGGTTGTTCTGAATCTATCAAACAAGCTCAGGCTTTTAACCACTGATATCACGTAATAGATACATCATTACTACTACCATTCACTTGCTTTTGAGCTGTACTATAATGCTGATGACTATTTTCAATATAGAGCGTGCTCTTGGCTGTTTTGCTGACATAGATCTGCTCATCTTCCCAACAAGTAAAGCCTGCCTGTTGATTATAATCACAGCCAGCAATTAGGGTTAGATTGAGATCAAGCTCTTCTGCTAGAATTTTACCTTCAATATTATGTCGTCCCCAAAACTTACCTTTATCCTTTATTAAACATTTGTAACCATCGATAGAACTATATGATGTAGCCCCCAACTCTTCACCATTTTTCAAAATGGTTACTCTATACTTTTCTTTATCAGCGACCTCACATAGCAGAGCTTTAAGAGCAAAATATGGAGAATATTCACTCTCTGCCTGCTTTGCTTGCTCATCACTTTCTTCTTGGTATTTCTGTAATAGATCTTCTTTCATGTCAGGACTCAGCCCTTGCCATAATGCATCGTATAAACAATCACCATCATCAATGGTAACTAGAATTCGATACTCACTTTTTTTATTAAATTCTTGTCTATAACAATTAAAAACCCCCTCCAGAACTGTTTTGCATTGTTCTTTATCTTTTAGTATGAATTGCGAGTTTATTTCTTCATGCCTTGAAAAATAGTTTGGAAACCTGTTTTTTAGATCTTGGAATAATTTCACCTGAGACTCAAAACCCGAATCACCGGAACTAAAGTAGTTAGCCTCAAAGCTTTTCAAAAAATCCATAGCGCTCAAATTATTTACTGATAAAACAAGTTTTTCTTCATATACACACTTTGAACCTTCAGGCATAATTCTATCGTTAGCTACTCCTCCTCTTGTCCTTGTTGTAATGAGGCCTTCTAATTCTTCAAAATTATGATTTCTACCTTTAAAATAATTATATGCTCTGCAACCAAAATAAGCCGTCTCTGCAATAAGAGTAAGGATTGGAAAAACAATATAAATGGCATGACTTCTTTGCTGGATACCAATACCTGTACAAATACCACCAACAAGGCAAATCCCTGATGCTGCCAGCTTCGACACAGTGCTGTGACTTTCCGATATAAAGAACCCTTTCCAGCTAGTCGCGGGACGAGACCGGTCAGCGCCAGTTTCTCTAATATCTACGATTGCAACTTCACTAGATCCCTCAATCCCGTTAGAGAGCATAAATAAACTCCTGCCATCTAAAATATTACTGAAATAGTTAAATAGCTTGATGCACGCTCCACTACAGCATTAATGCATAGCTTTAACCAGTACACCTACAACAGACTCAACCTGACCTCTGGTCATTCCCGGATATATAGGCAATGAAAGGCAGTGTTCAGACAATTGTTCACAAACCGGCAATTCATATTCACTGGCAAGTCCCGCCAGAGCCCTTTGCTTATTCAAAGGCAATGGGTAATAAATAGCACTGGAAACCCCCTTCCCGGCCAGACGCTTCTTGATCATATCTCTGCCAGAAGGCAAAACCACCGTAAATTGGTGATAGATATGCTCCTCCCGCTCTTCAGGACAAAGAATGTCTGTATCCAGCAGCAACTCACGATACCATTCAGCAATCTTTCTACGGTCGTTATTAAATTCTTCAATATATTGAAGCTTGATTCTTAACAAACCAGCCTGAATTTCATCCAGACGACTATTGTAGCCTGAGCACTCATGATAATACTGACATGCACTGCCATGATTTCGGAGCATCCGCACAGTTTCAGCTACCTGCAAGTCGCCGGTGATTACCAGCCCTCCATCACCAAAACCACCAAGATTCTTACTGGGAAAAAAGCTGAAAGCACCCAGTAAACCATAATTGCCTGTTTTTCGGGACTGATAGGAAGCGCCAAAAGATTGAGCGCAATCTTCCAGCAACATTAAACCGTGACGATCACAAACAGCCTGAATTTCATTAAGAGCAGCAGGCAAGCCAAAAAGGTGGACAGCAAGAACAGCTCTGCACCGGGAAGTAATACTGCGTTCCAGCTCTACGGGGTCAATATTGAACGTTTCGGAGTCTATATCGACCAGAACAGGTGTCGCTCCTACCTGCATAATGGCCTCGACAGTAGCAAAAAAGGTAAACCCTGTCGTTAATACCTCATCTCCGGGACCAATACCGGCAGCATGAAGAGACAAAACAAGCGCATCCGTACCATTAGCACAACTGATGGCATATTTAGCCCCCAGATACTGTGCAGCTTCCTGCTCAAAGGCTTCCACTTCTTCCCCCATGATAAAACGACCGCTACGCAACACCTGAACCGCTTTTTCTTCCAGCTTTTTCTGTATGGGACGATGCCATGCCAATACATCAACCATCGGTATTTTGTTCATACTTTTTGATTCATGGCTCCAATTTTTCGGTGAAAAATATTGGCTACGGCTTTTATATATCGCTATAGACTCATACCCGTTTCAGCAATAATTTCAGAGATCTGATTTGCTGCATTCAACGCGTTTCTACCATCCTCACCACTGACTCTTGGCGGATTGGAAGCTTCAACACTCTGTAGGAAGTCTTCAATCTCCAGCTTCAGAGCGTCATTATCCTGATAGCTCTGTTCATTGCACTCAATAACAGGGATACCCGGATGCTGCTCTCCTTCCCCTTTAAAAAAATGACTGACTTTCAATGCTTGAAAATCAACACATATGCAGGATCTTGCCTGGAAAATACGCATTTTTCTCTTGCTTGTTTGACTGATTCGGCTCGCCGTTACATTCGCTACACAACCACCGGCAAATGATAAGCGCGCCTGAGCAATATCAATGGTGTCAGACAAAACGGCACTACCATTAGCTGCAATGCCTATCAAAGGAGAGTCAACAATATTAAGAATGATATCCAGATCATGAATCATAAGATCCATGATGACATTGATATCCATGGATCGCGGTTTGAATGAAGCCAAACGGTGAGACTCAATAAATCGAGGGTGTTTGACTTTATCAGAGACACTGCCTAATGCCGCGTTGTAGCGTTCAAGAAAGCCAACCTGAAGAATCAGCCGTTTTTCCCGAGCCAGTCTAATCATTTCCTCTGCCTGCGATAAATTGCTCGCTATTGGTTTTTCCACCAACACGTGCACACCGGCTGTTAAAAAATCACGGGCGATGGTGTGATGCATGATCGTTGGCACTACAACGCTCACCGCATCTACCTGGCCAATCAGGTCTCTGTAGTCTCTGAAATAATGGGTGTTGCAATCACTGGCCACACGCTGGCCGCAAATCTCATTAATATCGGCCACACCGACCAGATGACTGGACGCTAATCGGGCATATTTCTCCGCATGAAAACTGCCAAGATAGCCCGTTCCGATGACTGCCGTTCGTAGCATACACTTCCATCACTAATTGCTGGATAGAAGCAGTAAAGATAGACAGAAATCGTAGTTCTGCTAGCGATTTTATATGGGTAGCTGAAAAGAGGGTTTAATTAAAAATAAAAAAGGCAGCAAGAAATGCTGCCAGCAAAGCACTATTTTGGTAAAAAATCAGCTGCGCTTACCGTACAATTTTACTTCAGCGTATTTATAGCCACCGATAGCGGTCTTATAGTCCATCTCAACTTTGTTGATAATCCGATCACCATCCAGCAGACGGAATGGCAAAGAGCGCTTACCCTTGTGCAGACGCTTGTTAATGTGGATAGTCTGTGACTTGCCATTACCAAAGACCACTCTGATTTTCTTCATAAAAACCGGAGCTCTGTCCACTTTGAATGCGATAGTGTCGTACTTACCCTTGAAACCACTAACATGGATTACATCCTGCTCGCTCTGAAAAGAAACACGACGCTCACCGAGCTTTTTCCAGTCATCGGCCATAACGCCAAAGCTCAGCACACTCATCAACACTAAGGAAAAAAGCTTTTTCATGGTATTTATGATCCACTCTAATTCATATAAAAAATCCGAGCGGATATTAAGGTAAAGAACCACTATATCCCTAGCCAGTAGACACCAATAAAAACGACGGAATTCCGCTATCCATTAAGCGACACCCCTTATCAACCAGTAAACTCAAATACCAAAGAACGCAAACTTAAGAACAAATAAAGCGGCCAAAACCCATACACTGATACTGACTTCACTGGTTCTTCCAGCTAACAGCTTTACCAATGGATAAGCAATAAAACCAAGGGCAATACCATTTGCAATAGAGAAGCTGAGCGGCATCATGATCGCTGTAATCAAAACCGGCCCCGCTTCGGTAAGATCATTCCAGTCAATATTCGCCAGACTACCCGCCATCAGCACAGCAACATAAATTAAGGCACCGGCTGTCGCGTAGGCAGGCACCATTGCCGCTAAAGGTGACAGGAACATACACAGCAGGAATAACACACCAACAGTGACCGCTACCAGACCGGTCCGCCCTCCGGCAACAACGCCTGAAGCACTTTCCACATAGGAGGTAACCGTTGGTGTTCCCATAAGAGCACCTGCCCAGGATGCCGTTCCATCGGTCACCATGCCCCGGTTCATATTTTTCATCTTGCCATTCTGGTCAGCCAACCCGGCTTTATCACCCACAGCAATCAGCGTTCCGGTGGTATCAAACAGGTTAACAAACATAAAAGCGACAATAACGCCCAGCATCTCTGGCTTAAGAGCTCCCATAATGTCCAGCTTGCCAACTACCGGAGCAAGACTCGGTGGTGCCGAGTAAATGCCCTGGAAAGAAAGATCTCCCGCCAGAAGACCAATACTTGACGTAAATCAATGCAAATTTCTGACCTTGTGGTCAATAAAATTCACAGCTGGTTGCTTGCTATTTTCCTGACCAAATAGTCAAATTAGTTAACATCAAATAAACATGAAATGTCATACAGCATAACCATAAGAAGCTTGAACACGCTGTAATGGCATTCTTGTCATAAAAAGTCGTAATAGAAAGTCATAATAAAAATAATGAAAAAGGGAAATAGCCATCGTGATTCGCTTTCTTCTGAACGATCGGCTCGTCGTAGTTAAGGACACCGCTTCAGACACCACGGTTCTTGACTACCTTCGAGGCAATGCTGAAACCAGCACAACTATGTCCATAGCTGATGGAAAGCGAACCGGCACCAAAGAAGGCTGCTGCTCGGGTGACTGTGGCGCATGTACCGTTGTGGTTGGTGAGCCAGATGGTGACCAGCTGAAATACAAGACCATGAACGCCTGTATTGCCCTGATGCCCTCACTTCATGGCAAACAGCTACTGACCGTAGAAGACCTCGCAGGCTCTGATAAGCATCTGGATACAAAAGATGAGCTACACCCTGTACAACAGGCACTGGTCGATCACCACGGGTCTCAATGTGGTTTCTGTACACCAGGCATCGTGATGTCACTGTTTGCACTTCACCATGAAAGTAAAGAGAACAAACCCGATGTTCTTGAAGCCCTCGGTGGAAACCTGTGCCGATGCACTGGCTACCGGCCACTGGTTAATGCGGCTAACAGTCTTGCCAATAGGCAAGCGGATGATGAGTTCTACAGGAACCGTGAACAAACCCTGTCCCAACTACAGACCATTGCGCAGCAAGGTACTGTGAGCGGTAACTGTTCATTTATTCCTGCCAGTGAAGATGAACTGGCCCAGTACCTGGTTGATAATCCTGATGCCAGAATTCTGGCTGGCGGAACCGATCTGGGGCTGGATGTTACCCAGCAACTGAAGAAAATCGACAAGCTGGTCTCGCTACAGAACATTTCCTCACTGCAGACAATTCATGAAGACAACAATGAGCTGGTGATTGGTTCTGCTGTCACTTACCGGGATTTAAAATCCATACTACTCCAGTACTTCCCTGAATTTGCTCATATGCTGGACCGGCTTGGGTCCCAGCAGATACGTAACCAGGGAACCCTTGGCGGTAACATAGGCAATGCCTCTCCCATCGGCGACACTCCCCCTGTGTTACTGGCTCTGGACGCGTCTCTGGACCTTCGTCACGGAGACACAACCAGAAATATTCCTCTCAGCCAGTTCTTCCTGGATTACAAAAAGACCGAACTTAAACCCGGTGAATATATTGCCCGGATCCGTATTCCCGTAAACCCTCACCAGCTGAAAGTCTACAAACTCAGCAAACGCTATGGCGATGATATTTCTACCGTCCTTGCAGCCATTAATCTGGAGACCAATGACGATGGTCAAATAACAAGGGCAAGAGTGGCGCTGGGTGGAATGGCTGCCATTCCCAAGCGCGCAGAGTTGTGTGAGCAGGCTTTAACCGGCTCATCACTGGATACCGAAACACTCAGTCAGGCCAAAGCAGCTATCCGTCAGGAATTTAAGCCTATGTCGGATGTCCGGGCCAGCAGCGAGTACCGTCTTGAAGCAGCCTGCAATTTGCTGGAACGTTATTTTATGGAGCAGTCTGGCCAGAATGTAAGGATTATCTGTCATGCGTAAATTACCGGATCTGGCCTGTGAACTGCAGCAAACTCATATGAGTGGGAACCGTTCTGCTAAACACGACAGTGCTCATCTGCACGTCACTGGCAAAGCACTCTACATTGATGATCGTCCGGAAATGGCCAACCAGCTGCATGCAGGATTTGGCCTTTCTACCGAGGCCCATGCAGAAATCGTCAGCATCAATTTTGATGAAGTCTGGAATACTCCCGGTGTTGTCGCCGTAATAACCGCTGAAGATATTCCGGGTCACAAAGATATCGGCCCTGTCTTTCCTGGCGATATGCTGCTGGCCGAAGGCCGGGTGGATTATATCGGGCAACCTGTTTTTGCGGTGGCAGCGACCTCTCATAAAGCGGCAAAGAAAGCAGCCCGAAGCGCCGTCATTCAATATCGCTCACTTGATGCAATTCTTGGTATCGATCAGGCCATGGAGCAAAACTCATTTGTTCGACCTGACCACACCATGAAGAAAGGAGATGCCAAACAGGCTATCAGTACTGCTCCAAACCAACTATCAGGGCAGATGTCGAATGGTGGGCAGGAGCATTTCTACCTCGAAGGCCAGATTGCCAGTGTTATTCCACAGGAAGATGGCCAGCTTCATGTTTACACCTCAAGCCAGCACCCTTCTGAAGTGCAGAAGCTGGTCGCAGAAGTCGTCGGTTTACCACTGAGCAAAGTGGTCGCCGATGTTCGCCGTATGGGTGGAGGCTTCGGAGGTAAAGAAACCCAAGCTGCAGCCCCGGCCTGTATAGCAGCGCTTCTCGCTGTAAAAACCGGCAGAGCCGTCAAGTTTCGAATTGATCGCCAGCAGGATATGGTGTCTACGGGTAAGCGCCACCCTTTCCGGCATCGCTATACAGTGGGCTTTGATCAGGGCGGTATACTCTCTGGTGTTGATATCGAGCTGGCCGGTGATGCCGGACACTCCCCGGACCTGACCGATGCCATTGTCGATCGGGCCATGTTCCACTCTGACAATGCCTATTACTTAAACAATGCAACCGTGATTGGCCATCGCTGTCGCACCAATACTGCATCCAATACCGCGTTCAGAGGCTTTGGCGGCCCTCAGGGCATGCTGGTGATTGAGCGGATTATGGACGACATTGCACGCTCAACTGGTCTGGATCCTCTGGAGATTCGCAAGAGAAACCTCTATGGCATTACTGAACGGAACACTACTCATTACCACCAGCGTGTAGAACATAATGTACTGCATGATGTCATCGGTAAGCTGGAAGAAAGCTCTGACTACTGGCAACGAAGAGAAGCAATCAGCGCATTCAACCAGCAAAGCCCGGTACTGAAAAAAGGATTGGCTTTGACACCGGTAAAATTTGGTATCTCTTTTACCGCAAAACACCTGAACCAGGCGGGAGCCCTTGTTCATGTTTATACCGATGGCAGCATTCAGGTTAACCACGGTGGCACAGAGATGGGGCAAGGGCTTTATACCAAAGTAGCCCAAATTGTTGCCAATGAGTTTGGGGTCACCCTTGACCAGGTTCAGGTGACGTCAACTCGAACGGATAAAGTACCCAATACTTCCCCTACCGCAGCATCCAGTGGTACGGACCTGAACGGTAAGGCTGCCCAGGATGCCTGTCAGAAAATTCGCGAACGCCTTGTTGAATTTGCTGTCGATCACTACAGCGTGGCAGCAGAAGACATTTCATTTCATGATAACGAAGTTCATCTTGGTGAACGCCAAATGCCGTTTGATGGTTTTATTCAAGCGGCCTACCTGAACCGGGTTTCACTTTCCAGCAGCGGCTTTTACAGTACACCGGAAATTCACTATGACCGGGAAACCGCCAGTGGTCGCCCTTTCTACTATTTTGCCTGTGGTGCCTCAGTGTCTGAAGTGACTGTGGATACATTGACGGGTGAGTACAAAGTGGACCGTGTGGATATCCTCCATGATGTGGGTCACTCACTGAACCCGGCCATTGACCAGGGCCAGATTGAAGGCGGTTTTATCCAGGGAATGGGCTGGATGACTACGGAAGAGCTGGTATGGGACGACAATGGTCGCTTGCTGAGTAACAACCCCGCCACTTATAAAATACCAACTATTGAAGATATACCACCGGTATTTAATGTGGAGCTGTTCCAGCAGGCAAACCCAAAGCACACGATCTATCACTCAAAGGCGGTGGGTGAACCACCCTTTATGCTTGGCATGTCTGTGTGGTGTGCTATTCGCGATGCGGTATCCAGCCTGACTGACTACCGGGTAAACCCGGAAATTGATGTCCCCGCCACACCAGAAAAAGTGTTAAAGGCTGTGACATTACTGAAAAACAACGCCGAATAAGAGCATTGGGGGAAGTCTAATATGTGGATTGATGCTCTCACTAACCTTCAGCAGACCAGGCAGGCGAGCGTACTGGTGACCATTCTGGGCTCGGCAGGCTCTGCCCCCAGAAAATCCGGCAGCAAAATGGTAGTCACTGCTGAACAGTGCTTTGATACCATCGGCGGAGGACAGCTGGAGTTCCTGTTAATACAGAAAGCCCGCGACCTGCTTATAAATAATCATTCAGAACCGGTACTGGAACACTTCCCTCTCGGTCCAAAACTCGGGCAGTGCTGTGGCGGCAGCGTCAGTGTATTACTTGAGCCCATTGCTGCCTGCGGCTTCCGAATCGCACTGTTTGGAGCAGGTCATGTAGGACACGCACTGGTTAATGTGCTTGCACCGCTGGATTGCCAGATCACCTGGATCGATAGCCGTGAAGAGCTGTTCCCGGAAAACATACCCAACAATGTCGAAATATGTGTCAGTGATCAGCCGGAGCAAGAGGTGGAAAACCTGCCAGATAAGACTTTTGTTCTTGTCGTTACACATAACCACCAGCTGGACTTTGCCATTACGGAAGCAACGCTGAAATATGACAAGAGTCGTTGGCTGGGAGTGATTGGCTCAGAAACCAAGGCAAAGCGTTTTCGTCAACGACTGGAACACAGAGGTTGTTTTTCACAAGCTGAAATTGATCATATGCATTGCCCGGTTGGACTGGAGAGTGTTGGTGGCCGAAAACCGGCTGAAATAGCCATTGCTATTGCTGCTGAAATTCTGGCAATACAAAATGGGAACAGGGGTGAACGCAATAAAAAGCGTGAGGGAGTCAGTTGGAAAGATATCAAAAATACAATAAACGAAAAATCCCTAACGCCCTAACTTAGAAGACTATTTCAAAAAATCTTAAAATTAAACCTTACTGGAGTAATGAAAAAATACACAATTTAAGAATTATTTGAATTTTCTGACCTGCACTGGGTCTATACAAATATCGAATACATAGAACTTTAGTGCATATGGAACCTTCCAAACTAAACCCAATGAACTGGGATCAAGGTGATTGGCTCAAATCAGGCTTGGGAGTAGCTGCCGGTGCAGCTGTGGCAAGAGCATTTAATGGCGACTGGAAAGCAGTCGCTGCCTGTGGTACCGCAGGCCTGATGCTAAGCCGGGTTACTGATTTATTAAGCGACAGAGCACTACAAAGTTACACAGTTCAAAATAAACAACCCCGACTAAAACTCGATTTATCGCGCCTAAATCTCTTGGATATAACAATACCTCAGATAGAAGCAGCCTTGAAAGAAAAGCTGGGTATTCAACCAAGTGAAGGCAGTGAAGAAATAAAGGGGACACAGGGTACGGTTAACAAATGGAACGATAAGGATGGAAACTGCCTGGCTGTTAAAATAATTCAGCCAAAACAAATAAATATCAGTTGGACAGGCCTTGATAAAGGCGAAATAAACTCAATGCTGATCCCTGAACATCCCAATATCATCAAAGCAAAAAAAATATTGATGGTTAATACTGACAATGAGTATTTAATCATCCAATCCAAGCAGGACATTCTAGAACAGCCGAATAAAAAACTCCATGTCATCGCCATAATTTTTGACTGGATTGATGGAAAGGATCTTTTCGAGCAGCTGGCACAGGGGCAACACAAAGATTTAATAGCCCTTGCTGTCAACGTTTCTCTGGATATGTGTAAAGCTCTGGAGCACTTACATACAAATGGTTTTGTTTATAGAGACTTGAAGCCAGAGAACATCATGCTTGATGGTCAGTACAGGCTTGCAGACTTAGGTTTCAGCAAATATCTTGGAGAAGGTTCTACACAAACACCGTGTGGTACCTTGGAATATTTATCTTTAGATGCTTATAGCACTCATGATAAGAGAATAGATCTTTGGACTCTGGGAGTGTTGATATTGGATATCGCAATGAACTGGACACCTGCTGACTATCCAAAGAGAGTAGAAGATAAAAAGACCAAAGCGGATCAAGTAGGTAAATTTATCCAACTCACAGAGGAACAACGGGAGAAATACCTTAGAGATCAATTTTCCAAAGCCTTTTCCACATGCCCTGAATTACTCAACCTGGCATGCCGTCTTTTAAAAAAACCTGAGTCACGACCTTACCTCAAAGATATTGAAAGCACTTTATCACAAATACAGACATCCGATAATAACTAAGAAATAATTGCTCATGCTGTTATCTTTACCGGCTTTTATTCGTGGAGCCCTTTCAGCGTTGTTACTCACCTTTAATACCCTTATTCTCTGCATACCTCTGCTTTTATTCAGCCTCAGTCGTTTTCTGATTCCCATAAAGACATGGCACAAATTATGTACACGTATCTGCATTGCCATTGCAGCCTATCTGGAAAAGCACCCTGAAAAGCGGGGTGAAGACCTTAAAGCAACTCGCAAAGCCTGTGAAAAATTCCGTGATGTACCAGTGTCAATTTTTAACTTTATGGAAGGAACCCGCTTTACGGCAGCCAAGCACAAACAACAAAAGTCGTCTTTCAAACACTTACTGAAACCCCGTGCAGTCGGAGTTGGCTTTGTACTGGGAGCAATGGGTCAGCAACTGCACACAATGATTAATGTCACCATTGTCTACCATGACAAAAACCCATCACGCTGGGATTTCCTCTGTGCCCGGGGAGATAAAATCAGTGTAAATATTGAAAAACAATCAATTGCAGATACCTACCTTGGCCGGGATTACAGTAATGATGAAGTGTTCCGTGAACAATGTCAGAGTTGGGTCAATGATCTGTGGACTCGAAAGGATCACTTAATCGTATCAATAAAGAACGAGCAGCCTGCTTTAGTTCCTGACAACATAGACACGTCACACTCAATGTAACCAGATTTCCGGTCGCCACAGCAACCAGCTTTTCTTTGGCTCACCGGCCAGGGCGAAGCGATGCCCTGGCTTGACCGGTTTCTGAGGCTTTTCCGGTGTTGCAAAGGCAATCCCACCGGCCAGCAGAGCTTCCAGTGATTCAGCCCGGATACTGGTGCCCTGGAATAAACCGACATCAATATTAATACCACTGACATTCCAGAAGCGACTGCTTTTATTGACCAGGTGCTGATAGCGTGCTTCGATAAGCACATGAATGGACACCCCCCCGCCATTCAGGTCATAAGACTGAACAAAGCCAACAGGAACATTCCTGTATAAGACCGGACTGCCAATATCAACGCCTTCAAGCGCATCCGCGTGCAGCGTCAGACTCAGGCCGATAGCGCCGATAGGGGTTGCCGGACGCGCTGCCATCCCCTTAAAGTGACTGACAGCAGACCCAGCCTCCACGACCCGCTTATTAATATCCATAGCAACATAGCGACCACTGATCAGTGTCTCCAGATCAGACACACCATCCAATCCTAATTTGGGTTCAACTATCCAGAAACGAGTGCCTGCAACCAGAGCAGGTTTTACCTCTGGCCTGATAATCGCCTCAGCAATAACACGGCTCACATCATCACTGACGTCTACTGATCGTACTCTCCCCACTTCCTGACCATGAAAACGGATAGGTATATTACTATCACCAAGCGATACCCCCAGTGGAAACTCAATGGTAATAGGAATACCAGCCTCAGCCGTATCGTAATCACTGTACAGAGCAAATTCCGCACCATTGGATACTACCGGCACATCGGCTTCCCACTCCGGGGTATAAAAAGCAACACCTCCCTTTAAAATGGAGACCAGTGACTGTGCCTGTACTTCCAGATTGGTCATATTGGCAGATACTTTCAGGCCACCAGCACTCCAGAAACGGGTATTTTCATGAACAAGATGAGCAAATTCAGACTGAATGTAGATTTGTGTTTCTACAAACTGACCATTCTCTGAGAGGCCATAGTTAAACACTTCCCCCACATTCAGTTTTCGGTAGAAAACCGGGCTGCCAATTTCCAGGGATGGAAGTTCATCAGACTGTAATATCAGGCGAAGCCCATCTTTACCCCCCATCATGCCCGGTGCTCTCTTCAACGCGCTAAACTGTGCTTGCAAGGCACCTTCAGATGGTGGGCTGAATGCGATGTAGTTCCCGGTTATCAAGGTATCCAACCCAGAGACTTCAGTAAGACTCAGCTGTGGTTCTACCAGCCAGAAGGCACTGTTTTCCGTAAGAAGGGTTTGAAAGCGCTGATCCATTTTTACCGTCACATCAACCGCATCAAAGTCCTTACTGGGAGAAAGGCGGGTAACGTGTCCAACAGGAATGCCATTATGAAGGACTTCTGTTTTATCCACAGCAATCCCCCGGCCATTCTCAAAACGGATCATGACTTCGATGCCACCATGATCCAGCTCACGCCAGAGCAACCAGCCGACTGCAATAAGAACCACCAGAGGCAATAGCCAGATAGGGGTAAAGTTCATCCGATCTTCAACATAAGCAGCTGCAGATGACTCACTACCCTCTGACCCACCATCTTCAGGGTGATTGTTTTCCTGATTCATTCAGCGGCACCTCCTGTGCAATCACTCTTATTCTACCCTTTGGCTCAGGCGTTGGTTATCCCATAAAAGGCGTGGGTCAAAGCTGTTAGAAGCAAGCATGGTGAGAGTAACGACGGCAGCAAATGCCCAGGCTCCTGCGCCTGGCTCCACTTGCCCAAGCTGACCAAACTGAATCAATCCAGCCAGTAGAGAAATAATGAAAATATCCAGCATGGACCAGCGGCCAATCCACGAAATAACCCGATACAGTCGCATTTTCTGCCTTATTCCCAACCCCATTTCATATCCAGACTGAATGGACAGTAGCAATACAGCCATTCCCAGTAGCTTCAGCAGAGGTATCGCTATACTGGCGATAAATACCAGGGCAGCGATCGTGGCCATGTCGTTCTCAATCAGTTTTACGACTCCGGATATGATGGTGTCCGGTTCACCACCCTGACCAAGCCAACTGATCGTCATCATGGGTAAGATATTGGCCGGTATATAAAGAAGTGCAGCTGCCAGCGTTAAAGCCCAGCATCTGGCTATGCTGTTCTTTCGCCGTATTCGAACCCGGCCACCGCATCGCTGACAACGCCGCTGGTACTCTGGACAAGCCTGATAGCAAACAAGACAGAGCTTCAGCCCCAAATCAATGCCGTTCATTGATTACGCAAGCCCCTTCAATTGCTTTAACACCTTTGCCCAGCGTGTTCCATAACCTTGCCTCATTCAACGTGATGCTAATGCCCACCTCAACCAGCATGAGACCGGTATAGCAAAATACGCCCAGACCAGCTTCCACCGTTGTCATATCAACGAGCTTGATGGCTGAAATAAGAACGCCCAACATATAGATTTTTGCCATTCCCCACTGGCAGAGAAACAGGTAATCGCGAAACAGAGACCTGGAAAACCGGGACCCATCGCGAAGCAGGGAAGCCCAGATAACCGGTATAAGCATGAGTAGTCGAAGCAGTGGAACCAGCATGACAAATACAAATACCATCGTTGCGACAATTGGCAAACCACTACCCCATAACGCAACCACTCCCCCCCAGATAGTACTGCTGTGTTGTCGACCAGCCAGATCTAAGGTGAGAACGGGATAGCTATTGGCAGGGATGTAGAGCAGTAACCCGGTAATCACCAGAGCCAGCAGGGTTTGAATGCGGAAGTACGCATGTTTTTCCAGAGTACGAAAACAACGAGGACAAGCAGCTACCTGCTGCTGCTTTAATACCGGGATGGATATCAACAGATCACAGTCCGGACAAAGGAGGTCATGGGGTTTTTCCGCCTCTCGCCCCCCCCCTGCGGCGTTGAGTCAGCAGCGTCTGTAAATATCTACCCAGTGCTTTACCTGTTACTTCATTTTCCATAACCAAACCCAGATCAAATAAGACTATTCCCATGAATGAAAAGTTGGGAATACTTCATCATTCTGGTGATATAATCCCCCGCAAAATGCCCATTGATCGGTCTTCTGCATATCGAGTGCTATCAGTTCATCATTGCAAGGTAGTTCTGTAAGTCATCCCTTACGGGAAATTACTATCTCTGAATACTCATCGGCAGCAAGCATCATTACCGTTGGTCAAGTCCTGCAAACCTGATTTGCTACCTGCAAACACCAACAGATCGGGCAAACAGATCATGCTCCATTTAAAGAGGTACAACTATGCTCCCGGTTGAACGTCGCGAACACATTCTTGCTTTTGTTGAAGAAAAAGGCTGTGCCAATATCGAAGAAATGGCCGAACGTTTTGATGTGTCTCAAATGACCATCCGTCGTGATATTCGGACTCTGGAGCAAGAAGATAAACTGCGTGTAACCTACGGCGGTGCAGTCTCCAAAAGCTTCCTGATGGAAGACATTCCCTACGAAAAGAAAAATGCCGTTAATATTGAAGAAAAGAAGTCCATCGCCCATGAAGCTCTGAAGCAGGTTCGTGAAGGCCAGATCGTCCTTCTGGACTCAGGCACCAGCACCATGGCGCTGGCGAAACTGATGATGCGCATGAAAGTGACTGTCATCACGACTGACTTGAAGATCGCACTTCAACTGTCCGATTCTTCAACCGTTAAGGTATTCACCACGGGTGGTAATGTCAGCGCGATTACCAAGGCACATACCGATGTTGCAGCACTGTCTTTCCTGGACAGCATAAATGCGGATATCGCCTTCCTGGCGACCAACAGCTGGAGCCTGAACAATGGTGTAACAACGGCCTCGAATGATCATTACTACATTCGTCGTAAAATGATGGAACGGGCCAATAAGACCGTTCTACTGGCTGACTCCAGTAAATTTGGAGCTTCCAGCATGAAAACCATCAGCCGTCTGGAAGATCTGGACTGCATTATCACGGACAGTAAGTTTGATGATGAGAACCTGACTGCAATCCGTGAAGCCGGTGGCAACATTATTCTGCCATCCTGAAAAATCAGGTAGATAATGCAGATAAAAAAGGGAGCCGATGGCTCCCTTTTTTATGGCGTCCAATATTGCTGCTAAGCTGATATTCATTCTATTGTTTTCAGGCGGTCCAAACGTGATCGATAGCGGCAATGCCTCCCCTGATCTGCATTCCCATGGGTGATCCTGCCGGAATCGGTGCTGAGATCATCATCAAATCCCTGTGCAACCCGGAATTCAATACAAGCTGCCGAGTGGTGGTGATTGGTGATCGCAGCTGGCTGGAACAGGCAGCCCATCTCTGTCAGAAGAAAGTGCATTTCCTATCCATCAATGGCTCCCCTGCTGACTTACACAATAACGGCCACATACACCTGCTCCACTCTCCCATTACCAATATAGAGAAGATTGTGTTTGGAAAAGTCTCTGCTGAATCCGGAGCTGCTGCATACCAATTTATTGAACAAGCTGTCCGCTACGTGAAAAATCAGGGCTATGGTTCAATCGCCACACCACCGATCAACAAGAAATCTCTTCGCGCCGCGAAAATCCCCCACATTGGCCACACGGAAATTCTTGCATCGCTAACAGGGACGATTGACCCTGTTACGCTGTTCCAGGTAGCAGGACTGAGAGTCTTTTTTCTAACTCGCCATCTCTCTTTAAAGCAGGCCTGTAACGCAATCGTAGAAAGCAACGTGTTCAAGGGAATTTTCAGAGCGTGCCGGATTCTTCAGTCTCTGGGTATCGTATCCCCCTCTCTGGCCGTTGCCGGCCTGAATCCCCACTGTGGCGAAAATGGACTGTTTGGGGATGAAGAAGTCTGTGCCATTGAGCCGGCAGTCAAACGGGCTCAACGGGAAGGGTTGAATGTACGTGGCCCAATTCCGGCAGACTCTGTCTTTCATCAGGCACTTCATGGTGCCTATGACGGCGTGCTCTCGATGTATCATGACCAGGGGCATATCGCCACCAAGATGGTAGACTTTGAACGTACCGTTTCCATTACCTGCGGCCTGCCGTTTCTCAGGACTTCAGTCGACCATGGAACTGCATACGACATTGCCGGAACAGGAAGGGCCAGTGAAGTCAGTCTGATGGAGGCCATTAAGGTAGCCATCCAGTATACGCTTGGCAGCCAGACTCTTTAAACCACACAGGCATGCAGTTAGTAATCAGACTTATGCTTTAACAGTTCACGACGCTGCTTTTTATCAGGCCTGTGGTCTGGTCTTGGCATTGCACCACGCAGCGCCTTCCGGTTTTCTGCAGCCTCTTCCCGAGCCTGAATACTTTCTACAGTTTCCTCATACAGCTGTTGTGCCAGCTCAGCTTTTTGCCGTTTGTCGCTTAACGCCTTAACTTCTACTACTCGTTCATCCCAACCAGCCCGAAGCTTGATCACATCACCTACCCTGGGCTCCTTGCCTGGCTTGCATCGCTGGCCATTCAGATGGACTTTGCCACCATCAATGGCTTCCCTGGCTATATTACGAGTTTTATAAAAACGAGCCGCCCATAACCATTTATCCAACCGGATCTTTTCACTATTACTCATTCTGTCACCCTGACTGCTTTTTATCATGAAAAGCCTGCCAAATTTCGAGGTTACATTCTCTCAAAGTGGCCGTCTTTTCAGGGCTAATAATGCTCTAAGAGACAAATAGCTCGCGGAAATCTTCGACTGCAGCATACGCACCAGTGTCCCAGGCTCCCTTCTGGCTATCTGGATGACGAATCGCCAGTAACTCAGCAATACCATAGGTTTTCGCCGAGTCGAGAATACCAATATTGTCATCAATAAACAGGGCATGCTGCTTATCAAGACCAATATCTGCTTCAAGTGCTCGCCAGAAACTCTGATCTTCCTTGGGGTATCCGTAGTCGTGGGAGCTAATTAACTTATCAAAATAGTGTGCCATCGGGAGACGTTCCAGTTTCAAAGAAAGACTGTCACGATGGGCGTTGGTGATCATAATCACCTGCTTACCATGATCTTTGATATTTTGCAGAAACTCATCGGCATAGGGCCTGAAAGAGATAAGGTGAATGATCTCCTGTTTCATGGCCATAATATCCAGATCGAGTTCTGAGACCCAGTAATCCAGACAGTACCACTGCAGCTTGCCATAAATCTGTTCAAAGCGAGGGCTCAGCTCTTCCTTAGCCTCTGCCAGAGAGATGCCATGTTTTTCAGCGTATTTCTCAGGTACATACTCCTGCCAGAAATAGTTGTCGAAATGGAGGTCAAGTAGTGTTCCATCCATATCCAGCAGCACCGTGCTGATTTTAGTCCAGTCAATCATAATGGCATCTCATCCAGAGCATTTTGAGGAGTCAAATGGCTATCAGGCCGGAGACAATTTCTGAAGAAAAAGACATCAAAAATGAGGCCGATAACTGTCTGTGCTTACCTATCCAAAGCGTTTTTTTACTGCTTAAACAAATTGAAGCTGCACCGAGGTATAACTTGTCCCTGACCATGTTATCAGTGCGGTAGTGTGAATGAAATTCCGTGCTTTCAACTCCAGGCAAGCTACAGTGGTCTAGGCTCTGTTGACATGGGGTTATCGCGCTCAGTGGAACGTAAAGCTGCCTTACACGAGGCAAGGTGGTGAAGATGTAGGGTGTACATTGAGCCGCCGCAGCGAAGCTGGAAGGCAGCTTTACGTGCCACTGTGTCCTGTCATAAGCACCAGAACTTCCGGGGTTACCAGAAATGAAGTATCTATCCTTAACACTGGCTATTTTTGCATTCATATCTTTTTTTACGACTGCCAGTGCTGAGGCCAAGCAGAGAATACCTGAAACAAGGGTATCCCAGGCACATCTAAGGGAGATAACCACCAGCAAGAAAACAGCAACAAGTAAAAACTTACCAGTAAAAGCTCAAGACAAGGAAGTGCTCACTGCGATTCTCGAAGATATATTTACCAGCGTGAGGGATCAGAATTACTCAAAACTTGCATCCTTTTACAGCGAAGAAGCACAGGCCAACTTTAAGTATCGTTTTTTGAAAAGGGATAAAATCAGCAAGCTTCAGCAAGTCATTCCTGAAGTTATTGGTCGGCTTGAAACGCTCCCACCTGCCGATTTTATTAACACCGTTTTTACCTATATGTTTGATAAACTGACATTGAGTCTGGGAATGCCCATTAATATTGCCTATCCCAACATCACAAATATTGAATTTTCCAATAATGGCAAAGAAGCAATCCTGACTTACGTAGAGTCAGATTCCGATACCACTGACCCAGATGATATCTTTGAAGAAAAAATGGAGTTCGTGAAAGTTGCAGGGGAGTGGAGACCACTGGGATGGTTTCTTGAAGATACTCTGGACGAACTGCTGAACCTTTTACTTCTGGCTCAGACCTTTGCGGAGAGTAGTCAGGCAATTGAAAAATAATCCCCTTCTTGCTGCTCCCTGATTTGCTCTGGCTGATCAGGGATCAGTCTACCTGAATGTGAAACTAACGCCCTGCTTCATGCTCCCTCTATACTATCCGGATATTCCAAACATATATCATCAGGAAACCATGACGGTACAAAGTCCACACAAGAATAAACCAGAGATTCGATCCTGCAGAGAAATCGCCCGTACCCGCTTGTTTCGGGTAGAAGAGCTGGACATCAAATTCTCGAATGGTGAAGAACGTATATATGAACGCCTGGGTGAATTTGATACAGGACATCAGGGCGTTATGGTGGTGCCACTGGTTGATCACCAGCATTTCATGATGATCCGGGAGTATGCTGCCGGAACTGAAGATTATCAGCTTACCCTCCCGAAAGGCCTGGCAGAGCCAGGAGAAACGCTGGAAGGCGATGAGCCAGAACCTCTGGCCGTTGAAACGTTTTCATTTGATCAGCTAATGGAACTTTGCGCCCGACCAGACTTGACTGAAGCAAGAGTCATTGCAGCATTATTTCTGGTACGAGAGCAACTTCAAGCCGGTTTATTAAGGCCTGTTGGCGACTTCGACAAGCCCTGGCCATCAGATAAAACCATTTGCCAGAACGAGTGCGGGATATGACTAACAACCTTGAGTCTTTAGCTCCTCAGGTCATCCAGATTGCCCGTAAGGCAGGCAAGGTCATTCTGGCCGTTTATCAGCAGGATGATGTCGGTATACAAACCAAGGCTGATGCTACCCCGGTTACCAATGCTGACCTTTCGGCCAATCGGGTTATCGTTGATGGTCTCAAGCGGCTGTTTACCCAGTACCCTATTCTTTCTGAAGAATCAGAACATACGCCCTGGCAGGAAAGGAAAAACTGGCAGCGATACTGGCTAATTGACCCTTTGGACGGAACTAAAGAGTTTATTAACCGCAATGGCGAATTCTCGGTCAATATCGCCCTGATCGAGAATAACTATCCTCTGCTTGGTATTGTGCATATTCCGACGACTGATACCACCTACTGGGGAGGGAAAGGCCTTGGTGCATGGAAGCAGGATAAAGGTACTGAAGCACACGTTATTTACCCCAGAAAGTTCACTCCAGAGCGGGAAGTCGTCGTACTTGGCAGCCGGAGTTATGGAACCGCAGAGGCCCGTAACTACCTCGACGCCTTAAAAGCTATTTACCCAAACCTTAAGTCTAAAAAAGTAGGAAGTGCTTTGAAAAGCTGCCTGGTAGCTGAAGGTCAGGCTGATATCTATCCGAGGCTTGGCCCTACCTCTGAGTGGGATACCGCTGCGGTTCAGGGCGTTGTTGAAGGGGTGGGAGGCTTATTTCTCAACCCTGCCGGTCAGCGTTTCTGCTATAACATGAAAGAAAGCCTTATTAATACAGACTTTCTCGTACTCGGTGATAAATCAATTCCCTGGGCTGACTTCTGGCCACCCGCTACTTAAGCTCCTGACCACGTGAAAATCAATCACCATAAAGGCAGGCCGAGTAGAATTCGGCTTTCTTTAGCACCACTCCTGCCATCCATTAAAAGACATAATGAATGTCATCAACTTCAACCCTTGGAGCCCTGTCTGGTGGATTATCCACTTCTCCCTTAATAACTGCAGGAGATTTCAGCTTAACGCCTCTGTCGGGTAAAGCAGAGTCTTCAATCACCACATTGATCTCACCAGTTTCTCCACGAAACAGGTATATTTTCCCTTTGATTTTTTTAACAATTTCACCAGAAATCTTAACCAGCTCTTCATCGTCAGATGCATTCAGAATTTCTTCAACGCTGTGTTTATGATACATGGGCTTTTCAAACATCACGCTCTCATCAAGCGCTAAACGTTTTTCCTGAGAACAGGCAGATGCAATAAAACCTGACAGGATTACTCCTAATAAATATCCTTTTTTCATAGCATTTATCTCTATTCGATCCATTATCTGATTATTCGGTGATTCAGTATTATGATGAAACATCCATTTAAATCATTGAAAATAAAAGCCATTTAATTTTCATAGTAAATCTTCAGTAACATCCATGCTTAATAAGACCAAGTTCAGGATAGCAAATACTTTCAAGGTTTGTTCAAAGAGACCTATCATCTGTCGATATATTTTTTAGCTTTTTCAGAGTGTTAGTAAATTAAAATAATTTCAGAGAATTGTTCTCTATCGCTAAAAAATACTGCCTGATCAATATAGAAGGCCCTGTCATGCCTATTTAAAAGACTCAAAAACCATTAGAAATATCCTCTGCCATACTCCTGAGTACATTGTTAATTAATCAGTGCATTGCTTCAGAAGAAGACTGTACCAATCTATACGAACACCACCAATACTCTGGCCAGGTATTTTCGTTGTGCTCAAACGATGGTGAGTCTCAAGACTTCTTTGGTAATCAACACTTTGCTGATGACTCAATCACATCCATCCAGCTGGCTCCCGGTCATGCACTTGAAGCCTGTGAAGAACCAGACGGGAATGGAGTTTGTCGAACCTATTACGGTTCGACAGCAAATGTTGGAGAAGAACTTAATGACACATTCTCTTATGCCCGCCTGATTCAGTTCAACTATCGCGATTTTTATATGGCGTTCATGTCAGACCCGCAATATCCGTGGTCATGCAAAAAATCAAATGAAAGCTGTGATGATCAGAATAAAGCCTGGCAGGAAAATACTAATCACATTCAGAGTCTGAATGCGCTAATGAACAATCTGGGTAAAGAGCAGCTTGCAGGCGTAGTCATTAATGGTGATTTGACAGCTTTCGGCCACGACTGGCAATTCAATACTTACCGCGAGCTATACCATAAAGAGTTGAAAATGAATGTCTACCCGGGCTTGGGCAATCATGATATTTCAAACAATGTTAATGACTGCTTTGTGAATAACTGCGCCTCCAGAATGATGCTTTATCTCAAAGATCACGTGCGAACGTTGAATGTCCGCAGTTTTGACTATCATGATTCAGGAACTTATTACGAGTTTCCATCACTGAAAAGAAAATACAGTAAGAGCTTTGCTTACTCTTGGGATATTGGCGATATTCACTTTGTCCAGCTGAATAACTACCCGACCTATACAACTCACTGGAATGGCTGGAACTTTGGTAAAGCCCGACGGGACTACTTTAATATTCAATCCGCCAGAAAGTGGCTTATTAATGATCTGGAACAGGCCAGTAAAGAAGGAAAACATATTATTCTGAATTATCATATCTCTGGTTTTACCAATGATATAAAAGATATTCTGCGTAGATATAAAATTTCCGCTATTTTTGCCGGACACCTGCATCCCTATGTGGGTTTAGTCAATTTTCACACCCTTTGGAATTTCTATGGCCCAGGTCAGCACCTCCCCGTTTTTCTGGGAGGCGCAGCAGTCTTCCAGAAATACATGCTGGTTCGGTTTAAAGAGGATTTCTTTGAAGTCAGTATTGTGAAAAGTTCTCAAGGTGCTAACTATCAGATTGTGAAAGAGGGAGTATATCCACTGTACTAAACTCCCTATACCACTTCCACGCCAAAGACCGTGCCCTGAACCCGTCTCTTAGTAACAAATCATGCCCCCTCATCAAGCCCTTTGATTTCAAACGGAAAGCCATGCCATAGTATTCCCTCAGACCAATCCCTCATTCTTTGCCCTTCGAAAGGTATGGCGATAAGACAGACTGAACCCCTTGGCCTGAGAGTGGGATCAGATCATAATCCTTCACTGAATTAACAATAAGAATAGTGAAGTCATGTCAAAAACTATCAGTCTTACTTTCTGGGCGCTTGCTCTTATTTATATCCTGCTAATGCACCAACTACCTGTTGCACTAGCAGTAGTATCAAAAGCAGCCCCCATTATTCTGTTACTGATTCCTGTCAGGAAGCTTCTTTCCGGTAAGTTACGGTTAGGCATGGTAATAGCGATTCTGTTTTCTGCAGTGGGAGACATTCTGCTGGCTCTTGATGGCGCGGTTGGAAATTTCTTTGTCCCTGGTTTAGCCAGCTTCTTAATAGCACAAGTGACTTATGCCATTTTATTCTGGCAGCATTCCAAACTTAATCGACAGCGTCTGTGGCTGACTGCTGGCTATGCACCCATTGCTTTCATTCTTGCCTGGTTTATTTTGCCTGCCAGTGGAGAACTCCTTATTCCAGTAACTGCCTACTTAATAGCCATCAGTGCCATGGTGCTTGGAGCAGCTTTCTGCAATCGACCATGGCAATGGTTGTTTGTTGGTGCCTGTACGTTTGCTCTATCTGACAGTCTGATTGCCATCAATAAATTTATTGAGCCTCTGCCTTATGCCGGTGTTGCCATTATGCTGACCTATTACCTGGCTCAGTATATGATTGTGACCGGGATGATTAAGCCAGAAGATAAAAACCTGTGAAGACTATTGGATTGCTGGGCGGAATGAGTTGGGAGTCCACTGCGTATTATTACCGACTCCTGAATGAAGGCGTGAAAGAGGCTCTGGGCGGGCTGCACTCAGCAAAAATATGCCTCTACAGCGTAGATTTTGCAGAAGTGGAACAACTACAGCATCAGGGGAAATGGGAAGAAGCCGGAGCCTTGCTCGCCAATGCAGCAAAAGGGCTGGAAGCTGCTGGTGCAGAAGGACTGATGATCTGTACCAACACCATGCATAAAGTGGCTCCGGCAATTGAACATGAGATATCGATCCCGCTGCTCCATATTGCGGATGCCACTGCACAGTTACTGGTCAATGATGGTATCTCAACCGTCGGCCTGCTGGGTACAGCATTCACAATGGAACAGGACTTTTATAAAGGCCGGTTGATTGAAAACTACGGTCTGAAAGTACTAACGCCTGATACACACCAGAGAAAGGTGGTACACGATGTGATTTATAACCAGCTCTGTCTTGGTGATATTCAGGAATCATCTCGCCAGTCCTATATTGACATCATCGATAGCCTGAGAAGTCAGGGTGCTGAAGCCATTATTCTGGGTTGCACTGAGATTGGTCTTTTGATCCAACAAGAACAGGTTGATACCCCCCTCTATGACACTACCGGGATTCATGCAGAAGCCGCCGTAAAGTGGATGCTGGATCACTAATTAATGGCCAGACATAGGCATATTGTCTGCTGGCCTGCTATAAGTCAGTCGATGTATTAAAACGGGTAATCTGGAGGGTGCCTTCAATTTATCCCGCAAAAATATATGAGCATGAGCAAGCCCCTTTACCGACTGGTTTGAAGGGGGGGTTTATGTGAACCACCCATTCGAACCCTTGCTCACTGAATAACTCTGGTAAATGCAGCTTCAACAATTTTTCTGATTTCTGCTCCAGAGCTTCTTTGTCCCAATGCGGGTCTGTTGTGAATATCAGCAGCTGGTAAATCCCATCTTCCAACCAATAGCCATAGCTGTTAGTCACCAGTCGGTATTGATCAGGGCAGCCCTTCTCCACACACCAAGCAGCCTCCTGGTTATCCATCCCAAAAATATTCCGATAAACGGAAAACTCTGGTGAAAGACCTTGGTTCGGTTCTGGCTGCGGGCTTTATTGTCAAAGGTAAAGGTGGAGGCCCTGATGAAATCCTTTCTCTGATCTTCGGTATCTGCTTTCTGGGCGCATTTGTAGAAATCTTCCTTTCCCAGTTTCTGGATAAGCTCAAGAAAATCATTACGCCGCTGGTCACAGGTATTGTCATTACTATTATCGGGATATCACTGAGCTACGATTGTCGTCCATTGTTATCGGTCTGATTGCAGGAATGGCACTTGCCTTATTTATGGGAAAAATCAGCCCTGCTGCCATCATTGAATCTATCTCTCAACAGCCCTGGCTCAGTATTCCTGTTCCCTTTAAGTACGGTTTCTCCTTTGACTGGGTGGCTTTTCTGCCCATTGCCATCATCTATCTGATCACGGCTATTGAGTCCACCGGTGACCTGACTGCCAACTGCATGATCTCCAGACAGCCCATTCAGGGAGAAAGTTACCTTCGTCGTATCAAGGGTGGTGTTCTCGCAGATGGCTTCAACTCAATGCTGGCAGCAGTCTTCAATACCTTTCCCAATACTACGTTCAGCCAGAATAATGGCGTTATTCAGCTGACCGGAGTCGCCAGTCGCTACGTTGGTTATTTTATTGCGGGTATTCTGGTCATCCTTGGCCTGTTTCCAATGGTAGGTGTCATTCTCCAGCAAATTCCCAAGCCGGTTTTGGGTGGTGCAACCCTGGTGATGTTTGGCACCGTTGCGGCTGCTGGTGTAAAAATTCTTGCAGCAGAACAGCTGGATCGACGCAAACTGCTCATTATGGCGGTCTCTTTTGGAATTGGTCTGGGTGTTACATTGGTACCCGACCTCTTAAAAGAGATGCCCAAAGTGGTTCAGAACATCTTTGGCTCTGCGGTCACTTCCGGTGGTCTCTCTGCCATTCTGCTAAGCCTACTTTTACCCTCTGAACAGGAAGATAAAAAAGAAGTCACTCCCACGGTTGCCGAACAAGCATAATTGAAACGTTATTCGTTAATTACTGCCTTTGAAGTATCATACTGGCTGGTATCACACTCTTGGCCATGCCGGTATGATACCTTATCTCATCGCCTGAATTACGTTTCAGCCACTGCCAGGATTGAGTGAGCATATGGAAGCAGTTGCGAAAAAGTACCGTCCCGGCAAGATCCGGGAAAACAATAAAAAGAAGCATTCTGGCCTCTGCAGAGCAAGAATTTGTTATCCACGGCTTTAAAGGTGCAACCATGCAGCGCATTGCCGAGCGAGCAAACCTGCCCAAAGCCAATGTACACTACTACTTCAGCAACAAACTCTCACTCTACACGGCTGTACTCGCCAATATCTTAGGGCTCTGGGATCAGAGCTTTAACGGCCTTAGCCCAGAAGATGACCCGGCAGAAGCCTTAAAACGCTATATCCATACCAAAGTGATGTTCTCCCGAAAGAACCCATTGGCCTCCCGGATTTTTGCCCAGGAGATTATCAACGGTGGCCCCCATCTGACGGAATATTTTGGTGAAGACTACAGAACCTGGTTTCGTGGGCGGGCAAACGTGTTTAAGGCATGGTCTGATCAGGGAAAAATAGATCCGGTTGATCCTGTTCATCTTATCTTTCTGCTCTGGTCATCAACCCAGCACTATGCTGACTTTTCTTACCAGATATCGCAGGCTCTCGGAAAAGATGTTCTTGATCAATCTGATTATGACCAGGCAACAGATACATTGACTCAGATAATACTGAAAGGATTAGGCATTTCCCCAAGCAAGGTTTGACTGGAAATATAAGCTAAAGGTTGTTCAACTCAGTAGTGATTTGCTGAGCACAACAATCGTGATTTATTCCATTGACGAAAGGTGTGAACCATCGCCTGAGCGGCTCTATCTTCCCGGATATACGCTGGTAGTTTGTTGTATTCCTGCCAGTTCCGGTAATGCACTATAAGTGCTTTCGGGGCCTGTTCACGGTAGATCTCAGGATGTTTGCGAGCATTCTCCCACTTCTGAAAAGCTGATCGAATCGAGTTTAAGCCCATAGCCGAGTGATGGCACTCAGAATCATGCTCATCCATAAGTGCATGAGCAGGTTGATTAAATAGCAGAAAGAAAACAGCCGTGATGGAAAAAATATAACGAAACGAAACCACAAAATTACTCCATAATTTTTTACACTCCTTATTTTAATAATAGGCACGGGTTTCCACTTTGCATGAATTCGTGAATAACTTTACTGATATTACAAATACCTTCATTTTCTTATCAAAATAACTCCCTTTAATCTATACGGCTACAACTGCCTTTCACCACCCCGATTGATATTTTCCTGAATCCTGTTGTCAAAGGACTGATCAGATATTCAGGAACACCAACATGCTGCCCGCTCAATACCAAAGTAAGAACCTGAACCACCTCGGACTAGTTGCCGCCATGTGCCGGGAACTAAAGATAGCCGAATACATCGATGCGCGTATAACAAATGACGCTGATGAGCGTAATGTCACCATTGGGCAGGCTGTGGTCGCAATGATCATAAACGGGTTGGGCTTTACAGGGCAGACGCTGTACATGTTCCCTGAGTTTTTCGAGGACAAGCCGATTGATCGCCTTATCGGGGAAGGCATCGAAGCTGAACACTTAAACGACAAGATACTTGGTCGAGCTCTCGACAGCCTGTACGACGCTGGTGTCAGTGATTTGTACCTGAACCTGGCTCTTAAGGTTGTTAACCATCTGAAACTGCCCTGCAAGGCATTAAAT
>CBDHDM010000048.1:0-88788 GCA_965261315.1 Endozoicomonas sp. | reverse complement strand
ACAACCGGAGGCAGCTGGAGCTGGTTTGCTGTCACAACAGCTGCTGCTTTTATCAGAAGACGTGGCTTCTACTACAGGCTTGGCATCGCAACAGCTGGCCCTTTGGTGCAGGCTTACTGTCACAGCAACTGGCTGCTTCAGTTTCACCGTATATCACATCTTTGCGAACGAAACGTTCAAAGCCCATTTTCTCCAGAATGTAACCACCGGCTACAGACACGGTCAGCGCAATGGCGAAGTAAATGACGGTTACCTTCATACCAAAGGTTGCCAGCAACAGACCCATGATGATCGGGTTCATCAGTGGCGAAGTGAACAGGAACGTAATGGTCGGACCAAATCCTGCCCGAGCTTTAAGAAGGCCGGTTAGCATCGGAATGGTGGAGCAGCTGCAAAACGGTGTTAACGCACCAAGAAGGCCTGCTGAAACGTAGCCTTTACCACCCTTGGAACCCAGTATCTTCTGAATTTTTTTCCGCTGGCATATACTCCAGAATCACGCCAATAATAAAGCTGACAATCAAGAACAGAATGGTCAGTTCGCCAGCCAGAAAAATAAAGGTACCCAGTGCATCCACCAGATTCTGGGCCATATTGGCGCCAATACTGGATTCCAGTGCTGGTTTTATGATCGGACTGATAAAATCAGTTATCTGCTGTTGCATACTCATATCAATGTTTCCAGAACAATAGAAATATAAACTTAAAAAAACCCTCTCGCTGATTAACTGATCTCTTCGTTCATATTAAGATCAGTGCCGCATCATCGCATGCGATCATCAGCGCGCAGCTTGTCGATGGGCGTATATTAGGTGAATGAAAAAACAGTATCAACTACTTTTCTAAAATTATAGAAATATTTATACCTGCCGCTACTGATGCACTGTCTTTAACAGGGTATTGATAACTCTTTGATACTGATGGGAGAAAGGGATTGAAATAATTTCCCCGTGGGCTTTGGGGTTAGCTATGCAAGGCTGGAGCCAGTCGATTTTTATGCTGGCCCAGCCTGAGAGCTATTCATTAATGCGCAAGCAGTCCATCTTCCTGCCATGGAAGAAGATACATGACATCACTGTGCCTGGAGGTAATCTCATTAAGATAACCGGCCTCCCTCTTCTGACGTGACACCAGCAATGGATCGGTGACATCCAGTGGCGTCAGTGACTGATTCACCACCCAGCCCGCGGGCTTGATTCCAGCCCTTGCCAGATCTTCCTGAAGGTCGGCCGCCTCATGGACTGGTGTCGCTTCCGGCAACGTGCAGATCAGGAGTCTGGCAAACTCAGGATCCCGCAACCGAGGTAAAAGACCAGTCACTTCTTCTGAGTGTGCATCACCACGCTTCAATACCTCCCGATGATAACTCTGGGCGGCATCCAGCAATAAGATAGTGTGCCCGGTCGGAGCAGTATCAATGACGGTAATGCGGTTATCGGCATTAAACACGGTACGGGCAAATGCCTGAAAGACCGCAATCTCCTCAATGCATGGGGATCTCAAGTCCTCTTCCAGAAGCGCACGTCCATCATCGTCCAGATGAGCAGCGTCGGCCAATACCTCAGCACGGTAACGTTCAATCTCCTCAACAGGGTTGATACGCTCAACCACCAGATTATCCGTTTCCAGTCCGACAGCGTCGTGTACATGAGCAGCAGGGTCTGTTGTGGTCAGAGTGACCGGCAGGCCCTGCTCAACAAGTCTTCGGGCAATCATCACTGCAACCGAGGTTTTGCCAACCCCACCCTTACCCAGCGTCATCACAATGCCACGACCACTTTCTGCCAGCCCATCAATAAACCGGTTCAGGTCTGCACTTTCTGGCGTGATATATGACAATGCCGGTTCAATCGTTTCTTTACCGCAGCCGTTTTCAAAAAAAGCTTTCAGCCCTTCAATGCCAATAGGAGGGTTTGCAGACATGGCAATGGTCGAAACTGGCAAATGACATAACTGCTCTGGCATATCACCCAAAGCATTGCTGGCACGAGCCTCAAGGGCGACCGCAACCGGGTCACTCGCATCGCTCGCCTTGAACATTCCGTTAACAACCAGATGCTGATTAGTAATGCCCAGCTCCAGCAACTCACCACTCGTACGTGCGGCTTCTTTCAGGGCTGCACGGTCAGGACGGGTAACCAGCACCAGCCGGGTCTGACTTTCATCGGAAAGAATCTCCACGGCACGGGCATACAGCGCTGTCTGTTTTTCCAGTGCCGCCAAAGGCCCGAGACAGGAAGACCCTGTCGTATTATCTTGTACAAACCCCGTCCAGGCTCGGGGCAGGGAAAGCAGCCGCAATGTGTGGCCGGTGGGTGCCGTATCAAATATCACACGGTCAAAACCGGCAGTGACCTGTTCATCCGCCAGCAGCTCGGTAAAGGCATCAAAAGCAGCAACCTCAAGCGTACAGGCTCCAGACAGCTGCTCTTCCATATTCTCCAGAACCGCATCAGGCAGTATGCCCCTGTATGGATCAATAGCCTTTGCCCGATAAGCAGCGGCTGCTGCCCGTGGATCAATATTCAGGGCAAACAGGTTTTCAACCCGGTTGACAGCCGTTGGCTCTCCACTTAATCGGGTTTCCAGTACCTCATCCACATTGGATGCAGGATCGGTACTCACCAGTAATACTTTTTCTCCGGCAAGAGCCTGACGGACAGCAGTAGCGCAGGCCGTACTGGTTTTTCCTACGCCCCCCTTGCCGGTAAAAAATAACACCCGTGGTATATTTTCCAGAAACTTCATCACGTCACTCCTTAACAGGTGCCACTGCAGCAACAACCACCAGCAGTTACCGATTCAGCTTCGGCGGTTTCAAGCTGTCCACCTGCCGCCATGGCAATCAGTTGCTCACGGGTTGGGTAAGTTCCGTAGCTGACCATTTCACCGTCGCGCATAATAATGGGCAGCGCTTCATTTTTATGGGCTTCCAGCATGGCCCTGACCGTCAGGTTGGCAGCAAAAGCAGCCGCTTCCTGAGCCAGGTTATGACGGGTCACCTGATGTCCCAGAGATTCCAGGTGACTCAGATCCGCAGAAAAAACAGACAGTTTTTGATCCGGCTTTGGACCACAAACACCAGAAGAACAGCACATGGCAGGATCAAACACGGTAATGGCCGACATCGTTGTATTCCTTATCTCTTTTACATGTCTATGGGATTGGATGACTACCGAAACCTGTCGGTAGTCGAGTAAACGGGAAGATGGTTAACCAGTGTGAGCAACCGGGAATCGATCACGGGTGCGATTTGCATAAGCCACCAGCGCCAGCATGATGGGCACTTCAACCAATACACCGACCACTGTCGCCAGTGCAGCTCCGGAGTTCAGACCAAACAAACTGATCGCTACGGCGACTGCCAGCTCAAAGAAGTTAGATGCGCCAATCATCCCACCGGGCGCGGCAATACTGTGAGGTTCTTTCCACTTGTACATCCAGTAGTAGGCAATGGCGAAGATGAGCACGGTCTGAATAATTAATGGAATGGCGATCAGTACGATATCCACTGGGTTTGCCAGTATCCGTGGAGCCTGAAAACCAAACAGCAGCACCACAGTCAGGATCAAACCGAGAATTGATAATGGTTTCACCCGGTGACCAAAAGTCTGCAACACCTGTTCAGATCGCAGAACTTTTCGAGTAATCAGCCCGGCCAGCAATGGAATAACGATAAATAATACGACGGAAAGAAAGAGCGTACTCCAGGGTACGATGACATCCGTAACACCCAGAAGAAACGCAGCGATCGGGGCAAAGGCCACAACCATCACCAGATCATTAACCGCCACCTGGACCAGTGTGTAATTAGCATCACCTCGGGTCAGCTGACTCCAGACGAAGACCATGGCTGTACAGGGCGCAACACCCAGAAGAATCATGCCGGCAATGTACTCATCACCCAATGCCGGAGAAATAAGCCCGGTAAAGCTGCCGAAGATATAGCGGATAAACAGGATCGCCAGCACCGCCATGGTAAACGGTTTAATCAACCAGTTGACTGTCAGCGTGACAATCAACCCTTTTGGACGACGATGGATGTTTTTAATCGCCGTGAAGTCGATCTGCATCATCATTGGGTAGATCATCAGCCAGATCAGCACAGCAATCACAAAATTGATTTTGGCGTATTCCAAACTGCCAAGAGTTTCAAAAACACTAGGGAACAGTGAGCCACCCACCAGACCGGCAACCATTGCCAGTGCTACCCAGAGACTTAAGTAACGTTCAAAAATACCCATAGTCAGGCCTTTTTTAAATCAATATCGAATATCGTCGAAAAACGATAAATAGAATTACAGAAATGAACCCTGGTCATCCTGTGTCAAATTAAGTCAGACGTCTGCCGAGCACGAGAAAAATGCCAACAGACTCCTGGTTAACTTCCAATGACATCAGCCAACAACTGACGTACTCGAGCCACCGCGTCTGCCCGCAGACTAAAACAAGTGCGAGGATGCTTAACTTCAGCATGAACAAGCCCTGCTTCCCTTAATATCCGGAGATGTTCAGATACGGTGGACTGAGCCAGACCCAGTTGATCGACAAGATCCGAACCAAGACAAACTCGACCAGCCAATATCCGCAACAGACGTACTCTGGCTGGATGTCCTATTGCCTTTGCATAAGAAGCCAGCTCCTTCTCTTCAGCCTCGTTGAATTCGAAACCAGCAAGACTTTGAAGGCACTCCGTCATCAATGTAATCTCTTCACTTAATGCATCAATCGTTAAATTACGATGAACGATACATGTGTAACAATACAAAAACAAGATGTTTAAATCGTCTGTGTTAACGAAGATTAAAAGCTTGATCAATCATAACCACTTATTCAACACATAACCTTTCTCTCAAATCCGCTGGAGCAATGTATCCATAACTTCTCCCTTTCAGCTTAAACTTAATCAGCAATTCCATCTCAGCCAATGTATCAAGATACTTTCGAGCAGCCGTAGACGACACATTAAAGTCACTTTCAATTTCTTTCACGGTAAACGTCCGGCCAGCATGCTTTAATGCTTTTTCCAGTATAGTGATATGCTGAAGACTTAACTTATTGTAAATATGGGAGGTTTTCAGTGTCTCAATAGCACTTTGTAACTCTCTGGCTTTGGTTTTAACATACTCCGTAAACCGCTCCAGAGCCCGAATGATAATAGTTAGCTGATAGTCAATAAAGTGGGTGAGGTCATTACTATCGGTCTCTGTGTACAGATAGCTTTTCATGTATTTTGCTGGTGCATCCTTGAGCAGCGCTGAAATCGATATATACCGAAAGTTTTGATAACCGCTTTTCAACATATACCAATAGAACAAGGCTCGAGCAGTTCTACCATTACCATCAAAGAAAGGATGGATGTAGCCAATCATAAAGTGCAGTACGCACGCCTTGACCACAGGATGAATAAACTCCCCCCCCACCTTGTGATCAGCATTGGCGTACTCACACACCATATTGAGCATAATTTCAAGTTGGCTGGCGTCCGGAGCTTCATGAATCACCTCATTTGTCATGTTATTTTTCACAAATACCGGTGCGTCCCTGAGCTCTCCTGCGGTATGATCATTTTCCAAAGCATACGCCGTGGCAATCTTGTTAAATTGCAAGATCAGATCCAGCGACAACAGCTCACCTTTGCTCTCTTCAGCATACTGAATCAAATTCCAGTTGTTCACTATCATCTGCTCAGACATATTTCTGGGCTCACGCCCAGTTTCCAGCATCTCCTTGGCAACTTTTCGTGTAGTGGCAGCCCCTTCCAACTGTGCGCTGGAAATAGCCTCTTCCATAATGACATTTTTCACAAGATGAATGTTTTTATCGTGCAAAGTGGCTCCCTGGAGGTGCTCAAACTTAATCAAAGTGTCGACTTTATAGAGCTTCGCCATCAGGCCATTTTCGGTATAGGAAAATGGCCGCCCATTTTCATCTCGTAAGTGATCATGAGGTTTAAGTGAGCGCTTCATTTTAAGTACTAAGTAAGCAAACTCTTTTCTTCCCTTAAAGTCTCTTGAACGGGTGATGAAACCATCCCAATGCAGATAATTACCCTTGCTATCAAAACCATGATCATTGGGATCTACAGAATTCATAAGGTCTACAAAGGTTAATCGACCCTCATTATTCTCCAGGAGCTGTTCAAGCAAATCCTCTTTAGGGGGTACTTCAACTCCTTGTATTTTAGCCATACCTTCACCACAAACAAACTTTATAAAAAACTTTGTTTAGTGTAGATGGGCATCCCCATACAAGCAAATTATAACTGCACCTACTTGACAGAAAGTTATAATATGGGGCTCTGTTATTTAACTGTAATCACCCCAATGAATTCATGGATAGTCCTATTATCTACCACCTTGCGCCTGGTAGATCTGCATGACAGCAATCATGAACGGCATTCTGACCATACCCGGGTTTCGCTGGAGAGCCGTACCGGTAATCAGGACGGATACTGGCTGGATATTGCCTTTCAGTTGCTGGAATATTTGCTGGAAGAGGACTACCAAACCAACAGCCAATTCCTTCCCCAGAACCGCTGCCTGAACTACCTTCAGACCAAGATTCCGGAACTGACAGCGGACGACCTGAGCTATGTAATTAATATGCTCAGCACGCCCAGTGAACTCTTCTTCAGCCGACACTCAGAAGACGACGATCAGGGTGCGGCCAGTACAAAGCACACCGCATTACTGGAAAAACAAAACAAGATCGGCCATGTCCGTCTATCACAGACAGGTCGCCAGAGCGTCACATTATCCCGCCAGGTGGATGATATCCTCTACAGTGAGCATGATGCGGCCAAAATCATTTCGGCTATTACCCGCAGTGATTTTGACCGTATTCCACCTATTTGTGATTCTATCCTGCTTTCCATTCGCGGACTGACCCAGGAGATCCGCCGGATTCGGGAAAATCCGGCACTGGAAGGCAAGCTGGACTCGTTCAGAAACAACCGCAAGTATTACCAGAATGCAGTTCGCAATATTCAAACAACCGTATTTGATTGCCAGAATCAGTTCCTGCGTCATGACGTTCAGGAACGGTTTAACCAGTGGGCGCAACTGCAAGCCGACGACTGGGAACTGCAAATGCTGAATCAACCACTGATCCGGATTCTTAATGCCCTGGAAAACCTGAACCGCCGACTAACTGACCTGCTGCGTGACATTGCCGAAGGCCGTATCCAGAGCATGGGTATCGTCGACTTTAACAAGGCAGCACTCAATCTTGCGTGGCATCCTCCTGGTATGGAGCTGATGGAATCGGTATTCAAACAGCTGGTACCCGTTGATATAGCGGTTACCATTCCGTCACCTTTTGACTATCAGGGGCTGCTGAATAACCAACGGGCAAATACCAGTCGGAACAACCTGGTCTATAGCGATGAAGCTGAGGAAACCCCGGAAGCTCTGAAACTTAAACGTTTCCTGAACCACTACGGCGATGCTATACGACAGCGATTGCAACAAGGGCCACTCCCCCTGAGCGAAGCCATTTGCAATGGCTGGCACCAGTTTGAAGATACCCATCAGATGGTTGAGGACTGCCTGCCACAACTGATCAATATGTTTGTTGATACAGAACAGCTGCTACCAAATCTGGCCGTGGGAATTGACCCACAAAAATTAAACATGAAATTGCCCGATGGCCGAAACCTTCACGGTGACAACCCAATTCTTATGACGATAGAAAAACGTTCTGTAAAACCAATGATAAAAACAGCAAAGATAGAGGAACCCCAGCCATGAACATGACTGAAATGGGTGAGGTTTACGCTTATCTGCTGCGTCATCGCATTGCAGAAACCCGTTCCCAGAGCGGACGTCGCCGTGCATCACAGACTGGGCTTATATCTGAACGTGACGCTGCCATTATTTTGAAAGAGGCCGATGACGGGGAGATGCACAATTTCCGTAATTTTCTGTCTGGACAGGGGCTACAGCTGGCGGTTTATGACAGTGCTGACTACCCCGGTATCCCGCCCGGCGGCCAAATTTACATACTAATGCGCAACCCGGAAGCCGAACTGCCAGACATATTCAGCCAACAACAGGTGTTGCAGAAACTTAAGATTCGTAATAATGAAACCAAAGAAGCAACAGCCGTATGGTTTATCCACCTATGGCTATTGATGTTGAGTCTGCTTTACACCCGGTCTGGCCGTTCACTGTCTGATGTAAGCCTGTATCAGAGTGCAGTATTTGCTCAGGAAGAGTTGACAGAAACCCTGAAAGATCATCTGGAAACCATCCGCCGCTCTGGTCATTTTCAACATGGCGCGGATAAGACTGCATTAGACAACGCCCCCCGTCAGCTCTCTACTCTTCTCGCGGAAAAAGGTTCAGATATTAACCGACGGGTGAAAAACTTTATTGATGTGCTGGTCAATGCAAATCACCTACAGGCCAAAGGAGACAAAATATTTCAGCAGACCTTGCTAGGTGCCCTGGAGGTTGAACAAACCGGCTTCAGCCATCTGCAACATTTAATTCCGGATGATATTGCCCAACGAATTGTCAATCTGCCGGATTCACCCAGCGATCATAATGATACGACTGTTCAGCTAAAAGACCAGGAGGTTGCCGATGTCCGTAATTAATCGCATTGAAATTGCCAGCCTGCTGAACAAGCACGGTGATGTCAGCTCTCCATGGGAAGCAAAAATGCGCCACCTGATGCTGAATCTTCGTGGGCAGTCCACCGCCATGAATATGGAGAACGGGTTTGGTAAAACAACGCTCTCAGATGCGCTGATTGGCATGCTTTCCCGAAACCAAACGTTGATTACCAAGACCAGACGAAAAATGTCACCATCCCGAGATGGTCATCCGTGGTCGCATATCAGGGTGGAGTTCAGCTATACCTCCTGCACTGATGCCCAAACGGATATCCTTACTTCGGCTGGCGACAGCGTTGGCGGTGAACATTGGGTATTCGGAATGTACGGCCATAGTGATACTGATGCCGGTTACTACTTTTTCCAGGGACGTCTTGAAGAACTTCCCATTCACTCCATCACTGCTGATCATAAGCTGCAGTTATTCAGCAATGAGCATGTCCGGCAGGCATTGCGCCAACTGAAAACGGAAGAGCGTCCTAAAGACCGGGAAAGCTGGCTGGATGCCATCAGCCTCCATATCAGCCGCAAAGAACTTGAACAGCTGGCCTCCTTCCAGAAAGAGGGCGGTGCCGATAAGAGCCAGATTTTCAATGCCATCAAACCCCGTCCGGGCGAAAAAGCGGACCAGGCGTTTTTCTATGAAGTGCTGGCTCCGCAGATTCTTGCAGGTGCCAGCCATGGGGAAACGGATGAGTCGGAGGAGTTTATTGAGGAGCTGGTCATCAACTCCGGTCAGAAAGTTTCTGAACTGCGTCATCAGATTCAGGAAAACAGTAAAGACCTGGCTCGAAACGACACTAAAAAGTCCCGACTGGAAGAGCTGAATAAAGCAGCAGGCCAGTTAGAAAGCGCCCGACAGGAACGTGATCAATGCCGTGAACAACTCAGCGATCAGGCAGCCTGCATGGCGGTACTGGCCAGTCAGGGGATTCCTGGCATTCCTGTTGCTGGCGACCACCAGACACCGGAAATGGTACTGGCCCGGGAGATGGCTGTACGGGTTGGTGAAACATCCCCATTAGTCCCTCTGTCAGCACTGGCCGATATCACCAGCACCAGTGCCCGCAAGATTGAGACCTGGTTTGAAAACCGACAGCTGTCTTGTTTCCGCCATGATAAAACCGCACTTGTTTACTATCCGGATGCTAACTGGAATTCCGGTAAATCCATGCGTTTCTATCCTGCCGACAAAGTCCGCACCTTACTGGCCGATAGCCATGATCTTTTCCGGGATGACCATCATCGCCTGACGACCCTGGAACTACTGGATGACGCTGCCGACAGTTTCTTTGACCTGGACAGTAATCCTTTTCGGGAGAACTATCTGGCGGACCAGTCGTTCAAAGACACACTGGGGAGCGAGCTAGCGGATTTGAAAACCCACAAACGCTCTCTGGAAGAACATCTGGAAACCCTGCGTACCCGTGATAAAGAGTTTACTGATAACGAAACGGTCTATACCGATGCCCTGAAAGAAGGATTGTTTTCCGAGGCAGAGCTCAATACCCCGGATGAAACAGAGAAATCCGCTAATCAATTAAAAGATGCGATCTCCCGGGATTTCGAGAAATTTCTTCAGACAGAAGGCCGATTCAGTGTGCTTGTGGATAAGTGGGCACAGTTTCAACGCCAGTACGGTTCTGATAATGCACCTGTGGATATTCTGCAGGAAAAAGAGCTGCGAATTGAGGCGCTGGATAAACAGCTGCGTGACTGTCACGAACAGGAAAAGCAATTGCAGTCCCGTGAAAGAGGGATTAATCAGCAGCTGCAGGCTGTGGGCACAAAACTGCCACGGTTACAACAAGAGAGTAATCGTTTATCTGCTCTGAAAATCAGCCATGACCAGATTGCCGCACTCTATCCGGATGAGGTGATTGCCGGTTTAACCCAACGACTGGAAGCTCAACAGCAGGCATTACGCACTCAAAACCAGACCCTCTCCAAACAGCACACAGAACAGGAAAATCGACTGGAAAATCTTGTGATTCTGCAGGATGACCATAAAGCATTCCGCAGTGTCTTTCCGGATCAGCAACCGGAAGGGCTGGAAGAATACCTTAGCGAGCAACAGACAGAACTGTCCAGCGCTGTTCAGTCAAAGGAGAAACTGGTCAGCAATCTGGAACGCCTGCTTTCAGACCTGTTGCATTTCCGTCAGGAATTCCCGGAGAACGACCCGGGCCAATGGCTTGCCATGGCCAGCGAACGCTTCCGGCACAGCCTGACTGGGCAAGACAGGGTCAAGGGCAGTATTGCGGATATTGAAAGACAATTATCGGATCTTGAGTCCGACCCGGTCAGCCCAGGTGCCGTGGAAGATCAATGTACACAACTATTGAAGACCACTGGACTGGAACCACAGCCACTGCATCAGGTAATTACAGAATTGATGCCGGAAGGAGACGCCCGAACACTGTCGTGGCTGACTCAGGCTCATAACCTGTTATTTGCACCGGTACTGCTTTCTGAAGCCGATGCCAAAACTGCAGCCCATGAGTTTGCCCGTCAGCGCCTGCCAGTACCGGTATTTACCAGGGATGCACTGCAGAAGGCGGCGGATAACCAGAGCGCAACCATACTGGGCGCTGCCACGGGCTATGAGAGTCTGGCGGTAAAATCCCTGCTGGATCCATCATTTATTGAAGAGCGGAAGCAACAGCTTGCAGATGAGCTGGCTGAACATCAACAGAAGTTGCAGGATCTGGAACAGGCCCTTGAACTCTATGATCCGAATTCCATCGCTACACTGCTCGCCAGAAGTGCGGCTGAGGCCATGACTGCCTCAGCAGAAAGTGAACTTCCTGTACAGCAGATTAATCTGACCGAACAGCAAATTGCTCTGCAGGCCATTAAGAATCAACTGTCGTTTGAAAATAGAAAACTGATTCGCAGCGCTGAACAGTTTGAACAACAAGGCGGAGATACCGCCATCGCTGACTGCAAGGAACTACTGCAACAGTGCCAGGTACAACTTGAGCAAGTGTCCGGCAAGCTCAGAAAACTGGAAGAGCAACTCAGCGGTGACGCCAGACGAACCCTTGAGAAGTCAGAGACCTTTGTGCAGGAAGGGGGTGAGGCACAGCTGAACCAGGTGACTGATGCGCTTCAGGAACTGACCATCCGGCAGGAACAGCTTTCTGAACAGTATGAACAGTCTTGCTCAGAGCTGGAGCAATACCAGAAGCAACGAGAGCGATGTCGGCAACAGATCAGTGAAGTCTATCAGCCGGGAGAAAAAGACCGCCTGGCAACGCTCGATAATTATCTTGAAGAGGGTGGTCCCGGGTTTATGGCCAACGCCAATGAGCGCAAGGCAGAACTGACCAGCCAGAAACATCGTGCGGAGTGCCGGGCCAACCTGAATTTCAAGCGCCTTCGTGCTTACCTCAGTGCCCGGGATGACCAACAGGGTTCGGCGGATCTGAAAAAGCAGATTGCCTCGCTTCAACAGCAATTGAAAAAGATCGAGGCTGATCAGGAGCATAAACGGGAAGCGATTGAGCGCATCAATACAGCTCTGCTACAGCTGCCTGCCGCCATTCGCCAGGTTGATGAAACGGCACACCGATGGCTCGGTCAGTTGGCCTGGTTCAGCCCGGAGACGCTTCACGATCTGAGCAGTCAAGATCTGGAAAAACTGGAAAGCATGCCGCTGTATGAAAAAGCAGAAAACTATCGAAACATCAGTAACGAGGATGAGATTGATGCAATTCTTGCCAGTGCCGAAGCACTGTCAGACCAGCTGGAGCTGGAAAATACCCAGGAACTGCACCGGGAATTAAAACACCGTGAAAAAGCCCACGATGATAAACAGGGTCATTTCTTGTCTGTCCTGGGTCGTATTCTGGATACTGACCGACATTGGTTTAATGCAACTGAATTGACCCGCCTGAATCATCTTGAGCAGGCAGACAACAAAGCACTGGCAGACCTTGGCAGCATGATCGCTACCATTGGCGAACAGCTGGTTAAAAGCCGGGAGCGACAGACGCTTCTGGAGGAGTCCATGCTAGGTAATGAAGAAGAACTACAGAAAAGACTCTCCAGCATCATTCTGCACTCAGTAGATAATCTTAAAATTCTGAAAAAAGTCGCCAGTCAGTCATCCGGCGATAATGCCTATTTCGTGATTGATGCGGATATCGTCAGCGAGGATGGCGTTCTCAACCTGGTACGCTCCCTGCTGGCAGAAATAGAAGAAGACCAGAGAAAGATTCGCAGTCGTAAAGCCAAAAACCTGCCCGTGGGCAGTGAAAAAAAGCAGAAGGAAGATCTGCAAAGTAGCCTGCGAAGCCAGATTTACCGCCAGCTCTTTACCAATATTCGCATTCGCCTGAAACACGAGGCGATACGCTCACATGGTAACCTGTTCAGCCTTAACGAAGATATGAGTGAAGGGCAGCGGGAAGCTCTGTCCCTGATGTGGCTGGTAAAACTTTCCGAGTTTGCCATTGAGCGGGAGCTGCGCACAGTGTCCAGCCAGTATCGCCGGAAAGAGAGGAAATCCGGTGAGTCCGTGGTTATTCTGGACGGCCTGTTCAGTAAACTTTCCAATAAACAGCTTATTGAAGATTCCCTGGAATCCCTGCGCAATACCCGTGGCCGCTTCCAGATGATCGGATTGATTCACAACCCCAACTATGAGAATGATCCGGATATTTTCCCAACCTATCTGGTCGGTAATGTTATTGGCGGACAAAAGGGCGGTCATGTCACCGTTAAGGAAGGTGTTCGGGTAAGCCCTAAAGCACTGGGCCGTAGCAAAGGTGAAGCAAGCCTGTTTCACCTACATGTAGAGCATGAAGGTATTTCCTGATGGCAGTCTATACCGAAGAACAGCGCCGGTTGGTGGAAGACTGGTTTGCTAAAAAGCAAACCAGTACCATGGCTACCGGCCTTTCCTCCAAACTCTCAGTACAGCTGAAGATCCCCGTCGCACACATCGACGTTATTATCAAAGATCTGTTGCGGGAAAAACTACTGAGTTCTGTCAGTGGTCTCTATCAGGGTAAGCTTGAATGCCGCATCCCTCCACCAGTCAAAAACTCTCTGCGATCCTGGCAGCGTGTACTGGATAAATTTCCGGAATGTGCCGTACTGGAACCCTGTCATACAGCACTGGCAGACTGGCGGCTGGCTGATATGGAAAAGCTGCTGAACTGTCTACAGGGTTTGAAAGCGGCGCTTCCGGAAGCTTACCAACTGACAAAATATGAGGCATCTGCCCTATACCTACTCGGTTCGGCAAAACTTCTGGATAGTCTGGACAAAAAGGCCCTGAAACATTTTGGTATTGATACCAACCAATTTCAGAAATCCACCACCTATGTCGTGTTAGCTGGCCCGGAAAATCCTGAACAGGTGCTGTTGATCGAAAACCCCCAGAGTTTTGAAGCTTGCATACGTGCAGGTCTTCATGAGTATCAGGCTCTGATCTGTACCTTCGGCTATGGCCTGCAATGGAGTCAAGTTCTGGAAACCTCGGAGTCTGTCGTTGGGCTTGTCCGGGCTGGATCCCCTAACCAGAACCTTCAACAACTGCTTGATCACCCCAATATATTTTTCTGGGGTGATCTGGACTATGAAGGGCTGAATATTTATCGAAGCATTACCCGTCGTCTACCCGGCTGCCTGCTAAGCAATCTCTATCTATTGATGGTTGCAGACTTACACAATGGACGTAACCATCCTTATACCAAGGCAACAGAAAAAGAGACACAGCGTCATCGAGAGGGTTTACCGGGTTTGACCGGAGCTGTAGATCAGGAGCGACTTAATGATAAAGACACCTTGATCAAGCACAGCTCAGGCGGTATGACATTGTCAGAACTATCCAACCGTTTACCAGGCTGACTTTAATAGTCCCAGTACCTGCTCATAACTGGCATCCACCCGGTTATAGAGCAGTGCTCCATCGTCAATACTCATACGGGCAACGTCTTCCAGTTGAGACTCCTTAATCTTGCCGCTTTCTGACAAGGTTCGGGGAAGGCCTGTTTTCTCAAACAGCTCATCCCGCATGGCTCGAATGTAGATGATGGTTTCAGCAGCTCGCCGCTCTTCAGGTATTTTGCTGTAAAAATCAGCACCAGCCAGAGGAAGCAGCAGTTCACCAATTGCTTTTTCGCACCGGGGAAGGTTGTATTCCAATACATAAGGCAACATCAGGCTCATACAGACACCATGGGGAAGATGAGTTATTGCTCCCAGAGAGTGTCCGATGGCATGTACCAATCCAACCATGGAGTTGGAAAAGGCAATGCCTGCCATCGTTGCCGACTCAGCCAGTTTCAACCGGATATCTTTGCTCTTGGGCTCGGCGAGCACTCGAATCAGGTTTTCCCGTATGCCTTTAATGGCTGCAACGGCATAAGCATCACTAAGTGGATTCTTCGCCGTACCAATGAAAGCTTCAATCGCATGAGTCATTGCATCCATGGCTGTGGCTGCTGTGATATGCGGTGGCAATGTCAGGGTCATCCGGGGATCCAGGACCGCCACGTCGGGCATCAGGAATGAAGAGCCGTAAGGCACTTTACGTCCACTGGCATCATCACGAATAACCGCAACCTTGGTCACTTCCGAGCCTGTGCCCGCCGTTGTTGGCAGAATAAATAACGGCTTTAGTCGTTTCGTCAGTGCACCAACACCACTGTACGCCAGCAGGTCATTGCCACCTTCGGATACAAGGATATTTACCGCCTTCGATGTGTCGATGACCGATCCACCACCAACCGCAATAATCCCATCCGCACCACTTTCCCGGTAAACCTGGGTAATTGCAGAGACAACACGGGTTGACGAGTCCGGTGGTACGTCGCTATAGATACCAGCCATCGGAACCTCCCCGACCACCAGAGCCCGTTTAACAGGCTCAATTAAACCGGCCTGAAGCACACCATCATCCGTAATAATCAATGGCCTTTTAGCCCCAAGGCTGGCCAGTTCATAGGGCATATGCTCCAGTGCCTCACTGCCTGAAACAATTTTTACCGGATTGAAGAATTCATAATAGCTGCGACTCATTTGACAATCCCCATCACAAAACCAGCAAATACACCCAGATAAATTTGAAACGCGCTCATCAGCTTTTCCACGAATGAAATGTCTGGGTAATGACGCATAATTTTTCGGCCTATGAACTTTGGCAGTGTGAGCACTTCGAGCCGTTCAAAACAACGAACCAGTTTCATAGAGGCTGGAATATCGCCATCGACCACCATTCTCTCTCTGGCAAAGGCATCGGCTGTGCCTTCCTGAAAGGAGAGCATGCCAAAGGCATGGGCAAGGTGCTTGAATTGAATATCCACATCGGGCTTTGTTTCACTTTTTTTCCGGCCCGGCTTTATACATCCGTCGTCTTTTTTCATATAGAGACAAGGGCCACTGGGCATAACACTCATGGAAAAGGTAAAACCGTCTGGAAGCGATGCGATTTCATTTTTAATAATCTGGTCAGTTCGACAGGCCTTGGCCAGTCCATGACCAATGAAAGCCAGCATAAAACGGACATATAAGCGCTTTATACGCCAGGAAAGGGGAAAAGATGGAGGCACCCGATACTCCTGCCAGCGAATCGCCGGACAATAATTATTATCGTTATTCGGGTGCGATATTATCCAAAATTCCTTATTCCTGCACTATTACAGGCCAACTGAGAGTATAAATTTAAAAAAAATTGCCTTCCTTAATATCGGGGAACGGGCAGAGCCGCCGGTGATATAAACGACATCCGACTTTACACCAGACTGATTTATTAATTCCTTAACCAGTGTAGTAATACTTCTTAGTGAAGTTGCAAGTTAGATTTCTCCCCGCCTCAGCTGGCCGCAACCTTAATACCAAAGGCAATCAAAACACCACCCACCAACTTCTCTATAGTCCGTTTTGACCTTTGGAACAGTGCCAGCAGTTTAGGCTGCGTTAGAAATATGGAAACACAACTGAACCAGAGCAAGTGAGCCATTGAAATAATGGCGCCGTATACAACCTGAATGACAAGCGGTGTTTCCGGACTGACCACTTGGGTAAACAGGCTGAGAAAGAAAATCGTCGTTTTGGGATTCAGGGCATTGGTAATAAAGCCCTCTTTGAACGCTGACAAAGCACTGATCGACCCAGACACATGCCCAATTTCCAGATCGCTCCTGGTTTTGACGGTTTTCCAGCCAATATAAATCAAATAGGCTGCCCCCAGGTATTTAACAATGGAAAATAGCAGAATCGACTTTGATATGATGACCGCAAGCCCTGCTATCGAGTAAGCAACGTGCAGCCAGATAGCAGCACTTATCCCCAGGGCGGAGAACAACCCTGCCCGCCTGCTGTAGAAGATGCTGTTCCTGGTTATCATCACAAAGTCAGCACCGGGACTGACTGCCATAAAGACAGCAATCATGGCCACTGACATAAGTTGTGGTATGTAGTCGTACAAATGTATAGCGCCCGAAACTCATTCCTTTAGCGTTTAAATAACTGATAGAGCAATCAACCGGCAACCGAACGATAAAAATATTTCTGATACTTATCGACCACAAAAACCCGCATACAAAGCGATATTAATGAAACCAGCAGAATTGAAAAAATCATGCGCCCCCAGAGAATGGCACTAAGATCGGCACCCATCAGCAGTATCAACAGGGTATCTTCAATCACACTGTGCAGCAGGTTGAGTAACATAATGGCACAGAAGATATCTCTGGGCTGAACGTGCCCGTTTCGAGCCTCCTGTATTAATAACCCACCGCCGTATGAGAGCCCAAGGGTCACTCCAACAATGGTCAGGCTGGTTGCCTCCCGGCTGATGCCAAGAAACGTCAACAATGGGCTGAGCACCTTGGTCATCAATGCTTCAATACCCAGCAGCTTCAGAATGCGCAGCACCAGCAAGAGCAACGTTAAAACCAGATAAATCATGACCAGGTTTTTTATCTGAGCCATTGCCCAGCCCATCAGACCAATGTCTGAACCCGTTCCATTTTGCTGCAGCAGCATGTTTACTTCCTGCTGCGACAGCCCTGTTATCTCATAAAAATGATAGAGCAGTAGCCCAAAGAGAAAGCTGGCACCAACCCTTACCAGCGTCGTCACCCAAAGTGACACGCCCGCCTTTCTGGAGATAGCACCTTCCAGCGGCAATGAGTGAGCGAGCAACATCATGCTGCCAATCACCGATACCTGGGCAACACTCAGCTCCATATTTAAATTAATCAGTACCAGCAGCCCACTGTAGATGTTAACCAGCAATGTTGTTGCCCAGACAATCCCCAGCTCACTGGGTAGACCAACTGCGGACATCAACGGATCCAGCATCTGGCTAAGATAAGCGATACCACCTAGCGCTTCGATAACCTTAAGTACAAGAATGGTGGGAATCATAATGCGGAACAGGGTCCAGCTGACGCTGATGCTGTCCTGAAAAATCTGCTTAAAAAATAAAAAAAGCCGCCCCATAAATCGTACCTGCATCCTGAAGGTTTTACGGATAAAATGTACTAAAGTTCTAATTTATTTTATTAAGAAAACAACCATTAAAATCCTTATAAATTTCTTATTCAGGCCCATTCTGGAAATTTTAGCACCTATAAAACCAGCTTTTGTAAATTCAGCATTTTCAACGCCACCTAGGAGCCTGTCGGACTTAGCACAATTTTTGAGTATAATCCTCGACAAGATCGTAAACGAAAGCAAGTCTGCCAATGAAAAAATGGACTTTCAAACCCATTGACCGAGATACCCCTGACTTCTTTCCTGCTTCTGTGCAGGATTATTTGCCGGAGGTGCATCTCGCCCGTTTTGTTGTCGAAGTAGTTGAACAGCTTGATCTCACTTCTTTTACCAGTGCATATAAAGGAACAGGGTCGAAAGCTTGGCACCCTGCTCTCATGTTATCGCTACTGTTTTATGGGTATGCGACAGGGGTATTTTCCAGCCGCAAGCTTGAGAAAGCGACTTATGACTCCATCGCCTTTCGATACATCTGCGCCAATGAGCATCCCGATCACGACAGTATCAATACCTTTCGCAAGCGCTTCCGTAAAGAAATCAGCGCACTGTTCGTCCAGATATTATTGATTGCCAGGCAAGCCAACTGGTTGAAAATGGGCACCATCAGCCTCGATGGTACCAAAATGAAAGCCAATGCCAGCAAGCACAAGGCACTCAGTTACAAGCACGCCTGCAAACTTGAGGCACAGCTCAAGGCAGAAGTTGAAGAGCTTCTCAAGATGGCTGAGAAAGCAGATACAGAACAACTTCCGGATGCGCTTTCCATTCCTGATGAGCTCAAGCGCAGGGAGGATCGTCTTAAGGTGATTGCTGACGCCAAGGCTGAAATTGAGCGGCGAGCCGAAGATCGTTATCAACAGGAACTGGCAGAGCATCAGGAAAAAATTGCCCGTCGTGAAGCCGTCAAAAAAACAGGAAAAAAGCCCCGGGGCAAAGAGCCCAAGGCACCGGTTCCAAGCCCTGGAGACAAGGATCAGGTCAACCTGACTGACCCGGAATCACGCATAATGCCCACATCAGGCAGTGGCTTTGTGCAGGCCTACAACGTACAGGCAGCAGTCGATACTGACAGTGGCCTGATCGTTGAAAATCACGTCACTCAAGCGACGAATGACAAACAACAGATCGAGCCAGCTCTTGAAGTACTGGCTTCACGTGAAGAGGTGATTGGCAAGCCCCCTGCGCTCCTTGCTGATACGGGTTACTTCAGCCAGGCCAACGTGTCTGCTGTGGATAACTTTGGTGCTATACCTTACATTGCAGAAAAGCGGGATGCCCATAACAAACCCCTGTTGGAGCGTTTTAAGCCTGATGATCCGATGCCTGAAGGCGACGATGTTACTGCACTGGATTTGATGCGCTGGCGATTATCAACCAAGGAAGGGCGAGCGGTATATGCACTGCGGAAAAGCACTATTGAACCAACATTTGGCATACAAAAAGAAGTGATGGGTTACCGCCAATTCCTGGTTCGCGGCCTTGAAGCTGTGTCTGCCGAATGGGATCTCTTGTGCATGTGCTTTAACCTGAAGAAAATGTTCAGCCTAATGCTGAAAGATCTTCAGAACGGTCTAACTTTTATGCTGTTTTCACGGGCTTACAGGTTGCTTATCGCATCTATTTGGACGTTATGGCATGAGCAACTGGTGAAATCAGTGCGTGTCAGAGGCTGATCCGGAAAAATTGAGAGTTTTTGGCCTCATTCTCCAAATTTTGTCTCTAAGTCCGACAGGCTCCTAGAGTGAAAACATGCAGTGGCCACCTGCCTCCCCCTAAAAGAAAGTAAGCGCCAATATAACCAGCGTTATAGCCAATCCCAACAGATCTGCTTATTCTTGAGCCGCCTTCACTGCCCAGGGCAGAAGCTGTTCCAGTTTCTCAATCGTGTCAGCGTAAGGCAGTTCTTTTAAAATGTGGCTCAGGTATTGGAAAGGCTCCAGCCCATTGCCTTTTGCGCTTTCAATCAGGCTGTAATAGATGGCACTGGCTTTGGCACCCTTGGGTGTGTCTGCAAAGAGCCAGTTCTTGCGACCAAGAGTGAAGGGGCGGATAGCATTTTCCGCCGCTGCATTACTGATATTGATATCCCCATCTTCACAGTACACGACCAGTTTCGGCCATTGGTTCAGGGCATAGCTCATTGCTTTATGGGTCAGGCTGTCAGGTACCAGCCGGGTGATGTTTTTCTGTAACCACTGGTGCAGGTCATCCAGCAGGGGCTTGCTCTCCTGTTGTCGCCGAGTCTTCTTTTCCGGAGCAGTCAGGCCTTTGATGGCCTCTTCAATGGCATACAGCTTGCGGATTTTACCCAACGCAACATCGGCTTTGCTGACCTTGCTGTTCTTCACCTTCTTGCCCGGTTTGGCTTCGCCTTTTTTGGCATCGGTGAATTTACGGCGTACATGATCAAAGCAGCCAACCTGGATAATGCCTTCTTTTTTGGCTCTTCAGAGATATCTGTGGGTAAATTGAGTATATTTCAGGAGGAAAAGCACCTGCCGAAACCCTCTGTATGTTTTTTTGCTACGAACAGAAAAGCAACAGAAGGCCCGACAAATGCCTATAAAGACTCTCCTTAATAAATGCCACAAATTCAAGTCTTTTATTTATCAATCAGTGGAGCTTGCCATATATCGAGGTGCTGAAGTGCTCGATATAACGGTGGTTCCCAGAAAGAATGGGCACGCTATCTGTTCTGTTTGTCACAACCCTGCACCAGGCTATGATCAACTCAATATACGCCGGTTTGAGTTCATCCCAATATGGGGTTACAGAACCTTTCTCCTTTATAAGATGCGTCGAGTTGATTGCCGCACCTGTGGCGTAAAGGTTGAGGAGGTTCCATGGGCTCAGGGTAAAAAGGAGCTTACCAAAGCATACATGCAATACCTTGCATTTTGGGCCAGGAAATTATCGTGGAAGGAAGTAGCCGTGACCTTTAATACCTCATGGGAAAAGGTCTTTCATTCTGTTGAATATATAGTGGACTGGGGGCTTAAGCATCGATGCCTGGACAAGATAAAAGCCATCGGTGTTGATGAGGTAGCTTACCAGGTAGGTCATAAGTACCTCACCGTTGTTTACCAGATTGACCACGGTTGTACGCGCTTGTTGTGGATTGGTGAGGAGCGAACAGAGAAAACTATTCGCAGTTTTTTCGAGTTCTTCACAGAGGCCAGAAGTAAGCAGCTGGAGTTTATCTGTTCTGATATGTGGCCGTCTGTCATCAGCGGATTAAATTGTCCTTAAACCACCAGTTCAAAATGACCTGTTTTGATTATAGCTTTCATTGGTGTTTATGTGGAAGGAAGGTGTTGCTCTTTAATCAATTGGTCTGCCTGGATAGGTGGCAGGCTCGATTTTGGAAGAATTTTAAATGCACTCTCAATAAATTATTTTTGATAAGAGTCAGAGTATTTCGTCTATTAAAAGTGAATTCCAAAAGTTTTCATCGAAATCAAAACTCTCTGATGAAAGGAGTTCATCGATATATTCTGGTAGTTCCAGATTATTGAGACCTATAGATTCTATAATTCGTGATACTAAATTCTCGTTCGGAAAGCCTTTACCATTACAGATGGAAGAAATGGAGCTCAGCAGTTGCCGGTCAAGCTGGCCATCCTTCTGGAGGCTCGGTAGCTTCAGCAGCGTGTCCACGTCCCCGGCTTTGGGAAAGCCTTTACCATGACAGATGGAAGAAATGGAGCTCAGCAGTTGCCGGTCAAGCTGGCCATCCTTCTGGAGGCTCGGTAGCTTCAGCAGCGTGTCCACGTCCCCGGCTTTGGGAAAGCCTTTACCATGACAGATGGAAGAAATGGAGCTCAGCAGTTGCCGGTCAAGCTGGCCATCCTTCTGGAGGCTCGGTAGCTTCAGCAGCGTGTCCACGTCCCCGGCTTTGGGAAAGCCCCGGCTACTCATCATGGAAGAAATGGAGCTCAGCAGTTGCCGGTCAAGCTGGCCATCCTTCTGGAGGCTCGGTAGCTTCAGCAGCGTGTCCACGTCCCCGGCTTTGGGAAAGCCTTTACCATTACAGATGGAAGAAATGGAGCTCAGCAGTTGCCGGTCAAGCTGGCCATCCTTCTGGAGGCTCGGTAGCTTCAGCAGCGTGTCCACGTCCCCGGCTTTGGGAAAGCCTTTACCATTACAGATGGAAGAAATGGAGCTCAGCAGTTGCCGGTCAAGCTGGCCATCCTTCTGGAGGCTCGGTAGCTTCAGCAGCGTGTCCACGTCCCCGGCTTTGGGAAAGCCCCGGCTACTCATCATGGAAGAAATGGAGCTCAGCAGTTGCCGGTCAAGCTGGCCATCCTTCTGGAGGCTCGGTAGCTTCAGCAGCGTGTCCACGTCCCCGGCTTTGGGAAAGCCCCGGCTACTCATCATGGAAGAAATGGAGCTCAGCAGTTGCCGGTCAAGCTGGCCATCCTTCTGGAGGCTCGGTAGCTTCAGCAGCGTGTCCACGTCCCCGGCTTTGGGAAAGCCCCGGCTACTCATCATGGAAGAAATGGAGCTCAGCAGTTGCCGGTCAAGCTGGCCATCCTTCTGGAGGCTCGGTAGCTTCAGCAGCGTGTCCACGTCCCCGGCTTTGGGAAAGCCTTTACCATGACAGATGGAAGAAATGGATTTAATAAATGGATAACATGCTATTGCTTGTATATCACGGTCTTCAATAGTCAGAAAGTCGTTAATGTGTTTCTTTGTACTTGAGGTTCCTTCGCCCTTCAAGAGCATGCTGGTAATCGTACCTGTGTTCTTAACTGTTCTTTCCAGACTACTAAAATAAATGCCAAGCTTGGATAGCAGTTGGACTTTCGACTCATTCGGGCAAGAATTAATCAGCTTATCTAATGTTGGTTTAACGGTGATTTTGCGTTCTTGGCAAAGGTCCTTTAATTGATCGAAAGTCGTTATCAATGAATCTTGTTGATGCTCATTTTCATGATCTGGTCGTTTTCTTTTTAATTTTTCATCCTGTACTGCATCTTGCATGTGAGAAACATTTCTCTTTAAAGATCCTTTTTCTGTAGGGGGCTCATAATTATTTATGGTTCGGAAGCTGTTCCCAATGGGTTCTTGTCTTGATACGTGCCGACCTGAATAGAAAGAGCTTGATGGTGTTGTGTGATCACTGCCAGATGAAGATAACCCAATGGAATTCGCACTTCCCGTCGCCAGACTTGATGCATTATAGGGTGGGATCATTATTTATAAATTTTATTCATTAAACCGTTTCAGATTAGACACAGGAAACAGTCTATTAGTTCCTTAATGATCGAATTACCGTCACAGCTCAGGCCATGAGCAGCCACTCCCGACGATTACACGACAACATCTTTATCAGATGCGTAGGCGTACTCAAAATGCTCAGGAAAAAAGAAAAACAATAGCGACTTTGCGCTGGAAAAATTCATCTTCTCTAACCCTGAATACCTGGCTATCTACCGCATTAGGAAGTATCAAATGCCAGCTTCTGGGATTTGCAACCGTGTGCAATTGCCTTGAACAAAGCATCCCAACTATCAATCATCAAGGTAAGAAAAAAACTGGTTATTTTTTTCCATAATCGTTTTCGTGTTGGCTTCGCTGGTTTATTTAAAGCTTTTTGAAATCGTGGACAAGCCAACTCCTGAATCTGATCGAAAAGAAAAGCCAGGAATGTAAGGTAGGCGAAATTCGTAGCCAGGTGATATTCGCCATGACCATAGCTGTGCTCAAGTTGATAGCCTTGGTTCTTCAGGGTGTTAAACGTTTGATTCTCAATATGCCATCTACAACGACCTCCTCTCATGACGGATTCAACTGTCTTTTTAGTCAATTCAATATCGGTTATCCAACACCAGACATGCGAATTACCCGCTTTATCAATTTCAATATAATCCAGGACATTGACCTGCTCTGCATCATCCTGCAGATTCAGGGTTACATTATTTGCATAGCGGAATCTGTGAGTTGTATTGTTCTCTTTATCAACGATGGTGTGGTGCTTAACTTCACCCTGATCATAAAGCTCATTCATGGCCTCAATAAGCGACACATGATTGCCATCTTTTGCGACGATAATATAGTGCCAGCCATACTTCTTGATCAGAGCAATGGTGGGATTGTCAGCGTATAAGCCATCGAGAAGAATGACCAGTTTTAGTTGCGGGTGGTCGTGTTTTACCTGTGCCAGAAAACGTCGGATAGCCGCTTTTTCACAATCATTTTTTGTCGTACCATCTTGTTTGCAAATGGCTTCCGGTGCTAAAGGAATCACGGTTTTCTGATTTTGATGGACAATACACCCACCCATAATATTGTGATAATAGGCTTCATTCTTTTTGCCTTCATTCATGATGCAACAGTCATCACAACGACAGGTTCCTGAATAAAAAAGACCAGTGCCATCAATAGGAAGGAGGTAATGGTCTTTTAGCTTTCCGCATTTGAATTCGAATCCTTTCAGGGCTCCATTACGCTGAACAATGTTGAATAGTTCTTTGAAGGGTTTCTTAAGTTCGGCGGGATCTACAGGGTCAATAACTTCTCTCATTCTTGTGTCAGAAGGAACACTACCATCCTTAATATGGTAAAGTTTTTCGAGATTATGGCAGCATACTTCGTCGAGCCTTTCCTCATCGAATGCTAACAGCGAATCACACTTTTGATGCATCATGGCAAAAGCAGATTTAGGAAAATTGGCAAATGGAATGATGCACTGATTGGGACGGTGATCAGTTATTTTTTCAAAGCATTCAGAAACTGTTTTTATGAGATAAGTAGCACTGAATTGCCTGACTTTTTTCTGTATGGCAGTACCCATAATTGATCCGACGACGATGATTTAGTAAAGATCAATTTTAGTCGATAAATTGTGCGGGTGAGTTTTTATTGCTTCCTCTGCGTGTTGCGTGGTAGTAAGGCTCCGGAATTCATCGGGAATTGCTGATGACCATCATTCGTGAAGGACTGGATTTAACACTGATCAGTGCGGTACGTCTTGATGAACAGGGTCTCAAACAGCTGGATAGCCTGGGAAGAGTCAAGCATATTGTTCAACTGGGCGCTTTCCATCTGGGCCAGAAAAACGGCCTGGACGATCCTTTTTACCTCAACCGTTACCAGGCCCGGTACTGGTCATTACCTGGAATGGAGCACCAGAATGGTCTGATACCCGATGACCTTTTAACAAAAGACCATTTACCAATATCTTCTGCCAGGCTATTCAACTATAACTGTGCGAAAATGCCCGAGGCTCTGTTATTGCTGGAACGGGAAGGAGGAATTCTGATTGCTGCTGACAGCCTGCAGAACTGGGCTGAAGTTGACGACTATTTCAGTCCAAAAGCAGCAGAATTTCTCAAAGAAAACGGCTTCATCAAAGCGGCTAACATTGGCCCTCAATGGCTGAAAACCAGCCAGCCAGACCCATCCGATTTTATGCGGTTAAAAGACCTGCCCTTCTCTCATTTGCTGCCATCTCACGGTTCTGCTATTACTGGCTCTGCGAGACAACAGGTATCGGCATCTATTGACCGGTTATTTCCAGTATTGTGAACCCAATCAACCGGGAGGAGGGCTTTCTCCCTTCGCTTGTAAAAATTCAGTTAAAGCACCGAAACACTGCTGATCCGTCCAGTGGCCATTTGTTAAAATGTGAAAGGTCATCCGTTGTCATGCCACTCAGGCTTTGACTCACATTAGCAGGAAGAGATGAATGATAGATCACATAACCATATCGGTGAAAAACCTTGAGGAGAGCAAGACGTTTTATGAGAAGGCATTTAAACCCCTGGGGTATAAAGTGTCGTTTGGGAAAGAGAATATCTTTTGGGCATTCGATATTGGCTCCGGATGCCTTTTCGAAATTCAAGCGCATAAAACCAGTAATGACATAACCCCTGTTCATGTTGCCTTTCGGGCTTCAGATCACGAGTCAGTCAATGCGTTTTATGCGGCTGCATTAGCCGTTGGAGCCAAAGACAATGGTTCTCCTGGCCCAAGACCCCAGTACGGGGAATGTTATTACGCCTGTTTTGTGCTGGACCCTGATGGGCATAATATTGAGGCGATGCACAACCTTCCAGCGGACTCATAGGTTCGTAGCATGTATTGACCCGTCTATATGTGCAGGGTTAATAATCACCACCTGTTTTTGCCGGAGGTGGTTATGTTGACCGTCAGCCAGCTGGGAAGAAAATACAACCTTTCCAGAACAACCATTCTTTACTACGAACGGGAAGGTCTTCTTTCACCCGATCACCGCTCTGACAGTGGCTACCGGCTGTATGGCAAAGCCGCTGAAGAAAAGCTTGAGGCGATTGTCGGCTATCGCTCTTACGGTATGCCCGTGAAAGAGATAGCAACATTGCTGAATGAACGGTGCGGCAATGATCTTGAACAGATGTTAAACAATCAATTTGCAGCCATCGAACGTCAAATTGAGGTTTTGCGGGAGCAACAGAAAGGTATCTGTGTGCTTCTGGGTAAGGCTCCGCTATTGGAAAAAACAGCCCTCAACAAAGAAAGCTGGCTCAAGGTATGCCACGCTGCCGGTTTTGATGACGAGACCCTTGAAAACTGGCACAGACAATTTGAAAAGGTACAGCCAGATGCCCACGAACAGTTTCTGGCTTCCCTGCATATTGACCCCGATGAAATCCGGGAGATACGGAACCGGGCCAGATCCTGAATATTCCTTAATTCAACCACTCCACCAGCTCAATCAGGTTGCCCGCGGGATCGTTAAACATAACGTATCGGGAATACGGCGCTGGCTCCCCATACTCTTCAATACCCCAGGGAAGCGCCACATCAGCCTTTCGCAGTTGTTCCAACGCGTCATCAAGACTGGGAACAGTCAGAGCAAACAACGGCCAGCGACGGGCAGTATCCACTGGCGGTGCCAGCTTTCCTTCCATGATGACAATAAAGCTACCGCCAGCATTAAGAATGTAGGGGTTGTCAGCATCAACGGGCTTCAGACTGAGAACATTCTGATAAAACGCCGCCGTTGCTTCCAGCTTACTGGCTTCAGCCCAGACTGTGAGCACTGCCAGCTCGTGAGTAGGGCGGGTGATTTTTTCCGGATGGCTCATCCTGGTTGGCTCCTTGGCGTGAGCGTGTTGTTCAGCCTGAACACTGCTGGCATATGACAGACAAGTAGCCAGACCAGCGCATAGACAAAGTGAAGCGAACAGTCGGGAAGATTTCATGGATTATCGGTTAACTGTCGTTTTGAGCAGCTACTTGCGTGAGCAACAATAAACAATGTACAGGCAAAATATAGAACAAGATGTACGTTGTTAATAATCATACCTGTCAACACCGAGATGATGATGACCAGAAGAAATATCGCCATCAGAACCAGACCGGCACTGCGAATGAATCCGGGAAAAATAAAAAAGATGGCAGCAATAGCTTCAACACTGGCCAGGGCAACAAGCGCCTGATTTGAAGCACCCATCGCTTCGACCACGGTTTTCAGACTGGCAATCAGAATCACCAGCGAGAAGGTTATATGCAACGTTTTAAATGCACATACCGGGTCAAGAGAAAATACACGAAGCTTTCCTGTCATCATTATTAACTCTTTAATAAACTTGTGGAGTGTCCATCACGAAACCAGGTGGGAATATTTAGCGCAGCGTTTTAAACCACGCCTGAATCTGATCATCATTTTTTTCGATATCGGTTTTCCCGGATAGCCGTTTACATAAAATACATCGTTTTTCTGGAAGCCATCACCCCTGGGTAATGACGGTTCCCAATCTTTCACCCAGTATTTTTCACCTTCAGCAGAAAACAGATAAATCGCTTTTTCTGCTGGAATATTTAATTCAAATCGAGTGGTTTCAGACATAAACATAGACGTTTTCTCTGCGGCATCATAATCAATTTCAGGAAAGGGACTTTGATGAGTTTCTGCAAACACTATCCCGGAAAAACTGACATAAAAAGCCAGTACAACAGAACAAAGACGATTCATTTAACACTCACTGCCTGATTCCCTGCCAATTAGGCAGGGAATATTCATTCATCAATGATCAATTATGACGGATCAACCACTGGTCAATAGCAGCCTTCTGATTCTTTATATTGGCTTCCCATTCAATCATTTCTTCCCTGAACCCTTCTTCAGTCATCTTTTTGACCGACTCAACACCCTCTTCTGATAATGCGGTTAACCGGTAAGTGACTTGTACTGCAGAACCTTTGCCTTCCGGTTTCAGGGTAATATTAATGGTCCCGGCACTGATGCTCGGTGCAATACGGGAGTATGCGATCTGGCCATTATCCACATCAAACTCATTGACGATGAAAAGCGTACCCTGAGTATTCAGAAAGAGGTCGTGTTTATTGAAACCATCGCCTTTCAAAAGCGTTGCGGTCCAACCGGGAACCCAGCAAATCTCGCCCTCAGCAGAGAACAGTCTGGCGGCAACCCCTGGCTCGTAATCCACATAAATCGTATGAGTCCGCTCAACGCTGTCCATAGGTTTTACAGTCAACTGATTATCTTGAAAGTTCATAGGATACACACCAACAACAGGATCGATTGGGGCACTGTAAACCCTTCACTAATAGACGAGTCAACCTCTGAGAGGTCTCTGAGAGGTCGATGACTGGAGGCTCAATAACAGTAGAATTTAAAACACGGCAGGCTGCTTGCCACAATTTTTACAAATCACCGCTATGGCATCATCAAATGTTGCGTAATTGGCTGTACAGCGGATGGATTTACCTTCCCGTGTCTGGATCACCAGATTCACAGCTGTCAGGTTTGACAGGTAGTTAGACAGCGTCGAACCTTTGATTTCAAGTCGTTCACCCAGCTCTCCCACCGTTATACCGGTGTCGCCAACATCAGACAACGCCTGGAATACCCGCAGTCGTTCTGAGTTTCCCAGTTCTTTGAGTACTTTTGAGCACTGTAAAAGATCCATAGCCTGTCTCCTGAAAATCATTGGCCTGGACTATATAACAATACATAGTTTCATGAAATATTGATTTATCAAACAAAAAAGATACAATGCCGCAATCAATTCATCATTTCATGAAATGAGGTTTACATGTCGTCAGAAATACTCCTGATGCTTCAGGACACAACCCGTATGTTTTTATACCTCGGGGGGCAACTGGTCGTTCTTTTTCTTGTTCTGAGCTATGTGGTTGGCATCATTCAGCACTTTCTGCCTCCAGAAAAAGTACAGAAAATACTAGGTAACCAGAGAGGGCTGATCATCGCCGCTTTGCTGGGAGCCGTTACGCCCTTTTGTTCTGCAACCACGATTCCATTTCTGAAAGGATTGCTGCGGGCGAAAGCCAACTTCGGTAGTATCATGGTATTCCTGTTTGCCAGTCCACTGCTAAACCCGATGATTCTGGGGCTTCTGTCGTTTTCATTTGGTATCGGGGTTGCCGTACTCTACGCGTCCGTCGCATTAACAGTGTCGATCATTGCTGGCTATGTACTGGAAAAAATGGGTTGTGAAGATCAGGTCAAAGCCTCGGTCTTTGTCGGGCACAATGAAACGGTCAGCTGCGCGGCTGCCGGTAGTGCACAAAAACAACCACCGGATAGCCTGTGGATAAAGACGGCTAAAAACACCTGGGCTGATTTTGTCAGTGCATTGCCCTATCTCACGCTGGGCGTTGCTGTTGGTTCTGTGGTTTATGGTTTTGTACCCACGGACTTTATCAGTGCTGTCGCCGGTGGCGAGAACGTATTCGCCGTCCCTGTGGCCGCGGTTATCGGTATTCCGCTGTATATCTCTGCCGAAGCACTAATTCCCCTGAGCTCAGTCTTGATTGGAAAAGGCATGGGTATGGGGGCACTGATGGCCCTGATTATCGGCAGTGCTGGTGCCAGCCTGACGGAAGTGATTTTACTGAAGTCTATCTTTCGCAATCAGTTGATTGCCGCGTTTTTGATCGTCGTTCTGACCATGGCGGTGACCGCAGGTTATTTATATAACATCGTTTTTTAACGCCACTATTGTTCCCATGCCTTCTGGCTCTGTGAATCCGGCATGGGAAAGAGACTGAAATCCAGCATCTACTGACAGCAACCTTGAATCCAAAAGCAATCAAAACACCACCAACTATCCCGAAAATAAGTGCAGATATTCAATTATTTTATCTTTATCAAATTCAACTATTTTTCCATTTTCTCGTTGGATAATCCCGCTCGCTTCAAGCTTCTTAACCTCCCTTATATAGACTCTCTCAGAACAGCCAAATCGTTCGGCCTCTTTATACTGAAGATCAAAACCTTTAGACTTTCCCGTAATGTAATTTATAAATATATCCATAGCAATATTGTACGAAAGCGGGTAAAGAATTCTATTCGCTGTAAACTCTGTTCGGCATACATAGTTTAATGAAATTGAATGGCTGATCCATATTGAGATGAATGGGTTGTTAATAAGTATATCAATCATGTCATCAACAGGCACAATATAGACAGAGGATTCTGAAAACGCTGTCAGATCAAACTGACAAGCGGCTTTGGAAAACATTTCGACTTCCCCAAAAATTTTCTGATCGGATCGTATCAGGCCCAAATTCAATTTTCGGCCATTGGCAGCAGTATGAGAAATTGTAAATGATCCAGACTCAACCCAGAATAAATGTTTGATCTGTTCACCCTGCCTTAATAGTATATCGCCTTTCTGGAAGTCTACTTTTTTATACATTGCACTATTAATGTAGTGCTGCATTTCATTCAATCCATTTTCAACAATCAACTCCAGTTTCTGCGCTTTCATCATTCATTGCCAATGCTAATTCATCAGCCACTCCCGACGATTACACGACAACATCTTTATCAGATGCGTAGGCGTACTCAAAATGCTCAGGAAAAAAGAAAAACAATAGCGACTCTGCGCTGGAAAAATTCATCTTCTCTAACCCTGAATACCTGGCTATCTACCGCATTAGGAAGTATCAAATGCCAGCTTCTGGGATTTGCAACCGTGTGCAATTGCCTTGAACAAAGCATCCCAACTATCAATCATCAAGGTAAGAAAAAAACTGGTTATTTTTTTCCATAATCGTTTTCGTGTTGGCTTCGCTGGTTTATTTAAAGCTTTTTGAAATCGTGGACAAGCCAACTCCTGAATCTGATCGAAAAGAAAAGCCAGGAATGTAAGGTAGGCGAAATTCGTAGCCAGGTGATATTCGCCATGACCATAGCTGTGCTCAAGTTGATAGCCCTGGTTCTTCAGGGTGTTAAACGTTTGATTCTCAATATGCCATCTACAACGACCTCCTCTCATGACGGATTCAACTGTCTTTTTAGTCAATTCAATATCGGTTATCCAACACCAGACATGCGAATTACCCGCTTTATCAATTTCAATATAATCCAGGACATTGACCTGCTCTGCATCATCCTGCAGATTCAGGGTTACATTATTTGCATAGCGGAATCTGTGAGTTGTATTGTTCTCTTTATCAACGATGGTGTGGTGCTTAACTTCACCCTGATCATAAAGCTCATTCATGGCCTCAATAAGCGACACATGATTGCCATCTTTTGCGACGATAATATAGTGCCAGCCATACTTCTTGATCAGAGCAATGGTGGGATTGTCAGCGTATAAGCCATCGAGAAGAATGACCAGTTTTAGTTGCGGGTGGTCGTGTTTTACCTGTGCCAGAAAACGTCGGATAGCCGCTTTTTCACAATCATTTTTTGTCGTACCATCTTGTTTGCAAATGGCTTCCGGTGCTAAAGGAATCACGGTTTTCTGATTTTGATGGACAATACACCCACCCATAATATTGTGATAATAGGCTTCATTCTTTTTGCCTTCATTCATGATGCAACAGTCATCACAACGACAGGTTCCTGAATAAAAAAGACCAGTGCCATCAATAGGAAGGAGGTAATGGTCTTTTAGCTTTCCGCATTTGAATTCGAATCCTTTCAGGGCTCCATTACGCTGAACAATGTTGAATAGTTCTTTGAAGGGTTTCTTAAGTTCGGCGGGATCTACAGGGTCAATAACTTCTCTCATTCTTGTGTCAGAAGGAACACTACCATCCTTAATATGGTAAAGTTTTTCGAGATTATGGCAGCATACTTCGTCGAGCCTTTCCTCATCGAATGCTAACAGCGAATCACACTTTTGATGCATCATGGCAAAAGCAGATTTAGGAAAATTGGCAAATGGAATGATGCACTGATTGGGACGGTGATCAGTTATTTTTTCAAAGCATTCAGAAACTGTTTTTATGAGATAAGTAGCACTGAATTGCCTGACTTTTTTCTGTATGGCAGTACCCATAATTGATCCGACGACGATGATTTAGTAAAGATCAATTTTAGTCGATAAATTGTGCGGGTGAGTTTTTATTGCTTCCTCTGCGTGTTGCGTGGTAGTAAGGCTCCGGAATTCATCGGGAATTGCTGCCGGAGCCCGTATAGCCCTTCAAGCAGAAACTTTATCAATCCTCTGTATCTCGATGTCGAGGGCATTGAAGAGTTTCAATATAGTGATGATGCCCGAAAGTTCATTGATGATCCTGAGTTCCAGGATAAGCTGGCAAAAGTCCGTTCAGATACCCATACTTTGAACAGTCAGAAGATAAAAGATTTACTGCACCTGAGGATTACCCGGCCAGAACTCTGGCCTGTATGACTAACCATGATACGCCGACATTGCGTGCATGGTGGAACTGTCAGGATATTGATTTTCTGCAAGAGCTGGGTATTTATGAAGCAGAGCGTTGCCAGCACGAGAAGGCAGAGAGACATTCGGTTAAAGTAGCACTGCTGAATACACTGGCAGAGATCGGAGAGTTACCATCAGGCATTGATGCCGAAGATATCAATAGCATGACATTTTCACGGGAGCTGATGGAAAGGCTTTATTACTATCTGGTGCGCTCGAATGCCAAGGTAACGCTGATCCAGCTGGAAGACTGCATGATGTTGGATACCCCGGTAAATGTACCTGGCACCAGTTGATTACAGAGATTATGCTCTTATGATACGAATCCGCGGGGTGAAAAAATGGTCATCATGGCCAGAAGCCGCTCCGCACAAACCGAACTGGTTATTCAGAAGTGTACGGAGTGTGGATTCCATCCAATGATTCATAATGAGGTGAAAGAACCTCACACCATGGTGGCATTCGTGGCGTACGGACAGTCTATTGCGATTGTCCCTGCCTCATTCAAATACCACAAGTGGAATCATATTCGCCTGATTCCATTGCATGAGCAGATTCCCGCAGGTTTAATGATTTACAGTAATCGAAGCGTGTCGCGGCCAGGTGGTATAAGTTCCGGGAATGGGCGATGCCCGTTCACTCCACATGGGATCAATCAAGACCCTGGCACCATCGATTTCAACCAGTGCCGTGGCATGTCCAAACCAGGTAGCACGCAAGCCTGATTCCGGCAATACTGATAGTTCCTCTGCAGAAGGTGTCACCATGGGTAGCGGCTCGGTGGGCCTGCGCGGGTAACTGTCGTCAAATAAATTTTTGCGAAGACGTGTCCACCTGTCCGACGACTCAGTCATCGGTTGCGGGTTTACCATTTCCTGTCCCTGCCAGATGCTTGCCTGTTGCACCTCAGAAATATCCGCTTTCTGTCCGCCCTGCTGCAGAACATGGGCGAGTAACAGACCGATACCCGCAGCAACACCAATGAACGTCAAGGCCATCAAGCCTCGTCGCCGATTTAACTTCATTCAATAACCCTTTTATTGCGTATGTGAAAAAATAACCGGTTAAGCGTGAAAAAAGAGTCAGTCCTGCACACAGCGAATAGAGTAGCCATACTCCTTGCTCAGTTTATCTCTGAAAATCTGATTGGTACCCGGATGCCAGGGACTCCAGACCAGACTTCTGATCCATGCATCGTTATCGTTACCTGCCGTGGCTGTCCAGAAATCAGCGTAGCGACCACCACCCCAGAAGGGCATAAAAATATCTCGCCGGGTTCTTGCTCCACTGGGGACGGCAGAGAATCCGGCAGCATTCGAGATGGCTTCCCAGCGGTAGCTGTGTTTTAACGGGAGGCACTTTTCAGGGGAATCAATGAAACTGATTGAAACCAGCTTCATTGATTCTGATGGTGTGGCATTCAGCAAAGATCAATCAACTTTTGCGTCAAGAGCCCGATCCAGTTTTGATACCACTTCGGTAAACTTCCACTGACCACTGTTGGTTTTCACCAATTGCAGGTCGTAGGTCATGGTGGTCACCAGAGACAGCGTATTGTTCTGGGTACTGGTCAGCAAAGCGTTGAGCATCACGGTGGCATTTCTATCGGACTGTTTAACGATGCTCACGTTAGTAAACAGGTGGCGGCGTTGCTGCCCGTTCTTTTTGAACGCTGCAAACCGGGGCGTAAAAAAGCCGACCAGTTTGCTCTTTTCCAGATTAATCGTGATTTTACCCTGTTCGTTTTCAATCTTGAAACGACCACCTTCGGCGAATGTATCGGCATACTTGTCAATCTGTGCCTCGTCGAGATAGATGGTAAAGGTGTTCACCAGATTCGTAATTTCCAGGGTATCCCGAATATGGTTAATCTGCGACTGCGCCTCATCAGCCTGCGCAGAAAAGACACTGAACAGCGACATTATCAACACGCTGGCGGACAGGAGTCTGGAAATCATCGGTTGCATCAGTATAGATCTCGAATAAATTGATGAGAATTTTGAACGTAAAAACATCGGAAAACTGTCGTTAATGACATCGGATAACAGCGGTAAATCAGCAATCAACGTATCTCTCCGGGCCTGCTCCGGAGCTGGAACCCACTCACTGTCAGGAAAAATCAGAACCCAGGTTAATAAGGTCCGCGAATATGCTGTTGCACTTCAGAAGCGTAAAACTCATAAAGAGACTGCATCAAAGACTCAGGCAGAGATATTTCTGAAATTCTGGCGTTTCTTGCGGCTTGCTCCGGTGTACTGGCTCCAGGAATAATGGTGGAAACGGCTTTATGGTCAAGAATCCAGCGCATCGCCATCTGGGCCAGGTTCATGCCCTCGGGCAGATACCCTTTCAGCTGGTCCGCAAGTTCCACCCCTTTTTCAAAGGGCAGCCCGGCAAAGGTTTCACCCACGTTAAAAAACTCACCGTTACGATTGTAATTACGGTGGTCATCTTCCGGGAACCTGGTCGCTTTGGTGTATTTACCCGACAGAAGACCACTGGCTAACGGCAGTCGCACAATAATGCCAACCCCTTTTTCTTCAGCCTGTGGCAACAACTCTGTTGCCAGTTTTTGCCGGAACAGGTTGAAAATCACCTGCAATGACAGGAGACCTTCCTGTTGCAGACAGATCAGCCCCTCTTCAACACTCTCAACACTGGCACCGAACTGTTGAATCAGGCCATCCTGTTGCAGACGACGAAGCCAGTCAAATACATCACCTTTGCGCAACACTTCGGTTGGTATGCAGTGGAGTTGCACCAGATCCAGCGAATCAACGTCAAGACGTTCCAGCGAACCTCCAGTGGCACGACGCAGGGCCTCTTCTGTATAGCCGTTTGGAAACATGCCGTCTTTGCGACCAAACTTGGTGGCTACCTTGACAGGGTTCTGGCATTGACGAAGAAATTGACCAATGATTGTTTCGCTCAGGCCGTTGCCATAAACGTCAGCGGTATCAAGAAAAGTGACGCCGTTGTCCACTGCTGCTGCGAGAATAGCGAGACTGGACTCTTCAGAGACAGCGCCCCAGTCACTACCAAGCTGCCAGCAGCCAAGGCCTACTTCGCTGACATCAAAACCCTGTTGACCTAATTGTCTCGATTTCATCGGTATTCACCATCCGTCAATTGAACACCCGACGGATTATAGATTCTGCTTATTGTTAGTAAATACCGCTTTTTGCTATAACACTGTTCAGTAAATTTAAACAATGAGCATTATGAGTCGTACTGTTGAATCAATGCTGGTATTTGCCACTGTCGTGCACCAGGGGAGTTTTACTGCCGCAGCCCGTCAGCTTGGGGTATCAAAAGCCGCTGTCAGTTTGAAAATCCGGCAGCTGGAGGAACGCCTGGGCATTAAGTTATTAAATCGCAGCACCCGAAAGTTTAGCCTGACTGAAGTGGGGCGGGAGTATTATTACAGCTGTCAGAAAGTGCAGGCAGAAATCCACACCGCTGAAGAACGTATCGCTGAACTGCAGGGAGAGCCGGTGGGTACATTGAAGGTGACCTGTTCGGCGAATTTCGGCAGCCGTCACATCACTCCCGCAATTGCCGCTTTTAAACGACTGTACCCCAAGGTCGGGATTGAGCTGATTATGAGTGATCAGTTGAAGGAACTGGTTGCGGATAATATTGATGTCGCCTTTCGTCCTGGTCCATTATCGTCCAGTGCACTGGTTGCTCGCTCAGTTGTTCAATGTCCGTTCATCCTGTGCGCGACAGCGGAATATCTTGAGCAACATGAAATGCCGAGTCAACCTGAAGACCTGACGGGACATAACTGGATTATTTATAGCTTTGGCAAGCAGGTGAACCACCTCAAAGTAGGGGATGGTGAAAAAATAATTCAGGTGGATATTCAAGGGGATATTGTCACTGACAACTCAATGGCCAGACGACAGTTCTTGTTGGAAGGCCTGGGCATCGCCCGTATGGCAGAAATAGATGTTCAGGAAGAGCTGCAAAGCGGACGGTTGATCCGGATAATGCCTGAATACCATTTTGGCAGCATGGAGATGTTTGCAGTTTACACAGACCGCCGGTTCATGACCCGGAAGCTCAAGCTTTTTCTGGCGTTTATTGAAGCGTGGTTTGCAAGGGCTGGGTAGGCAATACCTGCCTCAGCTGCAAGAGAATTGATGTCTTCCAAGCGAAGAGGAAATTGTTCTCTGATTTCTGTTGTTTTGTAGACCATTCAAGCAGCAGAAAGACAGCGAGTTCAAGATCAGATAAAAGATGATGGGTTCGGAGTGATTTGTGACCAAAGATACGATGAGAGCGCCCCTCTGATGGGAGGTCTCCGACGGTTAACCAAGGTTTGTACTCTTTGCCTCGACCTGATCCCCGCCTTTATTTATCCATCGCCGGTTCTTTGCCTCTGGGTGACCGTACTGTTTTTTACCATAACAAAAACCGCCCAGCTTTACCCCGAAGCATCGGGATAACTCTGGGCGGTTTTAGTTTCCAACTTTATTACTTACCGACAAAAAGCCGGTGGCTGACAAGATTTATTACTCCACAGTCACTGACTTAGCCAGGTTGCGTGGCTGATCAACATCCGTTCCCTTAATAATTGCCACATAGTAGGAAAGTAGCTGAAGGGGAATGGTATAAAGAATAGGCGCAATAATCTCAGGCGCTTCCTCCACCGGCAACACATTCACACCGTCACCATTTTTCAGCCTGGCCTGCTTGTCAGCGAACACAAACAGCTGTCCACCTCTGGCTCTCACCTCCTCCATATTGGATTTCAGTTTTTCCAGCAGGTCATTGTTCGGTGCAACCACAATCACCGGCATATCGTTATCGATCAGTGCCAAAGGGCCATGTTTCAATTCACCAGCAGCATAAGCTTCCGCATGGATATAGGAAATCTCTTTGAGCTTCAGCGCCCCTTCCATGGCAATAGGGTACTGGGTGCCACGGCCAAGGAACAAACTGTGATGCTTATCAGCAAAGGCTTCTGCCATGGCTTCAATATCATCACTCAGAGCCAGCGTATTCTTGAGAATATGCGGCAGGTTTCGCAATGAGGAGACGACATGTGATTCCTGCTCAGGTGTCATACCCGTATGACGGCCAATGGCAGTCACCAGCATCAGCAGTGCAGCTAACTGTGTGGTGAATGCCTTGGTAGAGGCCACACCAATCTCGGCACCGGCACGGGTCATCAGGGCAATGTCTGACTCACGCACCATGGAAGAGCCGGGGACATTGCAGATACTCAGAGAAGCCATATAGCCAAGCTCTTTGGCCAGCTTTAATGCAGCCAGCGTATCTGCAGTTTCACCGGACTGGGAAATGGTGACAAACAGGCAGTCCTCCGGCACAAAGAATTTTCGATAGCGAAACTCGGAGGCAATCTCAACCCGGCAGGGAATGCCCGCCAGTTCCTCAAACCAGTAGCGCGCCACCATCGCCGCATGATAGCTGGTGCCACAGGCAACAATCTGTACTGCTCGGGTTTTATTGAGAATTTCCTGACCTTCTTTGCCAAGAATATCGAGATTGAGCTGATGCTCACCCAGTCGGCCTTCCAGCGTATTGGCAATGGCTTCCGGCTGTTCGTGAATCTCTTTCAACATGTAATGGCGATAAGGACCTTTATCCCCCGCATCATGTTCAACGTCACTCTCTTTAGCGTCTCGTTCGACAGGATTACCGGTAGAATCCAGGACATTAATCTGGGTACGGGTGACTTCTGCGACGTCACCCTCTTCCAGGAACATAAAGCGACGAGTCACCGGGAACAGCGCCAGCTGATCAGAAGCAATAAAGTGCTCACCAATGCCAAGACCGATTACCAGAGGGCTGCCAGAACGAGCGACAATTAGTCGTTCATTGTCATTGCAGTCCATCACAACCATTCCGTAGGCTCCCTCCAACTGGGTTACAGCTTTCTGCACAGCAACCAGCAGAGAGTCACTGCTTTTCTGTTCATGACTAACCAGATGGGCGATAACTTCAGTGTCAGTCTCTGAGGTAAATACAAACCCTTCCCCCTGAAGAAAATCTCTCAGCGCTTCATGGTTCTCAATAATACCGTTATGCACAACGGCAATATGATCATCGGATACGTGTGGGTGGGCATTACGCTCATTGGGTTCACCATGGGTTGCCCAGCGGGTATGGGCAATACCGGTACCACCAGACAATGGCTTTTGAGCGATGGCATCCACCAACTCGGACACCTTGCCTGTGCGTCTTTCTCTCTGGAGCTGGCCATTGGGATGAATGATGGCCACACCCGCTGAGTCATACCCCCGGTACTCCAGACGACGAAGCCCTTCCAGCAGAATATCAGCCACATCTCTTTGCGCTACCGCGCCAACAATGCCACACATAGAATTAATCCCTCATATCTGATGATGACGCTATATTCGCCACGTAAAATTGCTTAAGACCCGGAATATCACCACTGCACAAAATGGCATGGCCTCCTTAAGCTGATCGATAGACCAGTCCCACCATTGAATAGACTGAAGAACATCAATGGCTGATTCATCAAAACGCTTTTTCACAACCTGGTTGTTTCCCACAACGATGGTATAAGGTGCCACTGCTTTGGTAATCACGGCTCGGGCACCAATAACGGCACCATTACCAATCTGCACACCGGGCATAATCATCGCTTCAGTGCCAATCCAGACATCATGGCCAACCACCGTATCCCCGGCACGCTGAAAACCATCCTGCACACCCTCCCCAAACTCATCGGAAAAAGGGAATGCAGAAATCCAGTCGATTCGATGCCCCTGGTTACCTGCCAGCATAAAGGTGGCCCCAGAGGCAATTGAACAGAATTTGCCGATGATCAGTTTATCAATATCCGGATAACGCCCGCTTTCCCAGACTTCCCGGGTGGGTGCATCGCCCAGTAAATAGCGAACCGCACAATCTTCAAAAGACCGGCCGTGGTAGTAACCGGAGTAGTAAGAATAATCACCCACCTCAATATTGGGGTTGGTGATATGATCTTTGATAGTCTGGCCTTCAAGCCAGTTACTGAACACGTTCATTAGCACTCAGTCTTCTTTTACCGGGCGTTGCCAGCCTTCAATATTGCGTTGTTTGCCACGGGCAATGGCCAGCTGTTCGTCGGGGATATCCTTGGTAATGGTGGAGCCAGCCCCAATCGTTGCACCGCAACCGATAGTCACCGGCGCAACCAGCGAGCTGTTACTGCCAATAAAAGCACCATCCCCAATAATGGTTTTGAATTTATTAACACCGTCGTAATTGCAGGTGATGGTACCGGCGCCGACATTCACCCCTTCACCGATCCGGGAGTCACCCACATAGCTGAGGTGATTGACCTTACTGCCTTTACCAATGACGGTTTTCTTGATTTCAACAAAGTTACCAACCCGGGCTTTTTCCTGAAGCTCAGTCCCCGGCCTCAGGCGTGCAAATGGCCCAACTTCACAGCCTGCAGCGACAACGGCATCTTCCAGAATGGAGTGAGCCTTGATAATGGCGCCTTCACCAATAATTGAGTTGCGAATAACACAGCCCGGTTCGATGTAAACGTTGTCTGCCAGTTGAACATTGCCTTCCAGAACGACATTGATATCCAGAGTGATATCCTGACCGACTTTCACATCGCCACGGATATCCAAGCGTCGCGGATCAATGATAGTGACGCCATTCACCATCAGGTTGTTTGCCAGCTGTTGCTGGCGGGCCCGTTCCAGCTCCATCAACTGAACGCGGCTGTTGACACCTTCGACTTCAATGGGAATCCGTGGCTGAACATGAATAACCGAAGTATCCTCTGTCACAGCCATAGAGACGATGTCTGTCAGATAGAACTCATGCTGGACATTTTCATTGTTAAGGCCATTGACCCAGCGGCTCAATTTATTGCCGGGAATGGCCATTATGCCGGTATTCACTTCATTAATAGCCAGCTGTTCAGGCGTTGCATCCTTATCTTCAACAATGGCCTGAATGTTGCCAAAACCATCACGGATAATACGGCCATAGCCAGAAGGGTTGGCCAGGTTGATGGTCAGCAGCCCCAGGCGCTCACCATTACTGGCCGCCAGAAGTGACTGTAAGGAAGAAGAGTGAATCAGGGGAACATCACCATAGAGAACCAGCACAACATCAGCACCTTTGCAGCCCGGCAGAGCCTGCTGAACCGCATGGCCAGTGCCCAGTTGCTCTTCCTGTACGACCCAGTTCAGATCGTAATGCCCCAGCTCAGCTTTTACCTGCTCTGCCCCGTGGCCAATCACCACATGGATCTTTCCATCACCTACTTTTCTCTGGGTATGCTGGGCACTGAGGATGACGTGCTCCAGCATGGGCTTGCCAGCAATGCGATGAAGCACCTTCGGCAGGCTGGATTTCATACGGCTGCCCTGCCCGGCAGCAAGAATAACAATATCAGCTCTCATGGTAGCCTCTGTGTAAAAAGGCGCCTGTTATAAAAAATCAGGCTTTTACTTCTTAACTGTGTCGTCTGGTAAGGCAAAAACAAAAGAAATATCAAGCCTCAGGCCTGATAAAACAGAACTTTCGTCAGGGGAAAATTACCAGGACAGTGAATCATGTTTTCCGGAATTGTCAGGAATGCCATGCCACTCAGGCTTATCTAACAGCATACTGCTGTGGTGGATTTACCGCGCCTGAACGTCAAAAAACCTAATATCGCTCATTAGGATATCTTCAGGACATGAAAAGACAACCCCGTTTGTCATTAATTTATTGACAATAAGCTGTCGCACAATTCCCTCCAGCCGTTTATTCTAGGTATTTCGAATATCACAAAACCCTGATCATGAATCTTGATACTCTGGAAAACCTGGGCCTTAACCAGCGGGAAATCAGTACTTATCTGGCTCTTTTGAAACTTGGATCCGCCTCCATTCGGGATATTGCAGCTCAAACCGGCATCAACCGCGGTACCACCTATGAAACATTGAAAGATCTGGCGGGCAAAGGTGTTGTCAGCTACTTCCCCAAAGGCAAGCGCCGTATATTCTCGGCTGAGGCACCAGAAAAGCTCCTCGAACTGGCAGAAGAAAAGCGCCAGTCACTGGAGGCGACTATTGAAGAGATGAAGATCCGACTGATCCCACAGCTGAATCACCTCAAACCGGACTTCAGTGCGGGAAACGTCCGTTTTTATGAAGGTGATAGCGGTATTGAGTTTGTTCTCAAAGATATTCTCAATACGGTGGCTCAGCAGAAAGAGCGGGAGTACAGTGTGTTCTCCTCCAAGTTGATTCGACAACATCTTTACCGCCCTTTTCCCAACTACACACAGCAGCGTATCCGAAAGAACATTAAGGTTCGGGTTATTGCCATTGGTGACGGAGGCGAAGATGCTGAGCTTTCTGAGCGCAAGTGGATTGACGCCAAAGGCCGAATGGATGCCAGCTATATTGCTATTTACCCACCCAAAGTAGCGATGATTTCACTGGGTTCCAGAAATTACCCTGTAGCCGTCGTACTGGACTCCCCTGAAATTGCTGCAGCCCAACAAATTATATTTGAGACGCTCTGGAGCACTCTTTAATTTCAGAAGCCGCTGCAAAAGACAGTCACATTCTTTCCTATACTTGACGCAACCTGGATCAGTGTTCGCGTCAGGCTTCACTGAATCCGCTTCTTCATTTTTTTAACTCATATCTACACACCTGTTAAGCCGGAAACGGAGTCTGATCGTGAAACACCTTTGCCTGAAATTATGCTGGATGATCACACTTGCCCCCTTAGCTTTTGCCACAGATTATAACGACGGCATCCCGCCCAGTAATGACTTTAAATGGATGAACCTGAATCTGATGTATGCCTATAAGGAGCTGCCAAGACCCAAAAATACGCCCAATGATGGACATGACTATTTGGAGCTGGAATTTGGTGGACGCTCAGGCATTCTGGATCTATATGGATATGTTGATGTCTTCAACCTGACCAATCGCGATAACAGCGATAAGAAGGGTCAGCCCAAGATGTTTATGAAATTCGCACCCCGGCTATCTCTTAAGGATCTGTTCAACAACCTTCCATGGGGACCCGTTACTGACATCTATTTTTCTACCTTGTTTAACTGGGGAGGTGGTGGTGCCACAAACTATGACGAAAATGATGTCGGGGTAACCAGTGAAGATGCCAATAACTCATTCTGGGGAATTGGCTCTGATATTCAGGTTCCCTGGTTTGGAAAAATGGGTCTTAACCTCTATGGCCTATACGACCTGAACAAAAAAGACTGGAATGGCCTGCAGATATCGACCAACTGGTTTACCCCATTTTACACGTTTGATAATGGCAGTTTTCTCTCCTATCAGGGGTATATCGACTATCAGTTTGGCGCCAAAGATACCTTTGCTGGCAACCCACAAGCCAAGCATGGCGGCGCGATGTTCAACGGTCTCTACTGGCACTTTGACAAATTTTCCCTGGGCTATGGGCTGAAGCTTTACTCTGATATTTATCTGGTCAAAAACAATACTCTTGCCTTTGGTTCTGCAGCAGGGCCGATCAAATCTTCAGGAGCCAGCCATTACTTCGCTGTCACCTATAAATTCTAAGAACCATTACCACCAAGATTTCTGCCCGCTAAGTTATTACCGGCAAGGATGCCAGGCTCATAGGAGCTAAAGTGCCATATGCTAATTCAGCTCACCTCTGACTACGATTTTTTGATCAGTATAAAAAGCAACAAGCTATAAAGAATACTTATTTATATAGATGATTCAGCGCTTACAAAATGCTTTCAGGATAATTAACTCATAAAGACACACGTACCAAAGAACAGATGTTATATTGTTGATAACTTTTCCCGGAAGCTGTCTTTATGCACTCCAGACCAGCGGGTTCCTCAGTTACGCAGCATAGATCCTGGTCAAAGCTGATCATCAAAACCTCTCTGACATCTATGCTTGTTGCGCTGGCTTATTTCTGGACTGCTAATGAAAGCCAGAAGCCCAGTTATATTCCTGATAAAACATACAAACTCACCATTCTAAACACCAGTGAACTGACTCGTGACTATGATAATGAAAGGGCAGATAGTAATGCGCAACTAATTCAGAAACAGGAGCTTATTAATAAAATACGCAAAGAAGTAGAAGCCGATGGGGGAAAACTGCTATTACTGTCCGGAGGTGAGCTCAGCACTGATGATGATATCCTGAATCTGAAACAGCTCAACCAGCTGGGTTATAATGCCATGGCGGTCAGCCCATTATTATTTGATGAGCCCATGAATAATATCCGTACACAGGAAGCTACAGCAGATTTCCCATTCCTTTCTGCCAACCTTTATGAATCGGAAACAGGCAGACCTGTATTTGATGCCTATGCGTTATTTGATTTCGATGGCCTCCGTATTGCCGTTATGGGGCTCACCAGGCCAGGATATCTCAATGATGAAATTGCAGAGTACCGGCGAGGTATTGAACTCATTGAACCAGAAGTAGCTGCTTCAGAGCTTATACCCTATCTCAGACGGCAGGCTGATATTGTTATTGTTGCTACTCACGCAATTCATTACCCCAAACCTTCAAACCATGGAAATAAGTCTGCTTCCCCGGTTTCAAAAATGGAAGGTATTGACCTCATGGTAGGAAACAGCGCCCTGGCACCCGATGAAGCCTATCGTGTTACTGAAACAAGTGCACCTTTAAATACCTCTGCATGCTGCCCAGCCATTCGTCGCATTGATCTGGAGTTTCGTAATGGTGAGTTAAAGAAAACAAACTCCGTACAAATAAACCTGATTAGCAAAATAGAACCTGAACATGGTTACTGAGTACTTATTTAAATACGGCAATCAATATTAATAAGACTATCGTAACAAAATAAAAATCGTATCCTTCATTTAGCTTTACATTCTCTTTTTATTCTATCGGTTAATTTCTATCAGCTTCTGCTACAGCATCTATACTTGCTTCACTCAATCACTACCATTGATTTAGCAGGTACTTCCCTTGTCCAGTTTAAAACCCTCTTTACTATCCTGTGCTGTTGCTTTTTTCAGTCTGCCTGTTTTGGCCAGTGACAGTTATGATTCGTTTATCAGTGACGCCAAAATTGATGGCAAAGTTCAGACCGTATTTTATAACGATAAAAACACCTCGAATGATACCACTGCCGGCGCATGGACTGGTGCTGTCTGGCTTAATGCTGAGACTGGCTACCTCGCTGACTTTGTCAGTGTTGGTGGCTCAGCCTATCGTGTGGCAAAACTGGATATGAAGGCGGGTAATGGTGTTGACTCCAGCGGTCTGCTGAATGAAAGTGCCGAGGGGTTTGGTAAGCTGGGGCAGGCATGGGTAGATTTCAAATTACCAGAAAGTTATGACGGCCTTTCTGCTGATGTCAAAATTGGTCGCCAACTGGTTGAAACCGGCCTGATAACCATTTCAGGTTCACGCTCCGTGCCCAGTAGCTGGCAAGGTGTTGATGCCTCCGTAGATATGGATAACTTCAAGGGCAAAATCGCCTGGGTCAACGAAGTGTCCAAAAGATCCCAGTCCGGTTTTCATCATATAGTGAATGCTGAGAATGAGAAGATCGACTGGGTTATTGGCATGCAATTGGGCTATACCTTTGATTTTGCGAACCAACGAAGCCTTGAACTGCAATACAACAATGGTCTTGCTCGAAAGTACGTTAATGCTCACAATGGCAACGCCATTTTTACCATACCACTGTACAACGATTCCAAACTCACAATGACCGGCATGTACTACTACGCCAAGCAGGATGGAGATCTCTGGAAATGGGTCAGTGAAAAAGCACCTTTTGAGAATAAAGCCCAGTCTGGCAACCTGAATGCTGTTCTGGAAAATGGTTCATGGACGTTTAATGCCGGTGTCACTTACACCAAAGCCAAAACAGCTATTAGTAATCAGCAAGGTGACTACCAAACCATAGGGAACTACGACTACAACTTCGGGGACAACACTCAGGGTGCATACAATGTACCCAGCAACGCCATCTATTCAGCCTTCAACTTTGATAAAGAAACCGCTTGGATGGTGGGTGCCGAGTTTGACTTTACTTCTGTAGGTATTGATGGCCTTTCCTTCGGTTACAACTATATATATGGCTCTGGCATGAAAGCCCGACATGTGACAAACGGTACAGAGCAGGACGTGCATGAATATGAGAGTGATCTGACGCTGATCTATAAGCTCAACCAGCAAGAGCTGAAAGGCCTGCAGTTAAAAGTAGAGTATGCCTATTACAAGAACAGTGATGCCTTTTATAAAGCAACTGATCAAAATGAAGCAAAAAACCTGCGAGCCTGGCTAAGCTACAGCTTCTCAATCTGATAACACCCTGCAGACCTTGCTATTGGTTCCTGAAACCGGGAACCAATACTTCTTTTATATTCACCACTCTCTCTGTCAAAATACCAGGGCTTTTTTTATCGGAAGTCCACCGGAGTTTTCAATGAAAGCAGTTCAATTTGGGATTGTGGTTATGTCTGTACTACTGACAGCCTGTAATACGTTGCCCGAAGGCCGATGGCAGGAAACCAACCCTGCAGTAAAAACATCACCTATCACTCTGGATATCAAAAAAGATCGCATCTCAGCCAATGCCGGATGCAACCGTTTGATGGGCTCCGTAAAAATGGCTGGTGACCAGTTGATTGTGGAGCAACTGGCCAGCACCCTGATGATGTGCCATGGTGAAGCTGCCAGAAAGGAAGCCGCTTTAAAACAGCTTTTGGATGATAAGCCAAGGGTTCAGATGTCTGGAGATCAACTGATACTCAGCACCAATACAACAAGCTATGTGTTCAAAAAGCAGCCCAATATGGAAGATGGGGTAACCCGCTTCATTTACATTGCTCCGGAAAAAACTCACTGCACCGGCGTCGGGCCAATGGAGTGCTTGCAAATTCGCGAGTCCGAAGATGATCCCTGGACCCTGTTCTATGGAAACATCGAAGGTTTTGAGTTCAAACCAGGTACGGCTTATCGTTTACGGATCAAAGAGTTTGATGTGCCTAACCCTCCGGCTGATGCCTCCAGTAAGCGGTGGATACTGGATCTGATTGTCGAGCAGGAGTGGGTTGGCAACCAGTAGAAATCATTTACCTCTCTGGAATCATGCGGGGGCTCACACCAGCCTCGCAACGAAACGTCAATAGAACCAAATATTTTCATTCTGAAAATAAGCAAACTTATCATTTAACAACTAGTTCCATGGAACCAATTAGATTATAAAAAGTCCAAGCAGCTTTATTTCACTAAAAATGATATTCACGCTGCATCCGGATGAATGATGAGACTTCAAAAAAACTTACTCATTGCTTTCTTGCTATTTACAACCACCCTACGTGTAAATATTACTAAAGCAGAAGAATCCACAAATATATGGTCTCAAAGAAAAGGCATTCGGAATTACATGTCCGAGACGCGCTTTTTTGACAGGCTCGACTTTTTCAAAACAATGGCAAACTATCACTCTCTCAGCCCGGAAGAGCAGGTTACAGAAGGTCGTGAAGCCACCCGAAAAGCCTTAACAGATATGTCCGTTGAATACGCTCATACTCAATTAAAAAAATATGGAATCTATGGGGGCATACCACTGGCAGCAACAGGCGTGATACTCAGCCAACTGCCTTCACACCTCATTGGATCGGTCCTGACCAGTGCGTCTCCGGTAGTCATGACATTGGCTGGTTTTTTATTTATTGGTGCCGGAGAGCAGCTTTACTATATTAAGGAGCCCCCTCAACTTCCAGAGGCCGATCTTATTGTTGAGTATGGGGCAAAAAGACACCTTCTTGATAAAGTTACCAGAGCATATCTGGAAGAGTCTATTTTTTACCGATTCTGGCAAACTGAAAATACTGATCAATATGACAAATTAGTTAAAGTGATGGATAAAGCTCTCCGCATGCCGATGCATGCCAAGCTACTGGTATACGATCAGGAGAAAACGCAGGAAAAGCTATGGCATTATTCCACAGAACTGAAAAATAGATTAATCCGGTTTGCTTTCTCTGAAATAATGATTCAGAAAATGACGCCTAAACCAGAGGGTCGCTACCCGGTTTATTTTTATGGGTCTCCCGGGACTGGTAAAACTTATGCGGCCAAACATCTTGCCTGCGCCATGGGAACTAATCTTGCCACAGTGACGCTGGATGGCGCTAACATTGATGACATTATCGGAACTTCATTCGACAGTCTGGAGGCCAAACCAGGATTACTTTTAGAAGCTATAGTTGCGAACACTGCATCTATCCAGGATATCAACCATCACAATCAGGTACTGTTAATAGACGAATTCGACCGTCTTTTTATTGATGGAGATAAACAATCCCAAGATGTACTGGCATTTTTCCTGAAAATATTAGATCCTCACCATCGATATTTTTACAGCCCTTATTTAAAAACAGATATCCGCCTTCCCGATACGATTATACTGGCCGGAAATACCGATATTCATACCGTCAGTATTCAAAACCAGCAACTACAGTCTATGGCATCAAGACTGGAAAGAATCTTTTTTGATGGCTTTTCCTCTCAAACAAAACAAGACATAGCATTCAGCTTGATGATTCCTAAAATGGAGCAAAGCTATAAGTCTATTTCCGAGGGACTTGCCGAATTTTCAATATCAGAAATCGACCTGACAAGAATTGATAATTTCATTCAGTCTGATACAGACCCAGGACTGCGAAGTCTGGAGAAATTCATTCACGAAGTTTTTGAAATAAACCTTCAGCAATCCGAATAAAAAATGAACTTTTATGAAATTCAGGCTAGTAAAAATTATATGCATCACTCTTCTTTTGATCATTGCCCCATCTAAAGCATCACAAAATATCGCTGGAAGTCTTGGAGATGACCAGCAGCAACTTAACTATATCCGAGACTATATGGCTACTCATCGAATATTTGATCGCCTGGACTTTCTCCCTGCCAGAAACAGTTTCAGAAGAGCCAATATTCTCGGAAAAATAAGACAAGGTGAACAGGCATCGAAACAGATTTTATGGTTGGTCCAAAGGGAGTATCCTCTTTATACAATCAATCAACACCTAATGGCATACGCAGTCCCATTGGGACTGTTGTTATGGAATCGACAGTATTTATGGCAATGGTTCCTGGTCATGAATCCCGAATCAAAAATGATTCTTACCGTAATACCTGCAGTATTATTAATTGATCCAATATCTACAATCTGCTCTCAAATATATTATGCAACCTTACCGCCATCAATTCCCGAGACAGACCTGATCTACACCTATGGATCAAAGAAAAACCTTCTTGATAAAGCTACTCAGCGCTATATTGAAGATGAGCTATTTTATACTTTCTGGCAAAGCCCCAGTAGTGAAGGTATTACCCGCCTTCACAAAATCCTTGATAAAGCATTAAGGCTACCTTTCTATACAAAATCTCTGGTTTACAGCAAGAAAAAAATTACTGATGCACTGAAACACTTTCCTGATGAGCTTATTGATCGCTTAAATCGTTTTGCACTGGCAGAGATCACATTCCAGAAAATGGATATTCATCCACAAGGACACTATCCAGTCTATTTCCAGGGAGCACCAGGAACCGGAAAAAGCTATGCCGCCAAGCAGCTGGCACAGGCGATGGGAACAAACCTGGCTGTTATCTCCCTTGACGGAGCGACCATTGATGATATGACTGGAACCCCTTTTGAAAGCTATGATGGTAAAGCCGGTCGACTGGTTGATGCCACCATTGCCAATACTGTTTCAAGTAAAGATATCAATCATAAAAACCAGGTTCTGTTTGTTGATGAATTTGACATGCTTTTATTAAAAAGCGATAAGCAAGCCGAGGAGGTCATCGGCTTTCTCTTGAAACTGCTCGACCCGGCACACAGGTCCTTTTACAACCCGTACCTGAAAACTAATATCCGGCTACCGGATACTGTGATTCTGGCAGGCAACTCGGATATCCATGAACTGAGTACAAAAATCCCACAACTGGAAGCGATGGCTTCTCGTCTGGATAAAGTGGTTTTCGAAGGTTTCTCTGCAGAGGCAAAAAAAGATATTGCCTTTGAATCTATAATTCCTCAGCTCGAAGAAGGCTACCAGTCAACCGGTGAAAATATGAAGACTTTCTCATTGTCAGATTTCGAAAAGGCTAAAATAGAATCGTTCATTCTTCAGGATAGTGATCCCGGACTCAGAAGTCTTGAAAAGTATATCAATGAAATTTTTGAGGTGAAGCTGCAGGTTCTGATGGATATCAAAGCGGATAAAGAATTTTAGGGTCTGTTGATTCATTCTGAACCCTGACCATGCTGAAAGATGCTTTGTTGAACCACAGAGATCACAAAGAGCACAAAGGAAAAGAAAAGCTTTTCTTCGTGCTCTTTGTGATCTCTGTGGTTCAATCTTTAACCCATAAAAATATGGGATAAATGCTTAATTACAACAATGAATTCAGAGCCACTTCAACCATTTCATTAAACGTCGACTGACGATCTTCTGAAGGCAGGGCTTCACCCGTACGGATATGGTCGCTCACTGTACAGATTGCCAGACCCTGTGCACCGAACTCAGCGCAAACGCCATACAGGCCCGCAGCTTCCATCTCCACACCCAGTACGCCGTACTTTTCCATAGTGTCGAACATGGATGGATCAGGATTATAGAAAAGATCTGCAGAAAACAGGTTGCCAACTTTAACCGGCAGCTTCATGGCTCTGGCAGAGTTTACTGCGTTTTCCAGAAGTCCGTAGTCTGCAATGGCAGCGAAGTCATGATCCTTGAAACGCATACGGTTAACTTTGGAATCAGTACAGGCTCCCATACCAATAACAATGTCACGCACCTGGACGTCCTTGGAAATAGCTCCACAGGAACCAACGCGGATCAGACTCTTCACACCGTATTCAGTGATCAGCTCTTTGTAATAAATAGACGCTGAAGGAATACCCATACCAGAACCCATCACAGAAACTCTGACACCCTCATAGGTGCCAGTGAATCCCAGCATGTTACGCACATCCGTTACCTGTTCAGCCCCTTCCAGGAAGGTTTCTGCAATATGCTTGGCTCGCAAAGGATCGCCAGGCATCAGGCAGACATCAGCAAAAGCTCCGGGCTTGGCATTAATATGAGGTGTCACGATTATCTCCTCGTTCTCGATACACAGATCAAAACAGATAAGAGGAGCGATTGGACCTTTCGCCCCACTACCCAAAAACTGGTTATGGCCGAAAGTTACCCTTGCTCAAAAATTTCGGGCAAAAATGATGTGCCGTAGTCCAGGGGCTCCAGGCCAAAGAAGCTGGCCAACGTCTGTCCGATATCGGCAAACGTTTCTCTCTGGCCCAGGGCACAGGGGATCAACTTCTTGCTGAAGACAAGCACGGGAATATGCTCACGGGTATGATCGGTTCCTGGCCAGGTTGGGTCACAACCATGATCCGCAGTGATGATCAGCAGATCCTCATCCCCCATGGAGTAAAGCAAGTCAGGCAGCATCGCATCCAGCTGCTCCAGAGCCAGAGCATAACCGGCAACATCACGACGATGACCGAAGGATGAATCAAAGTCGACGAAGTTGGTAAAGATAATGGTGCGATCACCCGCCTGTTGGAGCTCTTCCCTGGTTGCTTCAAACAAGGCAGGAATACCTGTGGCTTTTACCTTTCTGGTAATTCCCTGGTGAGCAAAGATATCTGCAATCTTGCCTACACTGACTACCTGGCCACCACTGGCTACCAGTTTATCCAGAACGGTTGGAGCCGGTGGCAGAACGGAAAAGTCACGGCGGTTACCGGTACGCTGGAAGTCTCCCGCATCATCACCAATAAATGGACGGGCAATAACACGACCAATGTTGTATGGCTCAAGAATCTCCCGGGCTATCTGACAAACCTCAATCAGACGATCCAGTCCAAAGGTTTCCTCATGGCAGGCAATCTGAAATACGCTGTCTGCCGATGTGTAGACGATCGGCTTACCCGTTTTCATATGCTCTTCGCCCAACGCTTCCAGAATCGTTGTTCCAGAAGAATGACAGTTACCCAGAACGCCGGGCAGTTTTGCTTTTTCAATCAGCTCATCCAGCAGTTCCTGGGGAAAGCTGTTTTTCTCATCACGAAAATAACCCCATTCAAACAGTACCGGGACACCGGTCATTTCCCAGTGCCCACTGGGCGTATCCTTACCGCTGGACAGCTCTTTGGCATAACCATAGGCACCAATGATGGGCATATCATTGGTCATCCCCCTGGGGAATTCACCACAGGAATCTCTGGCCGCATGAGCCAGACCAAGACTGGAGAGTTCCGGAAGGTTTAATGGCCCTTTTCGACCAATATCGGCTTTGCCATCAGCACAAGCCTGGGCAATATGTCCAATTGTATTGGAACCTGCATCGCCAAACTGCTCAGCGTCGTCAGTGGCTCCAATGCCGAATGAATCCATCACAAGGATAATGGCACGTTTCATTCGCTACTCCTGACCTGTCACCGTCATGACAGTTTTTTGTATACCAGAGAATTAAGTGGTGGTGCCTGTTCTGACAGGGTAAGTGCACCACGAAGCCTATCTGCAGCCTGATTCCATGACGCTTCTGAGCTGGCATGAAGCGTGGCAATCGGTTGTGAAGGGTCAATCCTGTCACCCAACCGGCAAATTTCCGTGAAGCCTACTCCATAATCAATCGTATCAGAAGCCACTTTTCGACCTCCACCCAACTGCACCACAGCCATACCCACTTCACGGGTATTCATTGCCGAGAGGAAACCGTCACCTTCCATGTAAACCGGCTTAATAATGGATGCACCTGGAAGATAATGATCATAACGTTCAGTAAAGTCTGCTGGCCCACCCAACCCATGAACCATGCGGCTGAAAATCTCAGCAGCCTGACCATGGTCCAGTACCGACTGAAGCTTTTCCCGAGCCTGTTCTGTATTGGCTGACAAACCACCAGAGACCAGCAACTCAGCAGATTGAGCCATGGTAATTTCCAGCAGGCGTTCATTCCGGTATTCACCGGTAAGGAACCGAACCGCTTCACGCACCTCAAGTGCATTTCCGGCTGATGATGCAAGGCACTGGTTCATATCGGTAAGCAGTGCGGTGGTTTTAACGCCTGCACCATTCGCCACCTGAACAATGCTCTGGGCCAACTCAACGGATTGATCAAAGGTTGGCATAAAAGCACCGCTGCCTACTTTTACATCCATTACCAAAGCATCCAATCCTTCCGCCAGTTTTTTTGACAGAATAGATGCCGTTATCATGGCAATGGACTCAACTGTAGCGGTGACATCCCGGACACCATAGATGCGCTTGTCTGCCGGAGCCAGTTCACCGGTCTGACCAACAATGGCCACGCCTGTTTCTTTGACCACTTTACGGAACAGTGATTCCGATGCACTGGTGGTATAGCCCGGAATGCTGTCCAGCTTATCCAGTGTGCCACCGGTATGCCCAAGACCGCGCCCCGAGATCATCGGCACAAAACCACCACAGGCGGCAATCATGGGGCCAAGCATCAAACTGACCACATCACCGACACCACCGGTTGAGTGCTTATCCAGAATAGGACCAGAGAGGCTGTCTGACGACCAGTCCATCACCTCCCCGGAGTCACGCATGGCACAGGTCAGGGCGATGCGTTCTTCGATATTCATCCCCTGAAAGTACACGGCCATGGCGAAAGCACCGATCTGACCTTCCGACACAGAGTCATCCGTAACACCGGCAATGAAATCGCGTATCTCCTGCTCGCTGAGAACCTCGCCTTCCCGCTTACGACGAATAACCACTTGTGGAAGAAACATATCAGTACCCTTCTTTGCTGGCTTCACCCTGCTTCAGGCCAAGAGCAATCAACAGGTTGCCCAACAGGCTGCTGGCTCCAAACCGGTAATGACGGCGGTCCACCCAGCCTGCACCCATGATTTCGTCAGCTAGATCAAGATGCAGAGCGGCATCTTCAGCTGTTTTGATGCCACCCGCAGGCTTGAAGCCTACCTGGGTATTACCACTGTCACGTATAGCTTCCAGCATGATACGAGCCGATTCTGGCGTCGCATTAACAGGTACTTTACCGGTTGAAGTTTTAATGAAATCAGCACCAGCATCAATGGAAATTTCGCTGGCTTTACGAATCAGGGAGGGATCCTTCAGCTCGCCGGTTTCAATAATCACTTTTAACAGTACATCTGAACCACAGGCCTCTTTGCAACGACGAACGAGCTCTGCACCTACTTCCTCATTACCCGCCATCAGTGCACGGTATGGAAATACGACGTCGACTTCATCGGCGCCATAGGCGACAGCAGCCTTTGTTTCTGTAACAGCGACTTCAATATCATCCCCACCTGCAGGAAAGTTTGTTACCGTCGCAATGGTAACGTCATTCAGGCCGAGGGAGTTCAGTGTCTTCCGGGCAACCGGAATGAAACGGGGGTAGATACAGACAGCAGCAGTATTCCCGGCTTCGGTATGAGCCTGATGACAAAGCTCAATAATTTTCTCTGGCGTATCGTCATCATTCAGGGATGTAAGATCCATCAATTGCAGAGCCAGACGGCTACGGACATTAAGATCGGTCATGGGGCAATCCCTCTGGAAAAATTGGCAGCCAGCCAGTGACTGGTAATTGAGAATAGCCATGAACCAGAAGCATCAAGTTCATAAGCCAGTGGAACCTGTTTCAATAGTATACCAATCAACAACTCAAGCCCTGTACGAATCCTGTTTTCGGCAGGACGCATCGAACTTACTCATTCATTGGCTTGATGCAGAAAGAATCAGGAGTAATTGGCATCAAAATTCAGACACAAAAAAACCCTGTAAAAATACAGGGTTTTTTCGCTGATCATCCACCTGAGTCTACAGGGCATACTGCAGGCTCATTCGCCCATTGCTGAAGCATCGACCTATTGGAACAGGCAACAGTAATAGTCCGAGCTTTTTTCAGCCAGCCATACTGGTTCCCGCCAGTACCGCCATGGAACGACGACGAATACTATCGGCTGATGACAGCAGGGTATATCAACAAAATAAGGATGCTCATTCTAACTTTTTGAACAATTCCTGAGCTCTGTTAGAACCTGATACCTGTCTGGAAACAGCCCTGCCTTCAAAACGACAATTCCTGTCTATACTCCTGATAGATCTCTGATGTCAGCCATCGTGCATCTGTTTTTTTCCATAAAGTTTTCTAACGCTACTGTCCGCCCTGGAGCCTGAATCATGCCACTGCATTACCACGATGATATTCTGGACAATCTTGTAGATGACGTTTACGCCTCATCGGATCTTTCGGTCAGCATGCCAAAATACAAGATGCCGGAAAAACAACAGGAGCCACGGCATGCTTATCAGGTGGTTCATGATGAGCTAATGCTGGATGGTAACTCCCGTCAAAACCTGGCCACTTTCTGCCAGACCTGGGTAGAGGATGAAGTTCACAAAATCATGGATGAATGTGTCGATAAAAACATGATCGACAAGGATGAATATCCGCAGACAGCAGAACTTGAGAGCCGCTGCGTTCATATGCTGGCTGATCTCTGGAACTCGCCCGATGCCATGAATACCCTTGGTTGCTCAACAACCGGTTCCAGTGAAGCGGCCATGCTGGGCGGGATGGCACTGAAATGGCGCTGGCGGGAAAAAATGAAACAGCAGGGCAAACCCACCGATAAGCCCAACATGGTCTGTGGTCCGGTTCAGATTTGCTGGCACAAATTTGCACGCTACTGGGACATTGAACTCAGAGAAATCCCCATGGAAGGAGATAGGCTGATCATGAGTCCTGAAGAAGCGATCAAACGATGCGATGAAAACACAATAGGCGTTGTGCCAACCCTGGGCGTCACCTTTACCTGCCAATACGAGCCGGTCGAAGCTGTCAGTAAAGCGCTGGACAAACTTCAGCAGGATACCGGGCTGGATATTCCCATCCATGTGGATGCGGCCAGCGGTGGATTTCTGGCACCTTTCTGCGAACCCGACCTGCTCTGGGATTTCCGACTGCCACGCGTCAAATCAATCAATGCTTCCGGCCATAAGTTTGGCCTGGCACCTCTGGGCGTTGGCTGGGTCGTATGGCGTGATAAAGAAGACCTCCCGGAAAATCTGATCTTTCGGGTGAACTATCTCGGTGGTGATATGCCAACCTTTGCACTGAACTTCTCCCGTCCCGGAGGACAGATTGCAGCTCAGTATTACATATTTCTCCGGCTAGGAAAGGAAGGCTATTGTCGTATACAGCAGGCCTGCTATGAAACGGCTCAATACCTCAGTAAAGAGATTGAGAAGCTGGGTATCTTTGACATTATTTATAATGGTAAGGGTGGCATACCGGCCATGAGCTGGTCACTGAAAAAAGGGTTACACCCCGGATTCAGTCTTTATGATCTTTCGGATCGAATCCGTAGTCGGGGTTGGCAGATTGCCGCGTACTCCATGCCAGCAAACCGTGAAGATCTGGTCATCATGCGTATTCTGGTTCGCCATGGTTTTACCCACGATCTTGCCGACTTGCTGATTGATGACCTGAAACGCTGTATTGATTATTTTGAAAAGCACCCTGTCCAAGAGCCCGGGAATGCCGAAGACTCCGCTGGTTATAATCATAATTAATTATTTATTTATTTATTTATCGCGCACGCCTGTATTGCAGGTGTGTGCGATAAAATGAAAAAACCTGAAAACAAAGAGCACTGATCAGGTATTATTGCCAGCCTCATCGACATAACCCATTGCAGCCTTCTATGATCCCAACGGAAACGCTACAGATTGTTCGGGCAGTTGCCCATTTTCGTAACTTTACAGCTGCCGCCAAACATCTGCATAAAGTGCCCTCGGCAATCAGCTATACCGTTAGAAAACTGGAAGACCGCCTTGGTGTACAACTGTTTCTACGCGACAGCAAACGTGTTGATCTGACACCTGCTGGCGAACATTTCATTGAACATACTGACAAGCTTCTCGCATCCCTCGAAGAGCTTGAAAACAGTACACGACAATTAGCTACTGGCTGGGAACAGGAACTGCGCATAGCACTGGACAACGTGGTTAACCAGGGAAAAGTCTATGACCTGATCCACGACCTTCAGGCCGTGCGCCCTGAAGCAGGGCTGGTGATCAATACCGAAGTCTATAACGGCTCCTGGGACTCACTTTTCCATGGCCGTTGTCAGGTTGTTATTGGGGCTCCACAGGATATTCCCGAAGCTATTCTTAATCAGGATCGTTTTGCCTGGCGCTCTATGGGCAACATGACCTGGGATTTTGTTGTTTCGCCAGATCATCCACTGGCCAAGCGGCAAGAACCCCTCTCAATGGAAGAGCTTCAGGAATACCGTTCCATTTGTATTCAGGACACTTCACGCTTCTTCCGTCAGGGTTATAACCTGCTTCTGGAAAATCAGCAGGTACTGCTGGTGCCCAGTTTTCGAGCCGCGATCGGGTGCCTGTTACGAGGCCTGGGTGCCACCATTCTGCCAAGCCATTTTACAAAACCTTATATTGCAGAGGGTTTGCTGGTTCGCAAGGAAGTCATTGACCTGCATTACAACGATGGCTGCCTGCTGGCCTGGAATCAGGAAAATATGGGACAGGGTCTGAAGTGGGTTCTCGACTGGCTCGGCTCTGAAGCCTGGCTGAATAAAGTCTGGCTTCAATACGATGACCAGGCTCCCATGGGATATCACGTTCCCTGATCCTGCTTTCTTAACCACAAAGATCACAATAAGTAGAATCCTGTGTGTCCTTTGTGGTTAAAAATAAAACCATTAATCGCATTTTCTGAACTGCCCCGTCCTGATTTACTCATAAGTAATCTAATACCTCTCCTAGCGCCAACTAATATTTGCCACTTCCAAAAAGGCTTAGGAGTTATGGTTTTTATGACTGCTCGATCGGGTTGTCTTTTATTACTCAGTATTCTTATCAACTCTTTTTCATGGGTGGAATTAAAAGTGTTCCATCCACCCATTACTCTGCTTTTTTCCAGTAGTTATCCCAATCCCCGTTAGAACGCAATGTTCTTAAGCAAAGCATTGCTCCTGCGTTGGAAGGTTTCCACCAGGCACCTGGTATTTTTAGTCGCATCTGCATATTCGAATTGTCCCGGGCGATTTCGAAGATACCGGTGACACTGCTCTGATTTATTGATAGAAGATTGCCGGTTGAACCCCTGCTCTATTGCACTACTCAACCACTGGTCGCCTGCTTCATCCGGTCCTCCCATCGTTGCCTGATGACGTTTATCCGTACTACCAAGCTTATAGATCATGGATGAAAGGCAGGTTTATTAGTCTTCCACAAGGTTAAAATCACCGGCTTTAGCCGGTGGTTGCTGAGTTAAAAATGAAACTATTATTCAATCTGTATGTCAAAAAAAGTATTAACCCGAATATTTCATAAACAACAGCAGGAGCAAGTTCCGCCCAAGACCTTGATATGATGGGGCCTGACAAAAGAACACTCCGTAAAAAGTTGTTCGGCATTACTAAGCAACAGTGTCATTAAGAGCAGGAGTAATATTCCCATGAATTAGGGCTGTTTTGTCAAGCTGATTAAACGATCATTTAACCTGTAGCCCTTATTATTCGACAACCATCTGGCTGTGAGCGGGCGTAACTTCAGTGGTAATCAGGAAAGTTTAAGACTAAATATGAGATGTAATTTATGGACGTTCAGATTGTTGGAGAAAACACAAATTCGATACTTAATAGTGACTTGCCGGAAAAGAGAATAAAAAGAGATCATCCGCTAAAGCCAGTGGATAGCTGCTCTGAAGTAACCAGCAAACTGAATTTATCTTTATCTTTATCTCAGCCTGCGATATCTGGCAAAGCCAGAACTGTATGCTCAACCGGCTCATTGCTCCCAAAGCCCTCTCATTCCTTCGATTTTCGTTTTGTCGCAAATGATAATGAGGTTCGACATCTTTTATCGGCTCAGACCCACGATGAAAAGCGGGATGTCGTTATTATTTCCCATCCGGATGACCTGTCACAGGCTAATCTGGTGAGCCGGTTGAGCATTTCCGGCGGTGGTTGTCACTCTCTTCAACCGGGCAAGCTATTTGAAGCTGACCAGCCATTGACCCTCGTTATAGATATCCGAAAACTCACCAGTGAGGATCTACCCAAGCTTAATGATTTACTGGATCCGGATAACCCTTGTCTGTATGACAGAGTCAGCCAGAAGAAACGTCCTCTGGGGGAAGATGTTGCTCTGCTGGTAGTGGCAGAACCTGGACAGTTGGCATCGGTTGGAAAGAGTGACGAAGCACCGGGCGCTGATTTCTGGCGGCGCATTCATCGACCGGGGAATACCTGGCAGTTTGACGTACTGGCTGATAATGGCCAATCGATGGACATCAGTGATGTTTCTCCAGTACTGGCAGAATTCCCCTATGCCGAGGGTGGCATAGATGAAGAAGATATCGATCTTATTGACTGTCATTTGCATAGTAACTGGCGACAGTTGCTTCTCGGTGGCCCTGGAGTGGATAAGCAGGGGCGAATCCAGCACATCCCGGGCAAACTTGAACAATTGAAGGCCGGGCAACGGGTGATCCTGAAAGGTGCCAACTGGCATGATCTGGCATTTGAACAGACAATTCGCCAGCTGATAGCGCAAAAGCGCTATGAGAGCAACGGTGTTGTCTGTCATTTGCCGGGCAATGTTCAGTTTTATCAGATGCCGTTAGGGGATGATGAGCTTCGCTCCCTGTTCCAAACCATGACCCGTTCTGGTGATAAAGCTGGTGATAAAGAGTGTGATAAAGCACTTGCCCGAAACACACCGCAAAACCCGTTAATCATCAATCAGAGTAATATTAAGGAATGGCTGACCCCGATTTGCATTGCCCGGGAAGGCTATGCAGTGCCTAACACCAGTCTGTTGGAGCAGGTTCAGTCCGGTGCAGTGGTGACAGTGACTTCTCCCCTCAGTGAATCGCTGTGGTTTTGTTTGCTGGGTGCACTTCAGAATATCCACAAGGTCACCGGCGTAAAACCACAGCTTCAAGTTGCTCATGTACTCAAGCAACCCAAGTCACTTGGATTGGAAGAAAACGATGCGTGCCCCCTGCCCAACACCTTTCAACTTCAGGAACAGACCGGAGATCATGCCTCCATTAATACCGTGACGTATCAGCAACATACCCAGGCGGATCAGTGGATAAGTAGTCAACAGGAAGCACCCCTGGTGATTCGGGTCAATGAACAGACCAGCTTCAGCCAACTGTTTGACAATATCCATATCACCTCGGAGAAGGATGCGCATTTCGGGCACCTTCAAAGCGAGGCGCAAGTGGCGTTGATGAGAGGCAGGCGCGTGGTATTCCGGGGGCTGGAAAGCAATCCAAAGCTTCAGCAGCTGCTGGAACCCCTGGTGTGTGGGCAACCTTTGCTGGTTAATGGCAAATTACAGGCATACCCTGACGCTCGTATCACAATACTCTGGCCTGAGCCTGCGAAAAGCCCATCCTCTGTATGGCGTTCGATGATCGCTGCGGGTGAACCCTGTCCTGAGGTAGATATCTGGGATATCAATGCCGTAAAGCATGGTATACCTCGGGATGAACTGCCAGAACAGGTGCTTAACGAACTCTACAACGCCTTTAAAACCGTACCTGCCAACCGTGGTAACCCACTGCCTGAAATGACAAAAGGGTTGCTGAATAACCTGATACTGGCTGCCCGGCAGGCGCAGAAGGTTGATCATGCCCCGCAGCTTCAACCCTGCCACTGGCGCAAGGCCATCAATAGCGTATTAACCCATGGTACCCGGCAGACCCCGTCAGTGCGTGATTTTATGAAGGTGGCTTGTTGGCAGTTATTGCCGGATACAGAACACACTGCCTGGGTGGACCCTGATGGTTTGAATGCTGTCATTAACAGTGCCCAGCGTCTGGATCGACATTTTGTGATGCAGAATGTATGGAAACTGGCCAGGGCCTTTGGTCCGGCTGTATTTGCGAATACTGAATTTAAACAGCTGAATCTGTCCTACGAGCGCCCAGATCGAAGCTTCCGGAATAGGGAGTTTTCAGACAGCCTCTGTGCCTTGATTGTGGCTCAAGTACCTCAGGCACAGCAAGGTTCGGTTGCTTTTCAGCTGGACGTTGATCCCTTGGAGGCAAAGCAATATCAACAGTTATCAATCAGGCCCCTTAATCAGATTAAACGGTTGGAAGATGCGCTGGCTTCTGGCTGGCAGTTAAGGTGTCAACCAGCGCAGACCCGATCTGATGCCATTCACTCCCTGGCCGCTGACTGTTTTGGCATTAGCAGAGGAGAGTGGGTAACTGAGAATCGTGAAGCCGAATGCATTCAACGTATAGAACATCGACTGTCTCAATCACTTGAATGGAAAGGTTGCTCTGAGGCTCCATTCTCGATGCTGGCCCATGACCTTTGTTATGGTTCGTTTAACCAGAAGGATCGAGAGCTTCGTCGTTTGTCCAGGCTCCATGACCGGCTTGTGGATTCCCCCGCCATTTTCCTGCAGGGAAAAACCGGAACCGGTAAGAGTTATTTTTCCGCCAATATGGCCAGGGCGTCGTCTGGGTGGGCTTCTTTGATTTCTCTTGGACCGTCCGACAGCGAACAGACCCTGATGAAACGCTGGCAATGGCAAGAGAGAGGTGATGGCGACCGTTTTATGGCGCAGCAAAACCGGATGCTGATGGAATGGGCCAATACTCAACCGGACACAGACGGACATTATGTTACGTTGGTTCTGGATGAAGCCAATCTTGCCAAACCCGGGTTGCTGGCTTCACTGAATGGTTTATGGGAACCGGAACCCTGCATCTATGTGAACGGCCATCCTGTCAAGGTGAGCACTCAGCACCGGGTGATTTTGACCGGTAACCCGGATCATTACGCGGGGCGCCGGTTAGATCCTGAGCTGAAGGAGAAACTCCCCAGGGCATACTACCCTCCCTTAAATCGGGCTTTTCTCAGGGACAGGGTGGTCGAGCCTGCCCTGCTACGGCTGTTACAACGGCATCTGCCAGAACAGCAATCAGGCGACATTGCGCGTAGCGCCACCAACAGTGTGATGGCACTTTGGCAATATTATCCGGAATGTCTGCCAGAGCATGAGTTTACCCCCAGAGATTTAACGGATATCTGCAGCTGGGTGGGTTGGTATCTGGATCGTGCGTTACCCGATACGTACACAGGTGGCAGTGTGTCCATTGAACAGATGAACGGGCTGGTGTTGCAGAGTTTTCGGGATGTTCTGGGGGCGGAAGTCCCCGATACCCATCAGGATGCCCGGGCATCCCTTGAATGCTGGTTTTCTGCCCGTTTCCCCGTAGGCAGGACCTTGAGTGACAGAGTGCATAACCAGACGCTGGTGGATATACAACAGGCCTTTATAAAGGTGACTGCGCAAACCCGGCCTGAGTTTGATACTTCCGGCTCGGCGGTCAGTGAGCTGGTGCAACAGCTTGGTCAGGATTTAAGCCGGTGTCAGCAGGCTTATCATCATGGCAGGAAACATGGGGGCCGTCAGGCGACCTTGATTGAAGGCCCTGCCGGGCGGGGCAAGGATGTCACCCTGAAGCTGTTGATTGAAAGCATCAAACAGCAGACTGAGCAACGGGGCGAATCCATGCCGGAGGTATTTTATCGGAATGCCTGCGATTGTTCCTGGGAGGAGCTGTGTGCAGTCATCCAAAAGGCGAATATCGATGGCGGCATCGTCGTCATTTCTGAAATGAATCTGATTGACCAGCATCTGGAAGGGGAGTTAAACGATATTCTGGCCGGTGATGCTCACCCGGGCTTCCATCTGTTTGCCACGACCAATCCGCCGGAGTACAGCGGACGAAAACCGTTATCTCCGGCGTTAAAAGGGAGGTTCCGGCATTTGCCTATCCGGCAGTATAACCCGACAGAACTGCAAACCATTGTTGAGAAGGTATTGCCACAAACGCCTCAGGGCAAGTTCACAGCTGAATTGCTGACACACTGGCACTGTCGACTGAGGGCTTCGTTGCAGCAGCAAAACCTCCCGTTGCAGCCCTCCAGCCTTGATTTACAAAATGTCGCCAGGGCCGTCATTAACGATGGAGATTTTACCGAAAACAGCCTCCGGCAACACATTCATCAGTACTATCAGCTTTACCTTATGGCGGCCAAAACATCTCTGGAGAAACTGCCCGAATTATCGGCTATGACGATTGGCGAAGGGGGGGTTGATCGTGCACTTTGCGATTGGTTCTACTGCACGGTGCCTGGCATTGATCGTCCCTGGCTGATACGTCGCAGTTATCTCAACAGTCTTGATGAAAAACGCCATGAGATTCTTATTAAGGCTGATCTGAGTGAAGCTGAAGCCAGAATGGAAATCATCAGGATGGTGGCCCGGGCACAGTGGCAGGCATCGGGTCATTCTCTAAAGCCTGATGATACGAATGATACTCTGACCCAGGCTCTTTATCGGCACTGGCAGCATTGCTGGTTCGAACAGGGTTTTGGCCAGGCTGGAGTGGACGCCAATACCGTTTTTGCCCTGACGGATGCACAGGAACAAACGCTCAAAATGTCGGCTAACCAGCCTTATCTGAGGGAGGCTAACAAGCGGATAAGTACATGGGACTCCAGCGATGTTATTCTGTGGCCTGCCTTCTGGCAGACAATGTCCCGGATAGTATTAAACCCCGTCAGTCAATATTCCCGGAGTGAAAATGAGGTAACTGCTCAAGATTTACCGGCAGATAATGAGGTAACTGCTCAAGATTTACCGGCAGATAATGAGGTAACTGCTCAAGATTTACCGGCAGATAATGAGGTAACTGCTCAAGATTTACCGGCAGATTCGACTGACGAAAACAGAGCCAGGCTACCGCTCGATAAACAGGCAGTGCTACCTGCCGAAACTATTCGTCCTTTGGATCGTAAAACCGATTATGAGCAGGAGGAAGGGTTGCCTTTGTCAGAGGAGACAAAGATTTTTAACAATGATACAGATCCCGGCATGTACCGCTTGAAGGTCTATGATGTGACCCTGGATAATCAGGGTAATGTTGAAGAGCGTCGTTTGGGCCATGGGGAGTACGGTCTTGAAGCGGTGTTTCCTGCCACTCTGCCTGAGGGAGAAATAACCTTGGCCAGAGGGCAGAGTCTTGGTGTTGATCACCTTTATGTGCGTAAGAATCAGTATTACTACCTGCCATCTCTAAACCCGGATGAAACGATCCCGGCTTTGCGAATAACGCCGTCGATCAATTATCAGTTGATAAAGGACCAGTATACAGGTCTGCACATGGTCTCTTTTCCCGATGCCACTGAGACGCAGAAAATAACCATTCATTACGTCGTAGAAAAGAGACAGACAACACATCCATGTAAAAAAACAGCGGGCGATACAAGGCCAGACTGCACTGTGACTGATTCCATGGAGTTACAATTAGCCGAGTTCTTTAACGACTTTGAAACATCCGCTATGCCGGAGAACCAAAAGGAGCAGATTCGTGATATTCAGTCAGCAGAGACTCAGGAAGATCGTATTGATGCAATAGCACGGTATTGCCGTGATTTTAAGGGAGCAGACAAGCATGAAAGTGTCGGCGGTTTTTTCCGCTTTCTGCTGTGGCACCGACAGGGAGCCTGTCGACACAGAACACCCTTATTTGTGGCGTTCTGCCGCTATTTTGCCATCCCTGCCCGAACTGTAAAGAATGAAGTCCACGCCTATCCAGAGTATTCACTGGATGGTGGTATTAGCTGGCAATCAAAGGATCTTGGAGGCGCTCCGAGACAGATAACAAAAATCGAGCCTGCCTTTCAGCCTTCCATTCTGGGAAGTGGTTCCAGCACTGAGTCAAAGAGGGTTAAGGATCTCCTCAAAGGTGCTACACCGGAGCAACAGCAGAGGCTGGCCAAAGTTTATGACCTAAGTCTTGAGGCATTGCGCAAAACACTTGAGGCAGGCTGTGCATTGCCAAAAACAGATCTAAGTACCAGCAAGGTGGTAAGGAAGCTTTGGGAAGGGAAAGACCTGACCGGTTTGTCCATGGGTGTCTCAATGCTAGAGTCACTGGAAACATTGGACTATGATGAGCGACAATTGATCGGTGATGTGTATTATGATGGTTACGACACTTATAAACCGATGTCTGCGGCGGTGAAACAAATATTGTCCAGCAGTGGTGAAGATCAAATGATCCAATCACTCAAGTCACTCCACTCAAAAATGATTGTTCAGGGTGAAGCTTGCCCTCACAATTGGTTGAGTTCAATGGTGGATGTACTGAGAGGCAGTAACTTAGCCCATCCTCAGGTTATTCACTTTGCCCATGAAACCTTCGAATCGGGTTGGCTAGACCCACTGTCCACCCATTATTATAGCTATATTATGAATGCCTATGAGCATCATGACCTGTTGGTGAGCCTGGAAGGTGTTAATGAACTGAAAACTAAAGCGGGCAGTTGCCTGAAAAAGTGGTATCAGGAATTATTGTCCAGGGAAAAAAATAGCCAGGAATGGCGGAGGGCTTATCAACGCCGGCAAGAGAAAAAAAGTGATTCCTTTTTCGTAACCCATAGCCATGATGGTGTTTCGCCATTCCTTGAAGAAAAAATTGCCAGCACATCTTTACAGACCTCTTGGACGGACGAACCTGAGGGAGTTCCGGACATCGAACGAATGTTGGTGCATAATCCCGCGTTTCCCCAGCTTATCTCGGGCAAGAATAACCACCGCCCGGTGATTATCGTGGGGCAACCTTCTTGGTACAACACGGTTTTAGAAGTAGTAAAGGCTGAAGCCCTGTTTCAGCAAAAACTTGAGAGCAGTTCAGAATTAAAGAAGTTATCGGAAAGGGTTAATAAACATGATGAGATGAAAGAAAAATACAACAATGAACTGCCCGCATTGCCTAGACCAAACTTGCCTAGACCAAACCATCGTAGAGATTTTTACGAATACAAGAAACGTCGCCGCAATCTAGGCCTTGCTCATGATGCTGATGCTGATGCTAGAGAAGCTATTTTTGAAAGAAAAATGCATAGTTCTATGGATAGTGACGACATGTGGGGGCAGCGGAGAGTTCCTCAATCGGATGGACGATATCAAGCTGAGAAAGAGGAATATGACAAAAAATGCCAAGAGATCAAAAGCAGGTACACACCAATTCTGAAATCCCTTGAGGTATCATTGAAGGACAGAGAACGCCTACGCGAGTTAAAAAATAAATGCAAGCAAGCGATTCAGCAGGCCTTCAGTCATTACCTCTATCAAGTGACACACTCGAACGGCGGTCGTTTAACGTATTGCTGGGTCGATGCTACTTTCGGGTACGGGCGTAATGATGGCGCTCATGATCCATCCTCACCTGAAGAACTGTATGCCATGATGTCTCAAATTAAAAGCAATTCTGTGGTTGAGAAATCGCTTAAAGACAACTACTTACGTCAGGCACACAACGCCAGTAATGCTTTGGTACTCAAATCCGATGAACTGACAAAAATTTACAGAGAGTTTTTGTGCAGCGTGAATTTGAGTTCGATTAATGACTCATTGGTTACGTGATAATAGGGCTATGTTTTCCATAAAGGTTGAAGGGGCTAAACAAAAGCTGGTGTCAGGTCTTTCTTTTTGCATCGACCATAACCACGGTTTCCATCGAAACACAAAAAGTCAAAAATCACACTACCCCCCTCCTTGGATTTTACCGCCGTCGTTTATCAACCTTGTGGAGCATGGGACCAGATAGCTCGAAGGGGAGTTTTTGGGAAGGTCGTCATTATACGTTTGTAAGGTGACAGGTGGTAGTCGTGTATTTGCGAAGTACTGATTAGAAAAAAATTTCACTTTTTGGTTTGCATGCAACACAACTCGTCGCAGGGGTGTTTTATGATGAGCTTCTGAGCTGAGAAAGCGATGCGGGAAAGCATTGAAGTGAGCTTTCTATCGTACATCCATTTTATGGAGCCTGACAATAATATGAACAAACGGCAAACCTCCCTGGAGACCACCATTCTCATTATTGAGTTCGAATCCCCAAAAGCTGGTGGATCACTGCCCTGGAGCTTAAGCAGCAGTTGGCTGAGATAGGCTTGGATCGGGATATCCACACCATTCAGCGACATATGAAGTCTTTGGTAGAGAGCAGTCATTTCCCGATTGATATGGATGACCGCGGTAAGCCTTACGGTTACCGGTGGAGCCAGCAGGCTGTGGGCTTTACGGTGAACTCCCTGAGTATCCAGGAGTCGTTGATCCTGCAAATGGCGCACAAGACGTTAAAGAACCTTTTGCACAGGATGATCTCAGCTGGAATGGTGGCTGAACGGCTTTGGTGAGGATGCCTGGGCTATCTCTTACCAGCCAGTTGATGAAGAAACCGCTTAATTTCGGGCTTGGACATTACTTAAACACATAACAACATGGACGGCGTTATGATGGTAAAAAAAATCGAGGAGTATTTTCAGTATCTTGGAGTAACCCCAAAAATTCATGAGGTGAGCCTCAATATGCTTCCTGCTGATATTCAAATGCTGGATATTCCTGTGACTCCGCATAATAGCAGTCTCTTGGCATATTGCTGACAGGCTCTGCAGACTAGGGCTCTTGGGTGTCTTAGCGCCAAATCGCCAGAAAATCCTTCCCGGTCAGCAATACTGGCAGTCTTGTTAGACAATCCCCTACAAAATCAATGATATAAATGATTGAAAATGACTTGAGGGGGAGTAAAGCCATGGAAAGTATCAAGCCAGTTTTCGGTCAGCAGGCATTAACATTGCAGGACTTGAGCCAGGATATGGCGGGCCTGGACAGCATGGACAGCACAGATAACCCTCTGGGCTGTCATGACAGTGCACTTGTGCAAGTAGAGATGTACAGCCGGATGATCTGCTATGGCATCAATAACCCATTCCCGCACTCACGCCAACATCTGGCCTTTGTGCTGATTGGCATTAAAAGCTTACTGAACCAGATCAGTCTGGCAGAGTTGGTGATGGGCAGCGCCGAGATTAAAGAGACACCAGTCAAACAGGTGCGCCCCGATATCCAGCACATGGAAAAGCTTGATAAGCTGCTGGACTGCCCGATGATTGCAGGCAGCCTGCCTACGCTCAGGGAAGCACTGCGATTTGTTCACAGCAGGGATCAGCAGGAAATCTACAGCATTCTCAAGCGCAAGCTGAAAGGAGAAAGCTAGTGCAGGGAAGCGTTAAAACCCATACCGATATCACTGACGTCATCCCCGCGAAGGAGGCTTTTGCAACAGCCTCCTTCGCGGGGATGACGATGGTACAGGTATCAGCGCTTAGCTGCACTAGTCCTTTATGAACAACCCGACCAGACCCCGGTCTCCGTTCACCCTGAGCTCGTCGAAGGGTGGTGTCACCGCACTTCGACAGGCTCAGTACCAACGGAGGTTCGATCTTGAAACTCTGTCCTTAGAGCGCAGCAATCACTTTCACTCCACAGTCATTCTCAACGGGCAGGCTGGCATCCATCGCCGTCAGCAATGAGCCTGTGCTGTTCAACAGACGAAACCTATTAAACAGCAGGTCATAACGGGCATTGATTTCACTTTGTCTGGCGGTCGTAAACTCATTCTGGCTGTCGAGCAGATCCATCAGCGTACGACTTCCCATCAGAAACTGTTTGTCATAAAGCTCCCTGGATTTTCCCGCCTGTACGACATGCTCTTCCAGTGGCCGTAAACGCTGAGCGCCATAATCAATAGCGACCCACGCCAGACGAATCTCTTCTTCAACCTGCCGACGAGCCCGGTTACGCACTTCAATCGCCTCATTGACCCGTTTGCTGGTCTGGCTGCGCCGCGCCTTATCACCACCACCATTGTACAGGTTATACGTCATATTCAGTTTGGCAACGTGGCTGTACGTATCGCCCTTGCCGCCATTGGCATCCGTATCCCAGTTAACACCTACCTCCAGTTCGAAACGAGGCATAAAGGCACTTTTACTGGCCTCATACTGAGCTTCAGCGGCATTCACATCGGCACTGGCCAGCTTCATGACAGGATGGGCATCGGCGCCCAGTTTCAATGCTGCCTCCAGAGAAGACGGTGTGCTCCCAGGCACTTCAGGCAAAGAGTAAGCATCGGGGAGATTACCAACCAGACGCTGATACTGGGTTTTTATATCCCGAAGAATAGACTCTGAGCTGATTTCATTGGCCTTGGCCAATACCAGGCGGCTCTGGGCCTGAGCCACATCCGCTTCGTTACTGCGACCTTTTCGTCCCTGCTTTTCAATCAGTTCCACTACCCGCCCATGCTCTTCTGAATTAGCCTGCATCAGCTCAACAATGGACTGTTGACGTATGACATTAATATAGGCTTGGGTAACCTGCAGCGCGGTATTGCTGGCTACCGAACACACTTCCTGTGCAGCGGATGCCTGCCGGGCCTTCTGTCGATCCACTTCACTCCCAACCGCAAACCCATCAAACAACATCTGACGTGCAACCAGCGAAGCATCCCGGCGGGTTCTAACCTGATCATCCTTATCCGGATCACCTGCCGCACCGATCGTAGAGCTGTTACGGCTGTTCTCATAACCAATTCCGGCCCTCAGATCCACGCTTGGCAAATAGCCTGCTTTGGCCTGGGTAATTTCATCCATCCGGGCATCCGCTTCCGTGGTCCGGATCAGAATTTCCGGGTTGGTCGCCAGTGTCTGGTTGATGGAATCCAGCAGGGTATCCGCCTGAACACTGGTGGATAGTATTGCTGCAGCCAATATTGATACGTTGAAAAGTCTGGTCGACATCCTGTTAACACTCCTTTTTTAATTAAAATAGTTATTCGTTTTTATTGATTAATTTGAATTAAACGATCAGCTGCCCGTTCGTCAAAAGCTGCAGCAACACATCCTGCCCATTAGCCGGATCATCATTGTTCAGGTTGCTCCAATCGGTTAACCCCTTTAACTCTATCTGAAGCGTGTCTCGATTGCTGTCCGACGTTGTTTTAACAATATTAAGTACGGTTTTATCAGCCGTGATCTCAGCAGTGACACCGCTCATATTGAGAGCAGACAGCAGCTTATCAATATTGACCCGGTCAGCATCACTCACATCAACCAGTGAACTGATGTCCAGAAGGTCCGCAGCGGTATCACTGGACGTATTACCTAAGGAAAAGTCAAGAATGGTATCCGTCTGAACGGTTTGACTGTCCAGAAGATCTTCAAAATTAAAAACGAACGTGTCTCGCTCAGAATCATTACCGCCATCACCACCGGTCAGGGTGTCATTGCCTTTTCCACCATAAATGACATCAGAGCCTGCTCCACCAATAATAGTGTCATTACCTGCGTCACCAAAGAGCAAGTCATCGTTACCCCCACCATTCAGAGTGTCGTTGCCATTCCCCCCGTACAGTTTGTCCTGACCATTGCCACCGTTGAGAATGTCATTACCCTCTTCGCCACGGAGAACATCGTTACCCTCTCCACCAGAAAGCTGGTCATTGCCTGTGCCGCCAGAGATATTGTCGTTACCATCTTCACCGTCAATATCATCGGCTCCAGCACCGCCAATCAAAATATCGTGACCAGCCCCCGCACGAATCACATCGTTGCCAGCAAGGCCATCAATATAATCATTGGCTACCGTTCCCTGCAGGGCGCGACCTGAGCCACTCAACCGGTCATCACCATCAGTACCGGACATGAAATTCTGAATAGTATTCAGGGTAAGGGTGGCAGTATCAGACTGACCATCACTGTCAGTCAGCGTGTATTTGATTTCATGCTGCTCAGCCGCGGCCGTATTGTCTGCAACACCAGGCAATACCTTATCAAAAGCAATACCGGTAAACTGACCACTTGCATTACCCGAATCGCTACTACCGGCACTGATAATAATACGACCGACATTGGAATACTCTGCAGGAATAGTAAACGTCGGATTACTGGTACCACCGGTATACAACTGAGCAAGCTCAACACCATCTGTCCGGTAGAGAGTAATCGTCATCGCCCTGCGATCATTACTGGTCACAAGGTCAAGGCTAATGTTTGTAACTCCGTCTGGGTACTCGCTGGTTGAAAAATCAATCACCAGATCCTCATGCCCTTCAATAGAGTTCTTCTTATTTTTGCCGTCGTTTGTATCAACACCAATCGTCACAGTATCACTGTCATTATTGACACCCAGTGCTTTATCACTGGCAATGACTACCTGTCCATCAGGTGAGCTAAATGAAACCCCAGCTATACTTTGAACATCGGTAAAATCAACATCAATTCTCAGGTCAGGGTCAGTATGTGCAGCAGGTGCCTGAAGGGGCTCATATTTATAATACCCAGTGTCTGAAAAGGTCAGGTGACCAATAACCGTTATGCCATCAGCACCAAGCAACTCAATTTTTTCATTCACTCCATAGTCATTACCTTTATAGGTAACTGAAGAAAGCCTGGCATTGTCCACAGCACTATCTACCCCGCCAGCCTGAATAGCAAACGGTGTGGATTTGTTACCAACGGCAATCCCACCATCGGTACCCACTCCGGTAATAACATTACCCTCTAAAAATTGAGTACCGGGCATAATCGTATCAATATCATTATTTGCTACCGGTATACCATCCACGATATTGACAGTGGCTGTTGCCGAAGGGCTGATATCTCCGTCATGATCAATGACCACATAATCAAAACTGAACGAGTCTCCTTCTACCAGTGCATTACTGGCAAAGTAGGTATATTCACCCATGTCAAAATTAAAAATCAACTTGCCCCATTTCCCAAAACCATTCGAAGCGTCCAGGGTAAGAATTGAGCCATTCAGAACAGAAAAAGTGGTGAAATCTGATGGTGTAATAGTCTTTCCAACAGGGTCGTAGGTGAAAGTAATGGGTTTAACATCACCATCAACATTAAGTTCAAAAATAATGGACTGAATATTTCCTCCATCGGCACCAAAATCAATGGTATTGATCCGCCCATCGGAAACCAGGTTGCCTCCATAGCTGTTTGGAATAGTATTCAATAGTTCATCTTCAAGCTTTACCGGGTCTGCTACAATGATCGGCTTCTGTGCCTCACCACTTCCAAGCACATCAGCATTGTGGATATTGTCCATATAAGAGAGATCATCAACGCTGGAACCCACGGCCACTGAGTAAGAAGTAATATCATGGTCTTTTGCAAATTTCTGCCAATCCTCACTTTGTTTTTTGGCGACGTCTGTGACCTCATTTCCGTCAACGTCACCCTTACCATCATCTGTCGGTGCACCATCTGACAGAAAATAACTGATGTACTCAACATCACTACCGTTCAATCCTGCATTGCTGTCTATGGTGAACATTTCATTGAACGCTTGCTCTCCCATATCCAGAGCATCTCCATACTTAGTACCGGATTTAGTCGTTAGTCCAGTTAACCGATCCAGTGCATCTTTGAGATTATCTGCAGGCCCGGTAGCATCTGCCGGTAAAACAATACGACTACTGCCATCAAAGGTGACCAAACTCACCTGAACATTCGTAGACTGTTGATAGAACTTCTCCAGGATGGAAGAAACACCATCAATAGCAAGGGCAAGCCGGGTTGTTAGCGTTTCGTTGTCCGGTAACTCCACTTCTCCATTAATACCCTTGTCGTCCATACTGTTTGACGTATCAAGAATGATAACGATCCGATAAATCGGTTCCTCCCCAGCGGGAATACCTACCTGCTGGTCCCTTGAAACAGGCTCGTCATCAACGATGGTTACTTCTAAGCGAGAAGATGTTCCTTCACTGGTGGTATAGGAAAAGACTTCGCTTACATCACTGCTGCTATGATCCGCATTCTTGGTCAGAGTATAAGTATAATCACCGGTCACTGTATTCAGAGAAAGATCGCCATAGTCGCCTTTAATCGTAACGATTCCGGTGCCTATATTCTGGCCGTTAATCTGGGTAATGGTTGTGTTATCAGCTACATTATCATTCCCAAGAAGGTTGCCTGTTGCCCTGGCAACCCCAAGCCCCTCTTCTTGTCCCTGCTCTGGGTGAGCATCAAAGGCAGACTCAGACTTGCCGGACCCTTCATTTAATGCACTCTCATGAACCACCGCACCATCAACGCTGCCATCAACAACCTTGATTTGAAAGTCCGATTGAGCAGTCGAGGTATCATCACTGGTGGCTTGAACCGTAACCGTATAATCACCTTCATCCAGTTCAACACCGCCCTTTACAGATACCTTCCCGGTAACCTCATCAATTTCAAACTTTTCACCACCCGCAATGAGAGAGTACTTAATTTTATCTTCCGGATCAGGGTCTGTTGCCTTCGCAGTCAAGCCAGTATATGCACTGTCTGTCTCACCAAATATCATTTGGTTTACTTTGCCATCACTGTCAATAGGCTTACTCACCGGACCATTGTCTATCGAATCGACGACAACTGTCGCTATTTCAAAAGTGGGGTCTACCTCGCCAAGATCATCAACAGCTCTGTAGTTAAAAGATGTAGTTCCATTCCACTTATCATCCGGCACAAAGTGCAGTTCCAGCTGTTCACTATCTGCCGGATACTCCATACCGGCTATAACACGTTGCAGACCATCAGGACCATTAAAAAAGAGCGTCCCATTTTCTGGCAACGTATCAATTTTGAAAGCGTTGACGGTTCCATCACTATCTGAACCAGACAGTAAAACCGGGATAAAGCTATCCCCTTCTTTACCGTCTCCATTCGCCGGATTCGTAGTTGGTGCTTCATTTTCGCCAACTACAGTGATAGTGACCGTTGCCGTATCTGTCAGTGTTGCTGGATCGTTTAGATCGCCATCAGCGATGGTGTATTCAAAAGTAACGGTAGCGGTTTCTCCAAGCTTCAAACCTTCAAAGTCTGTACCCGGATCAAAAACCAGCTCCCCTTTATCCTTATCCCAGACCAGTGTTGCATCACTGATTGGCCTATCCGACGCAATAGCACCAATGTTGGTGACAGTGATCGCATCACCATCCGGGTCTGAGTCGTTATCCAATAAGTCCGTTGCATCAGGTTTGGTTTTGGTGAAGATGGTCAGTGCCTGACTTTCCGTTGTCAGAAAAGCATCATCCAGCTCCTCAGTTTCCACCCAGTTCACATAAAAATCTGAATTATTCTGGTCGGCATCGGCTGTGTCTGGCCGTTCTGTGGGCTGCAGTACAATTTCATCAAATAGCAGGTTTCCAGTGGTAATCGTGATTAATGGTCCATCAGAGGCGGCCGCATCGCCACTTATTACAACCTGACCGTTTAATTTCGCCACCCAGCGCAATGTTTCCGAAGCTGGCTGATTATTACCATCTTCTGAAAGAAAACTGCTGACACTGACTTTAGCTGAACTCGCCAGACCATTCAGCTTGATGGACAAGCTTTCATAGCTGTCATCACTGGTATCACCCGGCGTATTCCCATTACGGTACTCGACCTGGTTATTCTGTCCATCGCCTCCCCATTGATCATCTGGCGAAAAAACACCGATCTGGACAGTATCAGCATCAACAGCCTGCCCATCCCCACCATCAACCACCTGGGCAATAATTCCGGTCAGGCCTGAGGCAGCCTTAAGAGTGGTTATTGACCAACCGACCAGCTCTGTACTTTCAGCCACACCACTGCCATTACCATAGCGAACAGTCTGTGTTGATTGACCAGGATCGTTCAGTGCGTCTGGCTGCTCATTAACAGGATTAATAGTAAAATCAACCTTGGCCTTGTTAGAGGTATAAACGCCGTCTGATATCTTGTACCTGAAACTGTCTGAAGTGGTTTCACTGCCATTATGCTCGTAATGAAACTCACCATTCTCCTTGATATAGAGGGTACCGTTTTGTGCGGAATACTGTTTGTATCCTTCCGATGCCTTGTAAACACTGTGAGCACTGTCAGCCAGATCGCCCCATAGAGTTCCATCTACTTCATTTATTTTCAGCTCTGAACCAAGGTCGGCATCACTGTCCACTCCTCCGGGCTCGGTTCCATTACGGTCATCAGTCATCAGATTACCGCTATAACTTTCCCCCTCATTCAAGCTATAGCTGTTGGCCTCCGCCGCCGGAGAATTATCGTTAATCAGTGCAACCGTAAAGTCGACTGAAGCCTCGTTTGAAAAATCGGTTCCATCAGTGATCCGGTAGTCGAAACCGTCGAATGTGGTTTCGCTGTCATTATGCGCATAATAGAAGTCACCATTGGCCTTGATATAGACCATGCCAACACCTGTCATAAACTCTTTATAACCATCTTCCGCCTTGTGGGTATCACTGGTGCTTGCATCCAGATTTTTCCAGAGAGTGCCATCAATTTCGGCGATCTCCAGTATTGAGTTCGCTTCAGCATCACTGTCCAGACCAGCAATAACATCATCATCCGTAATCACATTGCCAGATGTACCCTCACCTTCAATCAGGCCGTAGCTGTTATTCTTAGCCTGTGGCTTGTCATTCTCTGCCGTGACCTTGACCGTAGACGTCACCGGGTCACTGTTCAGCTCACCGTCGTTCACCACCCAGGTGATTTCCCGGTCGCCGGTGTCCGGGTTTTCACTGCTGTTTTCGTAGGTCACCTTTTCCAGCAGGGCCTCGAACTGCGCCTTGGTGATGCTCTCGGCCACATCCGCCGTGATGGTCAGGGTGCCCGCTTCTTCGTTAAAGACCACGGTGACACCGTCCGGCGTGTCCCGGGCCGCCAGAGCCAGCCAGTCTTCACCAGCCTGGTAGCTGCCTGCCGAGATGGTGACCGTGGCACTTTCAATGTGCGTGTCGTCCACATCGGTCAGGGACAGGGTACTGTCGATCACCACTGCACCGTCGTTCTCGGTGTAGTTCAGCTCGCTCGGACCTTCGTCTTTGGCACCGCTGTTGGTCAGCAGGGTCGGTTTGTCATTGATCGGGGTGACCTTGATGGTGGAAGTTGCCGCGGTACTGCTGTCGGTGCCGTCATTCACGACCCAGCTGACCGTCCGGTCTGTCGTGTTCGGGTCTTCACTGCTGTTGGTGTATTTCACCTGCTCCAGCAACTGTTCGAACTCGGCCGTGGTCACCGTCCCGGGCTGTTTCACGCTGATGGTCAGGGTGCCGGTGTTGAAGCTGATGTCAACCTTGTCCGCCAGTGCTCCGGCATCCAGGCTCAGCAGGTCTTCACCCGGCTGGTAGTTTCCGGTGATCTTGACCGTGGCGCTTTCCATGTGGGTGTCGTCGTCATCGCTCAGCGTCAGGGTGCTGTCGATGATCACCGCGCCATCGTTCTCGGTGTACTGCAGCAGGCTCGTTTCCTGCGGTGTTCCGGTCAGCAGGATCGGTCCGTCATTCTTCGCCGTGACCTTGACCGTAGACGTCACCGGGTCACTGTTCAGCTCACCGTCGTTCACCACCCAGGTAATTTCCCGGTCGCCGGTGTCCGGGTCTTCACTGCTGTTTTCGTAGGTCACCTTTTCCAGCAGGGCCTCGAACTGCGCCTTGGTAATGCTCTCGGCCATATCCGCCGTGATGGTCAGGGTGCCCGCTTCTTCGTTAAAGACCACGGTGACACCGTCCGGCGTGTCCTGGGCCGACAGGGCCAGCCAGTCTTCACCGGCCTGGTAGCTGCCTGCCGAGATGGTGACCGTGGCACTTTCAATGTGCGTGTCGTCCACGTCGGTCAGGGACAGGGTGCTGTCGATCGTCCACCGCACCGTCGTTCTCGGTGTAGTTCAGCTCGCTCGGACCTTCGTCTTTGGCACCGCTGTTGGTCAGCAGGATGGGCTGGTCATTGATGCCTGATATCTGAAATCTAATCTCAGCAGAGTCAAAGCCTCCTCTCCCATCACTAACTGTGTATGTAAAAATATCTACACCGACTTCATCAGCACCTAACGCATTTGCTCTTTCCTGGTCTGCCGTATAGCTGTAGCTCCCATCAGCATTAATGATCAGCGTCCCATATGTACCAACCAGAGGCTGACCAGTTATCCCCTCTACATCGCCGGAGCTGATACTGGTAACGAATAGAGTGTCACCATCAGGGTCAGTATCATTGGTATCAATTACACCGTTCAGACGATTAACCGATAGAGATCCCCCTTCACTCAAGGAGCTAATATCATCCACCGCTTGTGGTGCATCATTTTCATCAATATTTAATAATTCATCTGTAATAAAATCCGTACCATCTTCAATGCCAGCAAAAAAACTGGAAGTGTCAAAACCTGCTTCAGGATCCACCTGGATACCACTGAGATCAAGAATAGTCTGACTGCCAAACCCTGAATTTCCCTGTGCATCAGGCTGGCCTGCTGCCGGTGGAGCCAGAGTATCCAGGGCAGGTGGAACCTCTACCTGCTCCGCTTCTATTTCGACTTCTGCATCTTCTGGCATGAAGTCCTGATAGAACGAAGTAAAACTAAACTCATCGTTATTACCCAGTTCAAGCACCTGACCATCAACCAGATCGATATGGATAACCCCATCGGTGCCAGTAATTACCGTTTCATTCGGGTAGACGACATCGCCAGCCTGAAGCACGCGACGATTTCCTTCAGAGGTAATCGCCTCGACTTGCCCAGTGGTGAAGTGGATGGATCCTGCAGATTTACTGGAAACGACTTCCTGAATGGCGTCCATAGGTAGCTCCATTATTTTTGTGCTTGGGCAACTCCGGCCCTGTGTTAGCGTTTTATTTTTTAATCAATTTTTCAGCGTTCACTGAATGCCAGCTGTTTGGCTCTCAACACCGGCTTTAACAAATACTCAAGGAGTGTTTTTTTACCGGTTAAAATATCTACAGAGGCCACCATTCCGACGATCACAGGTCGGCTGTTATCATCGTCATTGCCCAGGTGGCTCTTGTCTGTTTTGATTCTGGCCAGGTAAAAGCTTTCGCCCTGCTCATCCATAATAGTGTCTGCACTGATATGGCTAAGCTCACCATCAAGACCGCCGTGGATGGTAAAGTCATAGGCAGTAAAACGGACGGTGGCTTTCTGCCCCGGGTGTAAAAACGCAATATCCTGTGGTCGAATTCTGGCTTCTACTTCAAGAGTGTCGTCTACTGGGATCAGCTCCATCATCACCATGCCTGGCTGGACGACACCGCCTTCAGTGTTGACAAGAACCTGTTTAACAATCCCCTTCATCGGCGCTCTGACTCGCGTTCGCTCAACCTGATCGCTGACTGTAGTTTCCTTGGCAGAAAGTTCATGCAGAAGCGCCAGCGTTTCGTTGAGTTCAACTCTCGCCTTGTTAACAAAATTCAACCGGATCTCGTTTATACGCTGCAACGTTTCTTCCTGCTGTGCGGCAATACGCTCCAGATTTCTCTCGGAGATCAGCTTTTCCCCTCGGGTATCACTGACCTGTCGCTCAAGGCGGAGTACCTCTACACGGGAAACCGCGCCTTCTTCAGCCAGGTCGCGGGCGAGCTGGAGTTCTTCATCCAGCAAAGCAAAACGCCTGGCCAGCATTTCCCGTTGTGCCTTGGTTTCAAGTACCTGTTTTTTCTGCTGTGCCAGCTGTTGCTGATAAACACCTATACTACTGGTCAGCTCAAGCTGTCGATTATGAAAGAGTTCTTTCTCCCGGTTTGCAAGAATAGGGACTTCTGCGACCAGAGCCTCTCGCATGACAACTTCTCCACCTTCTACTTCGGCCAACAGACGAGCCTTTCTGGCCATCAGCGCATGACGGTTGGCCAGCTGCCCCTGGCGGGTAGAGGTAAACCGGGTGTCGTCCATTACCATCAGCACCTGCCCCTGTTCTACCAGCTCTCCCTCAGTAACCAGAATATCCTCAACAATTCCGCCTTCCATATTCTGCACATTCTGAACCTGACTGGAGGGTATGACCTTTCCCTCCCCACGGGTGATTTCATCCAGCTCACACCAGCCAGCCCAAATAATGAACGTAAGAATACAGAGGCCAGTCATGATAATGAGTGAACGACTACCTTTGGTTATTTTATTAATTTCCGCTTCACTGGCCGAGTGCCAAGCAGAAGACGCTTGCTTTGGTAATTCTTTGTTCAAGCCACAACCTCCCTGGCGTTTTCAGCGACCGGGTTGTGTGCTTTTTTCTGACCTTTCAGGATTTCACGGGCGTTACCACTGACACTTATCTTCCCCTGATCCAGCACCACAATACGATCCATTGCATCCAGAAGGTTCATCTTGTGTGTAACAAGAATCACAGTAGTGTCTTTGAGTTCAAGCAGTAACTGACGAAAACGTGCTTCAGCCTGAGAGTCCATAGCACTTGAGGGCTCATCCATGATAATGGCTTTTGGGCTTGTCACCAGGGCCCTTGCCAACCCAACGGCCTGAGCCTGACCACCGGACAGGTTGCGTCCACCCTCACCCACCATAAAATCGAGTCCTGCACTGCCCGCCTGTATAACATCGTATAAACCCGATTGTTCCAGGGCTCTCAATATATCGCTGTCACTGACCCCTTCACGATGCATGGTGATGTTGTCGCGCAATGAGGCATTAAACAGCTCGGTACGCTGTCCAACATAACCCACGTGGCTGCGAAACCAGTTTGGATCGATCTGGCGCAAGTCAACCCCGTCGATACCAACCAGCCCTACCGATGGCTCCCAGAGTCCCATTAACAGTTGCAGTAGCGTACTTTTTCCGGACCCCATTCGCCCGAGAACCGCAAGCCTGGTTCCCGCCGGAATCTGCAGGTTGATATCACTCAGCAGGTCAGGCGCATTTGGATAGGCAAACGACATATGGTTGATATAAAAATGACCGTTGAATTCATCAGGCCTCAATAGTTTCCGATCCTTCGGATACTCCTGGGGAAGGTTCATGATCTGCCCGGTATGATCCAGTGCCTGCACGGTTTTTTCATACTGATTTAACAAACCAATAACCTGTGAAACCGGAGCGGCACAACGCCCGGAAATCATCATGATGGCAATCAACCCACCCATGGAAAGATCACCGGAACTGATGAGATAAACACCGGAAATGACCAGGGCAACGGTATTCAACTGGAGCATCAACGTGGTGATCTGGCTAGTAATGGTCTGCAGATGGCGGATCTTCAGAGAGGCATCAGCAACGTCCCGGTTCATCTGGCTCCACTGCTTCTGGTTCTGATTTTCGACATTGCAGCTCTTAACAGAAATCAGCCCAAGCAGCAGTTCCATTAGAAAGTTCTGTCGTTTGGCTGAAGCCCCCTGCTGCGTAGCAATAACCGACTGAAGAGGTCTGTTCAGCAACCAGGCAACGGTCAGAGCAATGCCAATACAGAAAACAGGGATTATGGCTAACCAGCCTCCCAGCCAGATTACCAGCCCCAGAAAAAGGACAACAAATGGCAGGTCGATAAAGGCCATGACTGTGGTTGATGTAATAAAGGAACGAACGCTGTCAAACTCAGCCAGCTGGTTCATCAGGTTGCCAGCACTGCCGGGGCGACAGGATAACTTCAGCCCTAACAGGCGATCCATCAAGCGCGAAGATAGTGTCAAGTCAACCTGCCGGCCCGCCAGATCAATGTAGCGAGATCGGATAAGTCGAATAACGGCCTCAAAAAGGAACGCGAGGATAACACCTGTGGCAAGCATCCACAGAGTTTCAAACGCCTGATTAGGAACAACTCTGTCGTATACATTCATCACGAACAGGGGTGAAACCAGGGCAAACAGGTTTACAAGCAGACTGGCCAGCAAGACATCCCGATAGACACGCCAATAGGGCGAAAGGGCATGCCAGAACCATGAGTAAACAGAAGCCTGCTTATTGTTATAAGTTGACTCTTTGTTCGTTGAATGCACTGTTATTCTTTTAGTTAGTCTGGAAAACGATCAAATCTTGACGATTTGTAATAAGCTGCTCAGGATGCAGCAGATTATGCGTTATACGACAAAAATAGGCTTTGCATCCTGAGTGGATAAAAACAGCATAAAGTTAATGAGTACAAAAAATGTGACAACGAGCACACTTTTACCACTTTGTAAGTATTATTACCACTAACAAAAAATATGCAATCATTACCGCACACTTTTACCACTTTGTAAGTATTATTACCACTAACAAAAAATATGCAATCATTACCGGGGCTACCAGTGGTATCGGTATTCCAACGGCTATTGAAGTCGCAAAGCGTGGTTATCACACCACTCTGATCTGTCGTAATCCAGCAAAAGGCGAAGCCCTGAAACAACGTATTGCCGAAGAAACGGGTAATCATGATGTTGATATTATTCCTGCAGATCTGACTTCCCTTGAAGATGTACGCCAGGCGAGCCAAAACTATATCGACTCAGGCAAACAGTCAGACAACAGCAGCCGAGTTGTGAATGTCAGCTCTGAAGGCTACAAGATGGCCAAGCGTATCGACTTTGAAAATATCAATGCAGAGAAAGGCTTTAAAACGTTCCCGGTATATGGCCACTCCAAACATCAATGGCCTGTCCGGCAATCTGCTGTAAGGCTTTTCCACTACAGCCAAACACAACTCTTGAAATACCCGACCAGTAAATAGCACCAGAACACATCGCACAAGGCTCAGAATTGGTAAATAGAGTACATTGCTTCAGCTCATCCAGACCATCAAAAGAGAATTGTTGATGCGCCCTGGCTATCAGATTAATAACCGAATGCCGGGTCACATCACCATCCGTAACCGAAGTATTTCCCGCTTCTATTAACACTTTCCCTTAAAAACAACCAGAACCTTGATACCGAATTTAATAAGCTTCAATTTGGCAAAGGGTATTTGACTCTGTCAATTGGCGGGAGTGACGTGACTGGCTGTATAGGGGACAAAAGCTGGCAACTTGAAATATCTGGCCAGAGAAGTGTACGGCCTGATGGAAAACACACCTTTGACCTGACAGGGACAGGTATCGTCAACCATGAGCCATGGCAGTACGATTAGTGGCATCATTTTCTGCAGTAAAAATCACAGACCCCGACTTGATTCCTCAAGACTTTCTCTGTAAATGGTACTAGGAGCCTTCGCACTTATCACGAACCGACAACAGGTTCTATCTGTTCACCATAATAATGCAGTTTATTTGGCAATTTTCGTTTTATTGGAATTTACGCCAAGTGCAATATAATTCCCAACAAGAACAACCAGAACACCGACCAGGCTTAGCGTTGTCCATTGATAGCCTTCAAACTTAGTGGCAAAAAATAACGCGATAATAGGATAAATAACGTCCACATAAGCAGTACGGTCAGCGCCAATTCTTCCAATCAACGCTACATAGGATGTCGTAGCGAGTATTGAGCCAAACAAGACAAGGTATAACAAAGAAAACACATAAGGCTTGCTCCATTGAAAAGAAGGTAATTTACCCAGTAAAAGCGCAAATACTGCTGTAAAGAGAGCGCTGTACATCATAGCCATCATGACAACAGGTAATAATGGGAGCCCACTTCGCTTATTAATTTCACAAATTAAACTGCCAATTGAAAAGAAGATACAACCAATAAAAGCCATTAAAATGCCTTTCATTAAATCGGTAGTCAGACTGGATGACAGCTCCGGGAGAAAAACCATGACTATCCCCAGAGAACCAAACAGGCCACCAACCACCACCGGCAAACGAACCGGGTTGCCCAACCAGAAGCGCCCAATAATGACGTTGAGATAGAGCATACTGGTGCAAACCAGGGCAGACTGGGCGCTGTTGATATAGAGCTCGCTCAGATACACCAGCCAGTAAGAAATACCACAGAAGCAAACACCCTGAACAAATATTCTGAGATGTTGCCGTGGAGTAAATTGAACAGGTGCCCGCTGAAGGAAGCAGACAGCCATTAAGATGAGCGCGGCCAGAAGAAAGCGGTAGCTTATTGACCATAGTGGATCGACATGACCCAGCTGAAAGGTAATGGCATACCAGGTCGAGCCCCAGACAAAAGAGCACAGACCGAACAGCAGGATATTCTGCATTTTGTCTCACCGTTCTTTTCCAACAAAAACAAAGTAAGAGCCGTATATTGCAAAGTAGCCTCTAACCCTCAGGCAACAACCCTGTATTTTATGCTGGATTAAACGGTACGGCTCAATAATGACAATCTGGAAGAGACAAAATAGCTGATGTTTAGCAATTGCAGTGCTTTTTTAAAGCTCTTCAGCCCATGGCATTTCCGGCAAAGCATCCAGATTAGTGTTGTACCTCTGTTCATTGAATGCCGCCTGATGGTTGACAACATCCACCAGCTCAACACAGAGGGCACACGCGATATACTGTATAGCTTCCTCCCTCTCAACACCTTCCAGCATTAGCCGCATCAAAGTTTCCTTTACTCTAGGTGGATTATTTTCAACCAACTGATTCTCAACTATCTCGATGACCGCTTCACCACCCATCAAGTCATCACTATCAATCATTACCATACACCTTGGACTTTTATCTAAAGGACGCATTCTATCGATGAATGCTTATAAGTGCTCATTTAATATAAAAAACATAAACTATGTCGTTTACCTATAGCCCAATTAAAAAACTGACGCCCTTCTTTTGTCATCCTGGTCAGCCATAAAATGTACTTGCGTCGTCTTTAAATAAAGAGTACGAATGACCGCTTGAAACCTGACAAACAGGAGGAAGCCTGTGTACAAAGTTTACGGAGATGCCCAGTCCGGCAACTGCTACAAAATTAAGCTGCTGATGAGCCATCTTGATATTGACTGTGAGTGGGAGCACATCAATATTCTGGGTGGAGGCACCCATACCGATGAGTTCCTGGCGATGAACCCCAATGGCAAGATTCCGGTGATGGAATTACCCGATGGGAATTATCTGTGGGAATCCAATGCCATCCTGAACTATCTGGCCGAAGGCACAGACTATCTTCCTTCAGACCGTTTCCTCAGGGCAAAAGTTCTCCAGTGGCAATTTTTCGAGCAATACAGTCACGAACCTTATATTGCGACCGCACGCTTTATCGTCAAGTACCTGGGCAGACCCAAAAAGCACGAAGCAGCATTACAAGCCAAAAAAGCCAGTGGCTATAAAGCATTGCAGGTAATAGAGGCCCATCTTGAACAGAGCGACTGGCTGGTTGGTGATCAGATGACTATTGCGGACATCTGTTTATACGGTTATACCCATGTTGCTCCCGAGGGCGGCTACGGCCTGACCGACTTCCCCTTTATCATGGCCTGGCTTAAACGGGTCAGAGAGCACCCTAAACATGTAAAAATGGGCTGAAATCAGCTCAAAACCACCTGACACTCCCCATCAATTACCATCTCCTGCTTTTAGCCGATTATGCCCAAAGCAGGAAATGCCCTGGCAGAATCTCAAAACAATAATTTGTATGCAACTACAATATTCATGTCCTACATACTGAGTAAAAATGATCAGGTCACTTTTGCAAATTGCTCAATAGTTTGTCCAGCACATAGACTAATGCCATAGAGCTGTTTTATACGGATTTTTAAATCATTAAAAATAAATAACAGGTTTTTTCATAATGCACTTGACGGTAGCATCAGCAACCATAAATAAATCAGGTTCAGGAATATTGCCAGCCATGGCAAACGTTAAAGAGCCATTACCTTCAGGAATTATGGGGGCAAGAGCAGTAGATGCTGAAGCAATGGCTGCAACCAGATTACCCACGCCGGAATCAAACCCCATAAAAAATCAGAAAGACTTGAACCAGCGGCTGATCCACTACATGGAAGAAATATGTAGAGATCACAACAACAGAGTTGCCTTCATTAATAATTACATCAGTAATGGAGAAAATGAAACAGAGGCTCTCGACTCTTTAAATAGGGGTTTTTATTATGGTAATGAGTATTACGATCTCCTTGAACAAACAAAAAATATTAAAAAACTTGAACTTTTATTCAAAAATGACAGCTTTGTTTATGGCTATCCTCCCACTGTTTTGTCTGCTAACAACACATCCACCGAGCAAATAACAACAGAGAAAATGATGGAGCGTGCAGTTGTAGAAAAACCATATGATGGAAAGAAAACAAGGCACACCTGCTACATTCTAGACTCCACCGAATACAAACCCAGTCAGATACTGGCTGCATGGCAGAAAAGCCTCTGCTTTATGGGTTGTGGCCAGTTGATCCATTTTGCCGCATACCGGGTTGCTCAAGATGTTTGGGGTAAAGAGAAGTTTGACTCTTTTTTTCCAAATGGGAGTTTTCGACTGACCACGACATTAAATAACCCGTTTGATCCTATTTCCGCGTTTTTCAGGGTTCATGACATAAAACAGGATCAAGAATTCATCGCAGGACAGAGCTATAACTTTACTAATCATCCCTGCTACGGCTACAGAGATCTTTCTGGCGATAGTGGTGCGTGGAATGTCGTGTGTTCAGATGCTACGTCAGGTGAAGAAAAATTTATTGGTTTTGGCCTGCCCCTGCATTGCACCGCGCTGGATATAAAAAAGGCATTAGTGGGTGATTATAATGCCACCCCTTATAATGAGCGCGTTTTTTCACCGGCAAAAAAGGAAGAAGCATTAAAAAAAGTTCAGGAAGCGCAAGGCCGTTTTTTGAAAAACAATGGTTCCATAGTGCCAGAAAATATCTCAATGGATGAATTTGATCATGCCGGTGCAGGATTGGATCGGCGTTACTCCTTTGAACTGTCATTAAACTTATTGAGAAATGAAGACTACGTAATGAAATTAAAAGCCGATCTGGCTTAGATAAGTGTTTGAAAAAGTCGTTCTCGGAGCTTACATTCAAAGTGGCAGAGCAAATACCATCAGTCTGCTGTTCGTCTTTGTGGGAAATCCCCGGCGATAGCCCTGAATACTGGCCATTCCAAAATAGTAAGCTCTTGCTCCAGACGAGATTGAAAGAGAGCAGCGTTTGTACTTAATGATGAGATTTCCTCTTCCGTTAAATAGGCGCTGAGCTCATATTCCTGATCCCGGGAGGCAGGGTTCTCCTGAAGATAAAGCCGGGTTTTTCTTTTCTGCTCAATCAAAGGCCTGCCATACCCATAGGCAATAGCCTGAAGATCGGTAAACCGTTCATAGCTTCTGCCCCATACAGCCCATTTGCCGGCTCCCAGACGACGTTCATAAGAGCTATACCTCAGTCCTAGTTGTAAAAGCTCTAACAATGACATTCTGTGATAATGATATCGTGTTGATTGGGCGATAAATGGACAGTCTGAGTTAAAATAACTGTCCCTCTTTCCTGTGACACACACCCTGCCAGCAAAAATATCGCCAGAACCCCAACTAGAGAGCTTTTCTTATAATCAATATTGGTTTTGATCGTTAACATCCTGCTACCTCAATACTGAGCCAGTATACTGACTATTATCGGGCTATTGCGGGATTGCCTTACATGCGCTGAAAACAACGCGAGTCTCATTAACATTCTTTTGCTGATCGCTCACATCAGGCAATGAAGAAGTCACCCAGGGCATGTACAAACGGGCTGATACTGTTAGACTCCCCGCTCAGCACTTTTTATATAACGCTGAGGTTAAAAATGGGGTTTCTTGATCGGGTTCAGGCTGCCATGGAGAAAAACAACTCTCTACTGTGCGCAGGTCTTGATCCTTCACCCGAGCGCTTTCCTGCGTCTATTCAGGCGATGGAAAAGCCTATCTTTGAATTCAATAAAGCCATTATTGATGCCACTGCCGATCTGGTTTGCTCTTATAAGCCCCAGGCAGCCTATTACCATGCCTGTGATGCAGAAGATCAGCTGGCCATGACAATTGACTACATTCGTACTCAATATCCTGATATCCCGGTTATTCTCGACTCGAAGCGTGGTGATATTGGCAGTACTGCCAGCCAATATGCCATTGAGGCATTTGAGCGTTATCAGGCCGATGCGGTAACCGTAAACCCCTATATGGGCATTGATACCATAGAGCCATTCTCAAGTTATGCTGATAAAGGCACTGTTGTTCTTTGCCGAACCTCCAACCCTGGCGCTGCAGCTATCCAGAACCTGCTGGTCCAGCAGGACTCCTCAGTAGAGAGTGGCAACACCGCTATGCTCTACGAAGTTATCGCCAGAATGTGCAAGGAGCAGTGGAATGGAAACAACAACATTCTGCTGGTTGTTGGCGCAACAAACCCAACTGAATTAAAGCGTATCCGGGAAATTACCGGAGATATGACATTTCTGGTGCCTGGTCTTGGGGCTCAGGGCGGTGATGTTGAAGCAACAGTTAAGAATGGCCTTAATAGCGAAGGAAAAGGCATTATTGTTAACTCATCCCGAGGCATTATCTATGCCAGCAGTGGAGATGACTTTGCTGAAGCTGCAAGACAGGCGGCTATTGAGTTGAGAGACCAGGTAAACCTCTACCGATAACAACGGCTGATGGCTATTAACGAACGGTCGTTAATAGCCTGAAACCAATTTAGCAAAAACTATTCTAATAACCGCATGAACCCAACCGGCAGGCTGATGTCTCTTGCATGGAAAACTTCTTTAATATCGCTTAAAAAGGTTGCTCCATGGAAAGCTCATCACCAACAGCACCCCCTGTTTACCATTCAGCAGCATCTTCTGCCCACTCGCAAACGGTGGAAGACAAAGTAGAAGTACAGGCTCTTAACAAAAAATTGCGAGGAGAAGCACCTGAAGAAACCAGAAAAATGCTTCCTGACTACCAAGCCACATCAGATTCCAACCAGTCCAGAGCTTTTGCGTCTTTGAAAACATCTCTTTCTTCTAACACCAGGGCTTCGGTTAGTCAGAAAAGAGCAGAATTAACAGGCGCTGAAAAGATATTCTCTGGTCAATTTCCTGGTACCGACTTACCACATTCCCTAAAATTAATTCCAGAAAGAAGTGAGCAAGAAACCTCCAAGTCTGAACAACCCACAGAAATTCCAGATCCAGATGTAGTGGCGTTCAGAAACAAACAGTCATTTTTTGAAGATCAGATAAAGCAGAAAATTGAGAATAACACTGCTTTACACAAGGAGCACAGAGCCTCCCACACCTCAATTCACAATTATCAACCAGGAAAAGTCAGTGCGGAAAGCAAGTGGGATGACGAACCCGCATAATTATAGTCATCACACCCCTGCAAGCTGGGAGCAGGAACTTCATATGAAACGACGAAGAGCCGATTTTATAAACGAGCCACTGTTCCTCTCTGAATAAATAAAGACAGGTACCGCCAAATGTCGAACCACTGATGGTTTCGGCACAAAACCGAACCAGTATGGCCAGGCCATCATCGCTCACGTCGACAATGCCAGGATGGCGTTGATAAGCATACCAGTCAGCAGGTTCAGCAATGACATCAACGGGGAGACCGAAGTAGTAAAACAGTGTTTCCTGTACGCTACACGGCTCACCCGTTTCATGGTAACAAAATTCATTGTTATCCCTGTCGATGACTCTTTCGTTTTTAACATGGGATTTCATGTCTTCCCGCAGTCTGGCGTCCAGCGCGCCTAACCCGTATAAGATCTCAGCTCCCTGTTGCGTCAGGGTTCTACTGATCGTCACTGATTTCCCCTGTTTGATGGTATGCCAATGATTACTACCGCCGGATTCAAGCAACAATACGCCGGGTGGGTCGCTTAACGGGGTGACTCGTGCGACGACTTCGACTTCGTCGCTCACACCGTAATTAAACATTCTTTCAAGATAGAAACGTCCCCGGGCAAATCGTATGGAATGGTGCAGCTCCATTAAAACTACTGACTTGCGGATGGCGTTGGTCAGAGCCTTGAGTATTGGGGTCGCCTGCTCTTGATTGAGCTTCAGGGCAGAGGGTCTTCGGGTACGTTCTGGCCAATCACTCCAACTCATTTTTCACAAGAGCCTCAGGTTTCGTTGTTTGGTTACGAGTTGGCAACCGGAATTGGAAACCATGGTACCGAAACCATCACAATTAAAGATAATATTATTAACTCTCCAAATCCTTCTTATAGGGAGATCATGATTGTTCAGACTTGAGGTTCGTAAAGGACATTGCCGGGCATCGTTCTTCCGCCATGCTTCCGGGCAAGCATTGCAATTCTTGCCAGTTGATAGGCACGGAGTTCCTTATAAAAAGGATGTTTTGGATCGAGCTTCAAATGGGTTATCGAAGTCACCATAACATAGCCGTCACCTTTTACCGGCGACTCAT
>CBDHDM010000047.1:0-13359 GCA_965261315.1 Endozoicomonas sp. | reverse complement strand
CAGCCTGGCCTCCGGTTCGCGTACCCCGCTCAAAGTTTAAGCCGGAGAGCACTATGTGTTCCCCGTTAATTTCAATGAAGGTGTCACCCGTGACGGAGACGGTACCACCCTGCCTGGCCTTGATAATCAAAGGACTTTCAGGTTTATAAGAGCGATTCAGGCTCAGGTTCAGATCCTGGTAATCACCCGCCTCCCATGAGAACCGTACCACCATTTCGTAAGCGGCTGATCGCACGAACCAGCTCTTTTGGCGTACTGACGGTAATTTCCTGGCTGGTTTCCTGAACCACAGCAGAAACAGGTCTTCCGCCTTCCGCTTCTATCTGCCGGGCTGCACAGCCCGATAACAGACCCACAGACACAGCCATAACCAGTAAGGACGATTTATAGGACAGAGTATTCATTTATCAAGTAGACCCAGAGAGGGATCCGGGCATTACTGCCCGGAGGATAAGAATCACACGTAATCAATCAAATGCTTGTTGGGTTCGCAACTGGAACCAGAGATCATTGCCCTTACGGAGCCATTGTCCCAGCTCTTTGCCAAGCGCCTTGACCACTGTTTTTTCAGAGTCAAACAGGTTGGTCATCTGGTAAGGGTCGGCAATGTTATCGAACAGGGCACCTTCTCCTTCTTTGTTAATCACGAAGGTGTAACGATCCGTACGAACCCCTTTCTGTTCGGTATGCAGCAGATAGGGGATGGATTTGGGTTTTGTTTCGCTTCCGGCTGTACCCAGCAGGTGTGGTGTCAGGTCCAGACCATCCACCGAAGCGGGAATTTCACTGTTCAGCCCTGCCAGTCCCAGCAGGGTTGGCATGAAGTCCATGGACCCCATCAATACATCGTTTACACCGGGCTTGATCACATCGGGGTAGCGGACAATCATCGGAATACCCATGGCTTCTTCATAAGCGGTACTCTTGGACATCAAGCCATGGCTGCCCATCATTTCGCCATGATCTGACGCATAAACGACGATGGTATTTTCAGACAATCCAAGTCGATCCAGCTCTGCCAATAAACGACCAAACTGACGGTCTACCCCGGAAATACTGGAATAGTAATAGCGAACCACATCGGTGCTCAGCCCTTTGCCCTTCTTCCCTTCCATCAGCTTTTCATTACTGCTGTAGACCATATTGATGGGCAGTTTTTCATCGTGTCGGTTGGGACGATTCAGCAGTGCATTAACATCCGGAATCTTCGCTTCCGAGTAATGCCTGTGGAACATTTCCGGGTCAGTATCTTCCAGATCGGCATAATCCGGATGAGGAGGATGAGTGCTGACAAACAGACAGAAAGGATCGTCTGATTTTCTCTGACTATTGGTATTTTTCAGATAATCGATGGCCACATCCGTTTCATGGATGGTCGCCCAGACACCTGGTTCATGACGTTTACCCTGGGTATCGTAATAATGTGGATCAGAGTGGTCATCGTCAGTACCAAAGGCATACCAGAAATCAAATCCCTGACGATCCTCCGGCGGTGTATACGAATCCATGCTGTGAGGAATATTGCCATTAAACTCGGCAGAACTTTCGGCCACATACTTTCCGGGATTAGCCGGATCATTAGGCTCAGGCTTATCAAGATGCCACTTGCCGATATAACCGCAGGAATAGCCATTCTTACCCAGGACTTTAGCCAGTGATTCAGTATCACGAATCAGTCCCCAGTCTCTATCTGCACGACAATTCCATGGCACACCATTGGAGTGAGGGAACATTCCACTGAACAACATACCACGATGCGGACTGCAGACCGGAGTGGATGAACAGCACTGGGAAAGCACCAGGCTCTGCTGGGCAAACTGGTCAATAACGGGGGTATGTACCGGATCGGATGCCCCGTTCAGATAAGAAGCATATTGAGGATTACGCCAGAATCCCAATGCCTGACGGCGATGCTGGTCAGCAAGGAAAAAGACGATGTTTGGACGCTTGCTTTCTTTTTCAGGTGTTCCCGGTTTCTTGTCAGCTGCCACTGTCTGGCTGGTACCACTGCAGCCGGCCAGCATACCGGACACGGAAGCCGTACCTGCTACTGCGGCCAGTGCAGCACTTCTTTTAAGGAAATCTCTGCGATTGGTCATTTTTTACTGCGCTCACCCATGTCTTGATGTTTCTTAACAGACTTTCATATTACTTTGTAAATATTTTCGTTTATTGATTCCAATCAACGATCATCGACTTACGAAAAATATCGAAACAAAAAAGCAAACAACAAGAAAGAGAAATAAAACACAAACTTTCAGATTAAACGTAGCCAGATTGACGACCATCAAAGCTTGAGTGCTCTGCCTTGAGAAACGACCGCAACAGCCTTAGGGGGCATCGCCCCCACGCTTTTAGGCCCTGTGGGTACCAGGAGTGATGCTGGAAAATACTCTTTCGAGCTCTAGAAAAATCTATTGTTATACCTTAGGCCTTATACTTGGAGGGCTGAATTATCTGTATTCAGGTTTTGATAATATGGCCAGGGCCATTGAAATACTTTCAGAGAGCGCTGTTGATAGCACCCCTATCCTGAATAATCTGAAAGTTTCGATGAAGCGCCCTATGCAGCAATACGTAAAAAGAAACCCTGATGAAATAAAACAGCTATGTGAAAATATTGTTGAAGAAGAAGTTAAATGGGTTCAGCAGGTACTCTCAAAACAGGAAAAAAAAGCCAGAAAATCAACCTTAATGAAAGTATTGCATCAGAAATATAAATATTCTGACCAGCACCCCGAGTCAAGAGCCTTTCAGCTTTACGATAAATTAATCAGCAAGATTTCTCTCGATATGGCATCCTCTCAAACAGGCTATATGCTTGGAATGGTTGGCTTGAGCAGCTTTAATGGAATGGATAAAGAAGACCAGATAAAGTATAAAACTGATATTAACCGGCTAACAGCTTCCGTAGATAAAAAGGTAATACAGCGCCTTAAAGAACAAGGCCTATCTGATCAAAAGACTGTGATGGCCATTATTCTATATGCATCAAGAGATAAGTCTTATGATTCACTGTCGTCACTCTATCGAGGATCAGTTATTGATGCATGCAAATCAGAAATGGAAAATCAGATTCGGAAGCAATTCAGAGTTCAGGTTGAAGATATTTATGCAAAACAGGCTTTAGCGTTAAAAAAGAAGAAGCACCTTCGAGGAAATAAAGAAAAGACTCCAGATAATGAAACCAAAGCTGACACAGCGCTTATTTCTATGGAAGAGCTTTCAGAATTACTGGATCCCTCATGTGAAAAAAAATCTTCTTATTCCGCTCACTATTACCGAAAACAGGTTAAAGATGAATCAAGGAAAGTGAAAACTAAAGGATTACCGGAAAAAGTCAGCATGGAAGGTTCTGGTGTAAATGAGTTTGGAGATGTACAAGAAAGTCCAGAAGAACTATCTGATGAGATACTTTCCGATGACGTTAAAGAATATTGGAAACAAGTACTTTTAGATGACAAATTTCAAAAAGGCTCGACACAGTTCGCCTGCATTAATTTTTCATAAATAGCAGAAGAGACAGTCTGGTCTTGTTAGATAATATGTGAGCACTACCCCTTCTCAGTTTCAGTTAGATCCTTCAAAATATCTGGACGTACTGTGTTGTTTAATTTCCAGATGATATTCATTGGTTTATTCCCGGTACTACTGAAATAATCAACTTTACCCATATACAGAAATGGCAAAGTGATGTTTTTCTGTTTCACCTCCCTTCGAACAAAAAGGTTAATACTGTAATTATCCTTTTTGTGATTGATGAAGCGTTGACCAACAGGAGAACTATGGGAAGTTTGATTCTGGCTTTGCCAATGGAATGTGTCAGAATCCTCAAAATAGTCTTTATATCTGAGACGAGCATCCACATTTTCACCTTTTTTCAGATTAACAAACAGGTAATAGTCATGATCTACCCGTTTTACCCCTTCCCGCCATGAACCCAGCTTTCCTGTATCGCCAGATAAACGCTGAACATCACACCGTCTGTAGTTTTCGTAAAGAGAAAATCGCTCCTCCCCATCGCCGGATAATACACCTGAGTCTCTGAATGGCTTTAATACAAGATCTGCACATTCTCCGGGATCATCTGGGACAACATCAATGTCAGGCATGTTACCAAGAAAACAAACAATTTTAATATGACAGGTACCTACTACTACAATACTCCTATGATAAGCTCCTGCATGAAAATCAATCCAGCTTCCCGCATCTTTGCCATAATCAGTTATTGGTTTTCCAGCAATCTGCATAGCTGACTCTCCCTCAGTCAGTTTCAGAATAAATGTCCTTTTTATATCCAAACCTTCCGGGTTATCTAAAGACGCTGTATCTTGATGCCATGAAAAATCAGTTGCCCCATTGCCTCCTTCTCTAAAATCTTGACGGAGTATGTCAACCATAAGAATGTCAAGATCAGGATGAACTTTCTTAATAACTGTGAAAAGTGATAAAAACCCATTTTTTTCCAGTAATTTCTGCAAATGTTCAGGTGTGGAAAACCGTGCAACTGATTTAAGCTGTAAATTTGGATTATGCTTTTTCTGAGTATTTGAATACTCAGAAAATCCTATACCAATAACATTACCAGTGTTGTCTTTGATATTTCTAAAATTTTGTAGACCTTGAAGGTATTCTAATACCTCCTTTATTGTTTCATCGATTTCACTGCCGAAGTCATATAGATTGTTTCCCTGTCTGATCAGCGGGCCATGATTATCTTTATCTAAACGTCCATCTAAGTATCCAAATACTTTATTTCTTTCGGCAGCTTCACTTTCACCCTTCGGGTGCTGGTTAGCGGAATCAAATTGAGTAGCTTGATATTCAATGTCATCAACACTCATTTTTAACACTTTCTGAGCTAATGGCGTAGTTTCTAAACTCCCAGAGCCGGGCCTTTTCCGAGATTTCTCAGTATCGGATGCAAGCGCATCCTTACTCATCACAGCCAGAGGCGACACCCTTCCTGATTCAATATACTCCTCTGACGTACTGGCAGCAGTAAACTGCTCCTTATAGTTTGATAATAAGCATTCTGACTGGGGTTCAACTTTTTTAACTTTTGATTCTTGTGAACTTGTTTCATGGCTTGGTGATATATTTTGCAGGTATTGTGAAGGTGCTGGAGATGTTGTAAAAGTCGGAAGAAGATCCATTATACCCCCCTTGGGAATAATTATTTTGTCATTCAGTTTTTGCAAAGCTGAAATTATCTAGTGATGTTGACCTTTCATGAAAAGTGGGAGGAGTCGAACATCGCAATATTTCTCTGGTATGGACAAACCGACAATAAAAAAGTTCCACAACCAGATTATGTTTAACGATCAATTTTTTTGTCCCAGCTTTAGAACACCTGAATACCAATCAGAAAGGACTCGGATACTGTCAAAGAGCTGGGTAAGGAACTGGGCATGATTCTGAGAAAATCGAATGATCTATGGTTTCAGCAGCGGATTAATAAGGATGTAATCAGTTATGTGTAAACACTAAATTATTCGCTCCCACGATGGATCGTGGGAACTCAGTGCAGTTGTACCAAGGCCTCATATTGCAATTCAATGGAACAATCTTAGTGAAGTGACTGTCTCTATAAAAATGACAGCGAAGAGTGGTAACCTACGATGAATGCTTTGGGAAACAAGTACACTCATCTCCAATCCTTGCCATTGGGGCATCGGACACAGCCGTTAAACCCTCTCGCCAAGCCATTCACACCAAACTTATCGGGTCATAGAAGAGAGCTCCGAGATATCTCTTCGTATGATATTCATTTCCCACCATTAGAGTCAGTTGCTGTATTAAGGCAGAGCAAAAATAAAGGTGCTGAGCTACCAACCCTGCCTGAGTCAGCATCTACAAAAAGAGATGCCCAGTCAGTTTGTGACTTGTACATATTCATATGTAAGAACCTTCATCGCATTCCTAAAGACATAAAACTATATGGCTGCACCCTGAGTGCCAGAGAAGTCATGATGGAAGAAAGATCGGATCTGGGTAAACTCTGGAAAAAGCTGAAAGCCGAATGTCGAATGACTAACTCGGCAGAAAGTTACACGATATACGAGATATTAAAGTTAGTTGAGTCATCTCTAAACCCCTATGTTAAAAAGAAGTTTCCAATTTAGGATTTTCAAGATCAGGAGGCATCCTGCGAGTAGCCTCCTGGTACATCGTAGAAACTTACAAGATCCCAAAGTAAGAACCGGCAAGCCCCATAGCCACAATACCCCCGATAATCTTCAGTGGAGAAACACCTTTCTTCACGAAATAGAAGACAACCATGGTAAACGCCAAGGGCAGCAGTTTTGGCATGATCGGGTCAAACAGATCTTCCTGCAGGCTGATGCTTGCTTTACCCACTTCCACAACCGCAGTCATCTGCAACCGAACGAAAGTAGCAATCAGCCCACCCACCACGGTCAGACCGACAATCGTTGCCGCATGGGAAAACTTCTGGGTATGTTCCTTCAGGGCACTGATCGCTCTTGAGCCGGCATTATAGCCATAATGAGCCAGGCCAAAACGGAGACCAAAATGAACGGCATTAAAGAGCACCAGAAACAGAACAGGCCCCATCACACTGCCTTCCATTGCCAGCGAAACACCGAGAGCTGCGCAGATTGGTAGCAGGGTTAACCAGAACAGCGCATCACCGATACCGCCCAGAGGCCCCATCATGGCCACCTTGATGGCACGGATAACCGACAACCGTTCTTTACTGCGTTCCATCGCCAGCACCACACCCATAATAAAGGAGACCAGGAATGGATGCGTATTAAAGAACTCCATATGGAGCTGCATGGAGCGGCTCATATCCGTGTCGTTTTTATGGATCTTTCTCAGAGCAGGGTTCAGTCCATACAACCAGCCACCAGCCTGCATACGTTCATAGTTAAACGACGCCTGCAGAGCCAGGGAGCGAATCGCCATTCTGTTCACATCTGCGCGGGTCAGTTCTTCACCCAGCGACTGATCCTGATACTCATCCACATCCAGCTTGCTGCTTTCCTGAGCCTTATTGAGCATGCGCTCAGCTTTGGCGTTCATGGCTTCTTCGCTATTAAATGCCATCGTTTAGATCTCCAGCCTGAACAGGTGCCTGTGCTACGGTTTGCTGACTCTTAAAATAATCCGCCATGGCAATGGCGATACCTATCAGGGCAATAGCAATAACGGGAAGTTCCAGATAAGCCGCTGCCAGAAAGCCTGCAATAAAATAGGGAATATAGTTTTGCTTGAACATGATCTTCATCAACATGGCAAAACCAATAGCAGGCATTAATCCACCAGCAACACCCAGACCATTCATCACCCATTGCGGCGCTACTTCTACGACAACCTGCGCCTGTTCAGCACCAAAATAGATCGGCAGGAAAGCCAGAATAAAGTAAAAGCTGAAAAGCACGCCCATGGCGAGATAATTGATCTTATCAATCCCTTTCCAGTCTGCTTTTTCCGCTAATTCATCGCAGCGATGCATCATCGGCGACATGGCGGTAAACAGCAGGGTGATCAAACCCTGAACAGCCACAGCAAATGGCACGGCGACACCAATGGCTGCCTGAGGTTCAGCCTGAGTCAGAATGGCAAAAGCAACACCGATGATGCCACCGATAACGACGTTGGGTGGCTGGGCGCCAGCCAGCGGTGCCATTCCCATCCACACCAGCTCGAGAGCGGCTCCTGTTATGAGTCCCATCTCCATATCACCGAGAATAAAACCCACAATAGGTCCGGTAATGATAGGGCGATGTATATGGGTCAGACCGTTAAAGAGATCAACACCCGCGACCCCCGCAAGCAATGCGATCATAAGCGCTTCAAATAGCACAAAAATCCCCCGCCAATATATGACTGGCACGAAAGAAAAAGAAAGAAAGTGAAAACCAATGCATTTTAAAATCGTGCGTATTTTACTCAATAGTAGCTTACACTTATTGACGTTTATCAATGATATTGGACATAAAACAACAAGTAATGATAAAGAAACCACAGATCAAGCCGTAAAGGTGTGCATCTTTGGCAACTCCAACGCCAAGTAGCGTGGCAGTTGTCGATAAGTCGAGTACTTCTAACTGTTCCAAAAGGACTTTTGTGCTCCATAAGGCAATAAGAGCGACTTTCATAAACACGCTAAAACCTGCAGCCTTGATAACTGAGAGGACAAATAAACCATGAAGGACGCCGGACAGCCCCGCATACCGAATAATCTCTGGATTTAGCCACCAGACACCGGCGCTGACCCACAGGCAGAGAAGAGCAAAGCAGGTAATGCCCTGCTTTGAAAAAAGAAAAGCACGGTTCAGTGAAGCAATGACCACCAACCCTACCATATTCAGCAGCCAGTGCATGACGCCGAAATGCACAAAGTGAGCGGTCAGCCAGCGCCAGATCAGATTACTGGCTCCGGCCTGATGGTCGAGGGCAAACCATTCTATCAGGAGTGATGACATAGAAACTGTCGTATAAAGGATTGTCGGTTTTACAACATTCGAAAGCAGTCGAATCATTCGAACTCCTTCCCCGGTCCGCTCCGGTATGCATTCCCACGCAGAGCGTGGGAACGAGAGTACGAAGGTTAATCAGCCGACCTGCTTCCGCAGGAACAGGGCTGATAAAAGAATTAACAGTGTCATCCACTCCAGTGAACCACCGCCTCCGTCACCACCGCCATCCGATGGTGGGGTTGGGTCTACAGACTCATCACCTTCAGGCTTTAGCTCAATAGATGAACTCTGTCCAAAGTCACTGGTAAAGGTGACTTCTGTGGTATTGGACAGCTTGCTTAGCTGAACCCCCTGATAAGTCTTCTCTGACAGTTCCCATATTCCATCCAGGGTAACCGTCACATCCACAGGTTGGTGAGCCTGATTTTCACCAGCAATATTCAGGCTCGGTGAAACAGCCGTCAGCGACAAGCGACCATTATCTAATGTCCTGACCATCGCCAGGGCAGGCTGATTGATGTAGGTAATCAAGCTATCGGAGACTTCAGTTTCACCGCGTTCAAAAGCTACATAACCTGTTACCCCTGAATCCAGATCTTGAACTACGTGAAATTGTTCATCTTTACGGAGAACCTTATAACCCGTATCACCCTGACGAAGGTTTGCCGCCAGCGCACTCATCTGATCAGGCGTTGTCTTCAGGACAACCTGATACTCATAGTCGGCACCTTTTGGTGCTGCACCATGATTAATCCAGGCAGTGGCAAATTCACCAGACTTCTCGATTTTGGTTTTGTTATTCGGCGAACTCTGAGTCTTTCTGGCTACCTTAACGGTTGAATCACTGGCCACCAGATAGCCATTCCCCATACCATCGATCAGCCAGTCTCCTTTTCCGAACTCATCACTGGCATCTGTCAGGCCGGTAATCTCAGAGCCATTGATAATGGTTGGATCAGACTCTGAAATGGCATGCTGGAAAAGCGTTGTTTCAGTATTCGTCGAACTGGAGTTGAAGATATCACTGCCCAGCATAATCAGTCGATTACCAATGGCCATTACGCTTTTTCTGGCCACAAAGGTTGAATCAAACGAATCTTTAAATTCATCCTCATCCGGTGCTTGATGCTTAAAAGCAAAAAGCCCAAACTCATTATCCAGCGATGCACTGCCACTGAATGCTTCGTCAGAAAAGAGCATTAATGAGGTTCCAGAGCGTGGACTTTCCAGCGTTTCCCAATCCAGATTGATTGTGGTCGTCCCCGGATTACGATTCCAGTTCCAGCCATCTTCTTTATAGCCTGCCGCTGCAAGATCACCGTACGGCATAATCTGCACGGCACCATGGCTCTGATAGCGGCCATAGCGGTTATCTTTGGCATAAATTTCAGAAGACCAGACGTTACTGTTATAGGCCTTCAGAGTCACCATAATGTCTTTGTAACGATGAATACCAAACGCTCCGCCATTAAACGACCAGTGACCTTCGGGTAACGTTGCCGGTTTAATGCTGCGCTTAAATATAGCCTGACTGTCTTGCTCTGACTTTCCGGTAACCTGTAAATAAACGGAGGCAAGTTCCTCATCAACAGAATCTCCAGTCTCAGGATTGCCGCTGAGTGCCAGGTACTTTATACCATCGTCATAGACTTTGATTCCGGGCCCGTCAAAAGGATGCCTTCCGGAATTACCCAAACCAACAAACGGATTAGTGTATAGCCAGCCCGCCATCATCGCTTTTTTCAAACTGGCCCTACCCTCATCACTGACGGCAAACGGTGTATCGCTCAGGAAATAAACAACCTTGGCCGCATTATCCATGGCAGCAAATGAATAACCGGGGTAATTACCCTTATGACGCCAGGCGGTACCATCCGGACGAAATCCGTCATTATAGCCGGGCGGGGTTTGCGCCAGAGACTCACCAATAAACTCAGAGTATTTTTCAACAAGAGCAACCCTGCGGTCAGCATCAGGCTCCAGTAAAAGCAGTGCCAGGTGTTGGATGGAAAGGGTATTTAAATAATCAAGGTTGGAGCTTTCCGGTCCTGTGACCATATCAAAGCTCTCTTTAAACTCCCGGGAGTACCAGACCAGGGCATTGTATACCTCAGCCCGCAGTGATTCTTTCTTTTCATCCAGAGCATCTGTGTCTTTCAGAACATCAGCATCAGCCATCAATAACGCCGACAGATACCACCAGCGACCGCTATATCCCCAATGATGGGTGGTAACGAGCGCACTACCCTCGTAAAACCCCTGCTCAAGCAGGTGACGGGTCATCTCGATATAGATCTTACTCAGCTCATCCTTGTCAGCCTGAGACTCGGATTTCTGGTAAGCCTCACCAATATCCAGCATAAGTTTGGCATAACCTGCCGCTTTAATACCTTCTCCTGCAGAGTCACCCAGTACTGCATACTGCTCAAAAAAATTTCTATCTCCATCAGATAAAGCAGAAGGTTGATAAATCACCATCTGTGGATCGGTAATGACGTGACGCAAGACATCTTTATCTCGTCGTTTGAATGTACCATACCGTTTCTTTATATCATCCAAGGAGTCAGGGTTTGAACTGGTCAAATACTCAATAACCCGTTTGCGAATAGTGTCAATGTTGTTGTATTTATCGCTGGCCAGAGGTACATCTTTCGCCACACCAAAGTCAATCTCCTGATATGGCTTACTGGTTTTCACATGATAGTCAGACCATTGATACCGGCTGTCATCAATGGAAAACATCACACGATCAATAAGCAGCGAACCCTTTTCAACAGCAGGTGCCTTAAATACCAGGGAATCAATGGTTGCACCTTCAAAATTGAGGTCATTGATGATAGATACCCCAAAGGTTCTCCAACCAGTAAAATCCAGAGACACATCAACACTGGCGTTAGTATTGCCATTAACCAGTACTTTCAGTGGCTTACTCTTTTCTATGGCGTGTTCGTTATAGACCCAGAACGAAAGCACATGAGTCGCAGGACGTCCCAATACTTTTCTGGCTTCAGTATCCGAAGTCACTGAAAGAAAATAGTTAATTTCAATAGAAGCACCAGAAGAGTCCCAGCCCCACTGAAGAGACTGATCGCCATGAATAGCTTTAGAAGACACTAACTCGTATGTAGATCCACCGCCTAATGTAATCTGCTGTGGAACCTCGCTTTCAAAGGAAATCAGATCAGTAGCAGAAACAACTCCTGCCAAAAAAAACTGTGAGATAAAGAGAAGGCTTCTCCCTAACCCCGTTACACGACATCCTGATGCCTGAGAGGACTGTTTCGAGGTAAGCAATGGGAACTCCTGATAATAATCGATTAGCTGCTGCTCACAGTTGGAGCCAGTCTTTCACCTCAATAGTACGTTTTGTTTATTTTTGTTTATTGATTGCCGTCAAAGACAACGTTTTGAAAGAAAATATTTCAACAAAAGCGAAAGACATGGCGTTTAACGAGGAAAAATACTTTCGTTTTAGATAGGTTATGCACGCCTGGAACGGCATTCACTGGAAGTGACCTTGTTCCCACGGTCCTCCGTGGGAATGCATACCCGCCCCTCCGTAAATGAAACAACCGGCATGAAGCGTACTAAACACGGGCAGAAATGAGGTGTTCCACATGCGGCCAGATCCGTATGCATTCCCACGCGGAGCATGGGAACGAGGGTTTTGCGACAGCTTCGGAGCTGTGAGAACGAGATAGAAGGAGGGAAAATCTACTGAACAGCAGGCGTGAAGCTTTTTACCGTATGGGGAGCACGCTGATGACGAAGCTCATTAGCCATGTATTCCATATACGGTTTCATATGGCTGAAAATCTTTTTATAGGAACCGCACAAATGGTTCTGCTGGTAAGTCTCACCAATCTCAACAACCCGGTGCTTGGGACAACCACCATTACACAAGTCCAGAAACTCACAACGACGACACATGTCAGTCAGCGTAGTTTCCTTACTGTCGCCAAAGGCTTTTTGTTTGTCCGACATCGCCATCTCAAGAACAAACGTGTCATTGATATTTCCCAGCTTTAGTTCTTCGTAAACAAAATGGTCACAGGGATACAGGTCTCCATTTTGTTCCAGAACCAGCGCATTACCGCAAGTCTTCTGGAAAATACAGATTGATGGAGGATAACCCAGAGTCTGCGCAAGAACGATTTCAAACAGACGCACATAGACATCGCCAACATCGTTTTTCACCCACTCATCAAAGACCTCAGTCATAAACTTTCCATAACCCTTATTATCGCCTTTCTCATCAAAAGCGCCGGGTACAGAGAAGCTGGTCATGGCATTGTTTTCCCGCTTTACCGGAAAAATAAGCTGAGCGGCCTGTTCATCAATACGGGCATCAGACTCCATTAATTCAACAATAGGAATGTACTGGTGAAAATCGGAACCAATAGACCTGAGAAAGCGATAAACCTCAAGGCCATGATCGCAGTTATGGTCATTAATAACCGTCAGGGTATTAAAATCAACCTTGTACTTTTTCATCCGCTCAATGGCGGCCATCACCTTTTTAAAGGTTGGCGTCCGCCCCTTGGAAACCCGGTAACGGTCATGCAGATGTTCCGGCCCATCAATGGAAATGCCCACCAGGAAGCGGTTCTCGGCAAGGAATCGGGCCCACTTGTCATCGATCAGCAGACCGTTGGTCTGGATACTGTTACTGACCGGCTTGCCACTGCTGTAACGCTTCTGGTATTTGATAATGGTCTTGAAGAAATCAAGGCCACAGAGAGTTGGCTCCCCACCCTGCCAGGTGAAGTTGACCTCAGGCAGGCTGGCCTGAGCCTTAAATTGCTGTTTAATGTATTGGCGTAAAGTCGCGTCATCCATACGCATGGGCATCTGCTTGCCATAAATCTCTTCCTTTTCCAGATAGAAGCAATAATCACAGGACATATTGCAC
>CBDHDM010000046.1:0-9283 GCA_965261315.1 Endozoicomonas sp. | reverse complement strand
TGATGGCCGGCGGGAGGCAGGCGACCACAGCCGCGTTAATGTTGCATGCAGAACGCCGCCGTGAAGATCAGGGGTGGGTGGCGATCAGGGCGACGGCAAAGGAATGCGGCAGCTGCAACGACGATCTCCACTAGGGTTTCGCCTGCGGGCGGCGGCAGGGCACGCGCGGCGTGTTTTTTGTGCGGCGACCAGGGCGACGTGGAGGGTGACGTCGACTGCCGGAGAGGATTGCGGAGGCAGGAATGGCTATCGCCGCTAGGGTTTCGACGGTGGGGCGGCGGCAGGGCACGGGCCGGGGTTTTTTTTTCATACGTACACACGCGGGTGTACGGCAACGTGGGCGGGCATACGGCGACGGGGTAGGGCGTACGTGGGCTAGCGTACGGCGACGGTTACGGCGTACGCGGGCGGGCTTAGGGCGACGCGGGCGGGCGGGCGTACGGCGGCGGGCGGGTATCTTATATGCAGTGCGCAATGACGGTACTACCCTTTATACGTTTTAGGGGGGGGGGGGTTGTACCGAAGCGGGACTCCATCCTCTCTCTCTTCTCGAGACCAGGCCATGTAGCTGCGGCCATGGGCGCTGCTCTATGCTCATCCCGTGATGCAGGCCATGGCCGGCACTGCAACGGCTGCCTGCTACTAGGGCGCAGATGCCACGGCTGCCTGCTGCCTTGGCCGGAACCGCGTGTATACAAGTGTTGCAACCGTCACCTAAAAAAGCTTCAACCGCACTTGAGAAAAGCTTCAACCATAGATAGAGAAAGCTTCAAGCGGCACTGCCCAACTAGAGAAAGCTGCAACCATTTGACAGAAAAGTTTCAATCGTTAGATAGAGAAAGCTTCAACCACGGCACCGCGCAACCGATTTTTTTTTTGCAACCATTGACAGATAAGCTTCAACCGTAGATAATAAAGATTCAAGTGTCGTTGGATTTTGCTACTACCGGCAAGGGTTTTTGCTACATCCATCATGGCGGAGCTGCGACCTCACGACGGCGGCGACGACGATTTGCTGCAACCGTTGTCGTTTTTGCTACGACCGGTGATGTTTTTTGCTACATCCACTCAACGGCATTGACTGGTGGCCGTCGTCGACGCAATTCCGTGCAGCGAGCATCGACGGCGAGGGGGGGCGGCGGCGCATCGTGGTGTCGCAACCATGGAGCGGTGACGTCGGGAGTTGCAACCGATCGGCGACGGAGTTGCAACCGGTGGACGACGAAGCTACAACCGAAATTGACGAGCGGGGGGAGGTTCTTCGGCGAGCAGCGGAGGGCTGCGAGGCGTCGGGGTGTGAGCGGCAGGCGGCCGGCGGCCGTTTCCCTCGCCGGAGCCGCACACGAAAGGCGGAATCCTATGGTGCAGAGGCGGAGGATTTTTTCCCTGTACGATGTCCGTAGAAGGAAGACGAAGCCCGTGTGCAGCAATCTGACGGCCACGGCAACCGGATCGGGCGGCTGGGGCGCGACCGGCCGAACTATTGGGCCGGCCGGCCGGCGCCTATCAGTCCCCTACTTCAGTTCAGTCTTGATTTGCTTGATAAAACATTTCAGGATATTGACTAGTAAAAGATTAGCTTATCAAGGTAAGAAAGCAAAAAAAATCTTTTAGCCCTGTCCCAATTTTATGTTTGGAATAAGTCAGACCGGGTAATGGAGAAGTTCAGACTTCAGAGAAGATAAATACTACTCTGCATGGTAGTCAAGCACTGAAGACAAATACCAACAATTAATAGTAAAAAAAAGAAATAGAAGACTCACCGTGTGCGGCTCAGAATCGGCCGTGCGGCCAGAGAGGGCGCGAATCCCCGGCGGCGATGGGGAGGCGAGCCACTTCGCCTGGGCGTCCGCGGCGCCGTTTCTCTGGCAGGGGCGGCAGTGAGGAGGCGAGCCACTTCGCCTGGGCGTCCGCGGCGCTGTTCCTCCGGCAGGGGCTGCAAGGACAGCAGTGCGGAGGCGACCCACTTCGCCGGTGCGTCCGCGGCGCCTCGTACGGCTGCAATCCATCCACGCGACAGGGAGGAAGGAGCCGCCGCCGGGGGGGGGGGGAGTAGGAGGGGTCCGGAGACGTTGCCGGATAGGAATGGGCGAAAGGGAAAAGGTAATAGATGTAGCGCATCTGGCGGGCCATTCTAAAAAAGGAAACGAGCCGAAAGGAAATAGGACACGCAGAGTCGCGCACGGTCGGGATTGATCGCTGCGATCGATCGCCAAAGATTCGTTTCGTATTAACCAATCGTGATGTGCACGGGCCAGCAACAGCTAAATTCTATTTTCATATGACGAAAACGATCTTGGATGCATGCTCCTCGGTCAATTTCAGGCTGCGTACCACTTGTTTTTTGCGAGGTAAACGGAGTTTGTATTACTTAGGGTGGGCCAATGTCGTTCTTACACAGGGATACAACTTCCTCCATTCCGGAGCCCAGCCAAATGGCAGTACGGGGAGTACTACGGCCGTAGGCCGCAAGACCATGGCTAACTTTGTTCTGCGAACGACTAGCTAAAGTAATGACAACCTCCCTTTGATCAGCCATCAGGGCTTTTATCTCATGCACCAGCGTCATGTATCGCGATCGGTTTCTCTCATTGTCTTGGATCATTGTCACTGCCTCCGCGCAGTCCATTTCGATCAGCACCGGGAGCGGGGTCCATTGGAGGGCGAGGTCCAGGCCCTCTCTGCATGCCTCTAGTTTAGCTTGTAAAGCATTATCACATGTGAGCAAACCTCGGCAAGCAGTAAAAATGATGGCGCCCGACGCGTCCCGTAGCACCATACCAGCTCCAGCCGACCCGTCAGCAGCAACAAAGGACCCGTCAGTGTTCAATTTCGCCCACCCTGGCGGCGGCCGCGCCCAGCGCAGCTGCTCCACTGCTTCCTTGATGCGTTTGCTTGTGTCAACGGAGTCACGGGCAGCAGGGCTGGGAAGCACCATCTTCCCCTTCTCCATGTCTGCACTAGGGAAGTGTTGAATGCAAAGAAGGGAATTTATGTAACCCAGCAAGAACCGCTTGCTAGCTTCAGTAGGAGGAGCTTCCTTATCATGCGTTATTTCATTGTGTACATGCCAGGTGCGCCATAGCGTCATGAGCAATACCATTCTGACTGTCTCCGAGAGCGGTTCCAGGACGCCAAGTAGCCACTCCGGCCCCGTGTTGCGGATCGAGCGAATGTCCGGAAGAGGCCAGACCGACGTCATGGCTTGCCACAAGGCCACCGCTCGAGGGCATCTGCAAAATGCGTGGAAGATATCCTCTCGTTCCACACCACAGAGGGGGCACATGTAAGATGACTCAAGACCTCGAGAAAATTTATTTGACCATGTAGGCAGAGAATTCGACACAAGACGCCAGGCAAACAATCGTACCTTAGGGGGAGCAGGGCACCCCAAAATGATCTTCCAGATGGTGCGACGACCATCCGGTGCCCTGCTCGTAGCACATGCCAATGGGCGCTCGCGCTCGTCCATGGCCATGCGGTATGCAGAACGGACGGTGAAGTTGCCCGATTTCTCCGGCGCCCAAGCGAGTGTGTCCTCTAGAACACGTGGCACAGGTCGGATGCTAGTGATGACGTCCACGTCCAGAGGGAGAAAGTGGCGGTGCAGCAAGTCCATGCGCCACCTTCCCCCCTCATCGAGCAGCTCGGCCACTCGTCTCAGCCGGCAAGTCCCCTGTAATGTAACCAACTGGCCAGAGTGCTCCCGAGGTAGCTAGCAATCTCGCCATATGCGTATGCGCTCCCCATTTCCGACGCGCCAGACGAGTCCCTTCTTCAGTAGCTCAAGCCCATACTGGATAGCCTGCCACGTGGACGAGGCATTTCCGGCAAAAACCGTATCCTCAAGGCGTCCGTCGGGGTAGTAGCGTGCCTTCAAAACCTGCGCACACAGACTGTCTAGTTTAGTGAGTAAACGCCAAGCCTGCCTAGCTAGCAGGGCTTGGTTAAAGACGCGGAAGTCTCGGAAGCCAATGCCGCCCTTCGTTTTTTGGGGCCAAGATTTTTGGCCAAGCTTGCCAGTGGGTCTTGCGTCGTCCCTTAGAAGAACCCCACCAAAAGTTATGCACCATCTGGTTCAGATCATCACAGACAGACATTGGGAGTTTGAAGACACCCATCATGTATGTAGGGATCGCCTGTGCCACTGCTTTTACCATCACCTCCTTCCCGGCCTGCGATAGTGTGTCACCCCACTGAATAATTCTTTGAGTCAGTTGCTCAAGAAGACTTAGGCATTTTTCTCTAGTCATTCTTCCTCCCTGGGTTGGGAGGCCCAAGTATTTTTCCTCAAAAGTGTCACGCTGGACAGCAAGTATCTGGCGAACATCCTCCTGGGTAGGGGCTGGGCAGGAATCTCCAAACAGAATACTGCACTTGGCTGGATTTATTAGTTGACCGGTGGCAGCTTCATATGTCAGCAAAATATTCCGTACCTCACTAGCCTGAGCAGACTCCGCTTTGAAGAACAGAAGGGTATCATCAGCAAACAATAGATGGGAGACACCTGGTGCTCGACGACAAATCTTTATAGGAGAGAATCTCTGGCTCTCTTCACCACCCTTGAGCAAAGCAGATAGCCCGTCAGCAACAAACAGGAACAAAAACGGGGAGAGTGGGTCACCTTGCCGAAGCCCAGGCGTCGGTGCAAACGAGTCCAAGAGGGTTCCATTAAATTAAACAGAGTATCTCACCGAGGTGACGCATGTCATTATCCAGTCCACCCAACGCTGAGCAAAACCCATCTTTTTGCATCGTTTGCTTCAAGTATGTCCAATCAACCCGATCGTAAGCCTTTGACAGGTCCAGTTTATACGCACAAAAGCTTTTCTCAGGGTCTTTCTCCTGTAACATATGGTGTATGCACTCAAATGCGAGAAGCGCATTGTCCGTAATCATCCTTCCTGGTACAAAGGCACTCTGAGCCGGCGATATAATGTCATCCAGGATGGGGCGGAGCCGTTTGACCAAACACTTAGAAACCACTTTATATATGACATTACAGAGGCTAATCGGTCTGAAATCCATGAGTTTGGCAGGGTTATTAATCTTGGGTATAAGAACAATAGCAGTGTCATTTACCCCTTCTGGCATAACACTGGTACGGAAGAATTCTTTTCATGCCCGCAACCACATGATCCTTCATGACTGCCCAGTTTCTCTGGAAAACACATGCAGGAAAGCCATCGGGTCCCGGCGCCTTGAGGGGGCCGATTTAAAAAAGAGCATCAGCGATCTCCTTGTCAGAAAAGTCTGCACATAGCCCCTCATTCATTAGGTCATTAACCCGAATGTCAATAAGAGAGGTTACCGGATTGGCTTGAAGTGACATATCCGCCGTGAAAAATGAGGAGAAATACTCCCTGACCATGGCTGCCATCACGTCATGGTCCTTATGCTCAACCCCATTCTCGTCAAGCAAGACTTTAATATGGTTCTTACGCGCACGCCATACAGCCTAACGATGAAAAAAGTTCGTGTTGCGGTCTCCTTCTCTCAACCACGACACTCTAGATCTTTGCATCCACAACATTTCTTCTCTGTAGAGGAGCTCGTTCATGCGATCCGTCGCCTCCCTTATGGTGCGTTGATCCGCATTCATAGCCATTAATTCTTCCAATCGTGATCGGGATTTATTGATTTCCTTTACCACATTACCAAACTTCTTTTTGCCCCAGTCGTGTAGTGTGTGCATGAATTTTCCTAGAGCAGCAGCCACATCACCAAGGTTGCCCATGGCACCCGCCTCCCTCCATGCGTTCTGGATCACCTCAGGAAGCGCGCCGTCGTGCTCCCACATCACTTCGTAGCGACGGCATCTCCTTGTTGGCTGCGGCCTATCCTGCTCAGCCGAGCACTTGAGCAAGATGGGCAAGTGGTCATAGCTAGGCGCCACCAAGTGTACCACCTCGGCCTGAGAAAACAAATCTCTCCACCGATTATTTTCCACTGCCCGGTCCAGCCGGACCTTCACATTCGCCTTTCCAACTCGGCGGTTATCATAAGTGAAAGGGAAACCTAAAAAGCCAAGGCCACTGAGCTCACAGAGTTCCAACACATCCCGGAAGTCAATCATCTGCCCTGCCGATCGTGGGGTTTGAGATAGGTGTTCGAAGCCCCACATGGCTTCGTTGAAGTCCCCAATCACGGCCCATGGCATATCCTCGAGTTGATGGAGATTTCGGAGGAGCGACCACATAAGATGACGGTCCTCAGTTTGGGGCTCGCCATAGACGCACGTGAGCCTCCAAGGGGGAACATCCGCGGACGCACGCACGTGCGCGTCAATGTATCTCTCGTTCATCGTTTTTATTTCAAGGTGCAGAGATTCATGCCAGTAAAGAGCTAGTCCTCCACTGCGTACCACTTGTTAGAGTAAAGGAAAATATGCAAATGACAAGTGGTGTAGGTTCAGTGGAAGCACGCAAAGACGATGAAAATGTTAGAATATATGACCAATTTGTATTAGAGAAAAGTATGTTTTTGTCCTTCAAGTTCCCCAAAAGTATAGACTTGGTCCCTTAAGATTTTTTGGTAGACATTTGGTCCTTCAAGTCTCAAAACCGGGTAAGTTTCGTCCAAAACCAGATTTTGACCACTTTGACCGGGTTTGACCGCCCAGATTTTGACCGGGTTTGACTGGATGAACAGTAAATTCGAAAAAATAGAAAAAAATAAAAAAATCTGAATTTTTTTTGCATCCAATATGCTCGGGTGCACAAGGTGCGTGCAAATTTTCATGGTCTTTGAACACTCGAGGAGCTCGTGGCAAAAAATAAGTAAATCTACTCTTGGTGAACAGTAAATTCAAAAAAAATAGCAAAAGAAATAAAAAAAATCTGAATTTTTTTGGCGTTTAAGATCCTCTGGTGCGCAAGGCGCGTGCAAATTTTCTTCATCTTTGGACATTCGAGGAGCTCGTGGCAAAAAAGAAAAATTCGCTCAAAAAAATAGCAAAATTTTATTTTTATTGGCTAGAGCTCCTCGGATGTCATTTGACAACAAAAAATTGCATGCACCTAGCGCACCCAAGTATCTTGGGTGCCAAAAAATTTCAGAATTAAAAACAATGTTTTGCTATTTTTTTTGAATTTACTGTTCACCTAGCATAGATTTTTTTTTTTTTTTTTTGCCACGAGCTCCACGAGTGTCCAAAGACCATGAAAATTTGCACACACCTTGTGCACTCAAGCATATTGGATGCCAAAAAAATTCAGATTTTTTTGAATTTTTTTTCGAATTACCCGTTCAAAGTGGTCAAAATTTGGTTTTGGACGAAACTTACCTGGTTTTGAGATTTGAAGGACCAAATGTCTACCAAAAAATCTTGAGGGACCAAGTCTATACTTTTGGGGAACTTGAGGGACCAAAAACATACTTTTCTCTTTGTATTAGTATAGAATCTCGTCATGTACTTGTTTCCTTGTATAAGCTGTCCATGACTTGTACGACACGTACATATGCTTGTAATCCCTATATATATTAATGAATACAAGCGTTACGACGCGTGGTTAATTCCCAAACGGAATTGCTATTTCACATCTAGATGTAATATACTTACCTCACATCTAAGTCCAATCTAAGTCATACACCGTCTGATCTGTTTGTCTTTAATTATCGTGCAAACTTGATCGTGCCTCGCTGTCCGTTGCGGTGCTTTTCTATCAGCTCGTTCATGTCACGGTTCATTGCGCGGGGCTGGCCCATTTGTTTGTCTTTTTTGTTTTGTTTTTTTGGCTACGTTCTTACAGTTCGAAGAGTCACCTCGCGACCATAAAAAAGATACAGCGTTGGTTATCACTCTCCATCGACACTCTCAGTTCTCTCAACACGCAACTGACCATACCTGGGCTTATCTTACCCAGCTGCATGTCCATTTTTGACATTAACTCATCTGATCTAGTTAGCAAGTCCACCCCAACTTGTAATTAGGGGATCGATTTATTTGTCTCAGTTACAACTCTCCCTCAATATACAACTGGGGTCGCCATCTTTTGTCCCAATTACAAGTCCACCCTCGATACGTAACTGGACCTACCAATTTTTTGTCCCAGTTGCAAGTCTACCCTCAACTCCTAACTGGGGTCTAACCTTTTTTTGTCCCAGTTGCAAGTCCATCCTCGACTCGCAACTGGGACCCGATATTTTTTTTTGTCTTAGATGCAAGTCCACCCTCGACTCACAACTGGTGCCATCTATTTTTGTTCCAGTTGCAAGTCCACCTTCGACTCGCAACTCGGGGTCCGACCTTTTTTTGTCCCAGTTGCAATTTCACCCTCGACTCGCAATAGGAGCCCGACCTTTTTGTCGTCCCAGTTGCAAGTCCACCCACGACTCGCAACTGCGGCCCGACCTTTTTTTTTCTTCCAGTTGCAAGTCCACCCTCAACTCGCAATTGGGGCCCGACCACTTTTTGTCCCAGTTGCAATCCCAACCTCGAATCGTAACTGGGACCCAGTTGCAAGTCTACCCTCAATTCGCAACTGGGGTCCGATTTTTTTTGACCTAGTTGCAAGTACACCCTCGACTCACAACTGGGGCCCGACTTTTTTTTCCTAGTTGCAATCCCACTCACGACTCGTAACTGGGCCCCGATATTTTTTTTCCTAGTTGCAAGTCCACCCTCGACTCGCAACTGGGACCCGACCTTTTTTTGTCCCAGTTGCAAGTCCACCCTCGACTCGCAACTGGGGCCCAACCTTTTTTTGACCCAGTTGCAAGTCCACTCACGACTGACAACTGTGGCCCGACCTTTTTTTTGTCCCAGTTGCAAGTCCACCCTCGACTCGCAACTGGGACCCGGCCTTTTTTTGTCCCAGTTACAAGTCCACCCTCGACTCATAACTGGGGCCCTACCTTTTTAAGTCCCAGTTGCAAGTCCACCCTCGACTCGCAACTGGGGCCCGACCTTTTTTTGTCCCAGTTGCAAGTCCACCCTCGACTCGCAACTGGGGCCCGACCTTTTTTTGTCTCAGTTGCAAGTCCACCCTCGACTCGCAACTGGGGCCCAACCTTTTTTCTCCGAGTTGAAAGTCCAAACTCGACTCGCAACTGGGGCCCGACCTTTTTTAGTCCCAATTGTGAGTCCACTCTCGACTCGCAACTGTGGGTCCGACCTTTTTGTCTCAGTTGCAAGTCCAACCTCGACAGCGAGTAAACCGCAGATGAGCCGGCCCAAGTAGCTAGGTTACGGTTTTTTTTGTTTTGTTTTGTTTTGTTTTGTTTTCTTCATGTTTTTTCTTTTTATTATTTTATCATTTTTTTCTTCACTCGTTTCCTCTCC
>CBDHDM010000045.1:0-27603 GCA_965261315.1 Endozoicomonas sp. | reverse complement strand
TGTTACTCACTGCTTTCTATTACTTTATTGATCTGTGTTAACAATGCTGACTTACAAGTTGGTTATTATCTGCTCAAATATTGGTTTTATTATGACCCTCTTACTTTACTATGTCCCGTATAGCCTTGTTGTACCTAGGGTGTGAAGGCCAGACCCGAAAAATCACAGAAAGAATTGGCTACTGTCTGGCCCAGGCCGGCCATGAACCTTTTGTTAGCTCGATTACCGATCTAAAAGACGGTTTCTCTCTTGAGTCCTGTGATGGCGTTGTGCTTGGATGTTCAATCCGTTATGGCAAGCATCATAGAGAGTGCTATCAGTTTATTGAGAAATACAGTGATCAGCTCGCCAGGATTCCCAGCTATTTCTTTACCGTCAACCTGACCGCCAGGAAGCCTGAACGACGGGACCCTCATAACAACCGTTACCTTCAGAAGTTCCTGAAACAGATTTCATGGACTCCAGATCGGGTTGAAGTGTTTGCTGGTGCACTGTTGTATGCTCAATACCGCTGGGTAGACAGGCAAATGATCCGACTGATCATGAAACTGACTGGTGGTCCTACCGATATCACCCAGAATACCGAGTTCACAGACTGGAAGCGTGTAAAAGCTTTTGCGGAACAGCTAAATCAGGATCTCCAGAAGGTAAGCCGCTCGGTGGCGACTTGTGAGAGACAGAGTGTAAAGCGTGGCTCAGCCATGAATGTCTTTTAAATCCGGAGATTTGCCAGTGAGCAGTGAAAGAAGAATAGCAAAGCCATAGACGATGGGCATGACAAGCGCGGTGCTCAGTATTATAAAGTCCATAATGACATCCTGTTCTGATTATTCCAGCCTTATTGGGCGGCTCCTTCATCCTATTTCACGGTTTTGGTAAAAGTCAAAATGTCGATAATATGCTGTAGGCAGATTAAAAAGGGAGAAGCTTTCAATGCGCCTCGTTACAGGACTTATTTTTCTGATATGGTCGCTGGTGGTCAGCGGTCAAGGACTGCAGAGCCAGCTCACTCCGGGGGGGATTTTCGTTGGCCAGGCTTCACCCGGCAGTAAAATTATTTACAATAATCAGGCGGTGAGGGTTGCAAAAGATGGACGCTTTGTTCTTGGTTTTGGCCGTGATGCTGAGCTTGAGCATTCCTATGTTGAACAGTATGCCAGCGGCGAACTAAAAACGAATGTTGTTCAGCTGAAACCCCGGGAATATAATATTCAACAACTGACCGGTATTGCTAAAAAGTATGTCACACCGGATGAGCGTTTTTTATCCCGTATTCGGAAAGAAGCAGAGAAGGTTCGTGAGGCAAGAGTTCCTGACACAGAGCAAACTGATCTCTTTAATGGTTTTGGCTGGCCGGTAAAGGGCAGAATCAGCGGTGTTTATGGTAGTCAGAGAGTCTACAACGGCAAGCCGGGACGACCTCACTACGGTCTTGATATTGCAGTTCCCACCGGGACGCCAGTAGCCGCCCCCGCTGATGGTATTGTCAGGTTAGCTGACACAGATCTGTATTATTCTGGTGGCACAATCATTCTTGATCATGGGCATGGCGTTTTTTCCAGCTTTCTTCATCTGAGTAAGGTGTCGGTACAAAACGGGGCTTCTGTTAAGCGAGGGCGGATTATTGGTGAAGTCGGTGCCACCGGTAGAGTAACTGGTGCACACCTTGACTGGCGTTATAACTGGTTTGATCAGCGTTTGGATCCGGCATTGCTAACATTGGGTGAACAATAAATATTCTTGATGTTCTTTGCCGGGAAAGAATCCGGATTCTGTTATGATCTCTGTCAGGGAGGACCGTATCATGACATTCTTTCGTAAAGCCCCTGATAAACAGCAGCTTCCATCGGTCGATAAAGCCTTGCCAGGCCGCTCGGAAGCCATACCCGTTCCAGCCATGCACTTTGTTAATGGTCATCCACTTAAACCTCCCTTTCCTGACCACTTACAGACGATCTATTTTGGTCTTGGCTGTTTCTGGGGAGCAGAGCTGTTGTTCTGGCAGTTGCCCGGCGTTTATACAACGGCCGTTGGTTATGCGGGAGGCTACACACCGAACCCAACCTATGAAGAAGTATGCTCTGGAGGCACAGGGCATACGGAAATAGTGATGGTGGTTTATGACCCTGAAAAGGTACCCACTCAGGCGGTGTTAAAGCTGTTCTGGGAGTCCCATGACCCTACCCAGGGGATGCAACAGGGTAATGATGTGGGTACTCAGTATCGTTCGGCAGTTTATACAACCACGGGTGAGCAGACTGGGCAGGCAGAAAGCTCCCGGGCTGAATTTGCTGCTTCTCTGAAACAACAGGGGTATCCGGAAATTACAACGGAAATTTGCGAAGCCCCCTCCTTTCTATTACGCAGAAAAATATCACCAGCAATACCTGGCCAAGAATCCTGAAGGCTACTGTGGTCTCAAAGGAACAGGTGTTTGCCTTGGAGGATAACCGCCTCTTTTGCAATTGAGCCTTTCGAGCGACAAAGAAAACGGGCAACTAGAGAAAGATTAAGTTGCCCGGACGCAGTTTGCTGAATGGATTGAAACAGGAGCTTCATGAGCAGGCAACAGAACGTTACCTAATTCATGACTAAAAGATAGTCAGCCTGAGTTGATTCATCTCTGAGTAATGCTACCTGATTTTTTGCGGCAATTACCTAGGCTTTATTCCGGATCAGGTTGCGGATAAGAAAGCGAGAGGGATGAACTGCTTCCAACAGTTTTGTGGGCATCGATAAGCGGGAAGCCGTACCAGGTTCCCCTGTGATCATGGTCGCCAGTATTTCCCCGGAAACAGGGCAGGAGAGCATCCCTCTGGAGCCGTGCCCTGCCGTAACATAGAGTCCATCGAGATAACATGAAGTCTCTGTTACCGGTAGTTTGCTGTTTTTGCGCAACGGCTCATAAATCGCCAGAAAACGAGGGCGGTCTACAATCGGTCCCACAACGGGCAGGTAGTCCGGTGTAGTACACCGGAAACCAGTTCTGCCTCCAGTGATAGCGGTCTCACTGCCACCCAGAGCCTGATACATGGCAGGAAAGTATTTTGCCTGCATGGCCAGGTTTTCGGCATGGTCTGCTTCACGAACTTCTGAGCTTGAATCTTTAAAGTTGAAGGTGGCGCCCATGGTATGAAAACCCTCAACAGCCGGAGCAACATAACCTTCACCACAGACACAGCTGGCCAGTTTTTGGCTGCCGGGTGTCGCCTGTGCCTGGGTGATTTGGCCACGAATGGCTTTGAGGGGCAGGTAATCCAGTGATGGAAGCTGGTGGCTTGCCGTTCCCTGGGCGATGATCACCGTCTTGCAGTTGAATTCACTCTCTTTGGCTTTAACAGTCCAGCCATGTTCACCAGGTTCAAGTTGAGTGATGACCGTGTTGGTGACAACCTTGATATTCGGATGACTCGCCATTGCCCGACAAAGAGCGGGTGGATGAACCCAGCCCGCCTTGTGGAAAGTAGAGCCCCGGGTAATTGATATTGAGGCCAGCTATTGCCGACAGTTGCTGTTCATTCAGGTATTGCAATAGCGCATCAGGGTGTTGTGAATTCAGGGCCTGGTACCGCTGGTTCGTTTTATCATCAATGGCTAGTTGAATAACCCCGCACTGTTGCCACTCTTGAACCTCCAGTGTTTCAAGAACGTTCAGTGTGTAGTGGTATCCCTTAAGGATAAATTGGCTTAACGGGGTGTTGTCCGCAGAGAGCTTGGCGTAGAGCACACCTTGAGGGTTACCGGATGCCTCGCTGGCCAGATGGTCATTCTGTTCCAGAAAAGTGACCTGCCATCCTCCGTTTTGCCAGCGACCAGGCTGCGCTGCAGCCTGCCAGTCCACCACCAACGACAATTGCCGTTTTTTCAGGGTTTGTGTGGCTGGCCGGAGCGAACCAGGGTTTAGTGGCCGTGGGCAAGCCTGATGCCGGGATTAGACAACCGGTAATCATCTCCCGTTTTTTGCCAAACCCCAGGCTGTTTAGTAACGGAAAATCCGGCATTTTTCAGGCCATCACGAACAAGGCGGGCAGCGGTAAAGGTTGAGTAAGTGGCCTGTTCATTGCTTTTGGCTTTCAGGGTTTGAAAGAGTTTTGGTTGCCACATATCCGGATTTTTGGCTGGGGCAAAACCATCAAGAAACCAGGCGTCGATCTTCTCGTCAATATGGGGCAGGGTATCGAGTACATCGCCGATCAGGACGTTTAACTGGATTTTTTTATTCGAGGCATTATCCGAAAATTGCAGTTTGATGTTTTCTGAACCCAGCTGATAAGTGCTGACCATTTCGCTGACCAGGGGGGTCAGTTCTTCAAACCCACTCAGGGCCTTTTTCAGGTCATCCGATGGTACTGGATATTTCTCGGTGCTGATAAAAATCAGGGTGCAATCTTCTGGAGCGGTTTCCAGAAAGAGCTGCCAGGCACAGAGGAAGTTCAGGCCGGTTCCGAAACCGGTCTCACCGATGGTGAAAGTGACTCCGGGGGTTAATGCTCTAAACCGTTGTGGAAGATGGTTCTGTTCCAGAAAAACGTGGTGAGTTTCGGCAATGCCTGAAGTGTGAGAAAAATAGACATCATTGAACCGGGTGGAAATGGGCAGGCCATTTTCCCACTGGATGGCCGCAGTCTCGGGTTGGCTCATGTTTTGATGAGAAGATTGACGGTCGGACACGTTGTTTTGTTTCAAGGCTGAAAAGTTGCAAGCATAGTGAGTGCAGGCTAATGGGTAAAGACTTTAGAGTGGCAGAAATAGTCTGTTTTTTCTTTCTATTTCTCTTGTGTGTCTAATTGGGAGCGCCCCCTATTTCATCCACCAGTGCTCTGACGGTAAAATCGCTTTCTTTTCAATTCAAGAAGGTATGCCATGCGGTTGATACTGGCGCCGATGGAAGGCGTTATGGATCACGATATGCGTGATCTGCTCACCGGCATCAATACGTTTGATCTCTGTGTTACCGAATTTGTCCGTGTGACGGATACTCTGTTGCCAAACCGGGTATTTTATCGCACCTGCCCGGAACTATTGCAGGGGGCAAAAACCTCAAATGGCACACCGGTTCGTTTACAGTTGCTCGGTAGTAATCCGGAATATATGGCTCTCAATGCTGCACGGGCGGTCAAATTAGGGTCACCGGGCGTCGACATCAATTTTGGCTGTCCGGCAAAAGGGGTTAATAAAAACCGGGGGGGCGCCATCTTGTTACGTGACCCGGATGAGCTTTACCGTATCGTCAACGCTGTGCGTGATGCCGTGCCGATAGAATGGCCTGTAACCGCTAAAATCCGTCTGGGCTATGAAGATAAGTCGCTCTTTCTGGAAAATGCCCGAGCCATAGAGCAGGCGGGCGCTTCTGAACTGACCGTGCATGCTCGTACCAAAACGGAAGGCTACCGCCCACCGGCCCACTGGGAATACATTGGCAAAATTCGCGAAAACCTGCGCATACCGGTTATTGCCAATGGAGAGATCTGGAACCACGAAGATGCCGGACGCTGTATGGAGGCATCTGGTTGCACAGGCTTGATGGTCGGTCGCTCATCACTGGTGACGCCCAATATCACCACAATGATTCGTGACTCTGTTGGTCCGATGAGTTGGCATTCGGTTCTACAGTTGATCCTGCAGTTAAGTGACCGGGATCGAAAAAATGGGAAATGGCAATACCATCCGGCACGCCTCAAGCAGTGGCTGAATTATCTTCGCAAGGCTTACCCAGAAGCGCAAAATCTGTTTGAACGTATCCGCTCTTTCAAAGAAGCTGATGCAATTCTGGATGAGCTATATTGCAATCTGGAAAACGCTGTTATAACGCAGTTGGTGTGATCGTCTATGTCATGGAGCATTATTATATGAATGCAGTATCAGATTCTTCGCACCTTCCATTAATGGGGAGTAACTCTGGCTTCGTGGAAACTGGTAGTGGAAAGGTTTTGTGGGGAGGATACCCTGTCGAACGTGTGACGGGTGGTGTAGAGGAAAAGTTTTGTTGCACCGATTGCAGCGGAGTACTAAGAACAGCAGTACAGACACAGTGTGGGTACCGCCTCTGCAATGACTGCTGGAGCTACAGGACAGTAAAGGTCGCCCCTCAGGAAAAAAATCGCTTATGTAAAAGATGCTTAGAGGAGGACGTGATTCCTACCAATGACAATATCAAATTGTGCAGTGATATATTTCCTGATAATTTCGTCAGACGTCAAGTTGATTCTATTTTGGTCGGGTGTCCGTTCACAGATTGCAATTGGAGAGGTTCTGTACGGGAACTTAATGTCGAACACGAAGCTAAACACTTAAAGCCTTCTTTGTATAATTCCTGCAGATCTGTCATACGAAATAGCTTGTCCAGTGACAAGGAAACTCTTTCAAGCCAATGTGATTCATTGCAGCTGCCTAGATTACTCAAATTATACTTGTCGGCGGAAATGGTTTGGGAGCCGATTGTGTAATATAAGGGCATTTTCTAAATAAGGATATTTTCTAAAATATCCGTTCCCTTGCTGTTGAAAGGCTTTCATTGATTTGGGTCTGTGTATTTTTCTCGAGATCAGGCAATCTTCCGTTAAGCGCATGGCTGTTTGGTACTTCTGTCTTATTATCTTTTTCACCTGTAAAAAACAGTGCATAGTCTGGATGACGGATTGCTTATTGCTAAGTGTTCAGTAGAATACTGGCGCAGTCAGAGGAAGGGTTAAGACAACTATGAGTCAATAATTTAGAGCAGCTATGAGCCTGTTCATGGAAATAATAATCAAGCTTGTATAAGCAAAGGACTTACTGATGACCCCATCGGACCTTATCTCAGAAGGCTCAAGCCTGATGCTGTTTGGAATGGGCTTTGTTTTCCTGTTTCTTTCGCTATTGGTGCTGGTAACCAGCCTGATGTCCAAAATTATCGATCGGTATTTTCAGGAGCCGGTACCATCAGGTGCACCCGGTCCCAATCGCACATCCATCAATAACCAGCCTGTGTCATCCAATGATCAGGGTGAGCTGGTTGCTGCCATCAGTGCAGCCATTCAGATGCACAGAACAAAAAAAGCTCAAGCAGAAAAACGCCAATAACCGGGGGATAAATAAGGGTTATGTCTGACGTAAATAAGCCTTTAGCCAGTAACAAACCGCTGGGTATTACTGATGTAGTGTTGAGAGATGCTCATCAGTCACTCTTTGCTACCCGCCTTCGTATTGAAGATATGTTGCCGATCGCAGAGCAGTTGGATCAGATCGGTTACTGGTCTCTGGAAACCTGGGGTGGCGCCACCTTTGATGCCTGTATTCGTTATCTGGGGGAAGACCCCTGGGAAAGACTGCGTGAGCTGAAAAAGGCCATGCCAAAAACCCGTCAGCAGATGCTTTTAAGGGGGCAGAATCTGCTGGGGTACCGTCATTATGCGGATGATGTCGTTGATAAGTTTGTTGAGCGTGCCGTAGACAATGGTATGGATGTGTTCCGGGTGTTTGATGCCATGAACGATCCCCGTAACCTGATGCAGGCCATGAAGGCGGTCAAGAAGCAGGGTGCGCATGCGCAGGGTACCATCTCTTATACAACCAGCCACGTTCATACCATGGATAACTGGGTGTCGCTGGCCAAGGAAATTGAAGATCAGGGTGCTGACTCACTGTGCATCAAGGATATGTCGGGTATTATCACGCCGACTGACGTTTATGAGTTGGTTTCCCGACTAAAGAAAGAAACCGATCTTGAAGTTCAGTTGCATTGTCATGCGACATCCGGTCTTTCTTCCATGTCACTGCTCAAAGCGATTGAGGCCGGCATTGACCGTGTGGATACGGCGATCTCTTCCATGTCCATGACCTATGGCCACTCCCCAACAGAGGCCATCGTTGCCGCACTGCAAGGTACTGAGCGTGAAACCGGTCTGGATTTGCATAAACTGGAAGAAGTGGCCGCTTACTTCAGGGTTGTGCGTAAAAAATACGCGAAGTTTGAAGGTCAGCTTCGTGGTGTTGATTCCAGAATTCTGATTGCCCAGGTGCCTGGCGGTATGCTCACCAATATGGAGAGTCAGCTGAAAGAGCAGGGGGCCAGTGACAAGTTTGACGAGGTGCTGCAGGAGATCCCCAGAGTTCGTGAAGACCTCGGTATGATTCCGCTGGTAACCCCGACTTCTCAGATTGTTGGTACTCAGGCGGTACTTAATGTATTGACCGGTGAGCGTTATAAAACCATCTCTAAAGAGACTCAGGGTATTTTGAAAGGCGAATACGGGGCTGCTCCGGCTCCGTTTAATAAGAGTCTTCAGGACAGAGTGCTGGAGGGTAAGGAAGCGATCACCTGTCGTCCAGCTGACCTGCTGGAATCTGAATTCGACAAGCTGACTGCTGCACTTGAAGGGCTTGCTAAAGAGAAAGGAATTAAACTGGCTGAGCAGTCGGTTGATGACGTTCTGACTTATGCATTGTTCCCTCAGATTGGTCTGAAGTTCCTGCAGAACCGAGGTAACCCCGATGCCTTTGAACCGGTGCCGGGTACTGAGCCTGAGGTTGAACCAGCACCTGCTGCGTCTGCAAAATCAGGTGATGATTCTGTTTATACCGTCAAAGTGAACGGTAATGCTTATACCGTTCAGGTTTCTGAAGGTGGTGATGTTTCTCAGCTGGTTTCGGCATCGGCTCCTGTGGCTCAGCCCGCCAGTGCGTCAGCCGTTTCCGGTGAACCAATGCCCGCGCCTCTTGCTGGGAATATCTGGAAAGTAAATGTCACTCCTGGTCAAAGTATTCAGGAGGGTGATGTTCTGCTGATCCTGGAAGCCATGAAGATGGAAACGGAAGTTCGTGCCCCGCGTTCCGGACAAGTGACGTCGGTTGATGTACGTGAAGGTGACAGTGTAGCGGTGGGTGATACCCTGCTTGCCCTGGCTTAATAAAAAAGCGCTTAAAGAGAAAGAATGCCATGGAAAAGCTTATAACGCTCTGGGAGGGCTCCGGGTTATATAACCTCACCACCGGAGAGTTCGCCATGATTCTGGTTGGCTTTGGTCTTCTGTACCTGGCCATCCGGAAGCAATTCGAGCCGTTGCTGTTGGTGCCTATTGGCTTTGGTGGAATTCTTGCCAATATCCCCCAGGCAGGGCTGGCGTTCTCTGCCATTGAACAGGCGCTTCATGTTGCCAATCCAGTGGTGGTGCAGGCCATTTCAGAGGCGCTGGGCAGTGTCTCTGCAACACCTGATCAGCTCTATAGTCTGTACAATGAGGCCAATGCAGCGACACGTACCCTGATTGGTAATATTGTTGCTGATGCCGGGTATTCGAACGGTGTCCTTTATCAGTTTTACAGTGTTGCCATTGGCAGTGGGGTTGCTCCACTGGTTATCTTTATGGGTGTGGGTGCTATGACGGATTTTGGTCCGTTGCTGGCTAATCCGAAGACTCTGTTCCTGGGTGCTGCCGCCCAGTTTGGTATTTTTGCCACTGTGTTTGGCGCCATTGTGTTGAGTTCAATGGGGGTGATGAATTTCAGTCTGGCGGATGCGGCGGCCATCGGAATTATCGGTGGTGCCGATGGTCCGACGGCAATCTACGTTTCCAGCGTACTGGCTCCACATCTTCTGGGTGCCATTGCAGTGGCTGCCTATTCATACATGGCCCTGGTTCCATTGATTCAGCCGCCTATTATGAAAGCACTGACCACTGCTGAAGAACGGAAGATTGTAATGACGCAGCTTCGCCCGGTGAGCAAAACGGAGAAAATTGTTTTCCCGATTTTGCTGCTGGTGCTGGTGGCTCTGTTATTGCCTGATGCCGCACCGCTGCTGGGTATGTTCTGTTTTGGTAATTTGATGAAAGAGTGTGGTGTGGTTGAGCGCCTGTCCGATACGGCTCAAAATGCCCTGATTAACATCACGACTATTTTCCTCGGATTGTCTGTCGGATCTAAACTGAGTGCGGATAAGTTTCTACAGATGGAAACACTGGGAATTCTTACTCTGGGTATTGTTGCTTTTTGTATCGGTACCGCCAGCGGTGTCCTGATGGCGAAGCTGATGAATCGGTTGTCGTCTACCAAGATAAATCCGCTGATTGGTTCTGCTGGTGTGTCGGCTGTACCAATGGCGGCGAGAGTATCTAATAAGCTGGGGCTTGAGGCGAATCCACAGAACTTCCTGCTGATGCATGCCATGGGGCCTAACGTAGCAGGAGTGATTGGCTCAGCAGTTGCCGCCGGTGTCATGATTAAGTATCTCTCATGAACTGTCTGTTGGAATTTATGAATTGAAATATTAATTGATCCTGGCCAATGCTGTTGCTTTTCCAAAGGCAGCCGCATTTTTTTTGTTGTAGCGATGCTTGTTTTTCAGCGAGAATAAAATTATTCAGGAATCAGCTGCTTTACAGTTCAAAAAGCCGCGTGGATATTTCATCCATTGGAACCGGTTCTTATATTATTTATTGCTGAAAAAAGAGTAGAAGTACTTCATGATTTATAAAGCATACAATGTTTCATCTAAAAAGAGCATTGCCCTGGTAGCGCATGATAATAAGAAAGGGGAGTTGCTGCAGTGGAGTTTGCGTCATAAAGAAAAGCTGCTTGGCCATGACCTTTTTGCCACGGGTACTACAGGAAGTCTTCTCGAAAAAGAACTGTCCATGCCGGTCACTAAATTTATCAGTGGTCCGCTGGGTGGAGACCAGCAGATTGGTGCATTGATTTCTGAGTGTAAGCTGGATCTGCTGGTATTTTTCTGGGATCCGTTCGAGCCAATGCCGCATGATCCGGATGTTAAGGCGTTACTGCGGATCGCTGCGGTATGGAATATCCCGGTTGCCTGCAACCAGAGCTCTGCGGATTACATCTTCTCATCAGATTTGCTTGGACAGTCTCATAATCGACAAATTCCGGATTATGACAGTTATCTTCAGCAAAGAACGCTTTGATTTTACGATGCCTGAGAAAGCACAAAGGCCCTGATATATGGGCCTTTGGCGATCACTAATCTGGGGAAATGATGAATGAGCTCGGCTGGTAGTGTCAGTATTCAAAAACAATCAATCAAGATAGGAATTCAATAATCGGAGTTGTCGCTGCCGTCTCTGCTCATTGAACCAATACTGAAGCTTGAAGGCCCGTATTGGCGACGCTTTTTATAGGTTACCTTAGGCTCGGCACTGTTATGGCGATCCTCCGGCACAGATGGTCTGCAGTTCATGGTGCCACTCATGGGGCTATTCATGGAGCTACTGCCACCGCTGCGATAGCTTTGCCCGCCGGATGAGAATCTGCGAACAGGCTGCTTTGTGGTTACCGTTGGCTGAAAAACAGACGCTGGAGCCGGCTCATACAGATCTCTTTCTGAGTCTCGGTCAGAAAGCAGCTCACTGCCCTGGGCAGTGCCTTCCTGCATATTCAGCCGCATACGGTACGGATGACCATAGCCTCTGCGACGACGCGGCTTGTGATCTTTTGGTTCTGGTGGCTTCAGACCTGTGAATTGTTCGTAAATCGTTGTGTAAATATATTTGCTCATAACTACCTCCTGTTCATCCTCTCCCAGAAATGGATAAAATGTCTTTATTTGGTTAACGATGTTAGACAAACCCATTTTCGGTATGAATAGGTAACACTACTTAAACTATTTGTTAAAACCGCTTGAAAAACTACAACAATATATTATTAGTGTCGTTAGTTTTTTGAAAAAGCGAAATCAAAAAGAATTAACAGAAACAAAGAATAGCATTCAGAAAAATAGATCGTTGATTGGTTTCATAATTTTTTTGAATGTCTGACTATTGGTAATAACTATTTTTTGCTAATTGGTGGATTATTCATAAAATTAAATCGCTTTTCTTTTTTGTTAATTCTTGTTTGGGTTTGTCTTTTGTTTTTTTATGATTAATAGGTATTAGCACTGATAGTGGAATTGCCGTATATACGATACTTTCACTGTAATTATTTCTTATTCACCGGGTTGGCCAGCTTTACACGTGCGGTATGACCATACAGGGCATGGCTTTTGTGAGTTGCGACACATCTGTAATGTGATATCACAACCTCTATGCCTCCGCGAGATAGGCAAACAATACGCTGACAATGATTTCCTTACATTGATGTAGATCAAGTTGGTGTTACAGCTATCCAGATGCAGTCTGCCTGACCCGAGATCAGCATTTCCAAAGAATTCTCCAACTTATCAGGAGCCTCTTAGTATGACTGTAACCACCAGCGAGCTACCAGCAGCATGGGAAGGATTTACTTCCGGCGATTGGTCCCAAAGCATTAACGTTCGTGACTTTATTCAGAAAAACTACACGCCTTTTGAGGGTGACAGTTCTTTCCTGGCCGGTTCTACTGAAGCCACAGATCGTCTGTGGGCTGATGTAATGGAAGGTATCAAGGAAGAGAACCGCACTCACGCGCCTCTTGATTTTGATACTGACCTGCCATCCACCATTACTTCTCACGATGCTGGCTATATCAATAAAGATCTGGAAACCATCGTTGGTTTGCAGACCGAGAAGCCGCTGAAGCGCGCTATCATCGCTAACGGTGGTATCCGCATGGTTGAAACTTCCTGCGAAGTTTATGGCCGTAAGCTGGATGATACCGTCAACAAAATCTTCACTGACTATCGTAAGACTCACAATGCGGGTGTTTTCGATGTCTACACTGCTGACATTCGTAACTGCCGTAAGTCTGGTGTAATCACTGGTCTGCCAGATGCCTATGGTCGTGGCCGTATCATTGGCGACTATCGTCGTATCGCATTATACGGTATTGATCGTCTGGTGGTGGATAAGAAAGCCCAGCATAAGTCTCTGGACGCTGTTCTGGAGTCTGGTGAAAATCTTGAGCGCACTATTCAGCTGCGTGAAGAGATCATGGAGCAGATCAAGGCTCTGATGCAGATCAAAGAGATGGCGGCCAAATACGGTTGTGATGTCAGCGGTCCTGCTACCTCTGCCCGTGAAGCTGTTCAGTGGACTTACTTTGGCTATCTGGCCGCCGTTAAATCCCAGAATGGCGCGGCCATGTCACTGGGCCGTACCGCTACCTTCCTGGACGTTTACATCCAGCGTGATATCGAAGCGGGCAAGATCACGGAAATTGATGCCCAGGAAATGATCGACCACTTCGTCATGAAGCTGCGTATGGTTCGCTTCCTGCGTACGCCTGAATACGATCAGCTGTTCTCTGGCGATCCAATCTGGGCTACTGAATCTATCGGTGGTATGGGTCTTGACGGTCGTACACTGGTGACCAGGAACGCATTCCGTTTCCTGAACACCATGTACACCATGGGACCATCTCCAGAGCCAAACATCACGGTTCTGTGGTCTGAGCAGTTGCCAATGGGCTTCAAAGAATACTGCGCCAAGGTTTCTATCGATACCAGCTCCATCCAGTACGAAAACGATGACCTGATGCGTCCGGATATGGACAGCGACGATTACGCGATTGCCTGCTGCGTATCACCCATGGTCGTAGGTAAGCAGATGCAGTTCTTTGGTGCTCGCGCCAACCTGGGTAAAACGCTGCTGTACGCCATCAATGGTGGTATTGACGAGAAGCTGAAAATTCAGATTGGTCCAAAGGCTGACAAGATTACCTCTGAGTATCTGGATTACGATGAAGTTTATGCAAGCTTTGACAAGCTGATGGACTGGCTGGCTACTCAGTATGTCACTGCACTGAACTGCATTCACTATATGCACGACAAGTACTCTTATGAAGCTGCCCAGCTGGCGCTTCATGATCGTGATGTCATTCGCACAATGGCTTGTGGTATTGCGGGTCTGTCTGTTGCCGCAGACTCCCTGTCTGCTATCAAGTATGCGAAAGTCAAGCCGGTTCGTGATGAAGACGGTATTGCTGTTGACTTCGAAATCGAAGGTGATTTTCCGAAGTTTGGTAACAACGAAGAGCGCGTGGACACGATTGCCTGTGAGCTGGTAGAAACTTTCATGAAGAAAGTGGCTTCTCACAAGATGTACCGCGATGCGATTCCGACCCAGTCCGTTCTGACCATTACCTCTAACGTGGTTTATGGTAAGAAGACCGGTACTACGCCAGACGGTCGTCGTGCAGGTCAGCCATTTGGCCCGGGTGCAAACCCAATGCACGGTCGTGACACCAGTGGTGCGGTTGCTTCTTTGAGTTCTGTTGCCAAGCTGCCATTTGCCTATGCGAAGGATGGCATCTCTTACACCTTCTCCATCGTGCCAAAGGCGCTGGGTAAGGATGAAGACGGTCGTCGCAAGAATCTGGTAGGCCTGATGGATGGTTACTTCCATCACGAGAAGGGTCATGAAGGTGGTCAACACCTGAACGTGAACGTCATGAACCGTGAAATGCTGGAAGACGCTATGGATAATCCGGAGAAGTATCCTTCTCTGACCATTCGTGTTTCCGGATACGCGGTGCGCTTCAACTCTCTGACACCAGAGCAGCAGCGTGACGTTATCACTCGTACCTTTACTGGCTCGCTGTAACAGTCAGCACTAGTATTTACATATAAAAGGCCAGCTCTGCTGGCCTTTTTTTGCTCATGGCATTCAGAGTTGCTGGGAAAGGGGGATCCTTTTACAGCAACTCTTTTAGGTTAACAGGAGAGTCGCCATGTCCCTTGGTCGTGTCCATTCCATGGACTCATTTGGAACGGTAGATGGGCCGGGTATTCGTTACGTTGTGTTTATGCAGGGCTGCCATATGCGGTGCCGGTATTGTCATAACCGCGATACCTGGGATCTGCGTGATGGTGGTGAGGTGCTGAGCCATGAAGAGGTTCTGGAAAAGATCCTCAAGGTTAAGAACTTTCTGACCGGTGGTGTAACGGTGACGGGTGGAGAACCACTGCTTCAGGCAGAGTTCGTTGCGGACCTTTTCAAGGCATTAAAAGAGCATGGTATTCATACCTGTCTTGATACTAATGGCTTTACCAAGCATATCACTCCGGATATTGAACGGCTGCTGTCATACACGGATCTGGTGTTGCTGGACATCAAGCATATGGATGAGGAAATGCATCAGAAGCTGACCTATGTCACCAGCAAGTACACCCGTAATTTTGCCATGTATCTGCAGGAGCTGAAAAAGCCAACCTGGATCCGCTATGTGGTAGTGGAAGGCTATACCGTTGATCCACTGTATGCCGCCATGCTGGCAGAGATGGTCGAGAAAATGAACTGTGTTGAAAAAGTGGAAATCCTGCCTTATCACAGCCTGGGTGTTCATAAGTGGGATGCGTTTAAGGATGGCTATGAGCTGGAAACGGTAAGACCGCCATCAACTGAGCAGCTGGATGCGATCAAGGCTGAGTTTGATCAGCGGGGAATTTCTGCAGCTTATTGATGTTTTGAACCACAAAGCTCACAAAGGAAAAGATTTCTCTTTGTGATCTTTGTGGTTAAAGGGGTATTAATTGAAAATACGGTTTTCCTGTTCCTGAACCCGGATAAACGTGGTTCTCTTGGACAGCTCTTTCAATTGCGCTGCGCCCACATAAGTGCAGGTAGAGCGTACGCCACCCAGGATATCCTGAACCGTTTCCAGGATTGGTCCGCGGTAAGGCACCTTAACGGTCTTGCCTTCAGAGGCGCGGTAGTTGGCAACGCCACCGGAGTGTTGATCCATGGCTGTTGTGGAGCTCATGCCATAGAACAGACGGAACTGTTTGCCATCTTCTTCTACCAGCTCACCGCCGGACTCATCGTGACCGGCAAACATGCCGCCAATCATGACGAAGTCTGCGCCAGCACCAAAAGCTTTCGATACATCGCCGGCACAGGTGCAGCCACCGTCAGAGATTACCTGGCCACCAACACCGTGAGCAGCATCTGCGCACTCGATAACAGCGGACAACTGAGGGTAACCTACGCCGGTTTTAACACGGGTGGTACAGACGGAGCCAGGACCGATGCCGACTTTAACAATATCAGCACCTTTCAGAATCAGCTCTTCGACCATCTCGCCGGTAACGACGTTGCCGGCAACAATGACTTTGTCCGGGTGGCGCTGACGGACACGGGAGACGTACTCAACGAAGTGCTCGGAGTAGCCATTGGCGACATCGATACAGATAAAACGGAGCTTGTCATTCAGTGACAGGATTTCAGCCATCTTTTCGAAGTCGCTGTCAGAAGTGCCACTGCTGACCATGATGCGGTCTTCAATGCCTTCAGGCGCATCGTCGAGGAATGCTTTCCACTCTTCTACGGTGTAGTGTTTGTGCACGGCGGTCAGCATTTTGTGCTCAGCCAGGGCCAGTGCCATGGCGAATGTGCCAACGGTGTCCATGTTGGCAGCAATGACAGGTACACCTGTCCATTCCTTGTCGGTGTGAACAAATCGGAAAGTGCGCTCCAGGCTAACCTGGGAACGGCTTTTCAGGGTTGAACGTTTAGGGCGGAACAAAACGTCTTTAAAACCCAGCTTGATATCAGCTTCTACGCGCATAGTCACTCTTCATAGCAATCATGAAGCGCTCCGCTGGGCATTGTGATCCCGGGATCAATGCAGCTCGAAGCACTTACATCTGCTCTGGTTATACGGAAAATGTGATGTACAAGCGGCCGGACAGCCAGGACGATCTGGGGAGATCCATCTTCAAAGAAGTGAAGATTGCGCCGGACCCAGTGTGTTTTCTAAGGGCGAAAAAAAAGGGCGTATTTGACGCTTATACGGCTGAAGTATACCTAGGCACGTTTTGAAATGGAAGGTTGAAAAGAAAGGTGGTGTTTTAGAAAAATGCTTCCCGCTTCCCGCTTCCCGCTTCCCGCTTCCCGCTTCCCGCAAGAGCGCAAGCAGTGTCGGGATCTTCGGGCAGCGGATAGCGGGCATCGGCGCGTTTAATCAATCAGGTTGCGAATCTGGGTTTTGATCAGGTCAATGGCAATCCGGTTCTTTCCGCCACGGGGAATAATCAGGTCTGCATGCTGGCGGGAAGGTTCAATGAACTGCATGTACATTGGGCGAACCGTTTCCAGATACTGCTTGATGACGGAGTCCACATCACGACCGCGGTTGAGAATATCCCGTTTCATACGACGGATCAGGCAGATATCCAGCGGGGTGTCCATAAAGAAGCGAAGGTCAAAGGCTTCCCGGATAGCCGGGTTGGTAAAGAGCAGTATTCCCTCGTAGACCACGACCCGTGCCGGGTTCACCTTTCGGGTCTCTTCACGACGATTGTGTTGAGTGTAGTCGTAGAGTGGTAGCTCTATTTCTTCACCATTTTTCAGCTGAATCATCTGTTCCAGCATCAGGTCATGGTCCATGGATTCTGGATGGTCATAATTAGTCCGAACCCGTTCATCCATGCTTAAGTGGCTCTGATCTTTATAGTAAGAATCTTCTGAAATGACACACAGATGCTCTGACTGGAGCTCTTCAACCAGCGTTTCAGCCAGAAGGCTTTTGCCTGAAGCGGAGGCGCCGGCGATGCCAACGAGGATGGTCTTCTGTTTCATGAGAGGGGTCCGGTTTTCAGTTTCTTTCTACAGGTATAGGGTTTCCGTTGTCGTCTATGGCAACGTAAGTGAAAAATCCCTCAGTGACCTTATGACGCTCATCTGACTTAAAAGGATGGGAGAGAATCCACACTTCGAGTTTAATGCGCATGGAGGTATTGCCGACGCGAATAATATCAGCATAACAACAAACCACGTCACCGACTTTGACCGGATGAATAAAACTCATGGATTCAACGGCAACCGTAGATACCCGGCTGTTACAGCGATTTTTAGCGGCCAGGCCTCCGGCAATGTCCATCTGGGACATAATCCAGCCACCAAAAATGTCACCATTGGGGTTGGTGTCGGCGGGCATAGCCAGTGTTCGCAGAACCAGGTCACCCTGTGGTTCAGTCATCAGAAAACTCCATACTGATCGTTACTGGCGGCGAATGCTATGCTTGCGGCCTTGCCTTGTAAATCCGTATTTCCATGAAAGCTTTCATGGAAAGGGGAGGGCTATTAATGTATAAGTGCCTGATTTAAGTACACCCGTTACTAACGTTGAGATCTATGACTTCCCTTCCGTTATCCAATCCGGCCCAACTGGTCATACGTAATCAGGAATATTTTGAACTTGAGCACCTTGTTGTGGTTGGGTTGCCTGCTGATGATCTGACGTCTTATCTGCTGGGTGATGGGGTTGGCTATATCACAGCCCTGACTCGGGATTTCAGTGCCTATCGGCGTTTACTTCCGTTAGAAAGTCGTTTGACCGATCAATTATCTCTGACGTTTGCGCCGGTACTGTCAGCTGAATTTTCCCGCCCTGTTGATGGTGTTCTGATTTTTCTTCAGAAAAGTAAGCCATTGATGGACTTCTGGCTTGAAATGGTGCTGAACTTTTTACCAGAAGGCGTACCCGTCTGGCTGGTGGGTGAGAATGATGAAGGTATCAAGTCGTGGAAAAAGCGGCTGAAGGACAGTTTTGGCGTGGTTAAGAGTGTGGATAACGCCCGTCACTGTGTATTGCTGGAAGCTTCAGAGCCATTGAGAAAGCCGGATAACTTTACTCTTGAGCAATGGTTTGAAACGTTTTCTGTCACCGCTGCGTCTGTCGATATGGGTATTACCTCGTTGCCCGGTGTTTTCAGCCATGGTCGCCTGGATCGGGGAACTCAGGTCCTTCTGGAAACACTGGATGCAGTGCCTTCAGGCAAGGTGCTGGATATTGGCTGTGGCGCTGGGGTGATCTCTGCCTATATCAATACCCTGCCTGGTGAGCATTATTTTACCCTCGTGGATTGCGATGCTCTGGCACTGGCCAGCAGTCACAAAACCATGAGTGCTACAGGGAGCAAGTCTTTTACGGTACTTCCCAGCGATGGCCTATCAGAAGTGACAGGGCAGTTTGACCTGATTATCTCCAACCCACCGTTTCACCAAGGGGTGAAAACCCACTATGAGGTGACAGAACAGTTTCTTGCCCAGTCGCGCCAGATGCTTCGCCCGGGTGGCGAACTTCGCATTGTTGCCAATAGTTTCCTGCGTTATCCGCCAATCATTCAGAAGGCTTTTGGCCACTGTGAAACGCTGCTCACCAAGGATGGGTTCTCTGTTTATCGGGCGATACTGAGTCAGAAAACTTAATGTCAACAGAATCATGGATCATGGTTTCAGTTAGCATTTTGACCAGACTCATGCAGTAGGTCAGTGGTAAGTTCGACAGGCTCTTGGCGTTGTATTGTCTAGGAGGCTGACCGAGAATAAGTCGGTTAGTTCTCCGAATTTTGTCACAATTTAAGACCGTTCAAAAAACAAACAGTTATTTGCCCTGAATTTGTCCATTTTCCTTAAAATGGGTCCTTTCAGGGCTCTTATGCTGCTTTTTTAACCTTTTTTAAATCATCAAGACGGATTGACCCCGTTGATGCCGCTTTCGCAAATTTTTTCATGTTATGCGCTGTGCATACCAACGAAAATTCCGCTGCTACCTTTTCTTTGCCTCTTAGACTAAAGCTCCGAAAACCGGAATTCTTTATCTGGCCAAAAGGTGGCTCCGCAATGACCTTGCGCCGCTCATAAACGGTTTTTGCTTCTGCTGTTTCCATTTTCTTGTTCATGGCCTGGCGGATGGGTTCAAACTTGTCCGTACGAATAACGCGGCCCGCTTCCTTTTTTGAATTGCTGCACCTTGAGCGATAAGAACATTCCTTGCACACGCTTTTATTGGCTCGATAGCTCTTTCTTTTTGCCACGCTTCCGGGTTTGGTTATCAACCGCTCTCTGGCCGGACAAATGAACGCATCGGATTGCTCATCATAGATGAAATCGGCTTTGACAAACTTCCGGTCAGAGCTCTCCAACGATTCTTCTGCGGGCTTCTCTGTCTTGTCTGTGGCGATATAGCCATCAATATTTCGCGCTTCTACGGCATGGAGATTCGGCCCGGAAAAATAGCCATTATCCATGCTCATTTTATCCACAGCCGCGCCATCGGTGGCTTCCGCAAGCGCGGCCAATGCCGGCTCGACTTCCTGTACATCATTGGCATGCTGGCTGATGTGTTGACCAACGATGATCTGGTTATCCGCATCCACACAGATTTGAGGGTTGTAGCTGTACTCACAATAGCCTTTCTTCGTCATCATTCGGGCATCGTGATCAGCAAAACTGATTTGTTTTTTGTCGTCTATCGGCTTATCGGGGTTCAGCGCTTTTTCCCGTTTCTCCAGTGCTTCTCTTGCGGTTTTTATCTTTTTCAGACGATCCTGTTTAAACTGCAAGTCTTCAGGAATCGTATAGCCATTGGCTTCTTTGTAAAGATCGTCGTCTTCCTGATCGTGCTGGCTGGCTTTTTTGATGAGTGCATCAATCTCGGCACTGAGCTCAGCCTCTTTTGCTTTCAGTCTGCCGTAGCTCATGGCTTTATGCTTTGAACTGTTAGCCTTGAATTTCGATCCGTCCAGGCTGATGTGCCCCAGAGATGCCATCTGAAGCTCCATCGCCAGCTTAACGGATTGCTTGAAGCAGTCGTGGAAAAACGACAGATTGTCTTTACGGAAATCACCCAGAACTCTGAAATTCGGGCAATTCATTTGAGAAATATACATGAATGCCAGGTCTTGCCGACAACGTCGCTCAATCTCGCGGGAGCTGAAAACGCCGTGGCTATAGGCGTAGATCAGGATGGATACAATCAGTTTCGGCGGATAGGCGTGCTGGCCAAGGTGGTGATATTTTTTCTCAACTTCCGAAGTATCCAGGCCCTGAAAGAGAGTTTCATAAACGAAACAGTCGTGATCTGCCGGTAGCAGGTCAAAAATATTGGTTGGAAACAGCAGGTGCTGATCAAACTCAATCGGGCTGTCCTTGAATTTTGGTGGTCGTAACATTTGGCATCAATGCATTATATTTAAGGACTTATCATAACGGATAAGTCTATTCTCGGTCAGCCTCCTAGGGGGTGTTCACAATTAGACATGTGACCAGCTACCCATGATTTACGTCAGGCAATACCCACAGGGTATAAAGGCGCGAGCTGCGCGGTGTGGTTATTCCACATAAGTAGCGAGCAACGCCGTATGACGTAAATCATGGGTGGCCCCTCGGGTTGTTCACGCAAGCACTCATAGCGCATTGCACGACTTGATCATGGAACCACCATGCCTTTAGGCCCTGTGGGTCCTGAGTCGTTCACCTTTATGCCCTTTGGGTATTGCCTGAGTGCTTGTGTGATCAACTGGCCTCATGGCTAATTGTGAACACCCCCTAACGCACCTTTGACGCGTATCCGTAATTCTAACCCACCGGATTTAGCCGGTGGTTATTGAGTCCGTTACTTAAGGTTGCAGGACATGTTTGGAACGATAGAACAAAAATGAAGTGGTTTTTGAAACTAATGTTTTATAATTGTGTATAAAAAATACGACAGTCAAATAATATTCGATATGACCATTTTCATATTCATGTATTGTTGAAAAAACACTTCATTACCAGTAAACATAAGATGAGTAAGAATTAAGTAAACGAAAACATAATTTATACGTTGAAAGGCAATAAATGCTCGAGGTTAGGATGATAGTTGATATTTTATCTGATAAAGAAATTAAAATTTTTTTTTTTGATTTTAAAAAAACTATTAAGGACTGAAACTTCTTCAAGCTTTTCATCTCAAAGAATTGTTATTTTGACCCAACAAAAGAATGGAAGGTATATAAATGTTTACTCAGAGTCCTCAGACGACTTTAACTCCACAACAAGTAAATAGCTTTCCTGACTATGGGCAGGCTTTACAACAAGGAGGACCTCCACAAACTGGACAGTGGGGCGGTCTTGGTAGTGTTACTTATGAACCTAATACCCAAAATCAAATGCAACCTCACTCGTTTCCTGGTCAACAAGGGCCTGGGCATAGGGCAATGTCAGAGTGGACAATGAGACCAGCTGAGCAGCAATTCGGGTTGGCATCGCAAGCAGCGAGTGAGAGAAATCAAGCCCTTAGAGACAACATTGATACTAAACAGCAGCTTTTTGGCGCGTATACTGCGGTACGTCAGCAAATTGGACCATTACAACAGGAAATTACAAGATTACAAGATGAATTAAGTCAGAAACCCGCTTTGAGCAAAGAAGCACTATCACCCTGCTTCGAAAGAATGCAAGCGTTAGCTACACAGATGCGGGATTATAGCCAATTGGTGAGTGACAATGTAACTCAGGTTCAGTTACTTGAAGAATCCAACGCTATAGCTGAGAAAGCGACAATTAAACTTAATGAAAACGCTGCTCAGATCACCAGCTTATTGGCTCAGGTCGAAAGCTTAAAGGGTGATAAGCAAGGTTTGGAAGAGACTCTTAAGGAATTTCAGACAACACTGGCCGAAACTCAGGGCCGTTGCGATACACTTCAAACTGCCCTGAATGCTGCTGATGCAAAAGCGGATAAGCTCGAAAGGCAAGCAAAAAGCCTGGATACTGAGAATAATCAACTGGCTGCATGTGCTAATAGTTTGAAAGGGCAGGTAAAGGCATTAGGAGTGGAAATAACTGAGCTAACTGAAATAAAAAGCATGAATGAAGGCCAAATTAGGGGGTTGGAGGAAGCGCGCCAGAGTGAGGCTGCACGATTGGCACGAACCCAAGAAGATTTAGCCACGCAAGATGCTTCGAATCGCAAATTACGATTGGTGGTGGCAACACATCAGGAGGTGTTAGCTCAAACGCAAGAAAAGGTAGATAGAGCGCAAGAAAAAGTAGAACGCTTAGAAGCATCACTGACTCGAGGGACAGACTCGTTGCAACAATCGCAAGCGGAGGTGATCTCGTTAACGAGTCAGGTTACTCAGTTAGATCACGCATGCACCGTGAAAGATACTGAAATACACGGGATGGAGCGTAAGATTGAAGAACTGCAACAACGTGGAGATAAATATAAAGCTCAAGTTTTGAAGGCTCAACAAACCGTAGCAACAATGGTGACGGAACGGAAGGCTTTGCAAAGTGAACTTGCACAGATTAGAGATGATCTCCAGGAAGCCGAAGAAAGCGCTGGTCGTGCTAAATTACAGCATCAACATACCGCTGGCGATTTGAAAAGACAGCTTGATTCTGCAAGGAATCAGTTACAAACAGAGCAACAAAGCTTGTTAAGTGTTAAGGAAGAGCTACATTCTACAGGGGAAAAGCTCAGTCAAGCGCAAGTTTCTAATCAACGACTGTCTTCAGAAAACCATGAGTTGAGAGAAGCTGGGCAAGCCCATGAACATAAATTAACTCAACAGCAACAGCAACAGCAACAGCAACAGCAACAGCTGCACACGAAGAATGTTCAGCAGATCAAGCAAAGTCATCAGGAACAAGTGACTCACTTGGAATCTCAGATTCACAGACACTCTGAGTTGCTTACACAGACAAGAACAGAGAAGAGCCAACTTGAAGAACAGCTGACTGTATTACGAGATGGAATTGATCAGCAAGCAGCGAATGAGCTTAGGCTGGAATTGGCGGACAAGGATGAGACTATTCAAGCTCTTGAAGATCAGATAACTAGTCTCAAGGGTGATTTGGACAGTCAGGGAGCAGATTATGAGCAAGCGTTAAGCGAATTGAGGAGCTCTAAGCAAGAAGTGGAACAAGAAGTGGAACACCTTGCTGTAAGTTTGCGATCGGCTCGGGAGGATTTAGAGTTCAAGGAGCAAACTATGAGGGGGGATGCTGCAACAATGGGTCAGCAGACCGATCAAATTGTACGTCTCAAGGAGATGAACAATCAGATTTTAGGGCAGGTTGAGAGTCAAAAAGCTCAGACAAATCATCAGATTGGAGAATTTCAGCGTCAGCTTGATATTGTACGGGAGCAAAATGAAGTGAATACGAATAAAGTTGAAGATTTTGGTGCTCAATTGACCAATTGCCTTTCCCGCCTTGAGCAGGCTTTACTTGATAATCAATCATTGGCCGCTGCTGTAAAGGAGTTTAGGGCGCTGAATACTGAATTCCATAGAGAAGGAGGTGTGAAGCATAGTAATGGAGAAGTTCTAAGAACGCTTGACTCCTTGGACTCTCAAGTTTCAGCCTTTCGAGAGGCTTCAGATAGCGCTGTTACCGTAGAGCAGCACTCCCAGGAAAGATCGGAGTCTTTAAGTCTGGGTCGTTTACAGCATTCACAACAGCAGACTATACAGAGTGTGACTATGACCAGAAATCGGGCTGACTCTCTGGAGTCACTTCCTCCTGTTGCTCGGCATACGTCATCTCAGTCTGAGGCGCCTAAACATGTTTCATTCGGAGGTACTCAAGACCTTGATACTATGGTTAGGAATCTGGGTACATCAGGCTCATCCTCAGATCAGGACTTAGGCTTTGGTCAACAACGCCCCACCGATCTCTCTCTGGATATTCAAGAGGCAATGAGGAGTACTTCCCCAACTCAAAGTAGTATCAGGGGGGATAGCCGGCCAGGGCTTGAGCAGGCGCATAGTTTGATGGGAAAAGTGAGCTCACCACCTCCTCATGAGTAATTGTATCTTGTGAGTTGTCTTTTTCGTCAGTATTTAGCAAGCCACTGACTCTGTTTGAATCTGTAATGCCTAATGCCCCTGAAACAGTCAGGGGCGTTTTTCTTTGTAACGGTTCTATTTCAATGCTTGAGTTCCCTTTGCGGCCTGCCATATCAATCCTTTTATTTGCTCAACGAATAGGTGTTCTTGCCTTGAACGTTATCAGTATCAGCTTCATGCCTTGAAGTTAGTTGGTTAATGCATAGAGCAGGGTGGATTAACCACCAAGATTAATGCTGCCACTGATGCATTGGGCAATGCGGTACGCTTCATTCTCACTGCAGGGTAGGCATCAGAATAGGGTCAGGCCAATACCCTGATTGAAAGAATGTCAGCAGACTTTGTTCTCGCAGATAAAGGGTATGCAGCAATTCCCGATAACTATGCGTCTTAAGTCGTATAGCTTTATATTAACCAAGCATACTATTTATGGATGAACCAACCCGCTCCGTATTAAGACAGAGTTCCAGATTACTTTGCAGACACACTGAACACTGAAAACACAAGAATACTGAGAGTCTATGTTGTATCCAGCATAAGCGTTTTCAGGCGGATACTCTTTCCTGCGATTATTGCTGTTAACAGTTCAGTATGAGATTTATTGATGGGGACACCATTGACGAACCGGAACCAGTGTCGATTGCCGTCTTCGTCGGTATACCCATGACGAACTACTTTATCCACTGCGTCATAAAGTGATACGTGACTGGCGTCCTTCGCAACCATGATGAAGCTGTAGTTGTAGGATTTAACCAGCTTGTTGAATTATGGGTTCCGGCATAAAAGGAAGTACTTCCTTCTTACCCGGTTTCACCAGACAGCAAGCCAGCAGCTGATGGTAGTACTGGGGATTATTGCTATCCGGCTTTTTCACACAGCAGTCAGGACAATGTACGGTTCCAGAAGCAAAATGCCCTGTTCCATCAATAGGGGCGAGATAGCCTTCCTCAAAATACTCAAATAGAGAGATTTTCTCATGGTTGTTTTTTGGTCGAAAATCCGGAATCTTTGCGGCCTCTTTTGAGACCAGCGTGATCAATTTTTCCGCAAGCGCTTTTTTATTTGAAGGAGACACAGTAATACGATAAAGGTTGTGTATATGCTGAATAACTTACTAAAAGTCTGCGATTACAGGAATAGCTACTTCCCCTCTAACCCTTGGTATTATCGATGGTAATCAACTTATCGGGAATTGCTGATAAATGCTGTGAGGCATGGAATGAATTACTGTCTGAAGTTGGCCGATTGAAAAGTCTATGCTCCCGTTCATGGGCTGTTATTTCATAATTTAAAAATGGAATTGGTATAACCAGACTATCAAATGACTCCGGATACTCATCATCAATCATATTATTTGATAAATATCATTACCGGCTTTTATTTTTTAGTATTTAAATCATGAGATTATGTCAGGGGTCAGAATTATCTTTATCGGAGCTATCATAGACAGCACTGCCAATGACGGTGAATGGGTTACCAAATCAATACAATCGAGAAAGCCAGAGAAAACTAAAACAACAAACGCTACAACTTATAACCATTTGAAAAACATAAAATTAATACAATACACACCGAATATCCTGCACTCTCCATGCCCAAAACCGGCCTTATAATTCTTTATTCACAATGACAGCCAGTGGGTAGGGGAGGCAGACAAAATGTGGCTCTTTACTTAGACCAACGTAACTTTTGTCATTTTTCACGGTCTAAAAAGTCAGTCAATCATTCACAGGAAGTTGTCGCGATGTCCCTAAAGCCCTGTTTAAGCCGAGTAATATTAATAATCAGTGTTCTGCTGCCAGTAGGAACGTCTATTTCTGGAAGCAGTCTGGCTACCGCTGATCTGGCCCCCGTTCAGGTAGAGGCTTCTTTCAGCATTCCCCCCATATCTGCAAAAAATCCTCCCTCATCAGCTGATAAACTACCTAGCCTACTCTATCGCTGAAAAACAGTGGCCATGGCTCAAGAATCATTTAATCAGTGACTTCATTGATAAAAATAATATTGATATGAGTGAAGCTCTTTATGAACATCCTGAACATTATCGAACCTTCAATGACTTCTTTACGCGCCCCACTGAAAAAAGGGATTCGCCCACTTCCCGAAGACCCAACGCTGATCAGCAGCCCAGTAGATGGTACTATCAGCCAGATAGGCCAGATTGAAAACGGCCAGATTATTCAGGCCAAACAACATAACTACAGCCTTACAGCATTACTTGCCGGTAACAAAGAGCTGGCCAAAACATTCAACCATGGCCTGTTCAGCACTATTTATCTGTCACCGGGTGATTACCACCGTGTCCATATGCCCTGCAACGGAAGACTTAAACAAATGATCTATGTGCCCGGGTCTTTGTATTCAGTCAATCAAAAGACTACAAATAGTATCCAGGGGTTATATGCTCTTAATGAGCGGGTGATCAGCATTTTTGATACAGAGTACGGAGAAATGGCTGTCATTATGGTCGGAGCAATGGTTGTTGGCAGTATGGAGACAACCTGGGCTGGGCAGGTAAAGTCGAAATCACGACAAATTACCTGCAGATCTTATGAGAATAAAAACATTTACCTCGAGCGTGGTGATGAGATGGGCCAGTTCAAGTTAGGTTCAACCGTGATCGTTCTTTTTGCCGATGCTGATATAAACTGGCTTGAATATCATCAATCAGGAAATAAAATCAAAATGGGGCAAGTCTTAGGGAAACCAGAATAACAACAACTACAGATTCGCAGCAATTCCCGATAAGTTGATTACCATCAATAATACCAAGGGTTAGAGGGGAAGTAGCTATTCCTGTAATCGCAGACTTTTAGTAAGTTATTCAGCATATACACAACCTTTATCGTATTACTGTGTCTCCTTCAAATAAAAAAGCGCTTGCGGAAAAATTGATCACGCTGGTCTCAAAAGAGGCCGCAAAGATTCCGGATTTTCGACCAAAAAACAACCATGAGAAAATCTCTCTATTTGAGTATTTTGAGGAAGGCTATCTTGCCCCTATTGATGGAACAGGGCATTTTGCTTCTGGAACCGTACATTGTCCTGACTGCTGTGTGAAAAAGCCGGATAGCAATAATCCCCAGTACTACCATCAGCTTCTGGCTTGCTGTCTGGTGAAACCGGGTAAG
>CBDHDM010000044.1:20000-105208 GCA_965261315.1 Endozoicomonas sp. | reverse complement strand
TCACCAGAAAGGGGGATGTAATCGGTCGTTTCTACCTGGATCTTTATGCCAGAGAGCACAAGCGTGGTGGAGCCTGGATGGATGTCTGTCGTTCCCGCTGGAAAAAAGATGGCAAGCTGCAACTGCCTGTCGCTTACCTGACTTGTAACTTCACTCCACCGATTGGCGATAAACCAGCACTGCTTACCCATGATGAAGTGGTAACCCTGTTCCATGAGTTTGGTCACGGGTTGCATCATATGCTTACGAAAGTAGATTATGCGGCCATTTCTGGTATCAGTGGTGTTGCCTGGGATGCCGTAGAGCTGCCGAGTCAGTTCATGGAGAACTGGTGCTGGGAGAAAGAAGGGCTTGCCATTATTTCCGGTCACTTTGAGACGGGTGAACCGCTACCAGAAGCAATGCTTAATAAGCTTTTGGCTGCCAAAAATTTCCAGTCAGCCATGATAATGGTCAGGCAGCTGGAGTTTTCTCTCTTTGACTTCAAACTGCACAAGGAATATCAGGAAACCCTCGATGTGCAGTCAATACTGGATGCTGTTCGTCAGCAGGTTGCTGTGGTCATACCACCCGCTTTTAACCGCTTCCAAAATAGCTTTAGCCATATATTCGCAGGTGGGTACGCCGCAGGCTATTACAGTTATAAATGGGCTGAGGTTTTATCCGCTGATGCGTTCTCGCGCTTTGAAGAGGAAGGTATTTTTAACCGGGAAACGGGTGAGTCTTTCTTGCATGAAATTCTTGAGAAAGGTGGCTCTGCTGAGCCCATGGAGTTGTTTGTGAACTTCCGTGGCAGAGAGCCTGAGATTGATGCATTACTGCGACATAGTGGTATTCAGGGCGCGTAATGGCTTAGACTGCCCTCCAATAGTCAGAAGTATTACAGTCAGGATGAATGCTGGGCTATTGAAATAAATACGCAGCAGACAGTTTGAGGAGCTTTCTGTTGCGTATAAGAGAGAGGTCTCAAGTCAGGATAAGAACCATGAAAACTAAGCGCTTCATTGCAGGAGCTGTCTGCCCTTCCTGTGGAACCATGGACTCTATTCGTATGTTTCGCAGTGAGATTGAAAGGGATTACCGTGAATGTGTGGAATGTGGTTTCACTGATGCGATGGAAGTCGATCTCAAGCTGCAAGGCGTGTTACCAGAAGCTCGCATAGCTCGAGAAGAAAATATTCTGGAAGATCACACCGATGTGATCCGATTTGTGGATGCCTCTCCCTCAGATAAACACTGAGGAATTATCGAATAGTAAAAATTCCAACCTGAGCTTCTGCTGCTCAGGCCGCAGAAGTGAATTTCAGCTCAATGCCCAGGTTGTTAGAAAGACAGTTCCAGCGTGACCAGATGCTGATCCACTCTTCTGCACTGCGATTGTGGATAAATTCTTTGAATTTTTCTTCATGATAGATAGCTTGAGATCGCATCATCTGATCAACCGTTTTATCCACAATCACATCAAGTTCATTAGCAAAGTGTTCACCCAATATTGAATGAATGATGAGGTTGGCCCAGGTCATATTCATCGGGATCAGTGCTGATCCGGCTTTTATAAGGTATTGGTCGTTTACTTCTTCAATTAGGCGGTGGGCAAAATAGGCTTTATCCAGTAATAAATCGAGCCCATTCAAAGGCTGTCCCTGAGTAACCGGAGACATGAAATTTTCTTCTGCAATATCCAGAAATGGGGCTACGAAACTGTGGATGCCTGCTTCCTGTGATGCTTCATCCAGGGCCTCAAGAAAGTCTGGTACATGTTCGATATAGTCAATCGCAAAAATCAGTAACGTTTCACAGGCGCTCTCTTTGGGAAGCTCAATGGTGTGATGCAATTGCTCTATCTGATCACCCATCAACTTTTGGAGGTGTCCGTTTTGTGCTTCCAGCTCTTTTACCCGACCGATCAGATTTCGGATTGCCTGCACATCCATAATTTCCCCCTGCTATTCATCCCCAGCTGTCCATAAACGGTAGTCAGAAAAAGCGTACTGACAATAGCTGTTCGGTAGATGGATAAAAAACCATAGTACTTTCTATAAAACAAGATGTTGTAAATATTCATTTTTCATATATTTTAATATTTTTATAAATAAAAAAGATTTAGAGAAAATGCTGTAAATAGCGGGTTTTTCTGATTTTTAGAACCTGTTGTGTAGTCAAAAAAATGGCACACAATATGAGCTGTGCCAGCTTATCCATAAGTGATTTTTTGAAATACTTATTGAGCGCTATTTATTTTTTCAGTTGATAATTTTGAGAGGATAAAGTACAGAAAATATTCTGTTCGTACGATTACAATGAGCCCAGGCAGTTTAAGATCAATGAGTCTCTATAGAGTAGTTTTGTCTGTAATAGAAGAACTCAATTGAGTTTTTATTAAATCTGACGGTTGGAATATGGGATATAATGAAACAGCTGACTGAATAAAAAATGTCGTTTAATTACAGCCCGTTATAGCCTTTGATAATAAATAGCTTAAATTATAAATAAACGACAATAATAGTATTTTGAAATTGAAGATTTCATTTCTTTTCATCATGTTGTTTAATGGTTTTCAAGAACTATACTCTATGAACGATTATTGTCAGACTCAGAGTGTTCTGCTTGGGACGTCTTCTAGTGGTGAGTTGCCATAGTTTTTCTGTGGCTTGAGGTGTTGGATTTGCAGTTATGTGTATGAAAGTAGTTTGGCTTTGTCTCAATACTGATTGCATATCTGCTCTTGATTAGATGTAGTGGGGTTTTTCAGGTCAGATAGATCAAAGCAATATCTCTTCCACCCAAATGAATCCATGTGTTGTTTATCTTCTTAAATGGCACTTATATGGTTTTTCTGTCAGGTGGAGATGATGAATGTTTGTAACAATACAAGACCATTGGACAGGTCAGTATCGTGACACTAGCAACCGGGTGCTTTATACCCTGTTGTCAGTCACACCTCTGAGAAGTAAAGCAGCACAAAAAGTCTGCACAATAATAATAAGAAGTTTCCGCTGCGATCAGCGGATAGTCAGGGGATGTAAGGGAATGATGCAGCAGGCTAAATCTCTTTTTCTTCTTCTTGCGGGACTGGCTGTAACAGGTATTAGCCGTGCTGCATGGGAAGTCAACATGACCGAAGGTGTGACGGCTGTCAGCCGGAATATCTACGGGCTTCATATGACCATATTGATGATCTGTGTCGTCATCGGCCTGATTGTCTTTGGTGTCATGTTTTATTCAATCTTCAAGCACCGGAAATCCAAAGGTGCCGTACCTCACCAGTTTCATGAAAGTACACTGGTGGAAATTGTATGGACGTCCATTCCGTTTTTGATTCTCGTATTGATGGCCATTCCAGCTACGAAGACACTGGTTGATATATACAACACGGATGAGGCTGATATTGATATCAAAATCACTGGTTACCAGTGGAAGTGGCAGTACGAATATGTCGGTGAAGATGTCTCTTTTTTCAGTAACCTGAGTACTCCAAAAGAACAGATTCTTAATGTCAGGGATAAAAATCCAAATTACCTGCTCGAAGTCGATGAGCCGATGGTTATTCCTGTGGGTAAAAAGGTTCGTTTCCTGGTCACGGCTGCTGACGTTATTCACTCCTGGTGGGTTCCAGCCCTGGCAGTAAAGCGAGACGCTATTCCCGGATTTATTAACGAAGCCTGGACCAATATTGAAGTGCCCGGAACCTATCGTGGGCAGTGTGCAGAACTGTGCGGTAAGGATCATGGCTATATGCCGATTGTTGTCGAAGCAAAGTCGCAGGAAGACTATGAAGCATGGCTTCTGGCGAAAAAGGCAGAGGCAGAAAAAGAGCGGGAACTGACTGACAAGACATGGAGTATGGAAGAGCTGATGGTCCGAGGTGAGCAGGCCTACAACAAGGTCTGTGCAGTCTGTCACCAGCCCAATGGTGCCGGAATGCCTCCGATCTTCCCTGCGCTTAAAGGAAGTCCAATGGCTACCGAAACGGATCAAATTGGTGCTCATGTTGATATTGTTATGAACGGTAAGAAAGGTTCTGCAATGCAGGCTTTCGCCAGCCAGTTGAATGAGGTGGATCTTGCTGCAGTTATCACTTACGAGCGAAATGCCTGGGGTAATAACACTGGCGAAATGGTGACACCTAAAGAGATCTTGGAGTACAAGAAAACTGGCACATATGTAAAAGAAAAGAGCGTAGAAGATCCGGCCAGGCAGGCCATGCCCGATAACAAACAGGCGAGCCTGTAAGGAGCACTGATATGACTTCGGTAACAGATTCTGTTCAAGATGGCTCTTCACAAGGGCATCCTTCACAAGAACATGATCATCATCATGGGCCTGCTAAAGGCTTGATGCGCTGGGTTCTTACCACCAACCACAAAGATATTGGCAGTATGTACCTGTGGTTCAGTTTCATTATGTTTCTGACCGGCGGAGCCATGGCCATGATCATTCGGGCTGAGCTGTTTCAGCCTGGGCTACAGATTGTCGATCCGGCTTTCTTTAACCAGATGACCACGATGCACGGACTGATCATGGTGTTTGGTGCCGTTATGCCCGCGTTTGTTGGACTGGCGAACTGGATGATTCCGATGATGATTGGGGCGCCGGATATGGCCATGCCCCGGATGAATAACTGGAGCTTCTGGATACTGCCATTTGCCGCAGTGATGCTGGTGAGTACTCTGTTTATGGAGGGTGGCGGGCCTAATTTCGGGTGGACCTTCTATGCTCCACTGTCAACGGACTATGCTCCCCCTTCAACGACATTTTTCATATTTGCCGTTCACATGCTGGGTATCTCTTCCATCATGGGCGCTATTAATATCATTGCCACGATCCTGAACCTGCGGGCTCCGGGGATGACCATGATGAAAATGCCGCTGTTTGTCTGGACCTGGTTGATTACTGCTTACTTGCTGATTGCCGTAATGCCCGTGTTGGCAGGTGCGGTGACGATGATGTTGATGGATATCCACTTTGGTACCAGTTTCTTTAATGCTGGTGGTGGTGGTGACCCGGTATTGTTCCAGCATATTTTCTGGTTCTTCGGGCATCCTGAAGTTTACATTATGATTCTCCCCTCTTTCGGGATCGTCTCAGCCATTATTCCAGCCTTTGCCCGTAAGCATCTGTTTGGCTATACATCGATGGTTTACGCCACCGCGAGTATTGCATTCCTATCGTTTATTGTATGGGCGCATCATATGTTCACTGTGGGGATTCCCCTGATCGGTGAGCTGTTCTTCATGTATGCCACCATGCTGATCGCCGTACCGACAGGTGTGAAGGTGTTTAACTGGGTTACCACTATGTTTCGTGGTTCCATGACCTTTGAAACACCGATGTTATTCTCAGTCGCGTTTGTAGTGCTCTTTACTATTGGCGGCTTCTCAGGGCTGATGCTGTCCATTGCCCCTGCAGATTTCCAGTATCACGATACCTATTTTGTGGTTGCTCATTTTCATTATGTACTGGTGCCAGGTTCCATCTTTGCCATTTTTGCTGCCTGTTACTACTGGCTCCCAAAATGGACGGGTCATATGTATGACGAAACATTAGGTAAAGTACATTTCTGGCTGTCTTTTATTGGTATGAACCTGACATTCTTCCCAATGCATTTTGTCGGTTTGGCAGGTATGCCTCGAAGAATTCCTGACTATGCTCTGCAGTTTGCCAACTTCAATGAAATCTCCAGTATTGGTGGCTTTATGTTTGGCACGACTCAGCTGTTGTTCCTCTTTATTGTCATCAAATGCATTAAGGGTGGAGAAAAAGCCTCAGCCAAGCCCTGGGAAGGTGCGGAAGGTTTGGAATGGAGTGTGCCATCACCGGCGCCTTACCACACATTCACAACACCACCGGATGTGAAGTAAGCGACGGGAGTTTGTATGAGCGAACAGGAGAAAGCAGATCAGCCGGAAACCATTGAACATTCGACTCGTCGTACGGTCATTCGTTCCATCCTGGTGGCCTGTGGCATGTTCGCTTTTGGATTTGCCATGGTGCCGCTTTACAACGTGTTTTGTCAGGTGACGGGTCTTAATGGTAAGACAGACCCTGACCCTTATCTGTACAAGGCTGCAGAAGCTAAGGTGGATGCAAGCCGCGATATTAAGGTGCAGTTTGTTGCGACCAAAAATGCGGGTATGAGCTGGGATTTTGCACCAAGTACACCGCAGGTGACGGTTCACCCGGGAGAGCCGGGAATATTAAAGTTTGTCGCAAGGAACCCAACTGATAAGAAAATGGTGGGTCAGGCGATTCCCAGTGTTACACCGTTTGAAGCGACCAACTTCCTCCACAAGGTCGAGTGCTTCTGCTTTACCACACAAACGCTGGAGCCTGGAGAAGAAAAGGTAATGCCACTGCGGATTATCGTCGATCAGGAACTGCCGAAGCACATTAAGAAACTAACATTGTCGTACACATTGTTTGATGTCACGCACATGAACTGAATGTTTTCGAGAAAGTTCGGGAGAAGAGGCGTACTCCCTGCCCTATCAGGAGAGGATTATGGCTACCGAAGAAGGTACCTATTATGTTCCGGCCCAGAGTAAGTGGCCAATAATTGCATCCATTGGCCTTTTTCTGACGCTTGCCGGTGCCGGCATGATGATGAATGACATGTCGGCGGGTGTTAAAGATTCCAGTGCCCACTATGTGTTTTATGCGGGTGGGTTGATTATGGCCTGGATGTTGTTTGGCTGGTTTGGCAATATCATTCAGGAATCTCGTTCCGGTTTGTACAGTGCTCAAATGGACCGAACATTTCGCTGGGGGATGTTCTGGTTTATTTTCTCGGAAGTGATGTTCTTTGCAGCACTGTTTGGAACCCTCTTCTATGTCCGTGTATTAGCCGTTCCGTGGTTGGCGGGCGACGGTGATGGGACGATGACTCATGAAATGCTCTGGCCAAATTTTATTGCAGATTGGCCATTGATGGTTAATCCGGATAATGACCTGTTTGTTGGAGCGGCTGATGTCGTAGACCCTTTCCACCTGCCATTGTTAAACACACTTTTGCTGGTAGCTTCGAGTATTACGCTGACGCTGGCCCATCATGCATTGAGGGCTGGCGATCGCTATAAGATAAAGTTGTGGTTGATCATTACGCTGGTACTCGGTGCTGCATTCTTATTCTTCCAGGCTGAAGAATATATTGAGGCCTATAACGAACTTGGTTTGACCCTCAGTGCCGGAATTTATGGCTCAACGTTCTTCCTGCTAACAGGATTTCACGGTGCCCATGTGACATTGGGTGCGATTATGCTGGCTGTCATGCTCGTTCGTGTCTACCAAGGGCATTTTGAAGCAGATAATCACTTTGCCTTTGAGGCTGCCAGCTGGTACTGGCACTTTGTCGATGTGGTATGGGTCGGGCTTTTTATATTTGTTTATCTGGTTTAGGCGCTTGATAAGACGACTACCGATAAAGCCAGGGTGCCTGACTGTGAATATCGCCGTGCAGCCAGGCAGCAACGATGATGACCATGATCAGTATGGTCAGACCAATACGCACTTTGAGAGAATTTAACAGTTTTGGGGAACTCTTTTTTTCAGTCAGTAAGAAATAAAAGCCTGTACCCAAACTGATAACAACAGCGACAAAAAGAACAACAATAACAAGTTTTATCCACATAGCATTTTCCTGAGTTGAGCTCAGTTTTTTCCACACAATAGCATAGAAAGACAGTTCACTTGATGTTTGGATTCAGATTGAAGTTGACCCTATTAGTGATTGCCATATTACCCCTACTGATTGCACTGGGGTTCTGGCAGCTATCACGTCACGAGCAAAAGCGGTTACTGGAGCATGCTTATGAATCCAGACATGCTCTCGAACCTGTCACGCTTCCTCAAGCTCAACTTCACGCAGATCCTCTCTACTTACCCGTTACCGTCAGTGGTCGGTTTGATGTGGATAGGTATTTTTTGCTGGATAACCAGGTTTATCAGGGAGAGGCCGGGTACGAGCTACTGATGCCATTTCTAACTGATGATGGTGAATGGTTGTTAATAAATCGCGGCTGGATCGCCGGTGGTGACCGGGAACAATTACCGGAGGTGCTCACCGATCCCGCGCATCTGGTGTTAACCGGGTTTGCGTATAAGTCGCTGGGTAAACCCTTTATGTTGGCTGAGGATATTTGGGAAGCTGGGTGGCCAAAACGTATCCAGGCCCTTGATCATGTCAAAATTTCAGAGGCTATTGAGAGCGCAACACCTGACTTTTCTTTAGTGCTTAACCATGGGCAGCCACAAGCAGAACAGGTTAGACCTATTGTGGTAAACCTGAAGTCAGAGAAACATCTGGGGTATGCGTTTCAATGGTTTGCCATGGCGCTTGTTCTGCTGGTTCTGTATGGTTTTCAGATGATCCGTGCAGAAAAAAAATAAAATAATAAGCATGCCTTTCTATGAAAAGACGTGACGTATGAGGTGATCTGATCATGCCAGAGACATTCATTAACCAGAGCAGCGTTAAGCAGAAAAATAATAACCGGCTCCAGCTTGGCCTGGTCATCCTTATCCCATCCATTGCCATGGGGCTGGCCTGGCTTATGTACTTTACCGGAGCCTGGATACCGGAAGGGCGAACCAATAAAGGTGAGCTGCTATTACCGCCGGCTCAACTCTCAGCTTTAAAGCTTCAGGGTGCTGATGCAAACGTTAAGCCAGAGGAAGCCGAAGGGCTTTGGCGAGTCGTTGTTTTTGGCAGTACTCGCTGTAATGAATCTCAATGTCAGGACAGCCTCTATAAAACACGGCAGGTGCATATCGCTCTCGGGAAAGAGGCTGAGCGGGTAACCCGCTTCTTTATTGCTCCAGAAAAACCAGAACCTTCTGCTGAGTTGGAGGCCGAGCATCCGGGAATATATTGGCTTAAGGCAGACAGTGGAACGATTCAAACAACCCTTGGCCTGAAGCAATGGCCAGAGAACCGTGTTTTTATCATCGATCCTTTAGGCAATCTGATTATGGGCTATCAGGTGGAGCAATCGGGTGGTGATCTGCTCAATGATCTTAAAAAATTACTAAAAGCCTCCAACATTGGTTAATGGGTACTAAATGATTAATGGTGCTACTGATTTCTTTTAATGTGGTATTTTTTGGTTAATAAAAGGGTTGGTAATGGGTAGTCAACTCGATGGAGCTGTTATGAAGAAAAAGGGATTTTATCTTGCTCTGATAGCCACGCTGCTGGCGAGCCTGGTGGTTGGCCTGGGAGCTTACACAAGGCTGGTACATGCCGGGCTTGGGTGTCCGGACTGGCCGGGCTGTTATGGCTTTCTAACCGTTCCGGATACCCGGCAGGAGATCGCAGTTGCAGAGTCTCTCTTTCCAGGTGCCCCTGTTGAGATTGGCAAAGGCTGGGCTGAAATGATCCATCGCTATTTTGCTGGCGCGCTGATGCTTCTGGTGTTGATGATTGTAATTCAGGCGGTAAGAAATCGATGTGAGCCGGGTCAACCTTTTAAATTACCCATTCTGATTCTGGTTTTAATTACCCTTCAGGCGGTATTTGGTATGTGGACTGTGACGCTTAAGTTGTGGCCACAGGTTGTCACTGCTCATCTGCTGGGTGGTTTTGCCACATTCAGCCTACTGTTTCTCTTAACCTTGAGATTGTCAGGAAGGCACCGGGAAAAAGTGCCGACGCAGCCATTCGCTCTTATAAAGAGCCTAAAGGGGTTTGCGGTGCTGAGTTTGCTGGTGGTGATTGGCCAGGTCAGTCTTGGTGGCTGGACCAGCTCCAATTATGCAGCCCTTGCCTGCCATGACCTGCCAACGTGTCAGGGGCAGTGGTTGCCTGCCATGAATTTTGAAGAAGGATTCGATATAGGTCAGGACATCGGTCCGAATTATCTGGGTGGACAGCTGCATGCAGAAGCAAGAACGGCCATACATTTTGCTCATCGCGCGGGAGCATTACTGACAGTGTTATTACTAGTGATACAAATGCTTATTGCGTTCAGGGTGTCCTCAAGGATAAGCGGGGCTGTCGGAGCAACGATTCGCCGCTTGGTGCTGGTCGTTATGTTGATGCTGGTGGTTCAGGTTGGTCTTGGCCTGAGTAATATCATTTGGAGCTTACCGTTGAGTATTGCAGTAGCCCATAATCTGGGTGGAGCGCTGTTGCTGTTATCACTGGTGGCCTATAACTACTTTCTTTTCGGCGGCAGCAGGAGGGCTGAAGCATGAGTCAAAGTAATGTGTTACAGGCAGGGAGTGCCCACTGGCGGGATTATCTTGAGCTGACCAAGCCTAAGGTTGTCGCGCTGATGATTTTAACGTCGGTTATTGGTATGTATCTGGCCACGCCCGGCTGGGTACCACTGGATATTCTGTTTTTCGGGAATCTTGGCATTGCCCTTTGTGCCGGAGCTGCAGCGGTTATTAATCATGTGGTTGATCGACAGATCGATACCATTATGGCGAGAACCCATAAGCGGCCAGTGGCCACAGGTCGTGTCGAACCACTTCAGGCTGTAACTTTTGCCTTTATTATCGGTTCCCTGGGAATGGCAATGCTGTTTGTGCTGGTTAACCCTCTTACTGCCTGGTTAACGTTTGCCTCCCTGTTGGGCTATGCGGTGGTCTACACCCTTATTCTGAAGCGGGCAACGCCGCAGAATATTGTCATTGGTGGTCTTGCGGGTGCAGCACCTCCCTTGCTTGGCTGGACTGCAGTGACTGGTCAATTTGAAGGTCATGGTCTTTTACTGGTGTTGATTATTTTTGCCTGGACACCTCCCCACTTCTGGGCGCTAGCGATTCACCGCAAAGCCGAGTACGCCAAGGCGGATGTTCCCATGTTGCCCGTTACCCATGGAGAGGCTTATACCAAGCTTCATATTCTGCTCTACACCATCATTATGTTTGTGGTCACCATGCTGCCATTTCTGACGGGTATGAGTGGGGTGATCTATCTGATGGGGGCAACCGTTCTGGGGGCTCGCTTTCTTTACTGGTCAGTGGTTCTGCTTCGTGACAGTAGGCCTCATGCCGCCATCAAAACCTTTAAGTTTTCGATTACCTATTTGATGCTGCTGTTTGTAGTATTACTGGTGGATCACTATTCGTTTTATCTCTGGGTGTAAGGAGTACCTGTGGATACAGAAAGGAGTAAGGCGGTGAGGAAGACGGTCACTATTGTGCTGGCTGCCATAGCGGTGGTTCTTGGGTTGACGGTGAATAAATTTCTGTACAAGCCGGCTTTGTCTAAAGAGCAATTGCAGCAGATGGGAGCGGTGGTGTTTGAAACACCCAGGGCTTTCACCATGGACGGGCTGGTTGACCATAACGGCCAGCCATTTTCTGCAAGAAATCTTAAAGGGCGCTGGAGTCTGGTCTATTTCGGTTTTACCTTCTGTCCTGATATCTGCCCGGCAACTCTGAGCCAGTTAAACAAACTGGATACGCTACTCAAGGAAAAGTCACCGGAACTTGCCAAAGAGATGCAGTACATCATGGTGTCGGTTGACCCAAGAAGAGACACGGCTGAAAAACTGAAAGGCTATGTACCCTACTTCAATAAGGACTTTGTTGGAGTGACGGGAGAAATCACCAATATTTATAACCTGGCGGTTCAAATGAATGTGCCGTTTACACCGGTGGTTGATCCTGAGGATGAGTTTTATTTAGTGGATCATGGGGCCAATCTGGCCTTGATTAATCCGAAAGGGGATTATCATGGGTTTATCAGGCCTCCTTTGGAACCGGAGAAGTTATTAGTTGTACTTAATAGTTTGATCAACTAAAAAAATCACCGGTTATTTAAAAGCATAACTGGTGAACTCTTGGCTAATTATTTTTCCAAAATAGCGATGAAAGTTTAGATTTGTGCTTTTTCTTGGCATTATTAAGGGCTGCTTCGCTTTTTTTAACCTTATTTAACTCTCGATCATGTATTTTTTCTAATATGGAATCAATTTTCTTCGGGTTTTTTTCATAGTCAATCAGTCCATCAATAAATGTTTCTGTTATATCTTCAGGTTCAAACCAATCCACTTTGAATCCGGTTTTAACAAGTGGTTCATTCAATTCCATATATTCTGCAAAGAATTCTTTTGGCCTTTTAACTAAAGTAGGTATGCCAAACCATTCCTGCATTTTATTTTTTAGGGATGATCCATTCTTAGAAGCGGCTTGCGAAAGTTCTTGTAAATAGGTATCCAGATAGTTATCAATATTCTGTTTGAAATCATTATTCCTGTCATTGGTTTGTTCGCGACCAGCAACGTAAGCTTCATATTCGCTTTTACTAACACTGCCAGAGGCTTTTAATTTTCCATCTGCGTCTCTGTCTCCGGCGACAGCATTAAGGTTGCCGGATTTTTCTGCATGTTTGGCATGCTTTCTCATCAACCTATCTAAGTGGTTTTTACCCGTTGGTTTACCGCCTGCTTCAGTAATCATTGTTTTCAACTTGTCTTTATAGGTTAACCATGAAGCATTAGATAGATAAAGTGCAGCAGGCATAAAGTTTTGTGTCATTTGTTCAGGCTGCTGAATTTCAGAAGTCTGACTTGCCCCTTGCAGGTTTACACCAGACCTATCATTTGTTACGGCTTTTCTTAATCTAATTCCACCCTGAATTTTTTTTAAATGTTCGGCTGCGAGATCCGCAGATGGAGCAGGGGGAGCCTTTGCAGTTGTGCTTCCCTTCCCAAGATCCATTGCAGGAGCAGCAGCAGCAGCAGCAGGAGGAGGAGGTGGTGGTGGCTTTGGCGCTGAAGTAGGCCCTCCAGGAGTTACAGTGCTACCAGGTTGCGTTTTGGCGGATGATCTTGTTTGTAGGGGGGTTGGCTCAATACCATTACCCTGACCATTTACTTTCGGTTTTGTAGGAGCTTGCTCACTTTTATTAAGCGGGGCTTTTTTAAATTTATTTGCTGCTGGTACGACTGATTGACTGAAAATACTATCCATGATGAAACTCCCTTTTGCATCATTTTGAGCAATATTCTTAATAAATAGTTGCGTGTGAGCAATTAGACTTTGGTATTTAATAATTTCCTATATAAATTGTAGGCTTTAATTGGTTTTTATTTTTAATACTTTTTTTTAACGGCCTGGGTCATTAAAAAGAGTAAAAAACTGGATACAACAACTGAAGGACCTGCTGGTGTATCAAAGTACCATGAAGCGGTTAAACCACCAGAAACACCCAAGACTCCCAATAGAGCTGAAAAAATGACCATTTGCTCTGGTGTCTTAGCAAGACGCTGTGCTGTAGCGGCCGGAATAATCATCAGGGAGGTAATCAGCAGAACACCCACAATCTTCATGGCTACCGCAATAACCAGTGCCATCAACAGGGTTAGCACCATCCTGAGCTTCCTGACCGGAATACCTTCTACCTGGGCAAGTTCGGCATGAACGGACATGGATAGCAGAGGTTTCCATAGCCATGCCAGTGTTGCCAGAACCAGGGGTCCTCCTCCATATATCCAGTAAAGATCAGTAGAGCTGGTTGCCAGCAGGTCACCAAACAGATAGGACATCATATCCACTCGGACATTATCTGCAAAGCTAACGGCGACCAGACCAATAGAAAGAGAGCTGTGAGCCAGTATTCCCAGAAGGGTATCAGAGGCAATGCGCTGTTTTTCCTGGAAACTGACCAGAATAATAGCGACCATCAGTGAGCTGAAAATAACGGCCAGATTGATATTAATATTCAGCATCAGCCCCAGCGAAACTCCAAGCAGAGCCGAGTGGGAGAGGGTATCACCGAAATAGGCCATTTTCCGCCAGACAACAAAGCAGCCAAGAGGGGCTGCCAACAGCGCTACACCATAGCCTGCCAATAAGGCATACAGCAGTATATCAGGCATTATTGGCTTCCTTTTGGGGGAGCGTTTTGTGATTCAAGAATATGGCCGTCAACGCCATGATGATGGTCGTGACGGTGGGTATATATGGCCAGTTCATCCGATTCTCCGCCAAACAGACGAAGATAGGCAGGGTGTTTTTTTACCTGATGGGGGTGGCCGGAACAGCAGACATGCTGGTTGATACAGACTACCTTGTCGGTTGAGGCCATGACCAGGTGAAGGTCGTGGGAAACCATCAAAACAGCGCAGCTTTCCTGATTCTTGGATTCATTACGAATATCGGTGATGAGTTGATAAAGCTCCTTTTGTCCTGTGACATCAACTCCCTGAACCGGCTCATCCAGAACCAGAAGGTGAGGCTTATGAAGAAGTGCCCTGGCCAGCAAAACACGTTGTAGCTCTCCCCCGGAAAGTGATTGAAGGGGCGACTGGAGAACATGCGCAACACCGGTACGGCTAAGGGCATCATTAACGGCTGTCAGGCGACAGCCAGTCAGCCTCAGAAATCGGTTGACGGTCAGGGGCATGGTATGCATTAACATGCAGCTTTTGAGGCATATAGCCAATACGAAGCCCCTTTCTGATTGTTCGTTGACCAGAAGAGGGTTCCTGGAGCCCGAGAGCGATCCGAACAAGCGTCGTTTTACCCGCACCATTGGGGCCAATCAGAGTGACGATTTCGCCTGAATGTACTTGCAGGTTGATCCCTGTAAGCACCTCTCTATTCTGGAATTTCATCCAGATGTTGCTCAACTCTATGAGTGGCTGATTCATAACTTATTGATTCTTCATTTGGTTCTGCAGTTTGTACACAAACCAGCCAATTCTATTGAGGTGTCGGTAATGGTAAAACCGTGATCATCAGCACAGGCTTTCAGTGACTGGTCAATAGCAGGGTGCTCGATCTCAAACGTTGTACGGCAATGGGTACAGATGAGAAAGCCGCTGTGATGTGGGGTGTTTGGACGGCTGCAGCCAATATAAGCATTGATGGATGATAAGCGGTGAACCAGGCCCTGCTCCTGGAGAAAATCCAACGCTCGATACACGGTTGGAGGTTGAGCTGGTTTAGATTCCCCCTGGGTCAGTTCTGCCAGTATTTCATAGGCCCCGACCGGGCAGTGGCTCTGCCAGACCAGTTCCAGTACTTTTTCCCTCAAGACCGTCAGACGAACGCCGCGATTCCGGCAAAGAGTCCGGGCTTTATGTAAAGCGTCATGAATACAGCGCTTATGGTTGTGTGGTGTATATGGGCTAGGTTGACCGGTCATGCAATATTGAGTAGTAAATTAGCGTGGCGTTATAATATAACATTTTTGTATGCACATAAGTAAGATTTCATCATTTCCATCTCTGCTATTCAATAAGGTCTATCATTCTTAGACATTCACTAAACTTAACTGGTAAAAAGCATGATGCATACTTCAAAAGTTTAAGTGATCGAAGTGCTCCTGTTTGACTAAACAGTCCGCCTTCTAGCAGATTATGAGCTGGAAGGCGTTTTTTTGTGCGTATAAAATATTTTATTATTGCAGTTTTGAAGCAAAATCATTGGCTCTTAGCTTTAGCATTTCCTTGAATTCATTTGGGTCCAGAAAGTGTCGAACCAAGTTGGCCTGATGATCTTGATCCATCTGTGATTCCGGATAAACAAAAGTAATCAGCCGTGAAATCCAGAATCTGAATGCTGCCAACTGTAACATTACAGGCCATGCCTTTTTCTCATCCTCAGTAAATGTTCGAACCTGTGCATAGGCCTCAGTTAGTGCTTTCGTACGTTGGCTATCAAGCTCAAGTTTATTAGTAAGACACCAGTCGTTTACAGTGACAGCCAGGTCATAGATCAGCCAGTCATTGCAGGCTTGGTAAAAGTCGATAACTGCCGAGATTTTTCCCTGATCAAATAGCACATTATTATGAAAAAGATCTCCATGAATCAGCCCTTTTGGCAGGTTATCAAAAGGTTCCAGGGCCTTTGATATATTTTGCCACTGCTCAGCCATGAAGTTGGCATCACCCTGGTTCAGTAACGGTACTAGTCTTCGCTGTTGTGTATCCAGCCAGGAAAGACCTCGCTGATTTTCCTGGTAAAGGGAAGAGTGCTGTCCTGCCATATGAATTTTTGCCAGCATCGTACCAATTTGCTGGCACTGATCCAGAGAGAGGTTTCTGGCATCAGGGTGCTGCCCTGCAAAGCATTGCACAATCAGTGCGGGCTTTCCTTTCAGTGATTGAAGGGCGATGCCATTTTTATCTCTTACAGGGTTAGGCACAGGTAAGCCTGAAGCCGTAAGTTCATCCATATAATTGATGAAAAATGGCAGTGTGTCGGCTGGGAGATACTCAAACAGTGTTAACACATAGCGCTGCAGATGACTCTTCTTTTCAACATCCAGAAAGTAGTTGGTATTCTCAACACCGCTTTCAATGCCTTTAAAAGATGTTAGAGCTCCTATGTCATAGTGAGCCAGCAGTTGTTCAATCTCTTGTTTGGTTAAATGGGTGTAGACAGACATGAAGTCCCTGTTTGTTAAATAATTAGTTCTATGGTTCTGTATTGTTTCAGTGCCACTCAAAAATAGTCCATGAAGGCACTAACAGGGTACGTTTTGTTGGGTCAATGGGGTTGCCTTCATTATCTGAGGCAATAAGGTAGTATGGCTTGCCTGTTTTAGGAATAACCAGGATGGCATAAAGCTGGCCGCCTACCCGGTACTCTTTATACGTTCTCGAGTCACCGATACGAATCACCACGGATGTATCATCCCTGTTTTCCAGTTCTTCGGGACGCAGGTGCTTTGGAATTTTCTTAATGGCGTCATCGGTGAAAACAACCGCCTTCTGGCTGTTGTGTGAGTCCGTTCTGGCTGTCGACTGCTCCGGGCCTTCCGGGCTGTGAGTTGCACAGCCAAAAAGAAACAAGGGTAAGAAAGTCAGACCCAACTGCGCTCTTTTTATGGAGGGTTTCATCAGGAGCCTCATGATAATTGCCATGGAAACCATTACACTGCTTGTTCAGAAGCGTTTGCCCAGACAACATTCTATACCCTGTTATCCAGAATCGTAAGTGAGTCCGTAATCCATGTCAGAACAAGCCAGTACGCCTCCCCTAATACTCGTTGATGGCTCATCTTACCTATATCGCGCCTTTCATGCTTCTGAGCGTGCCAACCTGAGAACCGCAGATGGTCGCCCAACCGGGGCAATTCGGGTGATGACGAATATGCTGCGCAGTCTTATTCGGCAGTATCAGGGGAGTCATGTCACTGTGATTTTTGATGCTAAAGGGAAAAACTTTCGTCACGAAATGTACAGTGAATATAAGGCAACCCGAAAGCCTATGCCTGACGATCTTCGCTCGCAGATAGAACCTATTCATCAGATGGTTACAGCTCTCGGGCTACCGCTGCTGATGATTGATGGTGTCGAAGCGGATGATGTGATCGGAACTCTGGCCAGGCAGGCTACTGAGAAAAAAATCGATACCATCATTTCTACGGGCGATAAAGATATCGCCCAGCTGGTCACCGAGCATGTATCGATGATCGATACCATGAATGATGTCTTTACCGATGTCAGTGGTGTAGAGAACAAATTTGGGGTTCCTGCCCATTTGATTATTGACTACCTGGCTCTGATGGGTGACAGCAGCGATAACATCCCCGGTATGCCGGCGTTGGGCAGAAAACAGCACTGGCTTTGCTTAATAGTCTTGGCAGTATTGATGAAATTGCTGAACGACTGGATGAAGTGTCAGCACTTGGGTTCAGGGGCAGCAAGAATTTTGCGGAGAAATTTACTGAGCATAAGGACATTGTGCTGTTATCCAGAGAGCTGGCAACGATCAAGACCGATGTAGCGTTACCGGTTTCCATTGATAATCTGGAAATGCAGCCTGTTAATAAAGAGCGGCTGTTAGCGCTGTTTAAAGAGTATGAATTCAGAACATTGATCTCGGAACTGGAGAAAGAAGGTTCCGGGTCTGCTGTTAATGAAAAGACAGAAGAAAAAGCAGTGGAACCTGCCGGTGAGTATTCAATCGTCACCGATGAATCAGAGTTTTTTAACTGGATAAAGCAGCTGGAGTCTGCAGAGTTATTCGCCTTTGATACGGAAACCACCAGCCTGAACTATATTGAAGCAGAGCTGGTAGGTGTCTCTTTTGCTATTGAGCCTGGTAAAGCTGCCTATGTGCCAGTAGCCCATGATTATCTTGGCGCTCCTGCACAGCTGGATCGAAACTGGGTTCTGGAAAAACTGAAGCCTTTGCTGGAAGACTCTGATAAGCACAAGGTTGGACAGAATTTTAAATACGATGAAAGTGTGTTGGCCCGTTATGACATTCATATGAAAGGTGCCGTTTTTGACACGATGCTTGAGTCTTATGTTTTGAACTCGGTGGCCACCCGGCACAATATGGACGCACTGGCAGAGCACTACCTGGGGTACAAAACCGTCAAGTATGAGGATATTGCCGGTAAAGGCGTTAAACAGCTGACCTTTAACCAGATTGAGCTGGAAAAAGCGGGTCCTTATGCTGCAGAAGACGCTGACATTACGTTGCGTCTTCATCGTGCTATCTGGGCGCTGCTTAAACCTGAGGCCTCTCTGGAACAAGTTTTCCAGGATATAGAAATGCCGCTGGTGGATATTCTTTCACGCATTGAACGCCATGGCGCCCTGGTGGATGCTGGTTTATTGAATCAACAGAGTCTTGAGATTGGCCAGCGACTAAAGGAGCTGGAGAAAGCTGCACATGATGAGGCGGGGGAAGCATTTAATTTATCGTCACCCAAGCAGTTGCAGGAGTTGTTCTTTAATAAGTTGCAGCTTCCTGTGATAAAGAAGACTCCCAAGGGACAGCCTTCAACGGCAGAAGAAGTTTTGCAGGAACTGGCTCTGGATTACCCGCTTCCAAAACTGATTCTTGAACACCGTGGTTTAAGCAAGCTGAAATCCACTTACACGGACAAGCTCCCACAAATGATCAATACTGCTACCGGGCGAATACATACCTCTTACCATCAGGCAGTGACTGCAACGGGGCGGCTCTCTTCTTCCGACCCGAACCTTCAGAATATTCCTATTCGAACCCCTGAAGGACGACGGGTGCGCCAGGCCTTTATTGCCCCCAGGGGTTACAAGCTGGTTGCTGCGGATTATTCCCAGATTGAACTCAGAATCATGGCGCACTTATCAAAAGATAAGGGGTTGCTGGATGCTTTTGCCAATGGTCTTGATATTCACAAAGCAACCGCTGCCGAAGTGTTCGGTGTTACATTGGAAGATGTAACCAGTGATCAGCGACGCAGTGCCAAGGCTATCAATTTTGGATTGATTTATGGAATGTCCTCCTTTGGGTTAGCCAAGCAGCTGGGTGTCTCCAGAAAGTCTGCACAGGAATACATTGATCTCTACTTTGAGCGTTATCCTGGTGTCCTGAGGTATATGGAAGAGACAAAAGCCTTCGCACGGGAAAATGGGTATGTAGAGACCATTTTTGGCCGTCGTTTATATCTTCCTGAAATCAATGCTCGAAACGGAATGAGGCGACAGGGAGCTGAACGAACAGCGATTAATGCGCCTATGCAGGGAACCGCTGCGGATATTATCAAAAAGGCTATGATCCTGGTTGACCAGTGGTTGCAAGAATCAGTATTCAATGCTCGTGTGATTATGCAGGTTCACGATGAACTGGTTCTTGAGGTTGCAGATGAAAACGTTGAGGCTGTTATTGACGGAATAAAATCGCAGATGGCCAGTGCTGCAGAGCTCAGTGTTCCACTGTTAGTCGAAGCTGGTGTTGGAGATAACTGGGACGAAGCTCATTGAGTTTTACTCTGTTCTGAAAAAATATCAGCAGTAGGTCTTGAGAAGAGTTTTGTAAGCTTTTCTTAAAGACTGGAACTTTATTGCCATAATGCTTGTCTCACATATTGAGTCTCGAATGAGTTGCTCCTTGTGTGTTTTGTGTTGGCAATTTTAAAGCGGTATCTGTTTCCCCGCATATATCGTTCAAAGCCAGTATCCTCAATCAGGATTCTGGCTTTTTCTTTACCTGCTGAACATCGGTTAGAAAATTTTTTTATTTTTTTATTTTTTTATTTTTTTAGGGAACTTTATAGAACTTTGCTTGTCTGAATATATGAGGATAGGAAAAAGGCAACAGTTTGGTACTGGTTTCTTATTGCTCACTGTGTGTTTTGTGTTGACAGAAATTTAAGTTGTAGGCTGCTCCCCTGTAGCCGAAGCTATATAGCCAGTGTTCCTCCCCCGGGCGCTGGCTTTTTTTTGCCTCATTTTTATGCAGTACAGCCTAACAAATATACTTTGGCAGCCGATTAAGTGTTTAAGGTGTGTTGGTTGAAGGTTTGTTTGCTGAAGAAAAGCTCCTGAACTATTAAAACCTCGGCCTTTGCTGTGTACTTTGCGGATGTCGGTGTTAGATAGTGACAGAATGAAGCGGTCATCCTCCCCTGATGGCCGCTTTTTTTGTTGGGGAGAAAATAGTTTGCTGGCTTTGCTCATTTGCTGCCGCATAGCAATTTCAAATCCTCTGGGTATATTGCCCCAGTCTGTGTCAGGTTAGCGCTATTAGAGACAGCTCCTGAACAGCGACTGATAGCATGGCAAGGTTCTGTTCTCTGGCCGACTGTATTTCCCTGACGGTTGCTTTCCAGACGTCAATTGGCTCAGCATTTTTTTCCAGCCACACTTTAAGTTGCTCTTCTGGATTTCCTTCAGAGAGGGTTAGAACATTAATACAGTTGCCATTGAGTGTTCGGTCTAACTGATCTTTGAGTGATGACTGTGCTTTGCGTTGCCAGAGGTCATTAACCGGCAGCTGACGAATACGTTCCCTTAACCAGGGAAGGCAAAGACAATCCTCAAGAGCAAAAAAGATGGAGGCCACATCAGTAACGGTATGCTTATACTCATTGGCCACACTGACCATGAAAAAGTACGTAATAAAGATACCGAAGACCAGCACAGGGTTTCCGCCAGTGTTTGTGGTAGTTGCGCTTCCTGTAACCAGGTAACCCTGCCTCCCAGCCATTCACAGTCCTCTTCTCCCAGAAGTTCTGCGAGCTGTCCACTGACGGCGCTGACCCCTGGTTTATAGTTGCTGATGAGATACTCAATATCCATGGCGTTGCTATGATTTCTCAGCAGCCAGATACATGCCTTTTCAACATGTTGCTGAACCCGGAATAGCTCTACTCTCTGGATATCATCCTTTACATCAAACCCAAGTTTCTCAAACTGATCCCAGATAGATTGAATGGAAAAGATCTCTTTGATAGTCATAAATGCTCGAACACAATTCAGTTCTGAGTTTCTGGTTTCCTGTTGAATATATTCGATAAAGGTTGCCCCCATTCTGTTCCCGATTTCATTACTGAGATGGGTCGCCAGTATTTCGGTTTTTAATGGGTGATCCATAATTTGATCCGAGAATTGATTGCGGAGTTGTGAGGGGAAATAGTCCAGTAGTTTTGCTGAAAGGACCGGGTCTTTAGCCACTTCGGAGGTGACAAGGGCTTCAAACAGGTCCAGTTTAGTATGGGATAAAAGAATGGCTATCTCTGGCCTGGTAAGGCCTTCGCCAGCTTTCACTCTGGCTTTAAGTTCAGCATCTGAAGGCAGACAGTCCAGAGTTCGGTTGAGTCGTCCTTTCTGTTCGAGTTTTCTGATCAGGAACCGGTGGTCGTTAAACAATATAATACTTTGCTGCAGACTCAGGCTTAATCGCTGGCTTTGTAAAAAGTTATGCCTGAGAACCAGTCTGGCAATTTCATCAGTCATGCTGGCCAGTAACAAATTACGCTGCTTGATGGTAATGTCGCCGTCATCAACCATCTGGTTAAGGAGGATCTTTATGTTTACTTCATGATCAGAACTGTCAACGCCCCCGGAGTTATCAATAGCGTCTGTGTTGATCAAGCCGCCTCTTTTGGAAAACTCTATTCTTGCCAGTTGAGTTAAGCCCAGGTTCCCTCCTTCCCCTACTGCACTGGTATTCAATTCTGTTGCGCTTATGCGAACATTATCATTTGATCGATCTCCCACATCGGCGTTGCTTTCATAACTGGCTTTTACATAGGTACCAATTCCCCCATTCCACAATAGATCTGCAGGGGCTTTTAGAATAGTTTGGATAAGCTCAGCAGGAGACATCATGGACTTATCGGTTGCCAGGACGGTTCTGGCCTGTTTGCTTAAATGGATGTTTTTCAATTGGCGGCTGAATACTCCGCCCCCTTCCGATATTGTGATGCGATCGTAATCATCCCAGGATGACCTTGGTAAATTAAACAGACGCTGGCGCTCACTGAAACTGGCAGATATATCTGGATCCGGGTCGATAAAAACGTGCTGGTGGTTAAAGGCTGCTATTAAACGAATATGGTTAGAGAGTAGCATTCCGTTGCCAAAAACATCCCCGGACATGTCGCCAATGCCGATTACTGTAAAGTCATGGTTCTGGGTATCTATTTCGCGTTCTTTAAAGATTCTTTTGACGGATTCCCAGGCTCCTCTGGCTGTTATACCCATTTTTTTATGGTCATAGCCCTGACTTCCACCAGAGGCAAAAGCATCACCCAGCCAGAACCCATAGCTCTTGGATACATCGTTCGCTATATCTGAAAAGCTTGCGGTGCCCTTATCCGCAGCTACCACAAGATAAGGATCATCATCATCGTATCGTACGATATCTTCAGGAGGAATAATGTTTCCAGTTTGAAGATTGTCGGTAAGATCAAGAAGCCCGGAGATAAAAGATCGATAGCAGGAAACGCCCTCAGTCTGTATTTCTTCTCTGGAACCATTTACAGGGAGCTGTTTTGCTACAAAGCCCCCTTTTGCTCCATGGGGTACTATGACGGCATTCTTTATCATCTGGGCTTTTACAAGGCCCAGAATTTCTGTGCGGAAGTCTTCCATTCTGTCCGACCACCTCAACCCTCCCCTGGCAATCTTTCCACCCCGCATATGAATGCCTTCAAATCTTGGTGAGTAGACAAATATTTCAAACATTGGCCTTGGGTGTGGAGAGGTTGGAATCTTTTCGGGTTTCAGTTTGAAAGACAGGTAGTCTTTAGGTTCTCCATTACGTTCTTTCTGATAAGCGTTAGTTCTCAGCATGGCTTCAATTACGCTGAGAAAGTGACGGAGAATCCGATCCTCATCCAGGTTGGCAACATTGTCCAGCAGTTGGTAAATCCTCTCTGAGCAAGCACTGGCAATTTCATTTCGATCGCCACGAAAGCCCGGGTAAAAACGGATACTGAACAGGTCTGCGATTTCACGAACAACAGGTGGGTTACTATTAAGCACCTTTTGCATGTAGCTCTGGCTGAAAGGCACCTGAAGTTGCAGCAGGTATTTAGACAGAGCTCTAATGAGTACAACTTGTTCCCAATTTAAAGCTGCGGAAACGACCAGCCCATTGAACCCATCATTCTCCATTTCACCCTTCCAGGTGCGGATGAAAACCTCATGGAATTGCTCTCGCAGATGAATATCTTCAAGGTTGGTGCTGCTTGTTTGTGTACTCCCTGCTTCTTTTGTATTTGTTGTCAGGGCGTTCTCATGGCCATCAGGCTCAATACTGAAATCAAGTACCCAGGCACTTTCCAGGCTACTGGGACTGATTGCATAAGGTCTTGCACTGCGAACCCTTACACCCATCTTTTCAAGAATGGGAAGTATATCTGACAGCGCGAGCAGAGGCCCTTTCCCAAGGACTCGAAAGTGCCAGCGATAGTGATCAGTTACTGGGCGATACAGACTGGTGCTTATCTGATAACTGTCTTTTAAAGATTCCAGGCGCTGGATATCCGCTACTGCCTGACGAGGTGTGACATCCTCCCGGTAAGCAGCGGGAAATGCCAGCAGGTAGCACTGTGTCATCCGGTTGCCGGTGGCTTCACCAAACGCTTCTTTTAATGCCTGCTGTAAATGGTCTGACCAACTCAGCATCGCCTCATGAATCATTGCTTCCAGTCGCTCAACATCAACATTCTGCTGATTGGCATGACGACAATGCACCGTAAACTGCAACTGCGCCATTGGGTTTTCAGAGAGCTGAACATTGAAGTCGATACTGTTTCCATTTAATTCACTGAGCAGAATCTGCTGCATCTTTAAACGAAGTTCAGTATTGAAGTTATCTCTGGATACATAGATAAGTACGGTGATAAAGCGGTCATAAGCGTCAGGTCGGAGAAAAACTTTCAGCTGTCGTAGCTCATGACAGTCGAGAATTCCGTTTATGACACTTTTGAGCTGCTCGTAGCTCGCCTGCAGAAGTTCATCCCTTGGGTAGTCATGAATGATGTGTCGGAGGGCATTTCCTCGATGACTGTTTGCAGGGCAGCTGGTATTTTTCAGGAGTTTTGCCACTTTCTTCCGTATCAGAGGGATTTCATTCAGAGGTACGTTGTAAGTGGTTGAAGAAAATAGTCCGAAAAAGCGCCATTCTCCGATTACTATGCCTGCGTCGTTAAATTGCTTTATCCCGATATAGTCCAGATGAGCTGGTCGATGAACCGTTGAGCGGCTGGTAGATTTGGTAATGACAAGCAGCTCGGATGTTTGAATTTTTGATGCAATATAAGGAGAAAGATCTTGTTCTACCGGATTATGGGGACGGTCTTCTCTAAAGGTTCCCAAGCCGGTTTTGCTACTGGTGCGTAATTTTAGCTTAAGCGTGTCATGAATGATCTCGTAGTAACGAAAACCAATAAAAAGAAAATTATCCTTTTTAATCCAGTGTAGAAAAGCCAGTACTTCTTTCAGCTCCAGCTCCTGCAATGGGGCAGGATGACTTTGACACCATTGAGTTGCTTCATCCAGCCTGGCTTGCATTGCCTCCCAGTCAGAAACAACATTATGAACATCCTCCACGATGCTTCGGATACCAGAAACCACCTTTTCCAAGTCAAGGTGGTCTGATTGCCGGTCAATTTCAATTCGAATAACTGCTTCATTGAGAACTGCCTGATGAGTACCAATGGAGTGTAGCTGACCAGTGTTGTCCCGCTCCGACTGAAGAGTCGGATGATTCAGGCTGTAAACTTTTATTTTTTGACGGTCAAGTTCCATAAGAACTGAAGAAACCAGAAATGGCATGTCATCAACGATGATTTCAACAATGCTGTGTGTTGAATGCCAATGATGGGTTTCCGGCTCAGGGTTGTAAGCACGGATCTTGATTTGTTCCGATGGTCTTATCTGCAAAAATTGCCACAGACAGAGCAGAGCACCATAGCAGTCATCAGTATTTATCTGGGTGAGATCTTTTGGGGAAACGCCCTGATAGTAAGTATCTGCAAGAGACTGTATTTGCTCACACTCTTTATTTGACATGCGTTTTGCCAGTAGTGATTGAACCTGATTAACGATGACGGCTCGAAAATCTTTAAAGCGGTTCATGATATTCCTCTGTATTAAAAATGTCAGTCTGGCTTTGCTGTCAACATAGACGAGAAATCGTTCAAATGCCTTGGGATTGCTGATATTGCGGGGGGCTAGGCATAATCCGTAACCCTCATGGAATTTGCAAGAGGCGCTCAACTCTGGTATAAAGCCCGATCTTTGTATGAGGGTAGCTGCTGATGAGTCTTGAAGGTCTCTTGACTCTGTAACCATGGGCAGATCTGCCCGAAGCAGGCACTGGAATTCAGTTAAGTTTTCCGGCCTCATGGCTGGATTTTTGGTTTGAGAGGCCATAAACATGTCCAAGGTTTGTCAGGTTACCGGAAAGCGCCCGGTTACTGGGAATAACGTTTCCCACGCTCAGAATAAAACTCGTCGTCGCTTCGTGCCTAACTTGCATCACAAGCGCTTCTGGGTTGAAAGTGAAAAGCGCTTTGTGCGTCTGCGTGTTTCTGCCAAAGGCATGCGTATTATCGACAAGAAAGGTATTGATGCCGTTCTGGTTGATCTGCGCGCCAGCGGTCAAAAATTCTAATTTAGCAGGAGCATAAGATATGGCTAAAGGTATTCGCGAAAAAATCAAGCTGGTTTCTACTGCCGGCACTGGTCATTACTACACTACTACCAAGAACAAGCGTAATACGCCTGATAAGTTGGTATTCAAGAAGTACGATCCAGTTGTTCGCAAGCACGTTGAGTACAAGGAATACAAGATTAAGTAAATCTTGTTTGCTTTGCTCTGGTCCGTATCAACAGCTCTTGTAGAAACGCTGATACGGACCACCACTCCCTCCTCTTACATTTCCCCCCTCTCTTTAACGACCTATCCTGGTTTAAACCGAACCACTACTCACTTTTCACTTATGATCTGAGTGCTGTCACTACTGTTGCATTCTGATTGCGTTGTTATAATGCGCGCCATTCAATAAGATCAGCTGTAGGTCATAATGAAACCGGAACTCCTCTCGCCAGCGGGAACGCTGAAGAATATGCAATTTGCTTTTGCTTATGGTGCTGACGCTGTTTATGCTGGCCAGCCCCGCTATAGTTTGAGAGTCCGAAATAACGACTTTAAACTGGATAATCTGCAAAAAGGTATTGATGAAGCACATGCTTTGGGTAAAAAGCTTTATCTTGCCAGTAATATTGCTCCCCATAACAGTAAGGTAAAAACGTATCTGCGAGATATGGAGCCTGTTATCGCCATGAGGCCGGATGCTTTGATTATGTCCGATCCTGGCCTGATTATGATGGTGCGTGAAACCTGGCCGGATATGCCAGTTCATCTATCAGTTCAGGCCAATGCAGTTAACTTCGCTACTGTGAAATTCTGGGCTAAGCAGGGTGTTGAGCGCATTATTCTGTCTCGAGAGCTCTCACTGGATGAAATTCAGGAAATTCGGGAAGAGTGTCCGGATACTGAAATTGAAGTTTTTGTACATGGTTCGCTATGTATTGCCTACTCTGGGCGCTGCCTGCTTTCTGGCTATATCAATAAAAGGGATCCAAACCAGGGAACCTGTACAAATGCATGTCGCTGGCAGTATCAAGCCCATGAGGCTAAAGAGACTGAAAGTGGTGATATCATTCCAGTTGGATCGAGTTCTGATATTGGCAGTCCTGAGATAGTTGTGCCCACATTGGGTACTGGTGAAACAACAGATAATATCTTCCTGCTGCAGGAAAAAGGGCGCCCGGATCAATATATGCCTGCCTTTGAAGATGAGCATGGCACTTACATCATGAACTCCAAGGATCTTCGGGCTGTCCAGCATGTTCGCCGCTTCACGGAGATGGGCATCCACTCCCTGAAGATCGAGGGGCGTACCAAGTCATTTTATTATGTGGCCAGAACGGCTCAGGTTTATCGGAAAGCCATTGATGATTCGGCAGCGGGCATTCCTTTTGATATGGGTATGATGGACTCTCTGGAGAATCTGGCTAATCGTGGTTATACCGAAGGGTTCTACCGCCGCCATGTTCATGACGAATACCAGAATTATGAAACCGGTAACTCCCGAGAAAGCACGCAACAGTTCGTTGGTGAAATTGTTGAGTTTGATGATCAGCAGCTAACTGTTGAGGTGAAAAACCGCTTTGAGATTGGAGATACTGTGGAATTGATGACCCCTCAGGGTAACCATATTTTCAATCTGAACCATTTGGAGAATCGTCGTGGTGAGCGTATAGATGCAGCTCCTGGTTCGGGCCACTTTGTAAAAATTCCAAAGCCAGAGGGCGTTCTGCCAAATAGCCACTCACTTCTGGTCCGTAATTTACCCTAATCAGGGGGCATGCAGGGTCGATAAGATCTGGTATGGATCTTACGACCTTTACCAGCCTTTTTTCCGGCTCTGTCTATAAGCCTTTAAGCCAGCATCGTCAGGTGGTACTGGATGCATTGGTTCTGTTAAGCCGGCAGTTGCAGAGTCGGTTAACTCCGAGTTATCAATGGCATGAAAGGCCGCAATGGCTAATTGATTTTCCTCCGGCAGTTGAAAAACTGGAGCAGGATGTTCTGACTCGGCTGAATCAACCAACATTGACGGCGCAACCCAAGGGGCTGGTTCTTTCCCTTTTACAGACTCAAAACAACTTGGCGCATTTGATTTGCAGGATGGCTGAGCGATTAACTTATAGACCTCCCGGGCTCACTGTGGAGCTGCAAAACTCCATGAAACAGCTGAATCAGCACTTTGGTGAAACTGTTCAGGGCTTAAAGTCGGGAATAGCAAAACAAGATCGTTTTGGCTTGGCAGGCTTTAGAAAGCAGCAATCTCAAATCATGATGGGGGTTCATCAAGAAGTGAGGATTGCTGTTGATGAGCTAAGAGACGTGATCTCAAGCTTCAAAGGAGAAGTTTTCCAAAATGAGGGAGGGTTGGATCCACTGGATATGGCTCTAATACTGCTATCTCTTGAAGATATGGATGACCTGACGCTCTGGATTCGTTCAATGGTCATCCATATGCAGCAACTTTAAGTAGTAGAGGCGGTACAGGATAAGTTGTTCCTTTGAAAATAGAGAGACAGGATGTCTTTAGTATTTTACTTCATTATACACTCAGCTCGCTTTTTCTGTGTTTTTTCCAGATACTCCTGGAAATCTTTTGGCAGCCTGCCCGTTGTTGAGCCTTCCCAAAGTACAGTTTGTCCCGCTGCATTTTTATATTGAAAGGTATGTTTGGCGACAGTTCGTCGACGTTTACTGCTTTTGCCTGAGTCGTTAATGCTGTCAAGATCAGAAAGTGTGATGCCAAGATCGGCCATTTCTTTCTGAATGGCGGCAATATTGGTCATTTTTTTTTGTCGCTTCGCATCCTCTTTAACCCGGGATTGTAATTTTTCCTGATGAACTTCCTTAAGGCGGTCCAGCATCTTTTCGAGATCCTGTACACTGACATCCTTGAATAGAGAGCGAATGCGGGATTTACTACCCAGTCGATGATGTAATTCATCCAGTAATTTCATTGTATACCCTCGGGCTACGGCAACCTTTGACTGTCTGAGTTTCGCAATGATGTAACAACACGATACATGACATTAAATCAGTAGCAGGCAGATACCTGTTATGCAGATTGGAACGACTACCTGTTGCAGGTGCAGGAATATAGGGCATATCCAGGATGCTACTGCTCGTTACTCCTTCAATAAGAATAAAAATAATGTATTTTGTTTAATTGGCAAGGAATTGGTGAATTTAGATATCTTAAAACACAGTCATATTTTAGTGCTTCATTTTATTCATGCACTTTATATATGTCTGGCTGAAGAATGCTCTTTGTTCAATTTATATTGCATCATTTTTTATCTGTTTTTCTGATCGTTAATTTTAGATTAGCTTGCATTGGAGGGAACCTGATTGTCAGCCGATAGCAAAAGCTATAGCCCTGCATTTTCAGCTCATGGCTGTTTGGAATGGGTATTATCGGTCAGCAATCAAGGCACCTTAGTGGCTAATATGCTTGGACGCTTTTTTTTACCAACAGTGCTTTTGTTGCTGACTTATGGCTTTTGGATCAGCTCAGAGTTCCAGGTGATCACTGCTGGCGTAGTCATTTTTCTCCTTGGTATGGTTTACCTTGAAAAGGGGTTTAAGGTTTTTACCGGGGGGTTTCTGGAAGCCCTTCTGCAGAAAACCACTGATAGTCTTTGGAAAAGCCTGACATTTGGTATCACGACTACGGCTGTTTTGCAGTCCAGTTCGTTGGTTTCTGTCATTGTGATCTCTTTTCTCAGTGCAGGTCTGATTGGCCTTACCGCAGGGGTTGGAATCATTTTTGGGGCAAACCTTGGCAGCACTGTAGGCGCATGGCTGGTTGCCTTATATGGTATGAAATTGAAACTGATTTCCTATGCCATGCCACTGTTAGTTTTCGGTTTGATTTTAAGGACTCAGCAAGAGAAAAACTTCAGTGGTCTTGGCTACATACTCCTTGGGATTGGATTTCTCTTTCTTGGTATTCATTACATGAAGGAGGGTTTTGAGGCTTTCCAGAATGTAATCGACTTCAGTAACTTTTCTATGGAAGGGGTGCAGGGCGTTCTTGTGTATACGCTTTTTGGCATTCTGGCGACCATTATCATGCAGTCAACCAATGCTACGATGGTTCTTACCTTCTCGGCTCTGGCGACGGGACAATTGACTTATGATAATGCGTTGGCGTTGGCTATTGGCTCAAACATGGGGACAACCATAACAGCCGTTCTCGGGGCTATTGGTGCGAATGCAGCGGGCAAGCGGCTAGCGGCGGCTCATATTGCCTTTAATGTGGTGACCGCAACACTGGCCATTCTACTGTTACCTCAGTTGAAGATGCTGGTTGATTTTATTGCCAGATTTATGCAGATCGAAGTTGATGACTACACTCTGAAGCTTGCCTTGTTTCATAGTATTTTTAACGTCCTGGGTATTTTAGTACAGCTACCTTTTATCAACTTGCTAATTCGCTGGCTGGAAACGCTGTTTGCAGACCCTTCGAAACAGTCATACCTGAACCTTGCCAATGAAGATAGCCCGGAAATTCATCGAGCCAGATACTTAACGCCTGCTGCATTGAGCTATCCGGATGCTGCGTTACGGGCACTGACCAGAGAGTGTGACCACTTATATCGGAATACACTTGAATTGATCTGTTATGGAATTTATCTCACCGGAGACAAGCTCAGGGAAACGGATAATCTGACAGAGTTGGTTAATAACTGGGTTCGTGATGAACAACCCTGGTCTATCAAGGAACTTTATATCAGACATATCAAAGGTGTATATGCAGACATTATTCATTACTCAGGTGCAATTGAGGGAAACCTGCCAAGACAACAGGTTCAAGAGCTGTTTGCACTTAAAGTCGCCTGTCGAGACTTTGTTCAGGCAATCAAGCATGTCAAGAATATCTATAAGAATATGGGGCAGTACCTTCATTCTGACAATGAGCAAATACGTCATCAGTATAATCAGCTGAGACTCTGTCTTGCCTCAGTGTTGAAGCTTGTTGATTTGCTGGGAGTTCGACGAAATTATGATCATATCCGACAACATGCTGAACAATTAAAACAAGAGCTCAGAGAGCAGGATGAGCAGATGAATAAGAAGCTCAACGAGCTTATTCGTTCTAATCAGGTTGACTCATTTATGGCAAGCTCTCTGATGAATGACAGTGCTCATGTACACGATGCCTGCACCAACCTTATTGATGGTGCAGTGATTATGTTGACTCGGGATCGTGAGGAATATCGAGAAATTGATCTTAACTTTGATTCGCGGACCAAGCCTGACAAGGCTTGAACGTCCTTATATCAAAGGTGCAATTGATATTGAGAGCCTAAGCTACCACTAATTTGAAACCAACTTTCGCCAGATAGCTGCGTTCTGATTCAAGGTTCGCTGCAGTCAGAGGGTGCTGACTTATCCATCCATCAGGAAAAAACAGAGATATGATTGACCTGGATACACTCATTGAATACTCCGGCAAGGCATCGTCATAATGTCCATGACTAAGTACGTTGGCAATTCTGAGCAGTATGATCAGGTGCATTAACCTGCGGGATATCTCCTTTGGCCATCCAGACAGTGATGACTTGGATATTGAACGCCTATGCCCTCTGACGAGTTGAGCCAGCTGCTGCTGTTCTCTCTTACTGAAGCCCATCAGGTCAGAGTTATCGATCAGATAAGCTCCGTGACGGTGGTATTGTGTGTGAGAGATATCCAGCCCTATCTGGCACACTCTGGCTGCCCAGGAAAGTAGCTCAAGATCTTCTCCGCCTAGTTGCCAAATATCAGCAACCATCGAAAAACAGTCTTGAGCATGCGTCATGACTCGAAAGGCCAGTTGCTCATCAACATGATAGCGGCTCATCAGAGCATTTATTGTTCGCTCACGTACGTCTTCATGACGATCACGACCAAGCATGTCATGTAAAACACCTTCCCTGAGAGCCCCTTCGGAGTAATGCATACGTTCTATACCAAGGGCATCAAAACCGGCTATCAGGATAGCAAGACCAGCCGGAAAAATTGCCTGACGGTCAGGTTTTAACCCCGGAAAGCGCACACGACTGATTTGGTTAAATTTAAGTACCTTGTGCTTAAGCATCTCCAGGCTATCCCGGGTGATAGTCTCACTTTCACCCATTGCTTGAAGAATACTGCTGACAGCACGAATGGACCCGGATGACCCTACGGCATCAACCCAACCCAACCGGGTAAATGATTGTTCGATATTTAATAATTCAAGTCGTGCTGCATAATAAGCGGATTGGAATCGTTGTACAGTTAACTCGCCAGTACCAAAGAAACGATCGGTAAATACCACACAGCCCATGTGAAGGCTTTCCATAAGCTTGGGTTCGAAGCGTTCTCCGATAACAAACTCAGTGCTTCCACCGCCAATATCCATAACCAGTCGGCGTTCATTATCATCTGATTGAGTTTGGGCTACCCCCAGATAAATCAGACGGGCTTCCTCTCTTCCCGCAATTATTTCAATGGGACAGCCTAAAATAGACTGAGCTTTTTCAACAAAAAGTTCGCTGTTGTGGGCTTTTCGCAGCGCATTGGTACCTACGACCCTGACGGCCTGAAAGGTTTTGCCAGACAGATATTGTGCAAACTGTTCGAGGCAGCTGAAGCCGCGCTTCATGGCCTCAGCTGTGAGTTCATCATGTCGATTAAGGCCCGCTGCCAGCTGAACTTTCTTGCCCAGCCTTTCTACAGGTCTTATTTCACCTTGATCGACCCTGGCAACGATCATGTGAAAGCTGTTTGAGCCGAGGTCTATGGCTGCTACCAGTGGCAGGCTGCTGGACTGTTCACGCCCTTGTTGTGTCATGATATTTCATAGTTAGTAGATTGAAAATATTATGTTTTTCAGCGTTGCCAGCCCCTCGCTCTGTCAGAATAGCAATACTGAGTTGCAGACCGGAGCATAACAGATGTTGAAATGTTAACTTTAATAGAATTATTCGCACAAATCTTATTGATTGTGCTGTCTAACACAAAGCGGCATAAATGCTTGAAAATTGCCCTGTGCAGCACGGTAATCTTTCAGTGCTGATTTGTTTAATGGCATTTTTATAGAAAAAAAAGCCACAAAATTCCATGAATCAGGCATAATAAATCAGTTCTGGGCCGGTGATACCCTCAGGCAGCCAGTTTGGTGTGCCCATGGTTAAGGCTCCCGATTAGACTTTAAATACTTTATAAGTACTCTCTAGGTACCATGGTTAGGAGATCCATTCCATGAGCGAAATTGTCAAAGTGACAGATGACTCCTTCGAAGAAGTGGTTCTGAAGGCGGAAGGTCCGGTGCTGGTTGACTATTGGGCAGAATGGTGTGGTCCTTGCAAAATGATTGCACCGGTTCTTGATGAAATTGCTCAGGATTACGAAGGAAAGCTTACCGTTTGTAAGCTGAATATCGATGAAAATGAAGCAACTCCGCCGAAATATGGTGTGCGTGGTATTCCAACGCTAATGCTATTTAAGAGTGGGAACGTTGAGGCTACCAAGGTAGGCGCACTGTCCAAATCACAGCTGACGGCTTTCCTGGACAGTAATTTGTAATTTCTGTCAGTTCGGGTGGTTATGACTTGTGCAGCGGCCACCCATCTGATCCTTTTTGATGACTTTATATGTCGAGAGTTGATTAAATTTTTAAATCAATTCAGTTGACGAACCCTTTATTCTTGATTATTTTCCAGAAAAGGATATAGACTGTAATTTCACAGGGCTGTCAGGAATCTACTGACCAATCAGGGATAAGGCCCAGACAGGGCTGCCGTTATAAACACTCGCAGGCATCAATCAACACATAGTTGTCCTTTATCATAATAAGCCAAAAACTTTCTGATCTTCCTGCAAAGACAACGGCCTCTTACCTTTCAATTTAACATTCGCAAACTACTGGTTATGCATCTTACCGAACTGAAGAAAAAGTCTGTTCCTGAACTTCTGGCGATAGCGAATGAAATGGGTCTCGAAAACCTTGCCCGCTCCAGGAAGCAGGATGTCATTTTCACCATTCTCAAGCGCCATGCGCGTAGTGGTGAAGATATTTATGGTGATGGTGTTCTGGAAATTCTCCAGGATGGCTTTGGTTTTCTCCGTTCTGCAGATAGCTCTTATCTGGCAGGACCTGATGACATTTATGTTTCTCCGAGCCAAATTCGCCGATTTAACCTGAGAACGGGTGATACGATTTCCGGAAAAATCCGGCCGCCAAAAGAAGGAGAGAGATATTTTGCCCTTCTGAAGGTGAATGAAATCAATTTTGACCAGCCAGAAAATGCCCGCAATAAAATCCTTTTTGAAAACCTGACGCCTTTATTTCCTCAGAAACGTCTCACTATGGAGAGGGGAACAGGTGCAACAGAGGATTTAACGGCTCGAATCATTGATCTGGTGGCGCCTATCGGGAAAGGTCAGCGTGGTCTGATCGTATCTCCGCCAAAAGCGGGTAAGACGTTGATGTTGCAGAATATTGCTGCCAACATCGCTCGGAATAACCCGGAATGCCACCTCATTGTATTGTTGATTGACGAACGTCCGGAAGAAGTAACGGAAATGTCCCGTTCTGTCCATGGTGAAGTGGTCGCATCGACTTTTGATGAGCCTCCTTCCCGGCACGTTCAGGTTGCCGAAATGGTATTGGAAAAGGCCAAAAGACTGGTTGAGCACAAAAAAGATGTAGTGATTCTGCTCGATTCCATCACTCGTCTTGCTCGTGCATACAACACGGTTATTCCTTCCTCAGGAAAGGTCTTGACCGGTGGTGTCGATGCTCATGCTCTTGAGCGCCCTAAGCGCTTCTTTGGTGCGGCCCGTAATATCGAAGAGGGTGGTAGCCTGACCATTCTGGCAACTGCTCTGGTCGATACTGGCTCCAAGATGGATGAGGTTATCTTTGAAGAGTTCAAAGGTACCGGTAATATGGAACTTCATCTAGACCGAAAAGCTTCTGAAAAGCGCGTATTCCCTGCTATTGCCATCAACAGATCAGGTACCCGTCGGGAAGATCTGCTGACGACAGAAGAAGAACTCCAGCGTATGTGGATTCTGCGTAAGATTCTGCACCCAATGGATGAAATTCAGGCTATTGAGTTCTTGCTCGACCGAATGAAGCACACCAAAACAAATAATGAATTCTTCCAGTCCATGAAGCGGAAGTAATTCTGTATTTGTATGATGAAGACTGTGAGATGTGTATGTATTTGCGTCATCACAGTCTTTATGCAGGGAGATAGACTTTATGCTCCCTGCAAACCCATTTCTATATAATAAATAACAATCACCAACACTTTTATTGCCCATCCCAACAGCAGTAGTTTTTCATCGTCCAGAGTAAAAACTGCCCAGACCTAAAGAAGAAATACCCATGAAATATAAGGATCTCCGGGATTTCATTGACCAGCTGGAAAAACAGGGTGAACTCAAGCGAATTAAGGCTGAAGTTGATCCAGTTCTGGAAATGACAGAGATTTGTGATCGAACCTTAAAAAAAGGTGGTCCTGCTCTGTTGTTTGAGAATCCGAAAGGCTATGACATACCCGTTCTGGGGAATCTGTTTGGTACCCAGAAGCGTGTTGCCATGGGTATGGGGCAGACGGATATCAGTGCCCTTAGAGAGGTCGGTGAGCTATTAGCCTATCTGAAAGAGCCAGATCCCCCCAAGGGACTCAGGGACGCGATTGAAAAGCTGCCACTGTTCAGGCAGGTATTGAATATGGGACCCAAAGTGGTTAAGTCTGCGCCTTGTCAGGAGGTGATCCTTCAAGGTGATGAAATCGACTTGACCAGGCTACCCATACAAACCTGCTGGCCAGGGGATGCTGCTCCATTAATAACCTGGCCACTGGTTATTACTCAAGGGCCGGAAAAGGAACGCCAAAATCTTGGGATTTATCGTCAGCAACTTCTCGGGAAGAATAAGTTGATTATGCGTTGGCTGTCTCACCGGGGGGGTGCCCTTGATTTCAGAGACTGGCAGAAGAAATATCCTGATACCCCTTTTCCGGTGTCAGTTGCCCTGGGAGCCGATCCAGCAACCATTCTTGGTGCTGTCACACCTATTCCTGACTCTTTATCAGAATACGCGTTTGCCGGCTTGCTGAGGGGTAGTAAAACAGAGCTGATTAAAAGCCGCATTAACGATTTGCAGGTACCTGCCAGTGCTGAGATTGTACTCGAGGGCTTTATATATCCTGGGGAAATGGCTGATGAAGGCCCCTATGGTGATCATACCGGCTATTACAATGAGGTTGAGTCATTTCCTGTATTTACGGTGGAGTGTGTGACTCATCGACGCAATCCCATTTACCACAGCACCTATACAGGGCGACCGCCCGATGAACCTGCAATACTGGGGTTGGCTTTTAACGAAATCTTTGTCCCTATTCTCAAAAAGCAGTTTCCGGAAATCGTTGATTTTTATCTGCCTCCGGAGGGTTGCTCTTATCGACTGGCTGTCGTTACCATGCGTAAAGAGTACCCTGGGCATGCCAAGCGCGTTATGTTAGGGGTCTGGTCATTCCTGCGTCAGTTCATGTATACAAAATTTGTGATAGTCACTGATGATGATGTGAACGCCAGAGACTGGAATGATGTGATATGGGCCATGACGACTCGTATGGACCCGAAGAGAGACTCTGTCTTCATTGAGAATACCCCCATTGACTATCTGGACTTTGCGTCACCCGTCGCTGGTCTTGGATCAAAAGTCGGGTTTGATGCCACCAACAAATGGGAGGGTGAAACAACCCGGGAATGGGGAGCGGCAATCTCAATGACAGATACTGTCAAGGAGCGAGTTGATGAGATCTGGAGCCAGCTGGGTATAGATAATGATTGAGCATATTTATGATTAGTCATTATATGACTCTGTGATCTTTGCAGAATCTTAGTGGTTACAAGCGATTCGAGTTTTTAGAGGTAGCGATATTCGTGCAGATCAACCAGGTTACTACGCAGTCTTTTCAGGTTTCAGATCTTCAGTTGCTTTCAGAAGATGTGTATCGGGTTATCTTGCAGTGTCAGCAGGGATATATGCCTGATTATAAGGCAGGGCAATACCTTGAGATACTGCTGGCTGATGGTCAGGCCTGTGCCTTTTCCATTGCCAGTCAGCCGTTGCCTGAGCAGAAGGAGTTGGAGCTACACATCCAAAAACTGCCTGACAGGGCTAACTCCATTAAGCTTTTTAATGAACTTGAGAGAGGCTGGGTTTCGGTAAGGATGCCAAAAGGTCGTTGCTTTTGCCCCTTTTTACCAGAGAGCGTAGAGGCTGCTTCAGATAAACAACTCGTGTTTATTGCTGCTGGAACCGGCTTTGCACAAATGAAAAGTATGATCGAGTTCTCTCTGGCTCAACCAGGGAGTAGAGATATTTACTTTTACTGGGGTGCGCGCGATCCAGAAGGCTTTTATATGCCCAACCTTCCGGTTCACTGGTCTTCTCCACACTTTCACTATCACCCAATAGTGAGTGATGCTCTTGAAAAAGATGGCTGGAGGGGGCGTCAGGGGCTTTTGTTTGAGGCTGTAATAGACGACAAAGATTTTTTTACTGATAGTGAGATTTTTATCAGTGGATCCCCACAAATGGTTTATGCAACTTTTGATGCACTGGTTGAGCAAGGATTTAAAGCAGAGCATATCCACTCTGATGTCTTTGAATATGCACCAAGATCTTGATAACTCTTGATTACAAAGAGAGGCTGTAACCAGCCTGATATTTGATAAATACGACAGTAATTTATATTTGAATTCTGTCGTATTTTATCAAGCCATGGAAAAAGCCCGTCCCTTGTCTATATTCAAATCGAGTATAATCAATGCAAGGTACGGTATTCAGTATGCAACCATCACCCTCAAAAACAGATCAGGCAGGATTGAAAAATAGTCGGGTCCGGCAGAAAAACATTCAAATTATTCTTCAAGCTGCAGAAGATGAGTTTGTGGCCAGTGGCTTCAAGGGGGCATCCATTCGTGATATTGCCCATAGAGCGGGCTTACCTAAAGCGAATGTACACTATTACTTCAACAGTAAAGTAGAACTGTACGGAGCTGTTCTCAATCACATTATGGAGTTATGGCAATCTGTTTTCAGTGGCCTTAACCCGGATGATGATCCTGCGACTGCATTAAGACAGTTCATCAGGGCAAAAATGAAATATGTTCTGGCGCACTCCAATGCTTCGCGTATTTTCAGTAGTGAGATACTGCATGGTGGCCAGCATATAAAAGATCACTTACAGCCATTTAATGACTGGATTCAGCAAAAGTCCGGGGTGATCAGAGGCTGGATTGAACAAGGAAAAATGAAACCGGTGGATCCTATCCACCTTTTATTTACTATTTGGGCAACCACTCAGTACTACGTTGATTATGGGCCTCAGGTTGCTTCTGTTTTGGGGAAGGAAGAGCTCGAGTCTGAAGATGTAGAGGCATATACAGAAAGTATCTGTCAAATGATTCTGGGTGGTTGTGGAATAAATAGCTAAATACAAAGATCGTTATATTATATTGATTTATATTGTTCAGGGGGGAGAACGTCATCGGATTAAGCCTCGAAAGGCTTATCCGAAAAGACAGTCAAACGGATTATAAAACCGCATATCAAACAAAGTATTCTGCAGGTTAACCTGCAGAAACGACTTCAATTTTATCAACTTTCTGGAACCCTCTGGGCAGCTTGTTTCCTCTTCTTCCTCTCTCTCCCCGGTAGTGCTCAAGATCGCCTGATTTTAAAGTGACATGCCGCTTACCTGCATGGAGAGTGAGCGCATCACCTTCATTAATGGTGGCTAGCTGGCTCATCAACTCAGCTCTTTCAGCTGCACGAGCTGAAGCAATATTGATAATTTTATTGCCTTTGCCGCGGCCAAGTTTTGGAAGGTCCTGTAATGGAAACATCAACATCCGCCCTTCATTGGTTATAGCTACCAACATTGGGTTGTTGCTGTTTATCGGGATAGGAGGCAGAACATGAGCATTTTTAGGCAGTGTCAACAGGGTTTTACCCGCTTTATTCTTACTCACCATATCTGAAAACTGGGCAATAAAACCATAACCCGCATCACTGGCCAGCAGATAACAGTCACTACTATCTCCTACACACAGGCCCTCAAATGTTGCACCAGAGGGAGGACTGACTCGTCCTGTTAACGGTTCTCCCTGGCCTCTTGCTGAAGGAAGGGTATGGGTAAGAATTGAATAGGCTCGCCCTGTTGAGTCTAAAAACACAGATATCTGATTGCTTCTTCCTTTGGCAGATAAACGATAGTTGTCGCCAGATTTGTAATTAAGCGTCAATGGATCAACATCATGCCCTTTGGCAAAGCGAACCCATCCTTTGTTAGAAAGCACTACGGTTATCGACTCGGACACCATTAGATCAGTTTGTGATAATGCCTGAGCTTCTGCCCTAACTACGATAGGAGAGCGACGATCGTCGCCAAAACTTTCAGAATCTGATTTAATTTCTTTTTTAATAAGCGTCTTAAGACGTTTTTCTGAGCCAAGAATCAGTTCAAGTGAGTTTCGCTCGCTCTCAAGTTCATCCTGTTCACTACGAATTTTCATCTCTTCAAGTTTAGCAAGATGACGTAGCTTAAGGTCAAGAATGGCTTCAGCCTGAATATCTGAAAGGCCAAAACGTTCCATTAGAATTGGCTTTGGCTTATCTTCGGTTCTGATAATTTCGATGATTTCATCAATATTCAAAAAGGCAATCATTAAGCCTTCAAGAATATGAAGCCTGCTAAGGACCTTATCCAGTCGATGCTGTAGACGACGACGGACAGTCTCACTTCGCCAGGCAAGCCACTCGCTCAGCATTTTATCCAGAGCCTTGACCTGAGGACGGCCATCGACACCGATCATATTCATATTAACCCGGTAGGTTTTTTCCAGGTCAGTAGTGGCAAACAGGTGGTTCATCAGGCTTTCGGCATTCACCCGGTTTGACTTGGGCACAATAACCAGTCGGGTCGGATTTTCATGATCAGATTCATCGCGAAGGTCTGCAACCATTGGCAGCTTTTTAGCCTGCATCTGTGCTGCAATCTGCTCGAGAACTTTGGCGCCAGAAGCCTGGTGGGGCAGTGCTGTAACAACAATATCCCCGCTGTCCTGTTGATAAACCGCCCGCATTCTCAGGGATCCCCTTCCCTGCTCATACATTTTGATCAGATCTGCCCTGGGAGTAATGAGTTCAGCTTCCGTTGGGAAGTCAGGCCCCTGAATATACTCACAAAGCTCGGCAACATTTGCCTTTGGGTTTTCCAGTAAGTGTATACAGGCATTCGCCACCTCACGTAGATTGTGAGGTGGTACATCTGTTGCCATACCAACGGCAATTCCGGTTGTTCCATTTAACAGAAGGTTTGGCAGGCGAGCTGGCAAAATGGAAGGTTCTTCAAGCGTGCCGTCAAAATTGGGAACCCAGTCCACGGTTCCCTGACCGAGCTCACCCAGTAATGTATCTGCGTATTTAGTGAGACGAGACTCGGTATAGCGCATGGCTGCGAATGACTTGGGATCATCTGGAGACCCCCAGTTGCCCTGGCCATCGACCAGAGGGTAACGATACGAAAAAGGCTGTGCCATCAAAACCATGGCTTCATAGCAGGCACTGTCACCATGGGGATGAAACTTACCAAGTACATCACCCACGGTACGTGCGGATTTCTTGAATTTGGCCGTATTTTTCAGGCCAAGCTCACTCATCGCATAAACGATGCGTCGTTGAACAGGCTTGAGGCCATCCCCGATATGGGGCAGAGCACGATCCAGAATAACGTACATGGAATAATTCAGGTACGCATTCTCTGTATATGCTCTCAGGGACTGACGTTCAACCCCGTCATCGCCAATAATGATCTGCTCCGTCATGCTTAAACCTGTTTGAGAAACTGATAACCGGACAGGCAATGATACCAAGTATCTTTCATGACATTAAATTTATTGGCACTTCCACCATCCATGGTGGTCATGTGGGGTGTTCCCGTGAGAGCAGGTCATCGGCTTATTTGAAAACTCTGACAGCAAGTAACCGAGATTTCTCTATGATATGGAAAATAATAAAATATCGGGAAATGGGAGTGTAGCGAGTATCTTGAACACACCCATTACCAGGCTCATTAACATTGCCCATCCAAAGTTTTTTATATGGAACCCATCAACCAGCTTGCTGGCAAAAATCAGAATCAGGGCATTGATTACCCAGGTGAATAAACCAAGCGTCAGCATCGTTATGGGTAATGTCATTACAACCAGAATAGGCTTGACTAAAAGGTTTAAACAGGTAAGAACCAAAGCCACAATAAAGGCAATTTTGTAACTCTCAATCTCAACACCAGAAAGGAGACGAGCGGAGATAAAGATAATGAATCCATAAATAGCCAGAATTACTATTTGTACCAGCAGAAATAAAAGTATATCCATAGAGCTACCTTCTATCTTAAATAGCATTAGCTGCATTGTAGGTTACTATGATACTTACCATTACATTCTGATAGTTTTGCGATAACCTCCAGAGCTAAAGCGTACGACGATGTTAATTTATTGCTTTGTGCCTTAATCCCTTGCAAACTGTCGCCAAACCGAATTCTGTCATAGAAAAAACTTAGATAAATAATAAGGAAAAAGGGGGCTTTCATGCTTGTCGTACGTCGAGTTCTTCTTGCTTTCCTGACACTGTTTTTTTTACTAGGTGCAGGTATCTACTTTGTTTGGTATCAGTTAAATCCTTCCCCTCCAGATCAACAGGTATTTCTGAATTCAACGGTGCTTACAATGGATGAGGGTAGCTCTGTTGCAGAAGCGGTACTGGTTGAGAAAGGAATTATTATTGCAGTTGGTTCTGAGGAGGCCGTATTACGCCAAGCCTCTCCAGATGCTGAGCTTATTGACCTCAAGGGAAAAACACTTCTGCCTGGATTTATCGAAGCTCACGGCCACTTTCCAGGCAGTGGATTAAGTGCGGTTGCTGTAGATTTGAATAGTCCCCCAATCGGGACAACGCTATCTATTAGTAAAGCGATAACAAGGCTGAAGGATAAGGGTGACTCAATACCTGAGGGTGAGTGGATAATTGGCTTTGGCTTTGATGACACCATGATTATGGAGAAGCGTTTTCTAACCAAAGAAGATCTTGATCAGGTTTCACGCAATCATCCTGTGGCGGTGATGCATATTTCTGGTCATATGATCATGGTTAATGCGCTAGGCCTGGAAATCATGGGGATTACAAATGAGAGCCAAAATCCAACAGGAGGTGAAATTGCAAGAGACAGTGAAGGCGAAATTACCGGACTTCTTAAGGAAAAGGCGCAGGATCCTGTCGTTGCCAATGCTTTGAACCTCTCTTTAAAAAGGGTGGCTCAGATGCTTCAAAAGAGCCAGCAGGATTATCTGGAAAAAGGGGTAACGACAGTTCAGAGTGGCCTTACCAATATCGATAAATGGAAGCCTTTAGCCTTTGCTGCCAGATTTGGTTTTTTTCCTCAGCGGTTAGTGATATGGCCTGACATTACCATGGCTGAAAGTATTCTGGATGGTGCAGTAGAAACTACTAATAATGAACGGCTATCAGTTGGTGCGCTAAAGTTGGTATCTGACGGCTCCATTCAGGGCTATACAGGTTTTCTAAAAGAACCATATCATCTGCAGGCACTTCACCAGCATGCGGACTATCGGGGGTATCCAACCATGATCCCGGAAAAGCTTCAGGATATTGTTACTCGCTGGCATGCCAGTGGTCGCCAACTGGCAATACATGCTAATGGAGATGCTGCTATTGATATGGTCATTAAGAGTGTTGGTGAAGCTCAGCAGAATTCTCCAAGAAGTGATCCTCGACACATTATTGTCCATGCCCAAATGATGACTGATGAACAACTGGATAAAGCAGGAGGGCTGGGTCTTACTCCAAGCTTTTTCCCTGCTCATATTTATTATTGGGGCGACCGCCACTTCAATATTTTCATGGGTGCCGAACGTGCTGAAAACATCAGCCCTATGAAATCAGCAGAAAAGGCTGGGGTGCGATTTACTATGCATACAGACACCCCCGTGGTACCCATTGATCCGATGCTTCTTGTCGCTAATGCTGTTGAACGAAAAACATCCAGTGGCAAGGAATTAGGAAAAAAACAGAAAATTAGTATTGATACTGCACTAAAGGCGCTAACCATTGATGCAGCTTGGCAGGTGTTTCAGGAAGACAATAGAGGGTCAATTGAGCCCGGGAAATTTGCTGACTTTGCGATTCTTGAAGAGAATCCACTGACTGCTTCGGAGCACCTGCAGGATATCAAGGTAACACAAACCTGGATTGGGGGAGTGAAGTGGTTTGATCGTAGCCAGTTGTAGTCATAACGACGTATTGTCGCTGAAGGCCAGTCTATGCTTTCCTGTTGTTCAATAAATTAAAAGCTGATTCCAGGGGGGAGTGATGAAAGTATGGTTGGCCTTGCCAATGATTCTGGTGGCTACGTTGTTGGCAGGTTGTGCTAGTGGACCAAACGTTTCGGAGCAACACAGTGGTTTTCTTTCGGATTATTCAAGATTGAAGCCGTTAGAGGTGCGAGAAAAATCACAATTTCTTGGCTATCACGCCAGACGCTGGAAAATGCGTCGCTATGAAAAGGTGATTATTGAGCCAGTGATTGTACATATCAGTGATGACGTCCGAAAAGACTGGCAAGTTAAGCCTGAACGCTACAACCAATTGCAGACCTACTTTACGCAAAGGCTGACAGAACGCCTTAAGCTGAAATATACCATTACTGACCAACCGGGACCTGAAACATTACGTTTGAGAGTGGCGATAACCGGTGGTGAGCTTGGGATGAAGGCGCTTGAGTTTTACCAGTTTCTGCCATGGGGATTGGTAATTAACGGCGTTGGTGAACTTGCAGGGGTCAGGGATAAGCTACTCAATATCATTGAAGAGGGAGAACTGGTAGATAGCCAGACAGGAGAACAGGTCGTGGCACTGGTTGGAGGTGTTCAATATGGCCCCATTGACATGAATGACTTCCGTGAAAGTTCAGCGGATGAGTTTAAGCCTGTGATTGATGTATGGGTAGATTCATTTTATAGCCATCTGCGCTAGAACTTGCGGATGTTTGCTTTTCAGTTTCAATTTTAAGGCCCTCTCAGGGCTTTGATTGTCTCATCAAGCGTAGACTTTAAAGAGGGGATAAGTGCTGAGGCTTCATTGAGTTTGTTGGCTTGTCCTTCCTTTTCAATCTCTGCGGCGATCATTGCCAGCTGTGTTGCTCCGAGGTTATTACTGCTTGATTTGAGTGTATGAGCCGCTCTTATCAGAACTTCAATATCTGCATCTTTAGAGGAGGACTGGATATCCTCCATAAGCTTCGGAGCATCTTCGATATAACTGTTAATCAGCGCAGGGAACTCTTCTTCCATCAGCTCTTTAAGAGAAGTGAACATGGATTGGTCTATTAATGGGTGCTGTTTTGATTGATCCGGTTTGCTGTCAGTGTCATGTGTTTTTTCATTTTCAGTAACTGCACGAGCAATTTCCTGTGGCAGACTGTCATGAATAAGCCAGTGTTCAAGTCTTTTCTTGAGGTTATCAATTTTGACAGGTTTGCTCAGATAATCATCCATACCAGCTGCAAGACACTTCTCCCGGTCTTCTGCCATCGCATTTGCAGTCATGGCAATGATCGGTATTTTTGGTAACTGCTGATCTTTCTCTCTTTGTCGAATAAGACTTGTGGCTTCATATCCGCTCATCTCTGGCATTTGGCAGTCCATGAGAATCAGGTCGTAAGTTTGATTACTGCTCATGTCGACGGCTTCTCGCCCATCTTCTGCTAAATCGATATGGTTTAAACCAATTTTTTTCAACATACTGATCGCAACTTTCTGATTCACCACATTGTCTTCTACCAGTAATATTTGAATACTCTCTGAGAACACGGTCGTTTCCAGTTCAAGTCGGTCTGCCATTCCATCCTGTTGCTGATTTGTATGATGGTAGTGCATAACCTGCATTGTGGTGTCCAGTAATCTGGATTGCCTGAATGGTTTGCTCAGGCATGCGGAAATACCAGCTTCTTCCTGTTGCTCCTGGGAAATAAAGCCAGTTGAGCTGAGCATTATTCTACGGGTGGATTTTAAGTCGAGGTCTTGTTCGATTATTTTAGAAAGTTCCAGACCGTCCATTTCTGGCATGTCCATATCCAGAAAGACAAGCTCAAAGGGCTGGTTATTGCTGTAAGATTTTCTCAGTTGCTGAAGAGCATCTTTGACCGTTGATGATTCACTGTGCTCTATACCCCAGGCAGTCAGATAGTGACGAAGGATTTCCCGATTGGTTTTGTTATCATCAACGACCAGCGCCTTTATCCCGTCAAGCACATGAAATACCTGAGACCTTTGTATGTGTTTGTTCTGGGATATCTCCATTTCAAGAATGAACGTGAATGTTGAACCGAGTCCTTCAGCGCTAACGACAGTAATATTTCCTCCCATTAACTCAACCAGCTGCCTGGAGATGGTAAGACCAAGCCCGGTGCCGCCAAATTTCCGGGTGGTACTGCCATCAGCCTGAGTGAACTCATTGAACAGTGTAGGAAGAATGTCTTCGGCAATACCTATACCGGTATCTTCTACAGAGAACTCAACTTGTGCAGAAGTCTGTGATCGTTCAATAAGGTTAACCTTAACGCTGACTTCTCCTTCTTCGGTGAACTTAACCGCATTACCAATCAGGTTAGTCAGTACCTGTCTCAACCTTACAGAATCACCTTTTAGTGCCCTGGGTAGGTCTACATCGGTATAGCAGCTAAGCTCCAACTCCTTTTCTCTGGCTGAGCCTGCCAGTAATGTACAGACATCCTCAACAATATCTCTGACAGAAACATCAATTTTCTCAATAGACATCTTGCCAGCTTCAATTTTCGAAAAGTCCAGAATGTCGTTAATGATGGAAAGTAGAGAGTCAGCAGACGAATAAGCTGTATTCAGAAAGTCACTTTGTGTTTTGGTGAGAGGGGTGTCTTTCATCAATTCCAGCATGCCAAGTACACCGTTCATGGGTGTGCGGATTTCGTGGCTCATATTTGCCAGGAAGGAGCTTTTGGCTTTTGCGGCATCCAGGGCGGCTTCTTTGGCCTCATTGAGCTGGGTAAGATTTTCTTTTAAATCCCGGTTGGCCATTTTCAATTCACGAGTACGATTTGCAACGGTTGCTTCCAGAGTTCCCCTGTTCTGCTGGAGTCGATCGTCTCGCTCTTTGATCTGCATTAACATATCGTTGAAACAGTCATAGAGTTGTCCAATCTCATCATTATCAAATTTCTGAACATGCCGATCGTATTGCTGATATTCAGTAATTTCGCTGATGGTATCAGCCAGCTCAGTAATGGGGCGAGCAAGGAGTCTTTGCAGGCGTGAACTCAGCATTGCTGCCAGTACAACAGAAATCAATGCAGCAATAAGAACCAAGAATAGAATGTGAGTGAGATGAAGATAGAGTTCATTAAGGTTCGACTGAACATAGATTGCACCAATGAATTGGCCATCCATGCTAATAGGGCGGTAGAGGTGTAATTTTGCCTTGCTGAACAGTGTAACTGGTTGGTTTAGCTCTTCCAGAGTAAAGGCCCAAGGCTGCTTTTTATCTCGATGATAAGCGGCAACCCGTTCTCCTGCAGCGCTTAAGAGATAAGCCGCCTCAATTTCATCGGTATTGGAAAAGCCATTGAGAAGTTGCTCTGCGGAAACAGTGTCTTCAAACATTAATGCAGCCTGGGCATTGGCTCCAATAACCTCGACCAGTGTTTCAAGCTTACTGACCAGCAGTGATCGCGAGTGCATATATTCGCTGACGGTTTGTACGCTTAAGGTTACCAACAGGACAGAATACGCCGTCATCAGCATGGCGTATCGTAGCTTCTTTTTAATCGGAAGGTTTTTAAAGGTGACCATCGTCGTTATTTAACAGTCTTGGCCAGCCCCATGAGCTGGGAGCTAATTGAAATCCCTGCACTTCTGGTGGCGCTGTGGCTAATGGCAAAGCGAATACGACTGGCAGTACGAAATAGTCCTATGAGCCCCCCTTGATAGACAAAGTTTTCGCTGTCACTAATTGTCACTACAGGCTTGTTCTGTAATTTATTTATAACCTCTGATATGCGATCCATTTTTGTATTATGGATGTAAACCATGTCACATAACTTTTCCAAAGGGGCGGTCGGTGTTTTGTGAGTTACTGAAATACGTCGGCCCATGCTGAACTTGTGATTGATTTTTAATAGTTCATTGTTTATGGCTCCGCTACCAATAATGCATAACGCCAGAGTCTGTCTTTTTTCAGGCCAGGTAATAAACTTTGTTAATTTATAGACAATGGCAGCTTTAACTTTATCAGCCTTGGTAACATCACTGGCTTCTGATTCGATAATATTTAAGCAACTAAGTAAAACTATTGCCAGTATTACATACGTTCTTGTGATTATCGGCATGAAGTCATCTCCCCATCCGATTAATGTTGCCAGCGCAACTGAAGGTACCAGGATTCCTGTACCTCCGTTGCTTCAAGACCACTGAAAATTTCACTGAACTCAAGCCGCTGCTTGTCAAACAGGTTTTTTCCAGTCAGTGATAGCTCAAGATCTTCCCCAATTTTTTTTGCAACTCTGAAATCCAGAGCGGTATAGGCTCTGACTTGTGCATTCTTAAGGTTATCCATATAGCGAACCCAGAAGTCCAGATACCACTGGTTGGGTAAATTCATACTGGATCTAAAGTTTGCAGTGTTAGAAGCGCTTAACTCTTCGATTAAAATTTCATTTTCTTTTCGGTATAGCTCATTTTCCTGGGCTTTTGCATCAACCTGCAATGTGCTGAAGTTTGCCTGGAGCTTCCACCAATCTTTAACCTGCCAGTCTGCAACGACTTCAAAGCCATAGGTTTTTGCATCAACGCCGTTCGCGAGTGTGGTAGGAAATTCAATAATCTGATCTGGGAAGCCAGGACTGCCATCAACAACACAAAGTGGAATGGTTGCGACGGATGTCAGAGTGGTACCCGAAAGGCAGTTACCTCCACTGATATAGGCCAGAATATCTTTGTACTCATTATAGAAAGCGGTGAAACCAATGCGAAAGTTGTTGTTGAAAATTTCGCGGTAGCCTAATTCAAGTGCTGTTAGCTTCTCTGAGTCAAGATCTTCATTACCAGAGATGCTCATCAAGTAGGGATCGCCGGTGATTGAAGCCAGTTGAGCGTTTATTAAATCATCTGTCAGGAAATTAATGCCTCTGGTTGTTACAGCCGTTTCACTAATCGAAGGCGTTTTTACAGCTCTTGACAGTGATCCCCAAAAAGTTCTGTTTTCTGTTGCTTTCCAAGTTACTTTGGCGTTTGGCTGAATTTCATAACCGGTAAAATCGTTATGTTCAAACCGGGAACTTAATGCAAGACTCCAGTCAGGTGACAGCGTTATATGGTCTTGAATAAAAGCACTGTATAACTCGTCGGTTCGGCTTGTCTGAGGCATTGTAATATTATTCATGTCACTCAGATTATATTTTGTCAGCCGGTAGCCAAGCCCCCAGATAATGTCGTGATTTTCCCAGGGTAGTATTTGATGTTGAAACTCAAAGTCCCCAATATCTCTCTTTTCAGTTACCCGGTAGTCGTAATTTTCATAGCGGTCGTAGTAACCTTTGAGTGAAAAATTACTGCCATCATTGTAATACTTCTTATAATTACCAATTAGGTGCCCACCTTGCTGGTCTCTACTTAGGTCAACAATGGTTTTCTTTTCCAGGTTGCCATAGTAATTAAATAATTTTAAAGGAGGCCTGGTTGTTCCATCATAAATTTCACCTTGTATAGACGCCTCTGCCCCGGTTTCCGTTCGCCAGTCTGCACGAAGGCCTGCACGGTTTATTTTCCAGTCATCATTGGCGTCAGAACCATCGGAGTTAGCCAGACCATCACGGTTGAAGGTTTTGAAGAAGGCCCGATAATAACCATCATCCCCAAGCTCTCCACCGTAGCGATACGCAGCAAAAGCTTTTTCTTCTGAGCCAAACCCTGTCGATAGCAGGCCACCCTGAGTATCAGCAGAATGTTTGGTAATTATATTGATAACACCGTTAACGGCATTGGCTCCCCATAAGGCGGCCCCTGGGCCTCGAATAACCTCAATTCGGGCAATATCTTCCAACATGGTGTCCTGAACGTCCCAGTTTACTCCAGAGAACAGGGGGGAGTAGACGGTTCGCCCATCAATCAGAACCAGCAGTTTGTTGGCAAAAATGTAATTAAAGCCTCGGGTACTGATTGACCAGGTATTTCCATTTAGTCGGGCTACCTGTATTCCCGGAACCATCCTTAATGCTTCCGGTATGGAAGTGACGCCTGAGCGCTGGATATCTTCATTGGTAATGACAAAAACCGCAGCAGGAGAGTCCATCAGTCGTTGCTTTCTTTTGGATACTGAGGTGACGTCTGGTACGTCCAGTGAAATCAGTTCTTCGAGGCTGAGATCCAATAGGGCGTCGTCCATGTTGTCTGTATCGGAATCAGCCTGGAGATTCACAGGAATAATGAGAGAGGAAAAAATACCGGCCAGCAGCAGTGAATTATGGGGTTGTTTCAAAGCTCCACTCCATTGGATTTCTATAAGAAAAAAGAAGCACTGCTGAATCATTCTTTCTTCTCTTAAAATATTGCATCATTTCCCGTTTAATTGATAAGTCATGCAATATTAACTTTATCTTGTTATCCCTTATTAAAAACCTAGCTGAATTTCAGGGAGATGGTGAATGTTTTTATTGGGCATTCTGTACAGCTCTCAGAAAAGAGCCTGCGTCAGCAATGCCTGCGCCACACCGAAATGTGGTGCAATTACTGTCAGATGCGAATGGTCTGGCAGTCTCCATTAATAATTTTCTACGCTCACCGGGTGTCAAAGAAGGGTTTACTGCGTAGCTCAGGTCGATAAGTCCTGCAATATGTGGCGTTGCCATGCTGGTGCCCTGTAATTCAGTGTAAGATCCATTTTTTGGTGACTTAAGCCCGGAGTTATATAGAGATAAGATGCCATTGCCAGGGAAGTGTGTTTCACCGCCTGGTGCCATAATATCTATGCCAGTGCCATAGTTTGAGTACCAGCTTCGGTTACCCGTGCGGTTGACGGCTCCTACGACAATGACATTTTTACAGTTTGCCGGAGTGCTCAAGGCGACATTATGTTGCTCATTACCTGCTGCAACCACGATTGTGACACCAGCATCAACAATCTCATCAATGGCGTCCTGGTAGGTTTGGGGGCACCAGAGTGCGGTCCCGCCAAGACTTAGATTAATCACCTTGACCGGGTTAGGGTTTATCGGGAGCCCATACACTTTCAGTCCTGCAGCCCATCGCGTGGCTGAGACAATGTCGGATGTATAGCCACCACAACGCCCGAGAGCTCTTAGAGGTTGCACTCTGGAGAGCCAGGTTACCCCGGAAACACCCGTATTATCATTGGTTTTAGCTGCGATCGTGCCGGCAACATGAGTGCCATGCCAGCTGCTCTTCTGCGCATTAGCGGGAATCGGGTTGCCGAATGAGGTTCCACAGGCACCTGGTTGCAGAGAATTCCCGGGGTCCTGAGGGTTTTCATCCCAGCCATCACCGTCATTGGCCATCCAGGGATCTGAGACAAAGTCATAGCCAGGTACAAGTCTGTCATTAATCTCTTTGTGATCAGTAATACCGGTATCCACAACCCCAATCACATTGTTGGCATTGCCAATGGATATCTCCCAGGCTGCCGGAAGATTAATACCGGCTTTGACTTCAAAGTAATGCCACTGCTCGTTATAAAGAGGGTCATTGGGAACCCTCATGGTCTGCATGACAAGATCGGGTTCGGCAAACTCAACCTGGGGGTCATCCTCTAGCCCTTTTGCCAGTATTTTCACCTCTTCAAGATCCAGAGTCGCTCCGATTTCAAGCACTTCCTGGCTTTTTCCAGCAGCAACTCCGTAGCCACCATGGGTGACACCCTGCTTAATAAACGCTAATGCTCTGGCTTCTGTCGGTTTTTCTTTGAAGTGAACAATTACGCGATCAGTTCGTTGTAAAAGCAGTCTGTAATTATCCACCTCAGCCTGTGAAATAAAGGCCGGTATTAGAAGCGTTGCTGCTAAAACAGTCCTTGTCAGCAATGAGTTCATGGTTTTACCTCAAGGGTGTGGTGCCCATATTTCTATCTTGTAATGGGTTCATGGTGTCATCAATTTCGATAAAGCGAATTTTTTCCAGTAATAACAGCTGGTTAATAGTTTTTTCTATTTGTGAATCAGCAGACTGATTGATATGGACAAGGATTGAGTTATTACCCAATGGCCTGACCAATGATATTGGGTGGTTACTTTTTGAATACTTATTAATGTACTCATTCGCTTCAACAGCACCACCCAGTCCATGATAGGCGTCAGAGTAAAATCCAATAATGAGCCTGGTGGATTTAATACCTTCGACTAATTCTGCTTGAATACCAAGGCTGAACACCATGAATAAAATGATGTTCAATAGTTTCTTGTTCATTTTTTTTTCGATTTGGAATTCCCCTAAGAAAAAAGTATGGTTGATGGATATAGAGGCTTCAAAGTAATTTGGATGATTGATGGCAGAGTTGATATTGGATGTCACAAAGAACCCTCTGGTATTGGCAGGCTTAATTTTACTGTCAACCTATCTTCTTGAAGATGCTGCCATTATTTCGGCAGCATTGATCAGTATTGATGGCTTTCTGTCGCCAAAACTGGCTTTTCTGGCGCTGTTTATCGGGATTTTTACCGGAGACCTCGGCCTTTATGGGCTGGGACGTTTTTAGGCCGTTGGTCATGGCTAGACAAAAGAATTCCAAAGGAGAAGGTTAATAGCGCAGGTGAATGGCTAAAACGGCGTGCTATCTGGACCATTCTGGTTGTACGCGTGGTGCCAGGCCTCAGATTACCTTCTTACGTTGCCTGTGGCTTTTTTCAATATTCATTTGTTGCTTTTTCCTGTTGGGTTTTTCTGGCCTCTTTGGTGTGGACCGGTGTGATTTTTATGGGGCTTTACTGGTTTAGCTCTATGTTTTGGAGTGAGCTTTCTTCACTAAAATGGCTTTTGCTTCTTTTGGTGATCACCGCCATTCTGATTTTGCATCGAAGTATAAAGCGGTCAATAGGAAATGATAGCGCTGAGAAAAGTCAGGTCTGATATTGTGGTTAAATCATCTCAGGGAAGGTAGTCTGAATAAGTTATGGAAGTTTTAGTTCACGAAAAGAATAGTGCATCTGCCCGATTATTTGTTGAGAGAACATCACCGGATAAGCCGGTTCATCCCGGTATGCCAGACCTTGAGCAAGTAAAGAAACCCATTTCATTTTTTGAGTTTTGGCCGGGCTATCTTTTTTACATTCCTGTGGCTTTTCAATGGCTTTGGAACGCTATCCGTTTTCAAGGTCTCGGATTGCCATTGATCGCCAACCCCTCAATTCCTTTAAGTGGGATGGTTGGAGAGTCGAAGTCAGGCGTTTTCTCCAAAGCATCTGGTGCTGCCAAAGACAGGATTGCTCCCTGGGTATTACTGGATGAGTGGGAAAATGCTGATCAGGGTCCAGTCGTGCGCAGCGGCTCTTTAAACATGCGAGCCTGAGCTTTCCACTGGTGGCTAAGCCTGATATTGGCTGCCGTGGTGCAGGTGTTCAGTTGATCAGGAGTAAAGCTGAGCTGGTTGCATATATAGAAAAGTTTCCGGCCGATGGCCATATTCTGTTCCAGCAACTGGTTCCCTACGAGGCGGAAGCTGGTATTTTTTATATCCGTTATCCTGAAACCGAAAATGGCGAAATCATCTCTATCACGCTGAAATACCAGCCATATGTAATCGGGAATGGACAAAATACTCTGGAAGAGCTGATTTCAATGGATCCCAGGGCTGGTCAGCTAAAGCATCTCTATCTGCCGAGGCACAGGGATCGACTACAGGATGTCTTACCTCACGGGCAGCCGTTTCGCCTGGCATTTACTGGTAGCCACAGTAGGGGCTGTATCTTCAGGGATGGGCGGAAATTCATAACGCCTGAGCTGACCAGAGCCTTTGACCGACTGTGTGATGACTTGCCGGAATTTTACTACGGTCGGTTTGATGTCCGTTTTAAGGATATTGATTCTCTAATGAAGGGACAGGATTACTATATACTTGAAATTAATGGAGCCAGCAGTGAGGCTGCTCATGTATGGGACTGCAGAGGCTCACTGGCCGATGCTTTTAAAACGCTTTTTTTTCAATATCGAACGCTTTTTAAACTGGGAGCTATTAATCGGCGTAGAGGTTTTTCTTCCCCTCCACTTCGACAATTGATAGGGGCATGGCGAAGGGAGAAAAAGCTGGTTAGCCGTTATCCTGAGACAGAATAGGATAGAAATAACAAGAGGACGGAACCTCATGAATAAATTGCTCAAGATCATTACTCTGTTTGTGTTGGTTGTCAGCGTACCCTCCTTTGCAGACAAGCATATTTATACCGGTTGGTTCAGCAGTAAAGCGGTCAGCGGTTATGATGCAGTGGCTTATTTCACTGAAGAGAAGCCGGTGAAAGGGAGTGCCAAATATAAATTTGAGTATCTGGATGTTGAATGGTACTTCTCTTCAGAGAAGCATTTGAACCTGTTCAAAGAGAATCCTGAGAAGTATATGCCACAGTATGGTGGTTACTGTGCATGGGCTGTCGCTGCAAAAAAACAACGGGCACCGGGAGACCCTAAATACTGGAAAATTGTCGATAACAAACTGTACTTGAATTATGACAGCAGCGTTCAGGAAACATGGCTTAAGGATATTCCGGGCTTTATTAAAGCTGCGGATAAGCACTGGCCTGAAATGAACTGACTTTTATATTTGCCAGGAGGCACAGATGGTTTATAAGGGATTTACTTGGGCGCTAAGCCTGTACATTGCCGTGGTATTTGTTCAGTCATTGTTTTTTAAATTTACTGCTGCATATGAAACTTTGCATATCTTTGGGGTTCTTGGCGCGTGGTCCGGGTTTCAATGGTTTGCCGACTATGGCGCTTATGGGGTCGGGGCTGTCGAGCTGCTGGCTTCACACTGCGCCTATATGGGGCAGCTATTGCCACAGGCGTAATGACAGGCGCCGTATTCTTTCATTTATTCACCCCGCTTGGCATTGCCATGCCCGAGTTTGATGAACTTGGGAATATCATTGGGGATGATGGAGGGCTTCTGTTTTATAATGCCTGTGGCTTGCTTGTGTCAGGTATTATTCTGACGATCCTGGAGTTTAGAAATACTGATAACAAAATTAAGCAGCTCCTTCATAGTTAATAATTTTAAAGTGTTGAAGAACACCACTGTTTTCTTTTTGATAGCTGTGGTTCTTCAACGCTCACCTTCATAAAAACATCACTTCATTTTCACCTTTTTGTCATTGGAAAAAACTCAGGGAGAGAGGACTACATGCTGAACTCACCTTTTCGTTTACCAAGGCATACACGCTTTGGCTTGATAGAATCTGCAATTGAGAAGTTTATTGGACTGAACATTCTTGAACGTCTGTATGAGCCTGAATACAGGCATCAATACTCCGGAAAAGCCTTCCTGAAGCGGGTGCTGGAGATTTTTAACGTTAGCTATGAAGTTGCAAGAGGCTCCATCTCATCAATTCCTGACTCCGGCCCATCGATTATCGTGGCGAACCATCCTTTTGGTGGAATTGAAGGCGTTGCACTGGCAGATCTCCTGTTGCAAAGGCATTACAAGGACAGCTTTATTCATAAGTTGGGCTGTTGCCTGGAAATGGGACGTTCTTTTGTCCGTCCGGAATACCAGAAGAGCCTGAGTGCTCTGCTAATGCTTTGGAAAGGCATCGGGGCATATGTTGCGGCTAATCTATCGAGTTCTGTTTGGTCCAGTCAGTATCAGCAGTGACTACAGTGAAGTGTCACGTCAATTAATGGCGGGCTGTCTTGGCGTTAACAATTCCGATCAAGCGCTGGCTGAGCTGGTCAGATCTACGACACCGTTAAAAAGCTCTGGCCAGTTCTGGTCTGTAAAGGATTTACAGGGCATCAATAATATTGAGCAGCTTTCTTCTCTGGTTCAGCAGATTGAAAAAGATAATAAAGGCGTGCCGGTTCTTCTGCGCCAGTATTTGAAGCTGCGGGGAGAGCTCGCTGCATTCAATGTGGATCCGGACTTTAATAATGCTCTGGATGGACTGATTATTGTCGACCTGTTGAAGGTTGATGAAAAAACACTATCAAAATATATGGGAGCTGAGCGTTGTAGCCTGTTTCTGAAATATCATCGTGAGGCGGCCTAATCAGAAGGCATCACCTGCTGCTTTCGGTAGATCAGTGTAGAGGTGGTTACACCAAGGTTTTTTGGTGGTTCATTACCTGATACGTGAAACAGCAGGTTGATTGGAGCCATGTGGTGCGTTGTATGACTTTGTAAAAACAGCAGTTCCCGTACCAGGGATGACTCCAGTGAGACAGTACTTCCATTCATGTCAATAGTAGCACTGAATGCCAGGTTTATACTTGCCGAGGGAGTGTTTGCCAGACTGGCTAATTGGTGTGTGATATTCAGCAATGTTCTTAATGCTGAAGCAAGATTAACCTCATACTCAGTGTCCCTTTTTCGCTCATCATAGTTAATTTGTTTACTTTCCAGCCCTGCAAAAAAGCACTTGTAGTGACATTCGACCTTGAACCTTATCACTTTCCGTTATAAATCAATGCCACGATCGCTTATGGCATATTACTCAGTGTGGGCTACCTTGCCCTTTCACTACACCATTTCAGTCTTGCACAGGCAGTGAGCTTTTGTATATAGCTGACAGGTGCTCGACAGTACTGTTCGCCTAATATCAATAGTTCGGTTGGTTAACCGAAGCAGTGCTATGTAAACTTCACATTAAACTCGTTAGAATGCTCGTGCCAGTCAGCCATGAGCTTGAAAAAAGCCATGAGTCAACGAGAAGTATTTGAGTTCATCTTTTTGTCTTCTGGGAGGGGGATAATGAGATAGGAACCTAATGCTTTTCAGCATTACAGACAGTCGACCGAGGATTATTAGATGAGCAACATACCTTCTGAGTTACGGTATCTGCGTTCCCACGAATGGGTCAGGTTGGAAGAAGACGGAACCGTCACCATTGGTATTACTGATCACGCCCAGGAGTCATTGGGGGATGTCGTATTTGTTGAGTTGCCTGAGCCGAGTACTGTTCTTGGTGCTGGTGATGAAGCGGGGGCTGTAGAGTCTGTAAAAGCGGCTTCTGAGATCTATGCACCGTTGACTGGTGAAATTGTTGAAATAAACGGGACACTGGAAGACGCTCCGGAAACCGTCAATAGTGACCCATATAATGACGGCTGGTTCTTCAAAATGAAGTTGAAGGATGATGGTGAGCTGGGTGATCTGCTGGATGCAGAAGCCTATGCAGAGTTCGTCGAGTCAGAAGCTTAATTTTATAAGGACTTTGACCGGCCATGAATGATGAGCAGTTACTCCGCTATAGTCGACAAATCATGCTTCCTCAGATTGATATTGAGGGGCAGGAGCGGTTGCTGGAGGCCAGAGTTTTAATTCTTGGTTTGGGGGGGCTTGGCTGCCCGGCAGCACAGTATCTGGCAGCTGCTGGAGTTGGACAGATGGTGCTGGTGGATCCGGATACGGTGGATACCACGAACTTACAGAGACAATTGCTTTATTCCAGCCTTGATCAGGGTACTCCAAAAGCAGAAGCTGCAAAAAACCGGTTGTCTGCAATAAACGGAGGTGTTGAATTTGAGGTCGTGGAAGACCGTCTGGAAGGTGAAGCTCTGTTCGAACAGGTGAGTAAAGCAACCGTGGTTCTGGATTGTACCGATAACTTTTCCAGCCGTTTTGCGATCAATGCTGCCTGTGTCAGGGCTGGCGTTCCATTAGTGAGCGGGGCGGCCATTAGGCTTAATGGGCAGTTGTCCGTTTATGATCGCCGACAGCCAGATGCTCCCTGCTACCGCTGTCTTTATGATGAACAAAGCAATGAAAACCTCAGCTGCTCAGAATCCGGAATACTGGGGCCGGTAGTGGGTACTATTGGCACAATGCAGGCTCTGGAAACGATCAAGCTGATCACCGGCTTTGGAAAGACGTTACATGGTCGGTTGATGATCTTTGATGCCATGACCATGGAGTGGCAGACAATGGGACTGCAGGCAGACCCGGATTGCCCTGTCTGCGGTCATGATAGATAAATAAGCTTACGATTGTTGAAGAGGTTACAGCACAGGGGGACTGTCTTCTACAGCCTCAAGCAGGCGGGCTTTGTAATCAGGGTCCAGGTCATTCCAGTGGGCTCCGATAAGAGCGCCTTCAAGTGCGTAGAGCAATACTTTCGAAACTTTGAACCCCCGGTCACGGACTTTGCAATAGGCTGCAACAGAACCAACTTCATGAAGTTGTTCAAGGGTTCTGATGCCAACAGCGTTCAACCATTGTACGGATGTTTTGCCAAGGTTTTTTAATTCGATCAGATCAGTTGCCATTTACTGGATCCCTAACTCAACTCTAGCGTCCGTACCAGAGACAGCATGATTATTGAAAGTCAGAAGTCATTTTCTCTTAAGAATAGACCAGACTTTTGAGGTCCTCCCATAGAGTTATCAGTTATTACCGAAGCAATGATAATTTGACGCCTTAATGGTACTACCTATCAAATTCCATAGCGTTCCAGCTGTCTTTTTAACTCGTCCTGCCAAAATAGATGATCGGTATTGAGTGATATTAGAAGAGGGGCGTCTATTGAACAGGGCTCTTCCAGCCAATCCAGCTGCTGTTTCATGATATCAACAGTCGCTTCGGAGGGGGCTCCGGGCTTCTTTAGCCGGTTGCAGAGCCTCTCATTAATTGTGCCTTCCTGCGCCTTGCAGTAGACAATTGCGCAGGTAGTCTCGAGATTTTTTGCAATGTCGATAAATTGTTGACGATTTATGGCACGCAGAGCTGCAGAATCAAGAATGACCGAATAACCCGATTCCAGCAGAGTGTGAGCCAGAGAGCCCATTTGGGTGAATGTCTTTTTATGAGCGGCAGGGGAGTAAATATTCAGGCCTGCTGCTTTGGAAGATTGTTCTGGTCTCAAACCGTAGAGACGCTTCCTGACCACATCGGCGCATACCCAGGCGGCCTGAAACTCGTGGGCGATCATCCCGCTGGCAGTACTTTTTCCTGAACCCGATAGCCCCATCATGATAACCAGAAAGGGTGTGGCGCTTTGGGTTAGCTCAGTGGGTTCATAGAGCCACTTTTCGTCAATTGGCAGGGGCATTGATCAACTACCTTGGATTAAGAGGTGATAACGACGCCTATACGGGCCTGTAAATAAAAAAATAGAGTCAATATCCTGCAATTTTCGTTTTCCGCAAAAGATCATCAGCAGGCTCTAGCGTATAATCGCCCGCATGGTAAAGAAATCGACGACTAAAAAAGGCCAATCTGCCAAAAAAACCAAATCATCCTCGAAGAAAAAACAGGGAAATCCGGTGCCATGGAAATCCATTATGTTCAAGCTTGGCTTGACACTGGTGGTTCTGGTTTCTGCTTATGCTGTCTATCTGGATGCTGTGGTCACCAAGCAGTTTGAAGGTAAAAAGTGGGCAATACCGGCCAAGGTATTTGCACGCCCGATGGAACTGTATGCTGGCAGGCTCATTACCCCCAGTGATCTCCAGTCTCAACTTAAGCGTCAGGGGTATCAGGCGGTCCGGGATGTTAGTCGGCCTGGCACTTATGCCAGAAATGGTAATCAGTTTGTCATCTATAGCCGCGGCTTCCACTTTCCTGATGGTTCAGAGCCATCCCGCTATGTAAAAGTTGACTTTCAGGGTAGTGAAGTTGTGCGTTTGGGGGGGCGGGACGGTAAAAGCCTGCCACTGCTGAGACTGGACCCTCAGCCGATCGGAGGGATTTACCCGGCAAGCTATGAAGATCGATTGTTGATTCGAACTTCCCAGACCCCCAGTTACCTGATCCCTGCTCTGCTGGCGATCGAAGACAGGGATTATTACGACCATCCTGGTATTTCGCCCACGTCCATTGCCCGGGCCATGGTTGCCAACCTGAAAGCCGGTAGTGTTGTTCAGGGGGGAAGTACTATCACTCAGCAGCTGGTTAAAAACTTCTTTTTGACCAACGAGCGTACATTGGTTCGAAAAGGCAAAGAAGCGATGATGGCGCTTCTGCTTGAGCTGCATTACGGCAAAGAAGAGATTCTTGAGACCTATTTAAATGAGGTTTATCTGGGGCAGCATGGTCGCAGGGCGATTCATGGCTTTGGTCTAGCCAGCCAGTTTTACTTTGCCCAGCCCCTTCAGGAGCTAAACCTTGCTCGTACGGCGCTGCTGGTGGCTATTGTCAAAGGCCCATCTTATTACGACCCGAGACGATACCCGGAACGTGTCCTTGAGCGACGCAACCTGGTACTTGATGTGCTGGCGGAGCGTTCCATCGTTCCGGTTGCTGAAGTAGAGCGTTCCAAGAAATTGCCATTGGGCGTTGTCAGTCGTGAACTGGTTAGCACCAATGATTTTCCTGCTTATATCGATATGGTTAAAGAACAGCTGCGAAAGGATTATGACGAGAAGGATCTGACCAGTGAGGGCCTGAGAATCTTTACCAATCTGGATCCAGTGATTCAGCGGGAAGCTCAGAAAAGTGTTACTAGCACCTTAAAAGCTCTGGGTAAGGATAATCAACTTCAGGGAGCCATGGTGGTCAGCTCTGCCCAGACGGGTGATCTGCTCGCCATTGTGGGTGATCGAAACCCTGGCTATGCCGGATTCAACCGTGCTATTGAGGCTCGCAGGCCGGTAGGTTCTTTATTGAAACCGGCTATTTATCTTACGGCACTGGAGCGACCAAACCAGTACACACTGACCACGCCAGTCAGTGATACACCGGTGAAAATCAGTGATGGTCGTGGAGGCTACTGGGAGCCTCAGAACTATAGCCGTGAATCCCACGGGCAGGTGCCACTCTACCTTGCTTTGGCTAAATCCTATAATCAGGCAGCAGCCAATACCGGCATGGCGGTCGGTTTGTCATCGGTACTGGATACTCTGAAAAGACTGGGTATTGATCAGGATCTTCCGCCTTATCCCTCGGTGTTGCTGGGCTCGCCGTCAATGGCCCCTATTGAGGTTGCCAAAATGTATCAGACCATTGCCAGTGGGGGGTTCCGTATGCCGCTGCGGGCAATAGATGCCGTGGTGGACAGTCAGGGTAAACCTTTAAGCCGTTACAGTCTCTCAGTAGAGCGTGCTTTTGAGCCTGCTCACATGGAATTACTACGTACTGCTCTGGGTATTGTGATGAAGGAAGGTACCGGGCGAAGAGTCTACCAGTATGTTAAACCCGGTATCGCGCTGGGTGGCAAAACAGGAACTACCAATGACCTGAGGGACAGCTGGTTCGCTGGTTACTCCGGTGACCTGGTGGCGGTTACCTGGATTGGCCATGATGACAACAGCCCAACGAAACTGACTGGCAGCAGCGGTGCTCTGAAAATCTGGGGTAACTTTATGTCGAATGTTCCGGTTCAATCGGTTACGTCACTGGATGCCAGTAATCTAACGAGCATCTGGGTCAATCCCACAGCAAATGGTCGAAGCCATCGCTACTGTGAAGGTGCCCTGCAAATGCCATATATTAAAGGGTCTGAGCCACAGGCTTATGCCGGTTGTAAGGCAGATGTGAAAGACAATCTGTTTGACAAGATTAAAGCGTGGTTTGAATGAAGTATTACATTCCCCCTCAATTTATAGCTTCCTGCTTAAAGAAAGAGAGCTTTGCCAGGAAAGGCCTGATTGTGTTGGCGTTAACTGGGGTTCTGGCCGGATGTTCCACGCCTGTGCTGATACAGCAGGAAGACCAGCCCGTTACCTCATCTCCCTACGAACAGCGTCAGGATGCCTTGGGTACTCTGCTGAATCAGGCCTGGAATGCCAGAGAGGCAGGCAGGTTGGACGAAGCAGAAAGTACACTCGGACGGGCGATGCGAATCAGCCCGACAGCTCCGGAAGTGTATTACCAGTTGGCTTTACTCAGGCAGGGCCAGGGTCGCCCAGAACAATCCCGCCAACTGGCAGAACGGGCTCTGAGTCTTGGCCCGGGCTTTATTCTGGAACGTAAAATCAATCATCTGTTACGTACATTGTATTAAAGAGCAAATAGCTGAGATGTCTAAAGACGTTATTATTTTACTGGAAGCGATAGAAGTAGAGCTGCGCAGACAGGATGTCTGGCTTCCGATGCCCCCCCCGGTTGAAGCCATGGCCAGTACCACTCCCTTTTGTATGGATACCATGGCGTTCAGTCAGTGGTTACAGTGGATCTTTGTTCCCCGCGTTCAGGCTATCATCGATAGTGGTGGGCGTTTGCCAAAAGGATCTAACATCAAATCCTATGCGGAAGAAGCTTTGACGATTGAGCGTCTTGAAAGGGAAAAACTCTTGCTGATTATTGAGCAGTTTGATGAGTTGATGAGTTGAGCTGCTGCTATACAGGTCAACGACTTTATGGCATCAGCGGACAACGCAGAATCTTATGTTCCGGCTGCTGGATGATGTTTAGTCATTCGTTCTCTAATACCTGTAAAACCACAGCAGCTAAATAGAGATGAGTCATTTCTGGGTTCTTCAACATCTGTCTCTGGGGCTTTTGGCAGCTCGACAATGTCATCTTCAGAGGCTACCTTGCTTCCTGTTACATCTGGTTGTGAGCCTGAAGCGGAGGCTTCTTTGTCTTTAGCTTCTGAGGGATTGTTTTCCGATGTGGGTGATGGTTTCTCTGGTAAGCCGGATACACGAGTCATGGAAAGAGAAACTTTCACTCCAGTGCTAGTTGGAATGGGTGATAAATACGCAGCAACATGATAAGCCTTTTTTTGAAAATCAATGTTCATGAAGTATTGGTTGTTCTCAGGGTCAAATTCTATGGGGATAGGGTTTTGACTCGCTACGTGAGGAGATTTTGCAGGAGCATAAAAGGGAATGTAACCTATGTGTATCTTATCCTTTGTAGGATCTGACATATCCCCAGACTCAATAGATAATCTGTACCTGCCTTCCAAATCTCTTGCTATCGTCTTTTCCCGACCGCTGTCTGAGCTGAATTGAAAGGTATGGTCATCAGCACTAGGGCCTGCAGTTTTCCCAGTCAAGTGAAACATCATCGCAACTTTATTCTCGTCCATTGGGAGCGTTTCAATTGCCTTAATAGGTCTTGCTTCTAATATGGAATCGCCTTGTGCAATCTTCGAGATATTGGAATCATTTTTCGGTGCAGTTTCATCCGGAACAGCCTGATGACTTGAAGATGGCGTTGCTGCAGCGTGAGCAGGAGACCCCGGGTTGGAAAGGTCTTCAGTGACGGCCATAGGTGCACTGTTTGGTCTGAAACCAACTTTGGGTAAAACGTTACCTTCCGGAGATAGGTCACCATCACGATCAATAAGTGGTATCTCATCAGGTCTGTGTTCTACGTCATTTGTGTCATCTTTGTTTGATAAGAATAGTTGCAGCTCACCTGAGTCTGATGGTTTTGATTGCTCAACATGGAGGGATTCAGAGGATGAGCCTTGTGTTAAATGTAAGGTTGGGTTTGAACCGGAAAGCATAGCTACCTCTCAGTCATCCAGAAAAACCTTATAGACTTGGAATTTACTAATTGGTTTCTGATTATTTACGGTTATGGAGGAACTTAAATGAATTAGTCTAAGCGTTGATTTTCATATAATTACAATACACTGCCTTTTGTATGAGAGTTCCACCTCACGCATTTGCCAGGCTTTTTAGCTGTCAGAAGAATAAAAAGGCTGAGTCATATAAGGTGAATTGCCTATCAGATAGCAGCTTGTGCAGTCTCAACTTCAAACAGACTGCATTGCTGACCTTTTTACATATGCTTTAATCGTCTGGCTTTTTTCCGATGTCTTTATGGTTCCAAGATAATTTGCACTTCTCAAGGCATTGACAAGCTCAAGGTTCATTTCTGTGTTGGGTACAGAGAACTGGTAGCTTTTGGCCGTCAGCTTATCAAAATCGTCAATGCCTAATTTTGAGAGCAGTGTTGATATCTCTGACCAGGAAAGATATTTGATTTGCTGTGTTACGAGACGGACTTTTCCACGCTCTGTTGGCTCGGTGCCGATCAGTACTTCAAGCCTCTTAAAGCTGATCTTTAAATTGAAATCTTCATAGGGTTGAGAGGTTATTATTGCGAGCATTTCACTCAGAATCTCGCTATCGGTTTCGTTCTCATGATTCAGTAAATCACATAGCCAGAACTTTTCTTCAAGCGAGATATCACCGCCGGCAAGTAACTTCCGAACGGTACTTACCGTTAAATGATTCGTGCCTTTTGCCTTATGCTTATATTCATTCCAGAAACGTAAGACTCGACTCTCAAGTTTCTAATGCACGAGTGTTTGATATTCAGGCAAACGGTACTTGAGTGAGGCAGTTGGCATCATTCTCCCCAGTTCCCTGCCTGCCATATGCTTGCTGGATACTCTCACCGGACGATAGTCTTCCAGAGACGCCGTCAGCTTCTTGAACTTCTCCTGAGGATTTTCTGACTCCACAACTGTCTGGATAATATCCAGCAACGCATCGATTCTGAGCTTTTCGACCAGACAGCCAACGGTAAGCGCAGGCTGCTTGTGTTCCAGGCGGGCAGATTGTTCAGGATGAAGGAGCAACATATGGTCACACAGCACGCTCAGGATCACGCCACGCTCAGACCCTTCAATGCCTTGCTGCAAGGCTCTGTTGCACCAGCCTTCATGAAGTTTCCAGTCCTCAAAGAAGACCTCGATCAACCACCTCAGCGTGTGAAGCCGGGCAATATCATCATGACGCCAGGAAACATCCGTGGCGGCCAGATAGCGATAGTCGTCCTCTCCCTCGTATTTCAAGGCAATAATAAATCGCTTCTGCCCATGGGCTTTGACCTTGAGACGGGCAGACAGCACCGTCACCTTCTGCTCCTTGCCTCCTCGTATGACCAGCGTCTTTTTAACGCCAGGCCCGAGATAACTGTCAAAATAGGTCTTCAGATTAACTTCTTTGTTTTTGTAGATCACCGTCTGGTTCCAACGGAGCTGGCTAACCACCTGCGTTCCCGAGAAGACTGAGGAAGCTCCATCCATAAAATGGGCATCACCATAGAGAGGTTCAGCTCCGGAAACTGAGAACCTGAATCCGATGGGTGATTAAAAATCATACGGAAGTTGGCTGCGGGCAGATATAGTCTGAATTGTTGAAATACGTAGGGTGTGAAATGGTTGATAAAAAATGGTCAAACAGGCAGGAAGCTATAAGCCTCCTGCCTGTCTACCCTATTACTGTGAACTAATTCTTACAGAATTCATTCAGAAGCTTTTTAATACGGGTGATCTCCTTTTGACGGGCGGTATCATCGAGAATTTCATACTCGCCGTCTTTGTTTTTAACTCGAACCCGCGGGCTGCTGTTCAGCATGGTCATATTGCCTTTCAGGGTATTGCAATAAGCCAGTTCTTCTTCTGTTTTCTGTTGTGGTTCATCAGTAGGCTCTATCGCCTTTTTTTTGACAGTCGCTTCGCTATGATCTTCATCCTCCGTCATTTGGCTGGCATCGTCTGAGATTTTTTGTAACTCGGGCTTGGCCATGACCTCAGTATTGGTCTGCTTTTTTGGTGGAGTTGTTGAGAAGTGAATAACGCCCTGGTCGTCTTTCCACTTGTAGATAGGCTCCGCTGCACCGGTAATGGGCAGCAATAGGGCAAATAAAAACAGTAGTTGTTTCACGTTACCGATCCCTGATCCTTGTAGTTGCATTAGTTAATTATCGTCTTATTGCAGAAAAAATTCGTATTCTCCGAAGTAAAACCCGTATTTATATTGACTGATGGCAGCTGAAAGTCAAAAATGGCCTCTCCTGAGCTCGCAACGAAACGTCAACAGGCTCTGGTGTACCGACTTCTCGATCTTGTGCTGAGGTGATTTGTTGGTGCACTGCTCCTACCCGCACAGGAATGTAGCAGTTCTGCAAGCCAGAATTGTGAGTCTCAGGCAGCCCGGAGCTGCACTTGTTGGTGAAGGCTGTTGGTAAAGGCTTTTGTTAAGAGAAATACTTTCGTATTCGCCAATTTCTAATGGTCCTGTTTTCAGTTATTCAGGGCGATATAAAAATTCATTCCAAATATTGAGCAAAGCCGAGGGTTAGCAAGTGGAGCTATTATCCGGCGCGGACATGGTGGTCCGATCACTGGCTGATGAGGGAGTCGAGTATATATACGGGTACCCGGGTGGTGCCCTTCTGCACGTTTATGACGCAATTTTCAGGCAGAAGGCCATTACACATATCCTGGTACGTCATGAACAGGCTGCAACCCATATGGCGGACGGTTACGCAAGAGCAACCGGTAAGCCGGGTGTAGCACTGGTCACTTCTGGTCCGGGAGCAACCAATACCATTACCGGTATTGCGACCGCCTACATGGACTCTATTCCCATGGTGGTGATTTCCGGTCAGGTGCCGTCTGCCTTTATTGGCAGTGATATGTTCCAGGAAGTGGATATGGTGGGTATTTCAAGACCTATCGTTAAACACAGCTTCCTGGTCAAGCGGGCAGAAGATATTCCGGAAGTCATCAAGAAGGCATTCCATCTGGCACAGACGGGTCGACCCGGTCCCGTTGTGGTGGATATCCCCAAAGATATTACAGATCTGAGTAATAAGTACCAATATCAGTACCCGGAAAAGGTGCAGATGCGCTCTTATAGTCCCCCGGTCAAGGGGCATAATGGTCAGATTCGTAAAGCTGTTGAGCTTTTGGCTGAGGCTAAAAAACCTGTTATTTATGCCGGTGGTGGTGTGGTGCTGGGTAAAGCTTCAGATCAGCTGACTGCACTGGCGCAAAAACTGAATGTACCGGTAACCAATACATTGATGGGGCTGGGTGCTTATCCCGGAACCGATCGACAGTTTGTTGGTATGCTCGGTATGCATGGCAGTTACTGTGCCAACCAGGTGATGCACAATGCTGACTTGATTCTGGCGATAGGTGTTCGCTTTGACGACCGGGTAACCAATAACACCTCAAAGTTCTGTCCAGATGCGAAGATCATTCATATTGATATTGATCCTGCCAGCATCTCCAAAACCGTTCAGGCCGATGTGCCGATTGTTGGTCCGGTTGACGCTGTTCTGGATACCATGATCCGTCAGGTGGAAGAAACCAATACCCGTATTGGTCAGGATGCACTGGACAGCTGGTGGCGTCAGATAAATGAGTGGCGTGAAGGCCGGGGTGGTCTGTTCCCTTACGACAAGGGTGATGGCTTGATCCTGAAACCTCAACAGGTCATTGAAACTCTGTATGAGGTTACTAAGGGGGAAGACACCTATATCACTTCAGATGTTGGCCAGCACCAGATGTTTGCTGCCCAGTACTATCCGTTTGATAAACCTAACCGCTGGATTAACTCTGGTGGCCTTGGCACCATGGGTTTTGGCCTGCCCGCAGCCATGGGGGTTAAGCTCTCGTTCCCTGACAGCCATGTAGCCTGTGTAACCGGTGAAGGTAGTATTCAGATGAACATTCAGGAGCTTTCTACCTGTCTGCAGTATGACCTGAACGTTAAGATCATCAACCTGAATAATCAGGCTCTGGGGATGGTACGACAGTGGCAGGATATGCAGTATGACAGTCGTTACTCCCATTCTTACATGGAGTCACTGCCAGACTTTGTCAAACTGGCGGAGTCCTATGGGCATGTGGGTATGAAGGTTACAGAGCCAGCCAAGCTGAAGTCAGCCATGGAAGCAGCCTTCGCACTGAAAGATCGCCTGGTCTTTATGGATATCCAGGTGGATACCCGCGAGCATGTTTATCCCATGCAGATCAAGGACGGCCATATGGCTGATATGTGGCTCAGCAAAACGGAGAGGACCTGATGAGGCGGATTATCTCTGTACTGGTTGAAAATGAACCCGGTGCTCTGTCACGCATTGTAGGGCTATTTTCCCAGCGTAACTACAATATCGAGACACTCAATGTTGCTCCAACAGAAGATAACACGTTGTCGCGTTTGACCTTAACGACAGTGGGTAATCCTCAGGTGGTTGAGCAGATCACTAAACAGCTGAATAAGCTGGTGGATGTGGTCAAGCTGGTGGATCTGTCTGAAGGGCCTCATATTGAGCGGGAAATGATGTTGATTAAAGTTCGCTCCAGTGGGCCTCTGCGAGCTGAAGTCAAGCGGACTGCTGATATTTTCCGGGGGCAGATTGTTGATGTTACCAGTTCTGTCTATACCATCCAGCTGACCGGAACCGGCGAAAAGCTGGATGCCTTTATTGAGGCTATTGGTCAGGCTCAGGTGCTGGAAGTCGTTCGCAGTGGTGTAACCGGAATTTCCCGTGGGGAAAAAGTATTATCACTCTGATCATAAAAAACGCCCTTTATGGGCGTTTACAATTCTTACTTATTTGATTAGGCCTGATAGTTAGCTGCTGTTTAATACGGCTAAACTTTACCTTTAATCCACCTTTGTATTCTAACGAGTACTCTTTAATACGATCAAACTTCATCTTGAGTCTATCTTTACTCTGATACGTTAGAGAGTATTCTCTTATTTTTGGCTTGCCCCCTCGGCGCCTCCAAAAACTGTTGCGGTAGCTGATAAGAAGCTCTTCCTTTCTTTTGATTTTTCGCTTTGCTTTGATATAGATATAAGGTTTTTCAGGGGTACCGGGAATAGCGAAGTCAACATTAGCTAACTGTGGATCAATAGGGTCATTTATAAAGCTGCCAGCGCCCATGCTTTTTCCAGTTTCAGGGTCAATAACAGAGGCAATTGCTGGGTTTTGAATCCCAATTATAACAATATCCCAATTGTAAGATTTGGTGTGGCTTGATGCATCCAAATCTTTTAGATGCTGACGCCGTTCTTCTTTATTGACAAAGTGCTTTCTCTCGCCATAGTAGCCAGAGTGTGCGAGATAGTAGAAGAACCATTCTGCATGTTTAGAGTTATAACTGGGTCTACGGATTTTAGCTTTCTAAGCTGGAAGCTGGAAAAGTGTAAGTCTTTTTCCACTGCTCCGATTCTAGAGTTGTTATTTAAATCTACAAAATTGCTTTCTCTATCATATTGATTTTTATCATAAATTTGTAATGGTTGTGAAGGGAGTAGAATAGGAAAACTCATTCTCTAATGGCCTTTCTGAAAATATGTTCTAAAGACCAAGCTTAGAGGTCATTGTTATCGGTGTAGATATTTTCGCACCACTAACATTCAAGAAACAGATAAGCCTTTGCAGCGTATTGCTGGGTGAGTCATTAGTAATACCTAAATATCATCCAGTGATCTTTGTAGAATCAATGCCATGGATAGCGCATGACGTTTGATTAGGAGTGGTGCAACGTAGTCACCCCGCTGGAAGGCAGACTTTAAAAAGCGCCATTTTGGTAACAGCGTTTTATCCTTAACAGGGTGTTCGGATAAAGAATTATTCAGTGACTGAACCAGCTCATCAACATTATAGGTTTCTGTTATGGGGAAGCTGGTTTGGGCCTCCGCAGCCATAAAGACATAGATTGATGAGAGGGTCAGCAGAGTATCAATCTGTCTGGCCCGCAAATCTACGATGGGAGAATCACTCATCTTACTGATAAGAAAACCAGTAAATGCCTGTTGGGTTTGATCAATTTTTCTGGCAAACCCTTCATCTGGTACTTTATTTTCCTGCCAGTTTACCGAGAAATCTTGCAGGGATTGGGCTAAGTCAGTCAAAGACTGTTCCAGTAAACCCTCGTATTCATCAAGATGCCGCATGTTCTGGTGCATACTCACTTCTTGAGGACGGACGTCAATCCCAGGGCCATCCATTGAATAGGCGTGTTTGTCAGCCCAGGTAATCATTTTCATTTCGTAGCTATCGATCATTAAGTCGATAAGCGAAATATCGCTGCCTGTGACAGACCAACTATTAATGGATAACAGGCAGCTGATGGTAAACAGGAGAGACTGACCGATGGATTTTACAGATCCATTGCCCTTGGATTTCAGCACAATTACATCCCTTTTTATTTATTATTTAGGTGCAGCTGTTACTCCATACTTCAGGAAGTGCTGCACTAATGGCTTGTGGCTGTTTCACACAAGAATAAAATCTGAAGATATTTTTGATCTATGACAAAAAAGGCCAAGTCAGTGATTCCAGTACCTGACACTGTTCGTATCACTCTCATAGGGTGAAGAATTACAGGATTTCGGATAACTGAGTCCAGAAAGCGTCAATCAGTGGGTTTTTTAATTTTTTTTCCAGTACACACAAACCCACGTCGTAGGGTTCAAGCTCCGGCTGTACATTTAATATACATACTTTGTCGTATAGTGGGCTGTTATTCAAAACAATTTCTGGCACAACACCCACCCCGAAACCCAGACTGACCATGCTGACAATCGCTTCATTTCCTGCTACTTGTGCATAGACTTTAGGTTTGCTGCTGTTAGCCAGAAACCATACATCTAACCTTTGTCGTGCAATGCCTTTCTCCTGAAGGATCATAGGGACTCCTTCGAATTTCTCCGCACCAGACTGCTTCATGTATAGATGATCCGGCAATTGTGAAACTGCAGGGGCGATAAAGACCAGGGGGGAGATAGCAATTTGTTGAAACGCAAGCCCCGCAGGGAGGGTCTCTGGCCTGGCGGCTATCGCGAGGTCGTCCTGTTCTGTTAATACTCTATGTATAGCTGGCTCCGGATCCCCGGTATGGAGCTTGATTTCTATGCCCGGATATCTTGGCCGAAACTGACTGAGTATGTCATACAGAAAGCTGTAACTGGCGGTCACAGAGCAATACATACTGAGTGAACCCTTAAGTTCCCGGGCTCCAGCCATCAACTCATTATGAATGATGTCCCATTGCGATAGCGCTTCACGGGCATAAACCTGAAATCGTTTACCTTCCAGAGTTAAAGAAACACTGCGATTATCTCTCTCAAACAGTGCAACACCGAGCTGATCTTCCAACTGCTTGATGTTACGGCTCAGGGTTGATGGGCTGACATGGCAGATTAGACTGGCTCTGTTGAAATGGAGAGACTCAGAGAGAGCAAGGAACTGTTTCAGTGGTCGTAGGTCTATAGCCATATAAATAAAAGGGTTGTTTCATATTTTGAAATTTGAAGTTGCAAATATATCACTAAATGCAACTATACGCAGGATCACCTATCAGTTAAGGTGTACACCGAATTGAGTGAGTAACGGTTGCTTCCAAGATGTTGCTCATACATAAAAAGCCGAATGCAATCACCCGATATCCTGCCACTGCTGGCTGGCGCTTTCTTTCAGGAGTTTTTCAATGAAAGTTTATTACGATAAAGACTGTGACCTCTCCATTATCCGTGGCAAGAAAGTCTCTATCATTGGTTATGGCTCACAGGGTCATGCCCATGCAAACAATCTGAAAGACTCCGGTGTAGATGTAACGGTTGGTCTGCGTAAAGGCTCTGCTTCCTGGGCCAAGGCGGAAGCCTCTGGTTTGCAGGTATCTGAAGTGCCTCAAGCGGTTGCTCAGGCAGATCTGGTCATGATTCTGACACCAGACGAATTTCAATCTCAGCTCTACAGAGACGTGATTGAACCAAACCTGAAACAGGGAGCTACATTGGCTTTTGCCCATGGCTTTGCCATTCACTACAACCAGGTTGTACCTCGTGCAGACCTGGATGTCATTATGATTGCTCCAAAGGCTCCGGGTCATACTGTGCGCTCTGAGTTCGCTAAAGGGGGTGGTATTCCTGACCTGATTGCCATTTTCCAGGATGCTTCTGGTCAGGCCAGAAATGTTGCGCTTTCCTACGCTTCGGGTGTGGGTGGTGGCCGTACCGGTATTATCGAAACCACATTTAAAGATGAAACTGAGACAGACCTCTTTGGAGAGCAGGCTGTTCTCTGTGGTGGCGCTGTTGAACTGGTCAAGGCTGGCTTCGAAACCCTGACAGAAGCCGGTTATGCGCCTGAAATGGCGTACTTTGAGTGTCTCCATGAGCTTAAGCTGATTGTTGACCTGATGTACGAAGGCGGTATCGCCAACATGAATTACTCCATCTCCAACAATGCGGAGTATGGTGAGTATGTGACGGGTCCAAGAGTTATTAATGATGAGTCCCGCAAAGCGATGCGTGAAGCACTCAAGGATATTCAGAATGGTGAATACGCCAAGAAGTTTATCTCTGAAGGTGCTCTCAACTACCCATCCATGACAGCCTATCGTCGTAACAATGCTGCTCACCCGATCGAGAAAGTAGGTGCCCAGCTGCGTGAAATGATGCCCTGGATTACAGCCAACAAGCTGGTTGATAAAGAGAAAAACTAAGCTCCCAGGCGCTCTTTGACGTTAAGAGTTTACGTTCAGAAAAACAGGATATTTTTTGCGAAATATCCTGTTTTTTTATGGGCACGATTTTGTCTTCGAAGAATGTGAAAAGCCCCATTCAATAATAAGTGAGACGATTGAGCGGGTTAATAGAGGTTATCGTTTCAGGTTGCAACCGAAGCCAAGCTCGCGACCGGCCACGGTCGTTTTAATGACTCGCTTGTAGGCACTGGCAAGGCTGACTTGCTGATCCAGTTTGACGAAGCCTTTTTTCAGCTTTCTACCGGAAGATTTCATTGCTGATGCTCCCTTACTCAAAATTTGGAGTGTCATGGAATGTCAGGTCGACATGTTCACCAATGTAACCAGTAACGCGCTTATAGTCGTACTCATAAATAACGGTTCGATATCCGCTGCCGTAATAGCTGCAGGTCAGCAGATCAACAGCCATACAATGGCTCGGACAGCAAAATAGGACCCGTAGTGAAGAACGAAGTTGGGCGGATTAAAGTCATTCCTCTGCTGAAACTGGCTTAAATTTTTTAGTCCATTAGTTAAGGTAGTTGGTAAAGAAAGACGGGTTATGGCATAACTGACCGAGCTTTCCTGCATATTCTATGGCTGCATCCGGATCTTTCATTTCCGGATGACTTTCGCAGAAGTCGATGTACTCTTCCAGAGTCATTGAGCCTGAGGTGGATGGTTTAATGGTACAGGCCATGTACCAATTCCTCTGATGTATTGTCTTCATCTAATCAAATATACGGCGGAAGTCAGAAAATTGGTTGGTTGAGTCGCACAGTAGATGTTTGGCTTGTTGGGTAATCGCGGTGATTGTGGAGGGGGAGTTTGTCATGCTGGCCCCTTTTTCATATTTGATGATAAGGCTGTCAACTGAATGGTTAGACTCCAGTCTAGGTTTGTTTTAATAGGTAAAAAATACAGATTCCTCATAACTGATTAGTTTTAATGAAATTATTCTCAACATCTTGTAATCATCGTCGTTTATTCTATGGGGAGGAGATCAGTGTTCGCACATAGTTGTGTTGATCTCGGCTTACCTGGTAAAGATAGCGACTCTGATCAGAGGGGTTAATGGCCAATAATGACTGGAAGCTCATTGCTCTGGTTCTTGGGCAGTGGTGGTTCAATGCGATTGTTTGAAGATGGTTAATGGTTTCGCCGTTATGCATTAATCTGGCTATTGCCATCAGACGGGTTGTTGCTGGAAGGCAGTCCAGGTGTGCGATCAGCTGCCTGCTTTTCGGATTAATGGCACATTGAATCCCTGCATCCGGGTGAGTGGGGAAGATCAGGTTGATTGAGATCGAAAGTGCTTCCGGAGGGTGCTGAGTGTGAATATCTTCTGTATGGCGGTAAAACATTAGCTTTCCTTCCGTTAACCGCGTTTCTTCCTGGAAATCCATTTCCAGTGTTTCACCAATGATTCCATGCAACCTCTCCGGAGCGCACCTGTAAATGACGGTACGATAACCCGGACCGATGTAGCCACAGGTTAGAAAGTCGAAGTGATGATTATGGGTTACACCATAGCCTTTGGCGATATCTTCAGGTTCACTATCATCGGGTAACCAGACTGCTGCACGAATTGAAAAAAGAGGAGACTGATACAGATAGAAACTGGGAGGCGTAAAATCGGTTTTGACATCGTACTGGAAAATGTCTCTTAGTCGGTCGTTCAGGAAATTAACAAAAAAATGTTTATTGTTTGCCAGACGTTTGAGCATGAAAGCGGAGGAAAATATGTTATCTCGATCGCCGAGATTTTTCTGGCTATGACAAAAATCTACATAGTCCGCCAGATCAATGGAGTCGGTATCACTGCATGTGATTGTTATAGCCATGGTTCATGATCCTGATTTAGTCCTCATATAGAGAAAATAAGTGAGCGACAGGATGAGTATAGAAGCGAGTGATAATACTTTTGGTGTGCCGTCATGCAGAACGATCAGAACAATATTCAGAATACTTGCAGTGCCTGAGAATACGATAAACAACAAAGCGGATGCCTGCATACTCCAGCATTCGTTATTCTTCAGTACACCTGTCAGTGTGTTGGTGACAACCAGCCCTGAAAGTGCAAAAAAAGTAACAACCAGAATCAGACTGGGGACGAGTGCAGCGTCAAATAGCCAGTCAAGAATTGCCATGATGAGGGCCAGTATAATCAGTAATGGCAGGGACAGATCCATCAGCTTTTGATAGACAAAATGTTTTAAAAGAAGACCATTTAAAATCGTGACTGCCGTTCGGCTGATATATAGGGCGCTAATCAGGTAGCTGTAGGAAATCTCGGAAATACGGTAGTAATCCAGAAACAGGAATGCGGAATTGCTGATATAGATCTGGCAGACAACGGCTATCCCTGTATGGCACACCAGAAAAGCCAGAGTCTCCCGATCCTGCACCATGATTTTCCAGTGGCAAAGGCCCGTTTTCAGAAAACCGAAGGTTGGTTTACTGGCAGAGGGTTGAGGTCTGCCAATAGAGAAGCGACAAATAAGGAAGACAGCAATGCTGTATACCAGCATAAAAAGAAAGACCAGGTGCCAGCTCCACTGCAGGCTGACCAGTGCACTTAGTTCAGGACCCACAATAGGGATAACAAAACCTATGGCCGTTACATAGGAAAGGATTCGTGCAACAGCGTTACTGTCATAACACTCTTTAATCAGAGCGGGTATAACCGTCATCAGTGTTGCGGCAGAAAATGCCTGTAATCGATAACCCGCATCCGATAGCATGGCTATAACAGGCATGGCAACCACTTGGGAGATAATAAACAGAGGAAGGGTTAACTGAAAAATCTCGGTATCATAACCAAAGTCCCCCGCTACCTTTGGCAGAATAGGCATATAAAGCGTAATGGGAAGCATCGGAATGATTGCAACGGCTCCCATTAATAAGATGAGGGTTCTTTGCCTGAAGATGGATAGAGAGGGTCTATTCACATTAAGCCCGCGAGTGGATTGCAAGGACTCAGTCTAGCTGCAATCTCAAATCAGGCTGGGAGGGATGAGTTATGCTGGAGGAAGATGACCTCCAGCATAGGGGGGAGTGTTTAAGGCTGCTTTAATGCCTTAATAAACTGACGTGACTGGTCAATAGACACCTGCATATCACTGATCAGGCGATCGATGTCTGCTTTGATGGTATTGAATTCACCTTTCAGCGCGCTGATAGCTCGGGCATTCAGATTATGCTTGAGATAAAGCACCTGATCCTGAAAAGCATCCAGAACCGGCTGCATGCGTTGTTCGGACTTATCAAGGCTGACCATCATACGTTGGTACTGGCGTCGAGTATCTTTCAGTTTCTGGGCGCTGGCTCTGCGAAGGCTGTCACTTTTATACAAGTTTAATTCGTCTTCCCATTCATCGAACAAAGCCTCGGAGACACTTTTCACGCTGGAACTGCTCAAGCGCGCTTTGAAACTGCTCCTGTGCCTGCTCCTGTGCTGACTGGGTATCTTCAATGCGGTCCACCATGATGTCGCGCTTATGGATACCTGCCTTTTCCATGGCACTGTAGTAGGTGCTCTGGCAGCCTGCTACCATGAGTGAAATCACCAGTGTGCCAGCAATTTTCAAGTTACGTGACAGGAGACTGTCAGGCAGTAAAGTTCTGATGTTCATACTTATTCTTTATTCTCGATAGCATTGATCAGCTCTTTATTCCGCTTGTCTGCCAGGTGGCTGTTAACAACAAACAGGGCGTGAATAACTCCCGGAATCCAGCCAAGTAGTGTCAGAATAATATTCAAAACAACCTGAAAGGGTTTGCCGCAAAACAGTACGGCCAATGGAGGCAAAATGATTGCCAGAAAATAACGCATAGTCGCTGACCTTTCCTATGAAAATACCATTCGCTCATACCGGGTAAATCCAGAATAAAGGGTATTTCAGGTTCTTGCTAATAGAAGATGGGTGTATACCGTTTTTGTATCATAAACCGGAATGGATAGCGAAGGCAGTCCCTTTGCTCATGCCCGGGAATAAGTACATTGTTTTCTATTATGCCATTTCGGCATGATTCGACCGCTTTCGGCATTTCACAACCTGCCTCTATCTGGAGAACACTGTCCCTGTTAGTAATTCTGGTTTGGAGCAGAATGATGTTGGGGATCCTAGGGGGAATGGGACCACTGGCGACAGTGGATTTTATGCAGAAGGTGATTGCCTTGAGTCAGGCAACCTCTGATCAGGAGCATATCCCGATGCTGGTTCACAATGTGCCACAGATACCTGATCGCAGCGCCTGCATTCTTCAGGGCGGAGAAGACCCTTTCCCATCATTACTCCAGGGGTTGAAGAGGCTGGAAAATGCAGGGGCTCAGTGTGCAGTCATTCCCTGCAATACCGCCCATTACTGGTTTGATGCCCTGCAGGAGCAGGCCTCTATTCGGATGATCAGTATTGTGGATACGGTATGCAGTGAGCTTGCCCTGCGTGGCATCCGGCAGGTTGGGCTGATGGCAACCAATGCAACGGTAGCGGCTGGTATTTATAAGAAACGTATTCGCAAAATGGGTGGCCATTGTCTGATACCTGATGACCTTGCCCAGCAACAGGTAATGACCGCCATATATGACATTAAGGCTGGTCGCCTGGAGCAGGGAGCGCAGGGAATGGAAGCCGCCTTTAATGCTCTGATTGATCAGGGAGCGGAGGCCGTCATTCTTGGTTGCACAGAAATTCCTATTGGCCTTGCTAATCTGGCAAAACAAAGACCTGAGCTGTGTGTAGATGCTACTGAGCTATTAGCGAGAGCCTGTGTCGATTGGTATTACTCCGGTCACGATAATAATTACCAGGGCGATTATCAAAAGCAGGCGGCCTGAATTCTTATTTATCGGTTTTTTTGTGGATTGGGGGAATCATGTTTCTATTACTGAAAAATGCCGAGTTGTATTCACCGAAGTATCTCGGGAAAAAAGACATTCTGGTGTGTGCTGGCAAAATCGTTGCCATCGAAGATAAGGTTGATCAGATACTGCCCGGAGATTGTCGCGTTGTTGATATGCAGGGGGCAATCGTTGGGCCAGGCTTGATTGACCAGCATAGTGCAGCTGAGAAGTGTGCTGCTGAAATGACTTAAATCGAACTGACTCTGGTTGCCAAAGCTGGCGATGAAGGTAAGCTGTTCGGTTCCATCGCTGCTCGTGATCTGGCTGAAGCCATCACTTCTGCCGGTGTTGCTGTTGCCAAGAGCGAAATCCGTCTGCCTGAAGGTTCAATCCGTGCTGTTAGTGAGTACGATGTTGGCGTTCAGCTGCATACTGATATTGCTGCAACTATCAAGGTGTTCATCGAAGCTGAATAATCAGCTCAATTAACGGATAGTAAAAACCCGGAACTTTAACGAGTCTCCGGGTTTTTTTTGCCAGTTTTCAGGTCAGGAACGTTACCAACAGCATTGATCAGTGCGTGAACTTTTTTCAATATTATTGGTCAATCTAATCGGATAGTTAACTTTTTCATAACGAAAGGACGTTAATTAATAGATAATAATAAATTAGGAGAAAAAAATGAATTGTTACTCTAATTTGGCCGCAGATATGGCGGGAGTGCTACAAGCAGCAAGAAATCCTTCATTCGGAGCTAATAATGGGGCCGCTGCCGGAGAGCAGCAAATCGGGCTCCAAGGCCATATGAATCCTAGGTTTTCGCGGGCAATACACAATCGTTTTTGTAAGCAACTTGTTGAGCGTAAAATTCATACTATGGATGAAATACGAGACTATCTTGATCGAGGTGCAGACTTAAACAGGCCAATGACCAAAGGTGAATTCCACGACTATACTCCGCTCCATTATGCTGCAATTTCAGGGAATGGATATGCCATTGAGGCAATGATTGCTTCAGGCCAATTGGACAATATTGACACCACAGATGGCAATGATTTCTCCGCTTTAGATCTGATTTGCGGGGCTGATTTATCTAGAATGCGTAAGAGCTGTCGGCCTGATCAAAGCGAAGAGGGTCGAAATGCAAGGAGGAAAGGCGTGGAAGCCTTACTCAATAACTTTGCTGATATGCGCCGAGTTGATTCTCAGGGAAGAACCATCCTTCATTATGCTGCTGAGAATAACTTTGCAGATTTGATCGAAATCCTGGTACGTAACCCCCCGGGCATGCAAAGGCGCACCATTGATGTAAATGTCAGAGACAAACATAACGAGACGCCTCTGCACGCCGCTGCCCAACGCAGCCAGTTTCATGCTGCCGAGAAGTTGCTGAAACAGGATGCTGACGTGAACGCAGCCAACAAGAATGGAGAAACACCATTGCATCAGGTTTGTATTTCGGGTTTGGATAAATTTGTTGAAGGTATGCCTTTCTACAGTGGTAAAACAGCCTGCTTGTTGATGGCTCATGGTGCAGACGACAAAGTGATTGATAAAAAAAGCAAAAATAAGCCAGCAGGAACTCCCTTTGAACATGCAGCGAGGCGGGCTAAGGGTAATTTAATAACGTATGTTTTGAAGAAACATGGGGCGGAATTTTGCACCAAAGAAAGCAGGTTAGGGCTTTTAAAAGTGGCTGATGCCAATGTAGGCAAGACGAAAAAATCTCAAATAGATCGGGAAAAGTTCGATCAATTCGTGGACCAAATCAATACTTTTCCTTGCTCGGAACCCACAGGATTAAAGCGATTGTGTGAGATAAAGATTCTAAACAGTATTCGAAATGCTAATCCCGACTCTTCTAAAGATAAGGCTATAGAGCAGCTGCCCATACCAAAAGGTAATCAACAAGATTTAATGGATCAAGATGATCCTCGCGATCTAGATCTGTTAGCTTACTTGAAGTGATGAATTAAAGATCGGTATTTCTTCTGAGTACCCAACCCAGGTATCCTGATCTGCCATTAGTCTTTTTCTCCGAGCGTCAAAAAGTAGGCTCAACCTCTGTTGGGCATTCTTGAAACGGATATTATTATCCGTTCACTAAAGGATCTGTACGCGAAGGTGAAGGCACTGGAACTTGAAGGTTTGAATGCCTTCATGCACACGGGTTCTATGAGGTGCCAACCCGAACCATCACCGGTTCCATCTGGGACGATATGGTTTATGTGGATAAGGTCATGGGGGTTAAGGTTGCTCTGGCAAGCCACCGTTGCTCATTCCCTTCCACGGAAGTGCTCGCTCAAATGGCATTTGACATCCGTATCGGGGGAATGGTTTCCGGAAAGAAAGGGGGCCTTCACATTCATATGGGCGACCTTCCAGACCCTATGGCCCAGATTAATCACCTGATTACCATGGGGCTGCCGATTCAGCATTTTTCACCAACCCATATTAACCGTAACTAAAGTATTTTTGCCGAAGCTGTCGATCTGGCAAAACGGGGTGGGCATATCGACTTAACCTCTGGTGGTGCATGGCTCAATAATATTGCGGAAAGAATTCGTTATGCGCTGTCCAAGGGTGTATCTATCAGCCAGTTAACTATCGGCTCAGACGGCAATGGCAGTATGCCGAAGTTTAATGCCAAGGGCGAGATGGTTGGTGTTACGGCGGCCAATGTGGATTCTAACCTCAAGGCGATACCCAGGCTTCTGGATATCGATCTTGGCTTGAGCGATATCTTTTCCCTCCTTTCGACGAATGTGGCAGACTCAGTGGGTATTGCAAAAAGTCGAATAGCTCTGAGTCTGGATGAACCTGGAAACCAAATGGCTGGAAGATTTTCTGGCTTTAGCGGAGCTGCGCAACTTTTCCCGGGCTGCGCAGCTGCGGAATGTCACTCAACCGGCATTCAGTCGTCGTATACGCAGCCTTGAGCAATCGCTCGGTGTTGAGTTGATTGATCGAGCCACTATACCTCTGACACTGACTCCGGAGGGGCGGCTGTTTCATACCACTGCCAGAAATCTGCTTCGACAGATGGAAGATGGTCTGCACCAGCTGAAAGGTCAGAATGGTGTAGGACCACAGCCGCTGGACTTTGCTGCAGCTCACTCCCTTTCCGTAACGCTGTTACCAGAACTGATACAGACCATGAGCAATGATGGCCATGTTCTGAGAAGTCGGGTCGAGAGTATTGATGTTGACCTTGCTGTCGAGGCCCTTCAGGAAGGGCGATGTGATTTTCTCCTGGCTTTCGATATTGAAGCCCTGATGCAGCCTCCTTTCCTGTGCCTTTCCCTGGGTAACACCGAACTTCGACCTGTTTGTGCGCCAGATACCGATGGTTTGCCTCTCTTCAAGCCTGACCAGGCAGAGCCTGTCCCTATTCTGGGTTACAGCCCGGCAGCGTTTATGGGGCGGCAGGTTAATGGTTTGCTCCGGGCTATTGATGACCTTCCCCGGTTTCAGCCGGTTATGGAGTCTTCGCTGACTAACCTGTTGAAAGTTATGGCATTGAATGGCAGTGGCATTGCCTGGCTGCCGGGGTATGCCATTGTTGATGAGCTGGCCCGCGGGCAGCTGGTGGACTTCGTCGATCCGGAAAAGCATCAGGAATATTGGGGTTCTGTTGAGATCAAACTCTACCGGAATGATGTCCGACTCCATGCAGGGGCTGAGCAGTTCTGGTCCTCACTCCGTAAGCGATGCCAGCAAGGGTGGTCTCTGACTTAGGCGTTCCCGTCAGTACTGAGCCACACAAATGAAACGTTAACAGTCTCGAAGTTTGATCTGACTGTATCCCGAAAAATGAGTATTCGTGATACAGTCTCACGCTGGTTCTGTAATGATGAGCAGATGTGTCAATGACTGAGAAAATGGAAAAGCCGGAGAGTAATCAAGATGCCGTTGACGGTTTTTTTCCTATAGACGAGCACGAAGAAGAGGTGATTGAAGAAGGACAGGCTATCCGTCGCAAAGGGATCTACCTGTTACCCAACCTTTTCACCACCGGTAACCTGTTTTGCGGTTTTTACGCCATTATTGCTGCGCAGGCGGGGTAACTTTTCCCTGGCCTGTATTGCAGTATTTGTCGCCATGATTCTGGATGGTCTGGATGGTCGTGTAGCCAGAATGACCAATACCATGAGCAAAGTTTGGTGAGCAGTATGACAGCCTGGCGGATATGGTCACCTTTGGTGTTGCCCCTGCCCTGGTAACATTCAGTTGGGCTCTACATGATCTGGGCAAGTTCGGCTGGATGGTCGCGTTCGTTTATGCGGGCCTGTGCGGCTCTGCGTCTGGCCCGATTTAACGCCCAGATTGAAGTAACAGACAGCCGATACTTTACCGGGCCTTGCCAGCCCCCGCTGCAGCAGCCCTGGTGATTGGTATGGTATGGGCGTTAAGTGACTTTGGCTTCAACGGTGACTCTACCTTTGTGGCACTACTTGGAGCACTGATTACCGGTGGAGCAGGTGTTCTTATGGTGAGTAATATTCGCTATCACAGTTTCAAGAAAATTGATCTGAGAGGACGGGTGCACTTTGTGTTCCTGCTGGCGATTGTTCTGGCTTTTGCTGTGGTCTTTATGGACCCGCCCCGAACACTACTGCTGATCTTTCTGGTTTATGCCTGCTCTGGCCCAGTGACCGCTATCTGGAGACTGGGTGAGAATAAGGGAGGGCATGACGCATAATCCTGATACTAAAAAAGTCGGCTATGCCGACTTTTTTAGTATCAACTTCCGGGGTAGAAGCAACAAGAAGCTTGCTATGATTACGCTCTGGGTACCGTGGTGAATAAAACGACTATCTTTTAAAACACTGCTTTTAAAGTGCTGCTTCCATCATGGGGTGTACTGTGGCCTGACGGATCAGCTCTTCCCCTTCATCTTTTTGCTTTTGGCTTTCACTGTCACTGGTAACTCGCTGGTCGTGTCTGGCTGTCTTCGCATCCGGAGCAGAAGGACAGTCGCATGAGCGCGGGCGAAGAGGTAGAGGCAGTTTTCTGAGCAAGCTTTTAAAGCTGGTTATGTAAAGATGCACAAAGATAATAGTCATTAATAGCTGGGTGAACTGGGCAACGCTGTCAAATTCTTCAACCATTGGTGAATCCGGGACACCAATATCGCACTCCAGCAAGTCAAGATACTCCTGATATTTATTACCCGCTGAACTTAAAATCCAGTTGTAGACGAATACGCCGATCAGCCCGGCTGCAGTGGAGATACCATCAAAACCCCGAAACATTGTTTTAACTGCCCGGGTCATATTGTCCATATCACATCCAGCCAGCATAAAGCTTATGGGTATCATCAGTATTTCCAGGGATTTAACCGCTGAATTGCTTAACGAAAACCCCTTGGCCATATAAGCGCCCAGACCAAGTTCAAACGAGAACTCATCATACGGTTCGATGCCTGTGGAATTAAGCAGCGCCTGCAGGGCTTGGCAATCAACCGGTGCCGCTGGATTCTCCATATACGCTTTGTAATGGTTGACCACGCCTGGAGTGACAAGCGTGAGGGCGAGACAATTTAACGACAGCCAGTTAGTGGTTATTCGCACCAAAAGTCTGAACACTGCCTGTGTCCTTGCGGTGCTGTCTGAATATTTGACCGAGTCATCACCAAGCTTTGCCAACACCGTTTTACCTAATATCGGAGACTCAAGTGCCTGCGTGAGCACGCTGATAAGTTGAGACCTTGAATCAATCTGACGTGAACCTTTTGCTCCCAGACGTTTTTCAAGGTCAGTGATGGCCTGTTGTTGTTTTTCCGGTGTGTCCAGCCCCAGGTTCTTGAGCAGGCTCTGTAATTCAGGCGGAAGTTCAGAAGCGTCTTCCCGGGATTGAGATTTCAGTAGCTCCAGTGCAAACAGAAAACTTTCAGAGATTTCCGGATCGGCCAGCGGAGCCAGCCGCTCTCTTGTTAGAGGGGCGTTGTCAACGTAAAAATGGTCACTGATCAACCGCTTGCGAATCATGTCTATCTGCTTCGTAATATTTCTCTGTTCCGCACTGGCGCCATGCCACAGTGTCTCCAGATCTTTTTTATAGCCGTCGAACAGACTGGATGCCATCATCAGGGCAAGGCTGGTTCCGGCCGTCCAGTTTAGAGCCATCAGGGTACTGCCTGCGGCTGCTCCGATTTTTTTCAGTGATGGGTCCTGACTGCTCCCGGTGATCAGATTGATGACGCCATTACGGCTATTCAAGGCGCTTTGCATCGGGGCATAAAAAGCAATACCCAGAGCTGTTGCAAATAAGACGGTATCTTTCCAGCTCATCTTCGAGATCGACTCCCGGATACCGGATAGCATGGATAAGCCTTCCCCGCAGCCATCCGTACTGGCATGAAAACATCGGGTTAACTGACGATCTACTTTTCTGATCAAGTTGTACATCGCGTTGGTATGGGACACACCCTGGGCAAAAGTAAACGACAGTAGAAACTGGGTGATGCCAATGGCGCGATCAGTGGGTGTTGCCTCAACCCCGAGAGGCATAACACCCAGCAGGGCACTGCTGGCTCCAGTCGCTGCGGATAATAAAATCATTCCATACAGGCATTTTTTTACGCAGGATAACGATCCGCCCTTTTCCCGATTAGCAATCGATTCTACTTCCCTGAGTGTTTTTTCAATAAATAAATAATAATCCTTGAGGGTCATACTATTCAGTTTGTTGATAGGCAGATAATTATCTATTCCTATGGTTTCTATTTCTTTGAGCAGATCCGTAATGCAGTCAGCGTTATTATCATTGAGCGTAATGGCTGTAAATTCTGCACTTTGCTGTTGATGAGATGTTATCGAGAAATTTGAGATTTTTTTTTCATTTTCATTGCTCGGTAATAAAGGCATATAGGGCAGAGCATCGGTTTGTAATGGTTGAACCGTATAACCTGTCGTTGTTTTTTTTGAGGAAACTTGATTGTTTTTTTGCGCAGGCGCGGATGGCGGGCTCTGACTTTTGTACTGGTTCAGGCTTCCCATTGATTCTGATAGAGTATCCACTCGTCACCCCTAAAGGTAATATAAATTTAAGATAGTAGATCTCTTGATGGAAATGCTGATGCAATGAGCGGTTGATTATTGGAATTTCAGTTATTTTGACTTTATGCCAGTAAAAACTTCCGGGTTTAACTTTAAGGTGAATAAATATTATTGGCGTCCAGTCGTGCGATCTGCTCGGCATAAAATTATTTGGTGTATAAGGAACGGTTATGCTGCTGAAAATAAAAAAAAGATCGTCAGTTAGCGGTAGTGAGATAACCCCGGAGCACATTTACCATGAGCGGCGGCGCTTTTTACAGCAGTCCAGCCACTTTGCCATGGCAGGACTTGGCCTGATGCTGGCTGGATGCTCTCAGGAAGGAGAAGCTGTCAGTAACACTGCTGAAGGAGAGCGTATCTCATCTTCCAATGGGGCTGAGTGGCTAAAGCAAAAAGTCAGTACGGCTCAGAAAGGCGGGTACGGAACATCAGAGCCTTTGACACCCTATAAAGATGTTACCACCTACAATAACTTTTATGAGTTTGGCACTGGCAAAGGTGATCCGGTCAGGAATGCTCACACTCTGAACACCGATCCATGGTCAGTGGTCGTTGAAGGGGAAGTAGCAAAGCCCGGTCGATACCATCTGGAAGATATTCTTAAGCCGCATGTTATGGAAGAGCGCATCTATCGGCTCCGGTGTGTTGAAGCCTGGTCCATGGTGATTCCATGGATTGGTATCCCTCTGGCTCATATCCTTAAGCAGTTCGAGCCCACGTCGAATGCTCATTTTGTTGAGTTTACGACTCTGCATGACCCTGAGCAGATGTCAGGACAGAAGGCATCCTTTGGTTCTCTGGATTGGCCCTATGTTGAGGGACTGAGAATTGATGAAGCGATGAACCCGCTTACACTGATGGCGACAGGATTATACGGTGATATATTGCCTAATCAGAATGGAGCGCCATTCAGGCTGGTGGTGCCCTGGAAATATGGTTTTAAAAGTATTAAATCCATTGTGAAAATCCGGCTGACGGCACAACAGCCTAAAACGACTTGGGAAGCATCAGCTCCTGATGAGTACGGATTTTATGCCAATGTAAATCCGGCGGTTGATCATCCTCGCTGGAGTCAGAAAAATGAGCGACGACTGCCTGGTACATTGCTTTCTCCTAACCGAATCGAGACTCGTCGTTTCAATGGCTATGAGGAAGAAGTGGCGGATCTCTATAAAGGTATGGACTTGAGTCGTTTTTACTAAGGTTTGTATGAGGAGCTGTGCCAATGGATCTGGTTGCACGAATTAAGTGGGTGGTTTTTCCTCTTAGTCTTTTGCCATTGGCTAATCTGGCTAACAAGGCAGTTAATAATAATCTGGGTCCCGATCCTGCCAACGCTCTGACTCATGGGTTTGGAGAGTGGGCATTAATATTCCTGTTGTTGTCGTTGTCCATCTCACCTGCTCGACGCATTACTGGTATAGGAAAGTTGATACGCTTTCGACGAATGCTGGGTTTGTTCTCCTTGTTTTACGCAATACTCCATCTAATGGCTTATCTTGCTTTTATGCTGGCTTGGCAATGGCAGACGCTTTTAGAGGACCTTTATAAACGCTCTTATATAGTAGTTGGTGCTTTCGCCTTATCTATCCTGATTGCCCTGGGTGTTACATCAACAAAAAAAATGATGAAGCGGCTGGGTAAGCAGTGGGGGCAGTTACATCGGCTGGTGTATGTTGCAGCCATTTTTGCCGTTGTTCATTTTCTATGGCTAGTGAAAAGTGATTATACCGAGCCACTGATATATGGCTCTGTACTCACGTTACTCTTTATCCTCAGATTGCGTAAAGTTAAACGCCTGCCTTTCCTGAATCGGTAGTCGTTATATATACGACTTATGTTGTAGGTAATAACCACGGGTTGTTATCTCGGGTGAGTTCCGTAGAATGCGCCGCTCTTCCACGGGCTCTCCTGAAACGGTCAGCCACGGATCAGCAGGATGAACATTCATCGCTGACCGGGAAGGACGATTTGAAGATGGTTGTTTGAATTGAATGAAAACAATCGGTTGACAAATCAAGCTGGCGC
>CBDHDM010000044.1:0-17500 GCA_965261315.1 Endozoicomonas sp. | reverse complement strand
CGAAAGGTAATAGCTAATGTGTATGGCGATGAATTTCTAACGAAATTCATTTGATCGTTAAAGGTAGTTATATTGACTGACCTCTTAACGATTTACGAAGGTAAATCGTTTTGGGTTATATGGTCAAGTGACTAAGCGTACACGGTGGATGCCTTGGCAGTCAGAGGCGATGAAGGACGTGGTAATCTGCGATAAGCTTTGGTGAGCCGATAAACAGGCCTTGACCCAGAGATTTCCGAATGGGGAAACCCAACCGCATAAGCGGTTATTCCTTACCTGAATACATAGGGTCTGGAAGGCGAACCCGGGGAACTGAAACATCTAAGTACCCGGAGGAAAAGAAATCAATTGAGATTCCCCCAGTAGCGGCGAGCGAACGGGGATTAGCCCTTAAGCAATTTATGAGTTAGTGGAACACTCTGGAAAGTGTGGCCATAGTGGGTGATAGCCCCGTACACGAAAGCTCATCTATTGTGAAATCGAGTAGGTCGGGACACGAGAAATCCTGACTGAACTGTCTTCGGACGAGGGGGGACCATCCTCCAAGGCTAAATACTCCTGACTGACCGATAGTGAACCAGTACCGTGAGGGAAAGGCGAAAAGAACCCCGTTGAGGGGAGTGAAACAGAACCTGAATCCGTGTACGTACAAGCAGTGGGAGCAAGCATTATGTCTTGTGACTGCGTACCTTTTGTATAATGGGTCAGCGACTTAATTTCAGTAGCAAGGTTAACCGTATAGGGGAGCCGTAGGGAAACCGAGTCTTAACAGGGCGAACGTTCTTAGGAACAAGAGTTGCTGGGATTAGACCCGAAACCGGGCGATCTATCCATGGGCAGGTTGAAGATTGAGTAACATCAATTGGAGGACCGAACCGACTATCGTTGAAAAGCTAGCGGATGACCTGTGGATAGGAGTGAAAGGCTAATCAAGCCCGGAGATAGCTGGTTCTCCTCGAAAGCTATTTAGGTAGCGCCTCGTGTATCACCATTGGGGGTAGAGCACTGTTTGGGCTAGGGGGTCATCCCGACTTACCAACCCCATGCAAACTCCGAATACCAATGAGTGCAATCACGGGAGACACACGGCGGGTGCTAACGTCCGTCGTGGAAAGGGAAACAACCCAGACCGTCAGCTAAGGTCCCAAAGTTCTAGTTAAGTGGGAAACGATGTGAGAAGGCCCAGACAGCCAGGAGGTTGGCTTAGAAGCAGCCACCCTTTAAAGAAAGCGTAATAGCTCACTGGTCGAGTCGGCTCGCGCGGAAGATTTAACGGGGCTCAAACTAGACACCGAAGCTACGGGTACATTTTATTTCTTGTAAATAGAGTGTGCGGTAGAGGAGCGTTCTGTAAGCCGTTGAAGGTGTATCGGGAGGTATGCTGGAGGTATCAGAAGTGCGAATGCTGACATGAGTAACGACAAGGGGAGTGAGAAGCTCCCCCGCCGGAAGACCAAGGGTTCCTGCGCAACGTTAATCGGCGCAGGGTGAGTCGGCCCCTAAGGTGAGGTCGAAAGACGTAATCGATGGGAAACAGGTCAATATTCCTGTACCCCTTTTGACTGCGACGGAGTGACGGAGAAGGCTAGGTCAGCGCGGCGTTGGTTGTCCGCGTTTAAGATCGTAGGCTGGGGACCCAGGCAAATCCGGGTTCTCAAGGCCGAGAATTGATGACGATGATCCAAGGATCAGAAGTGATTGATGCCATGCTTCCAGGAAAAACTTCTAAGCTTCAGGTCAGAAGGGACCGTACCCCAAACCGACACAGGTGGTCAGGTAGAGAATACCAAGGCGCTTGAGAGAACTCGGGTGAAGGAACTAGGCAAAATGGCACCGTAACTTCGGGAGAAGGTGCGCCGGCTATGGTGACAGGACTTGCTCCTTGAGCTGTGGCTGGTCGAAGATACCAGGTGGCTGCGACTGTTTATTAAAAACACAGCACTGTGCAAACACGAAAGTGGACGTATACGGTGTGACGCCTGCCCGGTGCCGGAAGGTTAATTGATGATGTCAGCCTTAAGGTAAAGCATTTGATCGAAGCCCCGGTAAACGGCGGCCGTAACTATAACGGTCCTAAGGTAGCGAAATTCCTTGTCGGGTAAGTTCCGACCTGCACGAATGGCGTAACGATGGCCACGCTGTCTCCACCCGAGACTCAGTGAAATTGAAATCGCTGTTAAGATGCAGCGTATCCGCGGCTAGACGGAAAGACCCCGTGAACCTTTACTACAGCTTCACAGTGGATTTTGATGTTGCTTGTGTAGGATAGGTGGGAGGCTTTGAAGCAGTGACGCCAGTTATTGTGGAGCCATCCTTGAAATACCACCCTGGCAATATTGAGGTTCTAACCCAGGTCCTGAAACGGGATCGGGGACATTGTGTGGTGGGTAGTTTGACTGGGGCGGTCTCCTCCCAAAGAGTAACGGAGGAGCACGAAGGTTGGCTAAGTACGGTCGGACATCGTACGGTTAGTGTAATGGCACAAGCCAGCTTGACTGCGAGAGGTACATCTCGAGCAGGTACGAAAGTAGGTCATAGTGATCCGGTGGTTCTGAATGGAAGGGCCATCGCTCAACGGATAAAAGGTACTCCGGGGATAACAGGCTGATACCGCCCAAGAGTTCACATCGACGGCGGTGTTTGGCACCTCGATGTCGGCTCATCACATCCTGGGGCTGAAGCCGGTCCCAAGGGTATGGCTGTTCGCCATTTAAAGTGGTACGCGAGCTGGGTTTAGAACGTCGTGAGACAGTTCGGTCCCTATCTGCCGTGGACGTTGGAAGTTTGAGAAGAGCTGCTCCTAGTACGAGAGGACCGGAGTGGACGGACCACTGGTGTTCGGGTTGTGTCGCCAGACGCATTGCCCGGTAGCTATGTTCGGACGGGATAACCGCTGAAAGCATCTAAGCGGGAAGCCCCCTTCAAGATGAGACTTCCCTGGGCACTAGATGCCCCTGAAGAGCCGTTAAAGACTATGACGTTGATAGGTTGGGTGTGTAAGTGCTGTGAGGCATTGAGCTAACCAATACTAATGACTCGTGCGGCTTGACCATATAACGCCAAAGCGATTTAAGAAACAGTTGACAGTGGTCAGTGACCCGTTGTCAGTCGAAGCCATACGCAAGTAGAGTGTTTAGCAAGAAAACAGCTTAATTACCGGATTCCAGATAAAGGACGAAAGTCTTTTATCAACAGTTTCGCCTGGCGACCATAGAAAGTTAGAACCACCTGATCCCATCCCGAACTCAGCAGTGAAATGACTTATCGCCGATGGTAGTGTGGGGTTTCCCCATGTGAGAGTAGGTCATCGCCAGGCACCAAATTTAAAGTGTAGAAAAAACAAAGGCTTCCTTATGGAAGCCTTTTTTGTATGTGTTCTGATTCGGAATCAGTTCGGATTCTGACCGAACTTTTTATCAGCTTCAGCCTGTGCCAGATTCTCATAGGTTTGCTGGCGATCCAGCCAGGCTTTCAGATCAACAACCCGATAACGAATCGACCGGCCCATTTTGATAAACGATGGTGGTGTCTGGCCAAATATCTCACCGGATACCCTCGACTTATCCAGCGCACTCTTACACACACCTATAAACATCGCCGCTTCACGGGTTGAGTAATTAATGCATTCAATCGGTGCTTTCACTTCCATGATGCTCGTTCCTTTAAAGGTTGGATTCCTGGTCTTTCTCAGCGCTGATTCTTCAGAGCCTTGAAGTCGATAGCCAGATTCAGCTTCAACTGAAGCTGTTCCAGCTCGATCTTTCTGGTGGTTTATTTAAAAAATTTCAAAATGTCATAACCCAATACCGGCTGGGCATTACTGGAGGTCAGTCGTTTACTGTGGCGATTGTGGAAGGTGACTTCGCAGGGATCGTACATCAGCCCGAACTGCCAGCCGCGATCAGTCAGCAGGTACTTTCCTCTTTTGCTCTGGCCTGCCCATTTGATGATTCGGTGCTTTTCCAGAACCTCAACAACATTCTGACGGCTTCTGCCGATAACCTCGGCCAGCTCTACCAGTGAAAAGTAATCGTCCAGATCGTAGCGGTTTCTTTTACGCTTTTGATTTCTCCGAAATGGTGCATCGTCGGTGTCCGAACCGACTTCCACTGGCTCAGTATGGCGGGCTTCCTGATCGGGCGAACAGTTTGTTGGTTCTGGCTCATTGGGGCTGGTTGGATTCAGTTGCTCCAGCACCGTCTGATACCACTTCACCTGTTTAACCGGGGTACCGGTGTTGTGCGATTTTCCAGTGTCGAGGATTTCACAGAGGGGCTTGCCCTGATCGGTGGGTATCCACTGGCTGTCGATTTTGATTTGGAGCCCTGCCGCTTCAAGTAGTTTGTTGACCTCTCGGGGGTTGGTGGGCGGTGCCATCATCTGGCCGAGCTGGGTAGGCGTGAAGGTCATGGCCTGAACGGGAGCGGATAGTGATTTCTGGCCCATCGCTGCCAGTGGTGAAAAACCGATCATGTTACGGGTGGCATGATCCGCTGAGATGAGTGCCTGATTACCCGTGAATCCGAAAGCTTTGGCCATATCCAGGGCTTTCTCGGATACCGATATTTGATAAAGAGGGTTAGCGACCAGTTCGGGATCTTTTTGTTGTTGGGCTAATGGGATTGCCTTGCCGGATTCCAGATTGTCCCACCGTTGAACCAGGTCGGCGCAATAATTCCCGTCAATGGTGGCCATTGCGGTAATACTGTCGAGGCGACCGAGCAGCAGATGTTCTACAAACTGCCCTGAAACCCCCTGTTTTGGCCTCTCCTCAAATTGAGGAGTGGCAATTGCACCGTCCTTCACCAGTCTTTCGATGGTTCGTTTAACATTGTCAGATCGCTTATCAGCAACCTGGGCAATCTCGATATGGGACATTTTCAGCTCGGTGTTACCAAACAGAATCTGTCCTTTAGTGCTCTGTGTGATTGGGGTAAAGATACTGTCCATAGTCAATGTTCCTTTTTTATACCGGCTTGTGGATAACTTGTCGGGTCAGTGAGTGCTCATGGTCGAATGCACGACAGGATTCTGGCTGTTGTCCCTGATGCGCTGCAGGATCAGGCCGGTGATCAGCATTGACTGGGCCAAAGCCTGCTCATTATTTATACCAACGGTGATGGCCACGATCAGGGCGGTCATTTCGATCATGACGGTTTCTACGTCCAGCGGCTGACCATCCATTGCATCGCTGACGCGGTCGGCAATTATCAGTTTTTCCGCCAGTACGGCTTCTTCCTTTTTGGTGCTGTAGCCCTGGGCTTTCTTTTGTTTGATTTCCATGGCAAGTGCCAGGTCATCAGCATTCAGTTGGTTCATTTCTTTTCCTCAGAATGGAATGGATTCGTCGTATTGGTCGTACTGCTCCTGCGCAGGCTGGGATTGTGGCTGGTGACCTCCGTTACGGGCGTTGGCGTATTGGTTGTTTTGTGGTCGTCGCTGTTGTTGTGATTGCTGCTTCGGGGCTGCGCTGGTTGTCTGGTTTTGTGGAAGGGCATCCAAAAACTGAAGAGATCCATTGAATTGATCCACGATAACGTCAGTGGCATGACGCTTTTGACCGGTCTGTTTATCCTCCCATTCCCGGTAGACCAGCTCGCCTTCCACATAGAGCTTGCTGCCCTTATTCAAAAATTTCTGTGCAAATTCAGCCATCTTTCCGTACACCTTGATGGAGTGCCACTGGGTTTTCTGCTGGCGTTGTCCCTGTTTATCCTTATAGGTATTGCTGGTCGCCAGAGAGAGTGTGGTTAACGGTGAACCATCGGGAAAACACCGGCTTTCCGGGTCTTTGCCCAGATAGCCGATGAGCATTACTTTATTGAGGTCTCTCGCCATGATCAGGCTTCCTTCAGTTGCAGTTGGATGGCTGGGGTTTTGATGCCGGTGCGGCGGATGATCAGTTCTACGTGGTATTCGTTGCCGTTATGGTCAAAGCGGTAGCAATCCAGCAAGCCTTTGCCGAGCCACTTTTCCATGCTGTAGATGTCGTCGGTGATGATTTCTTCCGTCACTTCACTATTGGTGTAGAGCAGGTCTTGTTGGTCTTCTTTTTTCTCTGCCTTTGGTGCTGGTGCTGGTTCCGGTGCAGGTTCTGGCTGTTCATTGGCGGCTTTCTGCTGCTGCTCCTGATTCAGGCGCATTTCAATAATGGCCATCAGATCCAGCTGGTCTTTATGGAGCAGCAGATCAAGATCGGGAAAGAGGTAGTGCTTGCCAGCCGCCAGCTTGTTATAGACCGCCAGATTTTTTTCCACGGCAGCGGACTGCTGCTTCAGCTCAATCCGTGCATTAGCCAGCCGGTCATTAATGGCTGACTGCATTGTCTCCATTTTCCTTTTGCCTTTTATGACTTCCTGAAAGTCAGCTGCCATGGCAATCTGTGCCACAAAGGCCGGATGCAAGGTCTTGTTGATGGCCTGACGATCTTCTTCCAGAGCCGTGATGGCTGCCAGTACCATGGACTCTTTGAGGTGTTTCTTATTGTCCCTGATCTGATTTGTCAGCGAGGTGCGCTTGCTTTTGATTTGCTTTTGCAGGCGGTCAATGGTGTCAAACAGGTTGGCAATGTCCGGTACTTGCAACAGGGCCGCTTCTTTTCCGGTTTTCAGCTTTTGCTCGGTGTCATTTAGAAAAGCAACGGCGTTATCAGCATCGACAAAGTCCTGGTCAGAAACCAGCTCTGACTTGATGGCTTTCACGGTGTTACTGATTTGATCTTCCAGTGCTGGCAGATTGGATTGGTTGACCTGACCACTGATGCTGATGGACACCACCGAGCAGTTACTGATGAGTTCCCCCTTCAGTACCGGCTTTGGTGTTACTACCTTGAAAGGTTTCCAGATCAGCCTTGAAACTGATGCCAGCCTGCGATCAGCGCAGCACGGCGCTGGTCTTGGAACTCGAGTAATACTCCATGTGGTGGAAGTTGGCAGCACTGAACCATCGGAGCAGACAAACAGAACACACGCTCGGCTTCATTGGCAACCAGTAGCTGCTGTTCGAGCTGCCAGAAGTAGGCAGATCCCATCAATGTCCTCGCTGCTCGAATCATGCCCAACCAGCTTCTCGGATTCCAGCAGCTTGTGTTCAAAGACCATTTGGTATTGTCAAAGGTGATGCCATCAAAGCTGGCCAGCAGGGGGAGGCCATCAACCGTTACCGTTCCTGTCGTAGGAAATAGTGGGCTGCCGACGATGGCATCCGCCAGTGGTCGTGCGCTTTCTTCCGCAGCGTGGCCTTCATCAAACTTCTTCTGCAGAAACTCACCGACTTCCGGGACACTGCCGGTTTTTTTCTGGTGCAGTAACTGGTCACGGGTGGTAAACGTACTGTCGCCCATCATGGCCGGTGCTTCACTGGCGGTGAAGTAGTTCTGCCGCAGGGCTAGCCATTCAGGGCTTCCCTGTTCAACGGTATGCTCTTTCATTATTTTTCCTCTGGCACGAAGCGTTGGAGTTGTTTGATTTGCTGAGGGGATAACGGGGCTCTGGTGGCAATTTTTTCCGCTACTTTTTCGACGGTCCAATTTCCGCTTTCAATGGCTGCCCGGTAGTCCGGCAGGAATTTCTGAAAGTCTTCATCCGGGTAATAGGCAACCGTGGGCGTACTTTCCCCCTCGATGACATTGCCCTCTGCTTTGTTAATGGTGGCCACGGTTTCCTGAAATCGCTGGGCATTACTGGCAGAGGGCCATTGTTTGGAAGCTCGCTTGATGATGGCTTTCTTGGCCATTTCTTCGTACCAGCTATTCCAGACGTTCTGTGTTTTGGCAGCGGCCTTGATCTTGTCAATGTCTGCCCGGCTCATTACGTCCGCCAGTACGTCGCCGCTGGCGGTTTTGGCGATGCAGTAGACGCCCACCACTTCGCCACGGTTCGTGGCAAAAGGATTCATCAGGTGGTTTGGTTCCCTGCAGGGGCCGAGGTAGTCAAAGCGGTCGTTGGCACGAACGATTTCAGCCCGTACCCATTGGATGGCGCCACTATCAATGGCCACCTTGCACAACCCTTTAAAACTGATGCGGAGCTGGCAGACGCTCTGGCGGGTCTGCTTGTTATACTCCGGCACCAGATAAGCCAGTCCGTTGGCCGGGTTCAGGGTCAGACCGCAGGTGGCCACATTAATGATGGCGTTCCGGATGCTTTGCGGGCTGCATTTTTGCAGGGATGGATTCTTCTGGAATGCCTCCAGGGCAAACTGGCTCTCTTCCGCCCAATGAACCAGCTTTTCACGGCTGGCGATCTGGTCGAAGGTCGGTTGCTGTGCCCCGATGATGGTTTCGTTGAGGGATGGGGTGTTAGCTGGCATGGCGAAGAGCCTCGTCCCGTTGAATGCGATCCTGCAAAGCTGAAATCACGTCCACCAGATCCCGGATCAGGTTGTTGAAGTCAGTGAGCAGGCTGCTTATTTCGTTTTCCAGACGCCAAGGTGCCATCTCTTTTTCAATAAGCGTCTTCAGTTGTGTTTTGGGCGTGTCTAAAAAGATCACCTCACATAAACGACGGATCAGGTTGTTCATGTGGTGCAGGCCGTAGACAAAACCATTGAACGACAACCATTCGCTGATGGTGCTTTCAATGCAGTCCTCAAGACGGTTCTCTTCAGCCATTGCAATAACCTCTCTGCGCGGCGTAGTGGCGGATTTCCCAGCCGGAGAGGCGGGAGCTTTCATCGTGATCGCAGGTGTTGGCTAATTGCTGAACGACCAGCCAGTAACAGCCATGAGCCAGTAATAGCCCTGCTGCGGATGGAATTCTTCGGTGGTCAGGAATTGCAGGAAGGTCAGGAGCGTAAAGTTGCCGATGCCCGGAACAACGAATGTACCCTGGTGTTCCAGCGTGGTCTGAAACTGCCCCTCAAGGATTTCAAGCTCGGACTCGATAGCTTCAGTCAGAGCCTCTCTGGCATCGACGGCAGTAAAGTGCAGATCGTGATCATGTATAACTGGGTCCATTAAATTTCCCTTATTTTCTTAAATTAAATTCTTTGTATATTTATATAACTGCAAAGTATAACTTTGCAAATGATAAGTTATAATATAGTTTATATCGTATGAGTATTATTGATAGTCTGTGTAAATTTACTTGGTGTGCTTGATCTTGGGTGGGTTTTTTCTGGTTTCTTAGGTGGGCTATGAGATGGGTGCCGTAGAAAGCTGGCTACAGCTGTTGCCAGAATCTTTGCAAAAAGAGATGAAAATTGCCGATGATCCGGGGAGTATCATAGCCTTTGTAAATTCGGTGCCCAGGGGGAAAGGCCGACCCCGGTTTACTCGCCGTGGTAAATGCTACACACCGGATGCCACGCGGCAGGTAGAAAAAGAGGCGCAGTGGGCTGCACGGCAACTGCCGGTTAAAAGACTGGTCGGGCCCGTCGGAGTCTTGGTGTTAGCGGTATTTCCGATTCCGGTGAGCTGGTCAAAGAATAAATCGATGAAAGCCCGGGCCGGATTGATACGTCCGGCAGTGAAGCCGGACTTTGACAATGTGGCGAAACTTTACTGCGATGCCCTGAACGGCATTCTCTGGGAGGATGACAAGCAAATTGTCGATGGTCGCTGCATCAAAGTATACGGGCAGCAGCCCGGAGTATTGGTGATGGGGTGGCCGTTATAGCAGGCAACTGAAGCCTACTGCAGTGCCCTTGTAGATATCCTTGATATCCCCTTCATAGTTAATATCAAAGCTGCCGTACAGACGGTTGATAAATCGCAGATTATGCTGCGACTTATTGATCGGGTTCCACAGGCGAAGGGAGAGTTCATTGTTGTGCTTAACCAGCAGGATTTTCCCGGACTCCGGGGTAACAACGGTATCCACCTGTACCCTGGCCCCTTTGGGTATGCTCACGGCAGTATCGGACGGAGACTGGTTGAGCATGGTGTCGTTTTCCATGCGTAGCAGGAAACTCCTGTGGTCCGACTCAATAACGCAGATGGCCGATTCTGAGAGAACCTGCTGTCGTTTTTCGTCCAGGTCCTCAAAGAAGGCGCTGGCATCCTCCAGGCTGACGTAGGGCAGGGTCTTCGGATCCGGTAATTCTTCTCCGGTATGCAGCCAGTGATGGGAGACCTCCAGAAATTCAGCGATGGCCATTTTGTGATCCAGTTTGGGATTGCGCTTGCCGCTCATCCACAGACTGAATGTACCTTCAGTGCAACCCACTGCACGGGCAATATCCACTGATTTCAGATTTAGTTCTCTGGATCTTGCTTTAACCCGATCTATCCAATTCGCCACGTTATCCCGACACCTGTTATTCCATTATCCATAAGCAAAATAGTACACGCCTGAATGGCATTGCTTAAGGGCAGATATTCGCATCAGACAATTCAAGGTATTTACAAGTAATTGCAAAGCAACGTATTCTTTACTTTATATTTGCTGAAGTAAAGTAATAGCAATAAAATATAGCCTGAAAGGAAAGAGTTGATGAGTGATTCTCGGCAAACCATTACCCGGTTCAGGGTGCGAGCAGAAATCATTATTACTGATGTTGGTGCTAAAAATGCCCATCTGACAGGCTTCCCGCTGCAGGCATCAGGAGGTGCTGCATGATTGATACGGAGGCGTATGGAATCCCTGAACGTCCGGAATGTTGGCAGGACATTTTGTGGCCTCTGGAAGGACAACCAGCCATGGCAATCTCCATGGCACTTTATGAAGAGCTGTGTTGGGAAAATCCGGATATTGATGTTGGTGCGCAGTTGCTGAAGGCGTATCACTACATGCTTGATCGCTGGGACAAGCCAGGCGAGGCACGAAATGTCGTTATATTCCTGAAAAAGTGGATGAGCCTTAATCAGACGAATGCTCTTCAGGCAGAGCGGTACTTTCCAAAGACTGGGGGGAGTCCATGAAAGCCTTCGGAAAAGTCGAAAGCCGGTTTTGGACCAGTTCTGATATTCAGGGTCTTTTCGGCGACAGCAAACTGCTGGCGCTCTACCTGTTGACCTGCGAACACAGTGACCTGAGTGGCGTTTACCGGTTACCCATGGGTTACATCGCAGCGGATCTGAATTGGGTGCCAGCGACGACCTCACGATCACTTGACGATCTGGCTGCTATGGGATTCATCAGTCGTCGCGAGGGTTCGGATTATGTCTGTATCAACAAGTTTTTTCAGTACAACGAGCCGACGAATCAGGGACAGTTAGAGGCTCGGATAAAGCACCTGGAAGACCTGCAGGGCAACCTTCCTGATCTGTCGGAACTGCTTCGGGCAATGGCTGCCAAGGCCAGTGTTTATAAGGGGCGGCGGCCATCAACAAACGGATTGATTGTCTTCGTGAGCGGATCGTGGGTTCATCGTCGGATGATCGCTTAGAGAGTAAGAGAGTACGAGAGAAAGAGAGATAGAGAGTAAGAGAGAAAAGACTTATGTCCGGTCTGACGACCGCACGACCCCCAGGACGGGGGAAGTGCCATCAAGTGCCGGGAGCACGACTGGTACGACTGCACTCGACACCAAACCGGCCAGGTCTGGTTTTCCTGAAGACTTCGAGCAGTGGTGGTCTCAGTACCCGAAGCGGGAAGGCGACAAGGGCAACAAAACCAAAACCTTTGGTCATTACAAATCCCGGCTCAGGGAAGGTCATTCCCATGAAGCGATGCTGACCAACATTCTGAAATACGCCCGGTATTGCGACCAGACCGACGTGACGGGTACCCAGTACGTGAAGACCACCACGGCCTACCTGAACAACCCTGATAACGTTAGAAATCCATGGACGGTTAATCATGAAGCCCGGCAAAGAAATACTGGAAAACTCAGCCTGGTTGAACAGGTCGAGCAAGCCAACCAGCACCTCTACGACCATCCCGCAGACTCAGGCACCACAGAGCGATCTACAGGACAGTGGCCTGATAACCCCGAAACTCATCGGGGACATGTTTTCGACCATGACGGGCCTGTTCGGGCAGAAGTGGATTAACGCTTACGGCCTGGCTGATCGAACCGGGCAGTGGCTGGAAACTCTGAAGGATCTGCATCCGCAACAGCTGGCCATGGGGGTTAACCGGGTGCGACTGGCTGGAAGCGAGTGGCCACCAACAGCACCGGAGTTTCGCAAGTTGTGTCAGCCGCTGCCGGAAGAGCTCGGTCTACCCACATTGGCCAAAGCCTGGAAGGAAGCCAGCGAGTTTGCCGGTCAACCCAGTCACCACGGCTGGAGTCATCGGGCGGTGTATCTGGCTGGACGATTGGCAGGATGACATGAGCTGAGAACCGCCGGTACTGCCGAGGAATGCCGGAACGTAAAGCGGAAGTTTGGAGAAGCCTACCAGCATCTGACCAACAGGGTTTGTCAGGGCGAGTCGGTGGAGGATCAGTTGGCCATTGAGCATCAGCGAGATCCCAGTATTCATTCCGATCAGCTGCTTCGGGATGAAATGGCGGACCAGGGCATCAATCCAGCAGGTGGCAGGGCAGAGTTTCTGAAGCGCATGAAGGGGATGCTGGGATGATGGCTGTGCTGAAAGTGATCGGCGGGACGCTGTTCTGGATGGCCTACGTGATCATCATGTGCTGGTTTCTGGTGAGGGCCATCTGATGGCAGAACTGACGCTGGTCAAGGGTACGGATCTGATGCTGATACCGGTATCGGACGATGACCAGACATTTGTGCGTCAGCTGAAGACCGGTCAGGTCATCCGAGCTCAGTTTCGCAAATCACGGAACCCGCACTTTCACCGCAAGTTCTTTGCCCTACTGAAGCTTGGGTTTGACTACTTCGAGCCGGAACCCTGCCGGATGATGAGCACTGGCCAACTGTTCACCCCGGAGAAAAACTTTGATGAGTTTCGCCGTTGGGTGACGGTGAGGGCCGGATTTTATGACGTGATTGGGTACCCGGACGGTGGGGTCAGAGTCAGGGCCAGAAGCTTGAAGTTTTCTAGCATGAGCCAGGAAGTGTTTGAGCAGTTGTACTCGGCAGCAGTAGACGTGTTGCTGCATTTCGTACTGAGCCCGGGTCGGGGTTGGAGCCGTGAGAAGGTGGATGACCTGGTGGAGCGGGTGATTAATTTTGCGTAAGGAAACGCTGTTACCCGGGAAGAAAAACAATATCTGTCGGATGTCGCCCAGCTTGGTTGTATTGCCTGTCGGATGAATGGCTGTTCAGGGACTCCGGCAGAGGTTCACCATCAGCGCAAGGGTACGGGAGCCGGAAGACGGGCCAGTCATTTTGCCACTATGCCTCTGTGTCCTGGTCATCATCGATACTTGCCCGATGCCATTCACGTCAACGCCACGCTGTTTGTTAAACGATATGGTCCGGAAGCTAAACTGGTGAGAAAGACCCGCGAGGATGTGCAGCATTATCGCCAAACTTTTGTTGGTTATACCGGAGGCTGATCCTGCCGTTTACCATGGATCGAAGTACACACAAGAACAAGCCTTGGATAAGGAGAATGCCATGTACTTTGACCTGGAGTCGGCGTTGATGCGGATAATGGGAACACCGGAACTGATGATAAAAACCGCGAGCTGGCAGAGGGAAATTAACAGTGGCTATCGCAAGAGTGCCATTGACCCTGAACATCGTAGTACTCGGGATGAACGACTTGGGGATGATGGTATTCGCAAAGGGGATTTTCGGGAGAGGATGCAGCCGGAGCTCTTTGCCGTTTTGACCATAAGGTACGACGATAATCACGCCAACCGAATCACCTGCTGGGAAAGTGTTAACTACGGTTTCCGGGAGGACAAGCGCATTCCCAAAGCGATCCGGACAAATCCGGTGATGTTGCGGCTGTTCATTATGGCCATGCTGCAACACCCGGAGCTGCAAGTTGGTAAGGGTAGCATCGAGATTGAGGGTAAATGTCGTATGACAGTTCACCGGTGGCGGCAAGCTTGTATGATGGTTTGTAATGAGTGGATCAGAGAGGCAGAGGAGCAGGCGGGCTCGCTTCTGGAGGATAAAGGCGTCATTCGGTATGAAGCCTGAAATGGCTTATCTGAGGAAATATCAGGATTGCGTCGCATTATTAAGGACTTCTGAAGCCCATTGATTGAGACTTTTCCCATGTACTTTTGCCGCAGTGGCCACTGCCGCGTGAATATCCGGTGAAACCCGCAGCATAAGATTACCGGAATAGGGTTTCTGAGCAGGACGCCCCGTTTCTTCACTGATGGCAATGTAATCATCAACCGCTTCGTGAAAAGCAGTTTCAAGTTCATCCACCGATGTGCCGTGAAAGCCGACAATATCGTCTATCCCAGCCAGATGACCGACAAAAAGACGATCTTCGTTATCGTATTCTATGCGGGCTATATACCCTTTGTATTTCATTATGTTCATGGTTTGATCCCCGCTTTCGTCAGGAAGTGCCTTGCGTCTTTGGCCCGGTAGCGCAGCGCCGCTTTTTCAGGGTGAGGTCTGTGAAAGTCAGCTCGCACTCCGTTCAACACAAAACTGACAGCTGACCCTCCTCGGTGAGTTCGAACAGCACCCAGAGACAGGAACAGTGCTTCGATTCGGCGCCACTCAATATTACCGTTCACCGGGTCAGAAAAGAGTGCTTTCAGGGTTTTTCGGTGCGTGCTGTTCATAACAATCAATGATAGCAAAATGTGCAAGCATATCAACTGGCAGTGCCAGAGCCGTTCTGTTCCCTGCCTCCCCTTGCATTCAAATGTTACAAAAGTTAGGATATTTTCCCATGATGGAATAAGTATTGATCACTCATTTCCATTGGCTAAATCCTTCAAAGAAACCTCGCCCAGATGCGGGGTTTTTTTATGTCCATGGATGGACGGTATCCCGGTAACGCAGGAGCGGTTACCGGGGTATGCTTTTTCCCCTGAAGCTGAACCACTATAAAAAGGGAATCATGTTTCACTATTCCGAGTCATCCAAACGGCGGTTAGCCAGTTGTGATGAGAGGCTTCAGTGTGTCTTCAATAAAGTGATTCAGTATTACGATGGGTGCGGTTCTTTTCCTACGACACCACAACCCCGATATATCGGTCACTCCGATGCTCAGAGGCAAAGAAAAAAGGGCTGTTCTGTGGTGATATAAAGTCGTCAAACAAATAGCACCAGAAAAGCAGCCCCTCGTGAACGCATCTTACGCAAATACCCTCGACTTTCAATTTTTTTCTCCGGCACTGGGTCACTTCAACGCCATGATCCATCACCTTGAATCTGCCTGTGTCCAGGATCATGGCACGACTGAAGAGTACCTTCGTAATCATGGAAACGAGTTACTCCGGTTAATGTTTCAAGGGTATCTCGATAAACAGACTGAAGATGAAGAGAAGGCTGCATCAGTCACTGCCTCTGATGGCGTATCCCGCAACCATGTCCGCCAAAACACCAGTCGGGTTATTACTACAGTATTTGGAAAGGTGGCTGTCAAACGCCTGTCTTACAGCCAGCGTAATGTTTCCAGTGAATTCCCATTGGATGCAGATCTCAACCTCAATGATGACCAATACTCTGATGGTGTACGAAAACGTGTGGTCACTGATGCCATTGACCGCTCTTATGACAGAGTCGTGAAGCGTCATCGTGAGAATTATCCCGGCATTGTTGGCAAGCACCAGACCATAAAACTGGTTAAGGACACTGCTCAGGATTTTGTTGAGTTTTATGAGCAACGAGAGATAGAAGATGAGCAAACGGATGACTTACTGGTTCTGAGTTTTGACGGAAAAGGCCTGGTAATGCTACCTGACGGGTTAAGAGAAGCGACCCGGAAAAATGCAGAGAAAAGCAGGAAAAAACGCCAGACCCGTTTAAGTCCGGGAGAAAAGAAGGATCGAAAGCGCATGGCCATGGTGGGGACAGTTTATACCGTAAAGAAAAATTCGCACTCGCCAGAATCCATCATGAATCTTGAGAAACAAACGGACAATGTCGTCAAATTCAGGCCGCCAGTGCGCAATAAAAGGGTTTGGGCCAGTGTTGAAAGAGACGGGGAGCAAGTCATAGAAGAGGCGTTTGATGAAGCTCTGAAGCGTGATCCGGGCCAGAAACGTCAATGGGTTATTGTGGTTGATGGTCACCCTCATCAATTGAAAATGATTGAAAGGGTGGCCAGTAAAAGGCAGGTAAAAGTGAGCATCGTAATGGACTTCGTTCATGTACTGGAATATCTGTGGAAAGCGGCTCATTGCCTGCGTGAAAAGGATGATGAAAGTATGGAAAGATGGGTTGAACAGCAGGCTCTCAAAGTTCTACGGGGGCAGCCAGACCAAGTAGCAAGAGGAATGAAACAAAGTGCCACGAAGAGAAAACTGAAGAACCGGGAAGCCATTGATAAATGCGCTGGCTATTTGCAGAAAAACCGAAGTCGGCTTAGTTATGGCGAAGCGCTCAGTTCAGGCTTTCCCATTGCCAGCGGAGTCATCGAAGGCGCTTGCCGACACCTGATCAATGATCGCCTGGATATAACCGGAGCGCGCTGGAGTTTGCAGGGAGCTGAAGCCATTCTGAAGCTGCGCTCACTCAACTCCAGTGGAGACTGGGAAGAGTACTGGTCGTTTCACCGTTTACGTTCGAAGGAACGAAATTATGGTGGGATGGTGGTCAACAAGGCTTTGTCGTAGCAAAGAAACCACACCCAATGTATATCTTGATGCATTTGATCAGGAGATGAAGCGACGCAATCATCGGATTGTGCGCTACGCGGATGACATACTGATCCTGTGCGGCTCAAAGTCAGCGGCAGACAATGCGCTGAAAGTGGCGGTCAAAGTGCTGGAAGTAGACCTGAAACTGACGGTGAACCAGAGAAAAACGCACATTGCCCACAGCGATGACGGCGTGAAATTTCTGGGAGTGGAAATCCATAGCGGTTATACGCGCATACAGGAAAAGAAGCTCAAAAAGCTGAAGGCGAGGGTGAAGCAGATAACGAAGCGCAACAAGGGCAGTAATCTGGTGACTATCATCAAGGAGCTGAATCCAGTGCTGAGAGGATTTGCCAACTACTTTAAGATAGCCAATTGTAGCAGCGTCCTGAAGGGAATCATGAGTTGGGTCAGGCGCAGACTGCGATGTATACAACTGAAGCAGTGGAAGAAACCGGCTAAGCTGCACAGGCGGCTGAAAGCAGCTGGGATTTAAACCACCGTTTAAGTACATCAAGATGCGTTCGTGGAGAAATGCGGCCAGTCCACTGGCGCATTACGCCATGAAGAACAGCTGGTTCGAAGAACTGAAGCTGTTCAATCTGGAAGGTGTGAAAACGGGCGTGCTCGTTCCTGATACGGGGATATGAGAGTGCAGGAGCCGTGTACGAGGTCCGTACGCACGGTTCCGTAGGAAGGACGGGGCTAATCGCCCCGCCTTACCTGATGTTGTGTTAGAAAAATAATTACATGTAGGGAAATGAGATCGCGGCAAACATTTTGAACACTCTCGTTCCCATGCTCTGCGTGGGAATGCATACCACACCCACCACAAATGAAGTAGCTAGAGTAGAACTGCGGGACACTCTGACAAAGTGAGATTGCCATACAACCCTCAAGGGTTGTATGGCAATTCAGG
>CBDHDM010000043.1:0-17465 GCA_965261315.1 Endozoicomonas sp. | reverse complement strand
CGACGACTGCGCTTTAATCGCCCGCAAGTCAGGCTTACCGACACGGCATCGGCCATGAAGGTTGCCGCCAGCATCACCAGCCCCAATGCTCTGATCCTGCTGGATAGCGCGTTACACGTAACGGGTGTTCTGCCACTGTCCAACAGCGATATGAAAAGCCTGCGGCACAAAACCGATCCTGCCGTCGCCAGAATTCTCAAAGCCCTCGACAGTACCAATGCCAGCCAGGTGCTGATCAAAACCAGCGTTGACGATAAATACAAAGCAGGCAACCTGCTGCATTTCTTCAATCGTTACGGCGACATTACCGTCGCTGACCATCTTTACGGACAGGGCGATAATTACGGGTCCACCTTTGCGGAAGGTTTACTTACGGGGCATGAGAGCGGGCCTTTTTACGCGCGGAGAAACAATCCTGCCAAAGGAATTCAGTCAGGCCCGTTGCGGCTGAAGCTGAAGCCGCTGGAACAGCGACTCGGCCATGACATCCATGTTTTGCAATCAGAAACCGAGCTGCCGTCACACCTGTACAGGGAAGTAATAAATGACAAGGCGCAGGGCAGAGTGCGGGGAATGTTCGACCCGCAGTCCGGTGAAACCTATCTGATCGCTGCCAATCTGGACACTACCGGCGAAGCGGTGCGTACTGTCCTTCATGAACTGGTGGGCCATAAAGGTGTCCGGTCACTGCTGGACAAACGGCTTGATACCGTGCTGGATGAAATCCACCGGGATATGAATGACCGGCTGAAAGAGGCTCTGGCAAAACGGTATGCACGACAGACTGAGGGTAAGAGCAAGGCCGATGCCAATCGGATCATTGCCGAGGAATACCTGGCACATCTTGCCGAGAAAGACCCGAAAAATGGATTGCTGACCAAAGTCATCGCCATGATCCGCAACGCCCTGCGCCGGTTGTTCCCCAATATCAAGTGGACAGATACCGACGCGGTGGAGCTGCTGAGTGCCGCCCGTCGCAGGCTGAAGCGGCATGGTAGTTTCAACGGTGGGAAGAAAGGTAATCGCTACAGCGATGCCGGTCAGGCACCCACTTTCTACTCCGCTGTTGAACGCAGTGCCGTCGCCGTGAAGTCCGACAAGCTGCCTGCCCAGAGCTGGCTGAATGCCATCAAGAAAGGCAACAACGTGCAGGACGAGGAAATCCAGTGGATGGGGCTGGACCTGTGGCTGGCTGACCACAAAGGCGAGAAGCTGGCCAAAGAAGAAGTGCTGGCGTTTATTCGCCAGAATGAGGTGCGGGTCAGCGAAGACCTGAATGTGGATAGTTTTGATGAACAGGAACTGGAAGACCGGCTGCAACAAAAACAAGGGGATTTTGTCAGGGAGCGTATAGATGATTACGAACACGGCTATTCGCTGGATGAGCTATCCAATGAACTGGAAGATGCACGGGATGATCTGCGGGAGGATGAGTACGATTTCCAATATAACGAACTGAAAGAGAGGTTTGAAAACGAAGACCTTGACGAGCATGAAGTGGAAGCCCTGGTGGACGACGATGGCGATCTGAACGAATCCGCCCTGCACGAAGAAGCCCAATGGCGAGCCAATAACAACGTCGATAACATGAGCGACAAAGAGCTGGCACGGGATCACGTCAGCTATTCCGATAAGGAAGATGCCGCACTGGAAGCCTGGGAGAATGACTATGAGTCGGATGCCCGAAGCGATCTGGAGTCAGCACTGCGGGATGAGTCTGAAACACAGTACAAACAATACGCCATGCAGGGTGGCGAGGACTATTCAGAGCTGGTCCTGACGCTGGATAACAACGCCCATGTATTCCCCGCAGATCCGAACCATAAGAACCAGAGCCCAATCACCGAAGAAGAAGCCAATGCACTGGCTCAGGGTATTATGCCAACGGGAATGAAGGTGGACGATGTGGGCTGGACGCAGGAGTTCAGTGATTACACTCTCTATCGTCGCCATGGTGACGACAAGAGCATTATTATCACCGGCCATGCCTCCGAAGCCTCAGCTATTGCTGCTGCGGTCAGTGAGCATAAATCCTTTGCAAGGTGGCAACAGAAAGACTTCACGGACAGCCATTGGGGAACGACTGAAAACGTACTGGCCCATGTGCGCTTCCAGACCTTTGATGAAAACGTCCATGGTCGTAATGCACGGATTCTGTTTATTGACGAAGTGCAGAGTGACTGGCACCAGCAAGGCCGGGAGAACGGCTACCGGACACCGGAGTCGGTACGTAAGCAGGAGCAGCGTAACGCCCGGATAAAGAAGGTAGACGATAAGATACGATCAATAGCGAAACAGCGGGATGAGTTCAGTCAACAGCATGCCAAAGCGGGTGCGCAGCGTGACGATATTAATCGCCAGATAATGCAGGCAGAGCAAAAGCAGGATCAGCCACTGGTGGATCAGCTCAAGACAGAATTGGATTCTGTGGTTGAAGCAGTGGAGCAGCATTTCCAGCAATGGGTTGATGCAGAGGCTCAACTCAAAGAGCTGCGAGATGAACGACAGTCACTGTTCGATACCGACAAACACCACTTCTACCGGCAGGTAACCGATGCCCCCCTGAAAGAGAACTGGCCCAACCTGGTGATGAAACGGATGATCCGCCACGCTGCCGAAAACGGATTTGACCGGATCGCCTGGAGCAATGCCGCACAGCAGGTGGAACGGTATCCGAGCCTTGGGCAGGTGGTGGAGTCGCTGAAGGTGAGCCCGGAGTTCACCACTTCCGGTCGGTTGATGTACTTTGCTTTAGACATCAGGCAGAGGACAGGTAATAACCGCCGGGAGCATATTGCTGAAGAACGGCTGGAAGCCTATGTGGGCAATGCCGTGGGCGCCAGTATCAGGGAGCAATCCCGTGAGATTCAGGATCGGTTGCGGCAGAGAGCTGCCAGTTACGAGCTGCAAAAAATGAGTCACTTTGATAAGTATGAGGTTGTGGACGCTAACGGTGAGCACTTGTATGACCAGTACGGCGATCAGCAGTTATTCAGCAGTAAAGAAGATGCCGAGCATTTCATAAATCACCGTACCTATGGCCAGCACGAAGAATCGTTCACCATGGACAATCTGGATGAAGTGATCGGTGATAACGGCGCCAGGGGCATGAAGGAGTTCTACGACAAGCGCCTTGCCAACTACATGAAGAAGTACACCAAAAAATGGGGTGCCAAACTGGAGCCCATTAGTATGAACTTCAGGGAGTCGCAGTACCCTTACGACACCAAACCGGATCAGGTCTGGTCGGTCAACGTCACCGACAAAATGAAAGATTCGGTGCTGAAGGATGGCCAACCGCTGTTTGCCCTGAAAGACAGGAAGCAGGACAAGAAACCAAAGCCCGATAACTCCCCCCGCTACGCCTGAACGATATGCCCGACGATGTGCAATCCGTCATCAACGACATCCACGGCGGCATTGCCCCGAAACAATGGCACGACCGCTTGAAGGCATGGTGGGAAAGCGAAGCCCCTGAAAGAGCATATCAAGCGCGGATTGCTCCACGTATCAATCAGGGTGTGTGGACGGATGCAGCGATTATTGAACAGCAGGAGAAAGCTGCTGAACGATGGCAAACTGATGGACGCAACGGTATCCGCCAGCAAGGCCGTGTATCTGGCGCGCAATCTGGACAACGTGATCGACGCCACCTTCCAGAAAGGCACCCCGATGCTGAAAGACGGCAGCATTGTCATCAAACCGGGCAGTAAAGGGTTGTTTGAACTGCTGAAGCCGGTCACCGAACGCAATGAGCTGGAAACCTGGGAGGTGTACGAAGGCAGCCACCGGGCGCTGCGGATAATGGCCGAAGACAAGGCCGCCAGAGCCAAAGGTAATCAGTTGCTGGTGCAGGGGCAGGCTCTGAAAGAGACACTGGATGCAGTGGCGCCGGATGAATATCCCGGTGGCCGTACCGGTTGGAACCGTGACCACAAGCAGATGAACAAAGACCTGAAGCAGGGCAAGGCACTGAGCCAGCAGAATCGGGAGAACCTGTACGACCAGAACAAGATCGACACCATTCAGAACTGGGTGCATACCCAGCCGGAACTGGCGAAACGGTTCAAGCAGGTGATGGACGATTACCAGCAGCACAACAATGACCTGCTGGACTTTATGGAAGCCGCTGGCACCCTCGATAAGGAACAGCTGCAAACTGTTCGATACCGGTGACTACATCCCGTTCAACCGGATACACGATCTGGAATACCAGGAAGAGAATCAGCGATTTATCCGACCTAAAAAGGGACTCGGCGGCCAGACCTCTGGCATTCAGCGCCTGAAAGGCGGGGTAGAAAAGATCGCGCCACTTTGGAAGCCATGGTGCGCAATACCCGTTCCATGATTGATGCGGCCCTGAAGAACATTGCCCAGCAACGGGTGATCGACAACGCACTGGCACTGGGGGCCGTGGAGAAAATAGATACCGCCATTGCCATCACCGACGACGAAGTGATGGCGGCCCTTCAGGGGATTGGCCACAGCACCGACCTGACGCCCCGGCAGATGAGAGGCTGGAAGTCGATCATGGCCAAATACGAAACCATGAAAGGCACCACCAGTGTCTCCCGCAACGGCAAGCTGGAAACCTACACCGTCGATGATCCGCTGCTGCTGGCCTCCATTCAGGACATCGGTCCGGAGCTGCACAGCGGCTTTATGAAACTGGTGGGCATTCCCAGCAAAATAGTTCGGCGTGGGGTAACGGCATTGCCTGCTTACTGGTTCCGAAACCTGACCAGGGACACCCTGTCCACGGCAGTGCATATTGCCCCGGAGGTGAATGGCAAGGTGGTGGGTATGAATCCGCTGGCCGGTGCCGTCCGTGGTTTCAGAAAGTCCCTCGATAACGATGAATCGCTGTGGGCGATGAAGATGGCCGGAGGCAGCAGTAGCAGCGGCCACTATCGGCAGGGTTATGACAATATCCGTAAAAAGTTATCCCCTGCCGAGCAGAAGCGCATCCTGAACAGCCCCGGCAGGCTGATCGACTTCTGGGACAGCATCGGCGCCCGGTTTGAGGATTCCAACCGGTTGCACGTATTTGAACGGGTGAAAGAGGAAGGCGGTTCCAACGCTGAAGCGGCGTATCAATCGCTGGATGTGATGAACTTTGCCCGTAAGGGCCAGTGGGGGATCGTCCGGTTCCTGACCCAATCCATCCAGTTCACCAACAGTTTGTTGCAAGGGCTTAACCGGATGTGGCGGGGCATAAAGCCCGGTGATGAGCTTCACTGGAGTGCCTTTTCCGGTGAGGTGCTGATGCGGGGGATGATGTACGGATTCGCTTCCTGGTTACTGGTGCGAATGTTTGAAGACGATGATCGGTACAAGGCACTGAGCACCGATGAAAAGGTAACGCATCACCACTTCTGGATCGGTGAGGGTGAAGACGGTCACTTCAGAATTCCCAAGCCTTTCGAGGTGGGTCATATCTTTGCCACCATTCCTGAATTTGTGTGGCAGGGAATGATGGGGCATGAAGACGCCAAGTGGACAAAGGATGCCAATGATGACCCTGGGAATGGCGATGTTCAATCTGGAGTCCACGCCCATACCGCAGTTTGTCAAGCCGATCTGGGAAGTGGGTGAAAACCGGGATCGTTTCCGTGACCGGGACATTGTGCCCATGAGCTTGCAGCACCTGAAGCCGGAAGCCCAGTACGATCCGTACACCAGTGACACCCTGAAAGGAACTGGTGCAGTACATTCCCGAAGGCGCACCGGACTGGATGCGCTCCCCCAAAAAGCTGGAGCACCTGCTGAAAGGGTATTTCAACTCCTTTGCTACCGGTACGCTGGCGGTGACCGATGCCGTTACCCGGCACATGACCGGTGCCGGTGAAAAGCCTGCCTGGACGAAGCAGGACTACCCGGTGGTTGGCTCGTTCTTTGGGGATCGGATCAAAGGCAGTAGTCGTTATACCAACGAGCTGTATGAAATGAATAAGGACATTAACCAGATTGCCGCCACCATCAAGGGGTATCAGGAAATCGGCGAGAAGGGTCGGGCGGAAGCGCTGGAGCAATCCGCCGCCACCAAGCTGAAGAACAAGGCCGGTTTGAACAAAGCCAGCCGGGAGATCAGCAAGTTGCGCAAAGAGGTTCGCAAGGTGATGGAAAACCGGTTAATGGACCGTGACGCCAAGCGGGAAAAGCTCGATAGCCTGAACCGGAAGATTAATCAGCTCAGTGCCACTGCCGTTAAGCGATATCAGCAGCCCTTCCGGTAGGTAAAAACATGGGCAATAAGTCTGATAAAGAATAACTGAGCCCACTATTTATGAGGGTTTTAGTGCAAGCCAAATTATTATTGGCCAACCTGCATACTCTCCCTTGGCTATAACCCGATTGTCAACCAAGTTACATTGACTCAAATCAATTCTTTCGCTTCGGTAAATACGTAGCCTATACCTATCCATTGAGTGATTACCGAAGTCGATAATGATTGTTTCGGCCCTAGTAATAAAAACATCAAATGCTAACTCTCTGGCTAAGAATAAATACCACCCAAATAATAATAAAAACCGCTAACGGCTGGTTTATCAGCACTTGCTTGCCTTGCTAATTCTGACGAGGTTTTTATTGTTGGATACGGGTTGATTAAGCAGTGAATCCCGTATTTAAGCGGATGGGATAGTGCGACATTGTCCGTAATGAATAGCCAACTTAACAAACAGGCCAAGATCCCAAAGTTGAGTGAAGCATTTTGCACCAGGGAAGAGGCGATACGGTGTCACAGTGATGTGAACCGAAGGAAGCCTTGAAAAACCAGGCAGGATGCACAGGAACCCCTAACGACTTTGGTCGTTATTTTACGGCCCTCGCTTTATGCGAGGTTTTTGTTTTGATCAGTTATTCACCGCTGGTAATAAAGTTCGATCAACCTTTCTTTAACCCGCATTTCTCCCAGTTTCCCTGACTATCCCACGGGTTGTTCACTGGGTTATCCAAGGCCACTTAGTGGACGATTAAAGTTATCGGTAAGTAAAAATCAGGATTTATCCCTGCCCGGTATTTATATATTCTTCACCCTTGTTCTTTCATCATAAGACCATCTTATCGCACGCAATTCAGAATCACGCCTAAATCCTCTTTGAGCTATCTTGTCCCATGCTCCCCTGCGTCAATAAAAGGCAACGGTACGATCCATGGACGGTAGTGTGCTTTTTTCTTATTGAGTTGCGACAGAAACTGTATTTGAAAGAATGCATAAAGAAAGTCTTGAGGCTCGGGTTTATATGAATGAGGCATAATGCACAGTTATAAAGACGTGTATGTTTTACACAAAAAAGGACTTGTTTGAGGTCTCGCAGGTATGATGATGAGTTGTGGCTAAAATAAGCGTTATAAGCTTGTCAGCAGTATCTGCATTATACGTCAATAGTTGTATGTCTAATAATTTATATGGAAGCTAAATGGCTCGTTATCATGAACAAAAGATTCACAATATAAGCATCAAAAAGCTAAAAGGAATTGAGAATCTTCAAAGTTTGTCCTTCACCCCTAAAAATGTTACTGCAATTATTGGTGCTAACTGCATTGGGAAATCAAGTTTATTACACGCTCTAGCTTCTTCATACCAGCCTGAAAATCATAGAGAATCTGAAAATCATAGAATTAGCGAATTTTTAAAGCCAAACCCTCATGCTCTATGGGACAGTACAGAGTTTTCTATCAGTTATGAATTTAAAGATAGAGGCCAAGGCGACACAATATTTAACGAATCAAGAACATACTCAAAGAACAACGATCGCTGGGCACCACGATATGATCGTCGCCCTTTCAGGCCTGTCTTTTATATTGGAATCCACACAACATTGTCCAATTTTGGAATACATTAACTTCATCAAGAATAAAAGCAAAGTAGGTTCTCAAAGAATAAGGTACGAAACTACAGAGCTAACCTCTGGTCTCTATCGGCTAATCAAGGAAAAAGCCAGCTACATTCTTACTAGAGACTTCTACAAACATATACAAGCACAGAATAACCAACTGGTCTGAGGACTTGTATGGTCTTGCATATGACAATTGATGTCCTACTCGCAAATAAGTATGGGGGCAGGCGAACAACGAATAATAAAAATCTTAAAGACAATATTTGATGCGCCACAATACAGCATTATTCTCATAGATGAAATAGATCTATTGCTGCATGAAGACGCGTTCCAACGTATCATTGAAGTTATAAACAGAAGAGCAATCGATAAAGATTCTACAAATAGTATTTACAACACACAGAGAAACGGTACTTAAAAAATCTCAAGACATCAATATACGCTACCTTTATAAAGTTGGTTCAGATACTCAGGTATTGGACCAAGTGACACCCGATGCACTTGCAAAACTTACAGGGAATCTAGATAAAAGTATTACTATATTTGTTGAAGACAAACTATCTTCAAGAATAATTAAGAAAATATCTCGAAGGCTAAATGTCATTAGACATATTAAAACCATTGAGTATGGTACTGCACAGAACTGCTTTGCCGTAACAGCTGGAGCATACATAGCCAATCCTGAAAAGAAGATTCTTGGCATTCTTGATGGTGACGAATATTGTTTAGAAGCAAACCATGCAGGCAGAGTTGAGAAAAGTTATTAGTAGGCTCATCAGCCTGAAGCTAGAGCTCATCGAGAATCAATTATTACTAAAATTTTCCAATATAATATTCCTGTTGGAAAATCTCCAGAGCAGTTTATAAAAGAATCAATTACGAATCTTGAAAGAGAAATTGTCTCAGAAGATCACAGAGAGATCTATGATGCATTATGTAATATTGAGGCAGTACTAAACCGGCATAATTACGTTAATTCCATAACTGGGTTCTATGACGAAAGTGAGGAAGTAATTATTAAAGATGTCATAGAGCTATTCTCGAAAACACCGCAATGGGATGGTTTTATTTCTGATGTCTCCCAGGAAATAATTGAGTTAGCAACAGAACTCGGTCTGAATTAAACACGCTTATAAATCGGTTAAGGGCTGGCCTTTCTCCAGCCCTCTCCAGAATCACCCTGCATGGAGATCCGCAATAGGGCGGTTCACCGATGATGGTTTAACCTGATCCACAGGTCTTTCAACGAAACAAGCCCAATTTGAAAACTGGGGTCGGAAAAATGGGGTCGGTTCTTGCATCGTGCATCCCCACCAAAGAACCGGTTTCCCAGCAAACTCAAGCCATCAACCCACCCCCATCACAACACTTCTTAAACTTCTTTCCACTGCCACAAGGGCAGGGCGAGTTTCTCGAAACCTTCTCCGATCTGGCCTGAAGCAACTCCGGATGCAGCAGCTTCTCCAGATCCGAAATATCTTCCGGCACTTCAGGCGGTTCAAACCCGATGATGTAGTGCCAACCATTCTCGGCGCAGGTTTGGGCAACGTACTTTGCCTTGGCTTCCGTATGCACCCGCACAATGACCGGTTTCTTTTCTGAGCCTAATTTTGCCATTGGGAGTAACCACCTATGAATACTTCATCTGAATAAAAAGTTAGCAAAAATGTACAAAATGCAACAAACCCCATTGCAATCCGTTTTTACCCTGTTTAGGATAATTTTGTGGCAAGCAGTTTTCTTTCTCAGAATTACGGAACAGAATCGACATGGACGTAAATTTGGAAACCGCTGTACAAAATGATAAAAATAAGCAAAGCAATACAGAAAGCAGTGCAGAAAAGCTAACCTGGGCATGGGGAGAGGTCACCCCCGTGTTTAACGCGCTCACCGAGAATGAACGTCGGGTGTTTTCTGATTTGCTGTACCAAACATATGGAGTATGTAACGCCCCGCCATGAACCATCCGGAAATCTCAGAACGTCTGGCAGAAGCCATGGAGCTGGCAGGTATTGCCAGCATTCCCAAGCTGGCCCGCAAATCCGGCATCGACCGGAACTATCTCTATCGCCTTGCCAAGGGCGAAATCGCCAATCCTCAAAAGCATCTCGATACCCTGAGCAAAGCGCTCGGGGTAAATCCCATCTGGTTTAATACCGGCAACGGTGCCCCCTATGACCATGAAATGGCTGGCGACCCAGAGGTTGCCTGGCGAAAAACGACCATGGTCACTCAGGTTACGATTATTCCAGCAGAAGGTGATCCCTATGAGGTGGCCGCCCGGGTTCCGGATCTCTTTACCAGCCCCTACCACCCGCTCAAACGGGCAGAAGCTTACCGGTTTTTCTATGTACCGGAAATGATCGAATGTTTCCCCGGCCTGACCCTGTTAACGGTGGAAAAAGAGCTTCGCCCCGGCCCCGGGCTCTTTCTTGCCTCGAAAATGGTTAACGGATGTAAACGACTATTTACCTTTACCTGTACCTATTCAGGACTGGAGATTATCAGTACCCAGCCGCCAGAGACGGAAGTGATTGGCCGGGTTCGGAATATGGATTATTGGCAGCTGAATATCCCGACCTGAATACGATCACTTATCCACAATTTCAGTGGATAAACCGGTACAAAACGTGTGAACCAATGAACAGGCATCAGGCATAGCCTTTTGCTCCGCGGTTGAACTGCACAAATACAGCTTTATCACTTTTCGGCTCCGGGGACTAGCTCAGTCACAGGTCCGGGCCTTTCGGCTGAATCGTTGATTTTGGGTAACCCCCTGTGCCGTAAGCGATGTAAGCGATCTGAAATTTCAACCGAGAGAGTCAGTATGTCGAGATTCCGTTCTTATGATCGCGGTAACGATACCATTACCACCACCAACAGCTTTGGCAGGGATTACAGCCGTAAAATCAAACCGTATATCCGCGCAGGCCAGGATAATGACCTGCCACCGGAAGACAGGGAGGTGCTGTTTCAACACCTGGAAGGGCGCACCGATATCATCGCCGACAAGGGCCTGAACGGAGGCCACTGTTTTTCCCTGCCCGGTGATCAGCCACTGTTGCACTACCTCTGGGGGTTATACATTTGGACCATTATCCTCTGCCCCATTTTGTTCCTGATCCACTTTGACTGGTTTGGCGTTGACTTTACCGTTGCGTCCCTGGTGTTTCCGCTGAGTTTTGCCTTTTTAAACCCGGTGTCGGAGTTGTACGGCCAGCGAAGTGCACGACGATTGCTAAATAATACGGCGGCGAGATTACTGGCAATAGCCGGTTTGAGCTGGCTGATCCTGAAACTTGCCATGGTCTTTGACCATTCCGGCTATAGCCACGCCTATGATATCGAGTCCGTAGTCATTTCGCTGGCGAAACTCCCGACATATTATGCGACGCTGGCGGGTGCCTTATGGATCACCGACAGCATCAATATCTGGTTTTTCCAGACAATTAGCCGCTGGATGAACCAACAGTGGTTCTGGGTGCGCTCGCTGCTGTCGAACAGTCTGTCGCAGGTTGTCTTCACGCCGATGTGTGCGTTTTTTCTCAGCGGTGCATTCTGGCTGGAAGACGATACCCTGAACCGGGTTACTGGCATCACTGGCCTTAAGCTGTTGCTGGTATTCGTTTCCCTGCCCATTGCCGTGATCATTGTTCGCCGTGCCAGGCAATGGCGCAGGGATAATATCAAGTGAGCTGACATTAAGAGGTAAATCATTTCACCACAGAGTGTCGGTGACTGTTCCCGACAACACCGACATTTCCACCATCCATGGCGGTCGTCGGTGACTGTTCCCGACAACACCGACATCTCTGGGATGAATAAGCTTTTTCCCACGGCAACAGCATCAGGGCTCATTCCAACCAACTTTCATGATCACCTCAACGATCAAATACTCCCCTGATACGCAACATACAAACCAAGATAGCCCAGTATCCCCACCCCATTAGCCACAATATCCCCAACACTAAAGCGGCGGTAGCTGGTCATCTGCTGGCAGGCCTCAATCAGCACACCAAAACCAAACAGGCTAACAGGTTTCCACCAGGGCATACCGGCGGTTGGCCAAGCCAGATCAAACAGGGCAAACAGCACCAGAAAAGTCAGCGCATGCTTCACCTTATCGTTAATAAAACCGGTGGGGTCGTAGCGGTGGGGGATTACCGCCATAAACAGCGCAAAAGCCATGGCGGCAAAAAACACACCAACCCAGGCGATGGGAGGAATGGCTTGCAGGCCCATTATAAGTTCAGTCATAGTATCCCTCCGTTATTATCGTGGTTCTCTAAAGATCCCTGGAGAACCATTTAACGGCAATCGAACCCGCCCATTGACCCGCTTGCCAAATGGCAACCATCACGCCTTATTAATATTAATCAACCCAAACACCAACCAATAAAGAAAAGTCACCGGCCAGTAGGCCAGCCACCAGAGCGAACCATCCAACACGTTAAACGTGAAAGGCAGGCCCAGTAACACCCAGAGAACCAGCAGGAAATTATAACGGTCCTGAGGATTATTCAGCCTTCCGTAACACTGGTATGCGGCGTAAGGCACAAAACAGAGCAGGCCAATCCAGCCGAGGGGGTTATTGGTGGCCGTGGTGAAACCAAGGCTCAGCAGGCTTATGACAATGGTCAGCAAGAGCGCTGCATTTTTTAACAGTAATGGCTTAACCGGCGCGGGCAAATGAGTAGATACCATAGTGCTCAACTATTACAAAACAATAACAAACAGCGTGGGGATTATCCGGCAGCGGAAAGGGTACTGCATATCCATAACAGCCGGCTGCTGGATACGATCAACCATTCAGTGCTTTCAATACGGCATCAACTTTTCCTGCTAATTCCAGACACTGCGATTGAATTACCTCACGCATTGACTAAATCTACCATCCACGCTTTTCCCACTTCGGTCAGGTAATATTTCACGTCACCTGCTGGCTTATGAATAAACCCTATGGCCTTTGGGTTTTCGCTGTTGGGTAGTCGTAATAATTTCATTTGGCGCTGCGTATTGTTCATACTACGATCCAGCATCAAAGCTATATCGTTGGCGTCTTTAGCACCTTCAAGCAGCCCCCAGAGGATGGAGAGCTGGGTCAGATTAATGTTCAGCTGATAACCGCTGGAGAGATATTTATCGAAGGCAATAAGTTTCTTGTGATTCATAAACCGGGGCTCCAATTCACCCATAGTTATTTCTGAAGATCCATGTTTTTAGTACTTTTTGGCGGCAATTTTGCGGCAATGGCTCATTGGGCATCAGTGCCAGGCAAAGGATACTCCCTCTCCAGCTGCACTACCCTGTGCGGATAAAGATGCATCAGCCGTCCCTGGCTGTCATCAAGAATATTTTGCACCGGTTCACTTATCCATCCGCGATAATACCGACTCATCACCATGGCATTTTCCATCACCTGCTGTTCCCAGGGGCCCAGCTGGTCCGCACGCACCAGGGCTGCTTCAAACTGATCATCAATCAGCGAACGCTGGGAGCGGGCCAGGGCATAATTACTCCAGCTGTAGGGCCAGGCGGGTCTTGATAAAATTGCCTGCTGCCAGGCGGTTAATTCCATGGGTCCCATCACCGGCTCCTCGATGGCTAACCACCCGGCCCTGAAGCCCCATTCCAGAACTCTTGCCCGCAACACCTCCAGGTCCGCAGCAATGGGCGCCCTGGTCAATGCCTTATCGATACCGGCCAGCGTAACCTGCCAATCCCGTTTATTGATCACATAATCAGGGTCAGCCCTGGTTTCCGTTTGCCAGTGCTGCAGAAAATTTTCAGTCTGGAAACGCCAGACTTCGGATTGCACCAAATTCAATGCACCGTTAAAAGCCATGGCTAACAAAGCCAGGGCCGGCAAAACCAGCAACCATCGTTTAAACATTTGCCATCCTTATTTTTTATCGCTGCCCGCTTCCCGTAAAGCATTCGTCTTAATCTTTTTCGGGCAGCGGGAGGCGGGAGGCGGGCAGCGATCAAGCATTTCCAAATAGTGAAAAGGTCAGTAGATCCGGATTGGTCAGCGTCAACTGCTGCCGAACCGCCTCACCATACCAGCCATCCAGCACTTGTGCAGCTGCGGCCATGGCCGGTGGCCGACGCCCGGCATGATGGGTATCAGAAGCGACAAATTGCACCAGCTCATGGTCCAGAAACCACCGAGCGGTAGTCTGCGCCTTTTCCCCAAAAAATCCGGGAATGGTACCGGCAGTCACCTGCAACAATGCACCCCGTTCCACCAGAGGGAAGATCCGCTCCGGGTACTCCATCAGCTCTTTATTCCGCTCAGGATGGGCAATCACCGCCCGGATTTGCCTGCGCCCCAACCACTCCAGCATATGCTCAATACCCACCGGGATATTTGGATGAGGCATTTCCAGCAACAGACAATCATAACCATCCCACGCCCCAATCATGGGTATCTGTTCCTTACGGAGCTGAAACATCATCTCATCGCTAAAACCGCACCTCGGCCGCCATGGCCAGCTCAATACCAAGGCCTGCCTCCCGGGCATGCCCCACCAAACTATCAAAAGCAGGAGCAATGGTGGTGATATCGTTCTCATAGCGACCGGGATGCATATGAGGCGTACAAACCAGCCGCTGAATGCCATCCGCTTCGGCCATCGCCAGCAGTTCCAGCGCCTTCTCAAGCGTATCCGGCCCGTCATCAATCGCGGGAATAATATGGTTGTGAATATCTATCATGTTTGCGCTGCCCGCCTCCCGCTGCCCGCTCCCCGTAAAAGCACCCGTCTTAGCTTTTTCGGGCAGCGGGTAGCGTTCGATGAAATGTGGAAATTGTTTAAGGTCAATTCCTAAGGGAAGTGGCATTGCAAAAAGTACCGGTTGATTCTTCACACTGTCAATCCGTACAGGGAGTGTACAGGATCCACCCCACAGGGATGTGAACGCGCTGCTCGATGGCTATCCCTGCCGGGTGGATTGTGTACAGTCCATGTACACAATGACAGTGGGTGGAAAATCTCAGACACCTGTCATTTTTCCTAACCGGTATATTCTCCTCTGCGGCTTCCCCAAGGACAAAGGCCAGTTATGGATTCGTGAGATCAAAGACATTACCGCAATGATCCAGGGGCTTATGAAAAGCTTTCAGCGCTGCCCGCCTTCCGCTACCCGCCACCCGTAAAAGCACAAGAATTATCTTTTTCGGGCAGCGGGAAGCGGGCGGCGGGAAACGCCCGAAAGGGTAGGCAAATACCGAGCCAGCCACCCCAAAGCCATCATGCAAACAAAATAAGCTGCATTCGAAGGAATCTGCAGATTAAAATCCACCGACGAGTGAATCATAATCGAAAGAATCCCCATAAAACTGGCAAAGCCTATCCCCACCATCAGCATATTACGCCGCTGTCGCATGGCCTGAATCGCCTGCCAGGCTGAAAGCAATACCATCAAGGCCAGAAGGGCAAAAACAGGCACACCGAATTCCAGCGGGAATTGCAGAAAATCGTTATGGGCCAGATCAAAAAAGCCACGCCAACTGCCATCGTTGTAATGGGGTAATGTGGTATAGAAAGAACCCGCTCCGGAACCGGTCAGGGCAAAATCGGGAATGGCCTCCAGGGTTTGCGGGTTAACGTCACTGCGTGTTTCCGTTTGCACCGTGGTTCTTTCCAGACGTTCCACCACTTCATCCAGCCCGAACCACTGACTGACGATAATGGTATCGATCACAAACAGGCTGACAAACAGAATCACCACTCCCCGGGTCAGTTTTCTACGACAGATAACGTACAAAACACCGGTAATCATCAGGCTGGAAAAGAACGCCGTATTGCCCATACGGGAGCGCCCCATCACCAGGCCAACTACCATAATGGCGATGGCGGTCCGTAAAATCACCTTATTGCTCAGCAGGGTTTTCAGGGTCTGCCGCCAGAACTCACGCCAGTCATGGGCACGCCGTTCATTCAGCTGCCCCAGCAGCAGGCCCATGCCCACCGCCAGGGTCATCTCCAGGCAGCCGGAAAAGTTATTCCGGTTAACAAAGGTCCCCGTGGCAGTACCATGACCGACCTCTTTGGGTCCAAATAGCAAAACCTCAGCACCGGAGAGCGTACTCAACGAACCAAACAACGCCTGAAAGGCTCCGGCAATCACAAACACCCAGGCGATCACACGCAACCGTCGAGAGTCACTCACCAGCAATAACACCAGGGCGAACAGCAGGGCATAAGCCAGCGACAACAGGGCATGCACCTGGGAAGCAAACGGATCAAGGGAAAGATAAAGATAGTCCGGCACTGGCAGGTTCAACACCCGGGCCGCTTCAGCCTGCACCGACCAGGCCACCGGCGACAACTGCTCCACCAACCCTGCAGGCAACGGCAACGACTGCAACCAAACCCAAAAAGCCACCAAAACCAGCCCAACAAAAACCGGCCCTCCTTTCCGAAAAGCCGGGGTAACCGACAAATACCCGAAACCGTAACCTGCAAGCCACAGAGCTGACACCATAAAAACGCCCACCTGCATAATCCCCATAGCCCACTCGGGCTTACTGCCATAAGGCAGGGGCAGCCAGGCAATCACCAGCAGCAGAAAATAAAACAGAAAACGGCTAAAACGATTATCCAGTGTTGACAAGGCAATATCCTTCAAAAAACGTTACCGGGTGGTATTCGTACCCGTTGCCCGTCCCCGTTACCCGTAAAAGCTGTAGTCTTATCTTTTACGGGTAACGGGGACGGGCAGCGGGCAACGATTTTTTATACTGGGAGAGGAAAAACTGGTCTATATTCCACTTTCGGAATTATTACGAATAAAAAAATGTCTTACGAAAAACTTGATGTCTGGAAACGGTCTTCCAGGCTATGCGTTGATATCTACAAAACCATGGCACAACTGAAAGACTATGGTTTCAAAGATCAACTGACCCGCTCCGCTCTGTCGATCCCCAGTAATCTGGCTGAGGGTTTGGAGAGGCAATACAGAAGAAACAGTTTATATCCTACAAAAAAAATTACCGGGTATTCGTACCCGTTGCCCGTACCCGTCGCCCGTAAAAGCTTTAGTCTTATCTTTTACGGGTAACGGGGACGGGCAACGGGCAACGATTTTTTATACTGGGAGAGGAAAAACTGGTCTATATTCCATTTTCGGAATTATTACGAATAAAAAAATGTCTTACGAAAAACTTGATGTCTGGAAACGGTCTTCCAGGCTATGCGTTGATATCTACAAAACCATGGCACAACTGAAAGACTATGGTTTCAAAGATCAACTGACCCGCTCCGCTCTATCGATCCCCAGTAATCTGGCTGAGGGTTTGGAGAGGCAATACAGAAGAAACAGTTTATATCCTACAAAAAAAATTACCGGGTATTCGTACCCGTTGCCCGTACCCGTCGCCCGTAAAAGCTTTAGTCTTATCTTTTACGGGTAACGGGGACGGGCAACGGGCAACGATTTTTTATACTGGGAGAGGAAAAACTGGTCTATATTCCACTTTCGGAATTATTACGAATAAAAAAATGTCTTACGAAAAACTTGATGTCTGGAAACGGTCTTCCAGGCTATGCGTTGATATCTACAAAACCATGGCACAACTGAAAGACTATGGTTTCAAAGATCAACTGACCCGCTCCGCTC
>CBDHDM010000042.1:0-9687 GCA_965261315.1 Endozoicomonas sp. | reverse complement strand
TGCAGCGGCGGAAAATGCTATCCGCCCCTTCACTCTTGGTCGCAAGAACTGGCTCTTTGCAGACACACCCAAGGGTGCCAAAGCCAGTGCCATCTATTACAGCCTGATTGAAAGCGCAAAAGGCAATGGGCTGGAGCCTTTCCAATACCTGAGCCACATTTTAAAAGAACTGCCTTACGCTGACACGATTGAGAAACTGGAACAGCTTCTGCCCTGGGCAGTGAAGGCGGCTCAAGAATAAGCAGATCTGTTGGGATTGGCTATAACGCTGGTTATATTGGCGCTTACATCACTCCTTTCATATCTTCTAGCACCGAATACATGCAAGGTAGCAGGAGCAGGGTGATAAAAGTAGCGAACAGAATGCCAAAGCCAAGAGAGATGGCCATCGGGATCATAAACCGTGCCTGATTGGAGGTTTCCAGAATCATCGGAGCCAGACCCCCAAAGGTGGTCAGCGTTGTCAGAATGATGGGGCGAAAACGGCGATGACAGGCTTCCAGCAGGGCATCATGCACACCAAGCTGGTCCTGTTCCCGACGCTGATTGGCTTCTGTTACCAGGATAAGACTGTCATTAATCACCACACCACTGAGAGCCAGCACTCCCAACAGGCTAACGACGCTCATTGTATAACCCAGGGCAACGTGGCCCAGCACCGAGCCAATCAACCCAAACGGAATGATCGCCATGATGATAAATGGCTGACTGTAACTGCGAAATGGAACCGCCAGCAGGCAGTACAGCGCCAACATCACCATAATGCCATTCACGAACAGGCTGTCCATGCTCTCTTTCTGTTCAATCTGATCCCCGCGAAAACCAATATCCAGCCCGGGGTAACTCTGTTTTAGAACTGGAAAAACCTCCTCCGACAGCGTCTGGCTCAGAGTCATGGCTTCAGATGATGGAGTAATATCCGCACTGACAATCACCCGGCGTCGTCCTTCCCGACGTTGAATAATAGAGGCAGAATAATCGCGGGTTATGCTGGCGACCTGTCCAAGGGGAACGTAGTCATTACCCACATGAACCGGTAACTGCTCTAGGTCAAACTCACTGGTACGCTGGTAATCGGGTAGCATCACCATGATATCGACCTCTTCACTGCCCCGTTGCTGACGAATAGAACGAACACCATTAAAGGCAGAGCGAACCTGTTTGGCCAGTTCCTTTTCATTCAGACCCAGGCTTTGCCCGGCAGGCAGCAGTTTCAGGTTCAGCTTGCTGCTACCGGATGAGAAGGTATTTTCAATATCAATGACACCGGCGTAACCGCTGAGCATAATGGCCAGCTCATTACTGGCTTCTTCGAGCATGCCGTTATCATGATGGCGCATTTCAATGGTAACACCGGCGACATCACTACCGGGACCGTTGCCTGCTGATGAGAAGCGGATGCCTTCAACCCCGGGAATAGAACCGGTGGCATCCCGCCAGAGCCGGGAGACATCTTTCGTGCTCATGGTTCTTATTTCAGAGGGTTGGAGGAACATACGGACAATGATGATAAATTCACCATCCAGGTTCCGCTGCATACTGGAGATTCCCTTAACCAGTGCTTTTCCACCGTTTTCATCCATCACTTCCTGTGCAGATAGTTCCAGTTGATGACGAACAGCGGTGGCACCTTCCAGAGAGGTACCCACTGGCAGAACGACCCGACCAACCGAAAACTCGGCTTCCACTTTTGGCATGGTGGTAAACCCCATATGGCCACCGGCAATATAGCTGACTGATGTCATTAACATGGCAATGCCCAGTGCCACCACAAGATAACGGAACTCCAGCAATACACGCATCATCGGTTTATAGAAATGAATAATGAATCCGTTCAGCCTGCGGTTAAAGTGGACTTGAAGTGCCGTGGCAAAGCGAAAAATCAGTGACGGATTGTCATTGTTCAGGTGTGTCAGATGGGCAGGGAGGATGAACAGAGCCTCAATCCAGGAAATGACAAATACGGTGATCACCACCAGAGGAATAACCTGAAACATCATGCCCATAGTGCCGGGCAAGAACCAAATGGGAATAAACGCCACAATGTTAGTCAGAATACTGAACGTCAGGGGAACAGCAATGTCCTTAACACCGATAATGGCCGCCCGGGCAAACGGCATTCCCTGATTCATATGATCATAGACATTCTCCCCGGCAATAATGGCATCATCCACCACAATGCCCAATGCAATAATAAAGGCAAACATGGAGATCATATTGATGGATACATCCATGGAGGGAAGGAAAATCAGGGAGCCCAGAAAGGCCGTTGGAATCCCCATGGTGACCCAGAAGGCGAGACGCAGGTCAAGAAACAACGCCAGCACCACCAGCACGAGAACCAGCCCTGAAAAGGCATTCTTTAACAGCAGTGCCATCCGCTGTTCATAAAGGATGGCATCGTCGTTGACGATCTCCAGCAAAATACCCGGAGGAAGCACGGCCTGAAGCTGCGGCATCATGTCATGGACCGCTTCAGAAATACCGATGGGTGTCTGGTCGCCGACCCGGTATATCTTGATGCTGGTGGATGGTTTTCCGTTGTAGAAAAACGAGAATTTCCGATCAGCAAAACCATCTTCTATCGTAGCGATTTCATCCAGATAGATGTGGCCTCCCCGGGCAGTACTCACCACGGGGACGGAAGCAAAATCGTTTGCCCACTCCTGGCGATTATCCACCTCAACCAGAATATCCCCGCCGGCAGTTTCGAGCTTGCCACCGGACTGCGTCACGGCGTAGCGAGAAACGCTGTTGGACAGGCTATCCAGGGTCAGTCCATATCGCTCGAGATTCTCTTTATCAACGTAGACCTTGACTTCATATTTGGAGGCCCAGTGCATTTCCACCTGAGTCAGGTAAGGCGATCGCAGCAGAGTATCCCTGACCAGGCTGGTGGTTTCCCGGAGAGCGACCGGGTCAACATCGCCATAGAGAATCAACTCCATGGATTCATGCTGGATGGCAGAACGGGTGACCCTGGGTTTTTCAGCACCGGCTGGCAGGTTGGTCCGATTGACTTCACTCTCAATCTCGGCAAGTACCCGGTCCACGTTCACATTATTAACCAGCTCGGCGGTAATATTCGCAAAACCACCGAGAGCCCTGGCGTTGACTTGCTTGATCCCCTCAATTCCCCGGATAGCGTTCTCAATGGGCAGAACAATGCCCATTTCCATCTCATCCGGTGTGGCGCCACTGTAACTAACCGTTATTTTAACCGAGTTCAGCTGATAGTTAGGGTAGACCTCTTTCCTGATCTGGAAAGACGTCAGCAATCCGCCAACAATAAAAAACAGCATCAGCAAGTTGGCGGTAACACTGTTACGGGCCATCCAGGCAATCGGTCCCCGATTGATCAATGCATCTGACAGGCGGCTCACAGTCCCTCCCCTGGTGCTGGTTGACCGGATTCATTCAGAGCCAGAGCCTGCCTCTTCTTTTCACGTCTATCCGTGCGCAGGGCAATGCCTTCAATGGCACCGGGCAGAGAGCTGGTCACCAGTATTTCGCCAGCAGCCAGACCGCCATCAACCAGTACATCGTTACGTCCGTGATAAGCAATGGAAACTTCACGGGACTCCAGCCTGCTGTCGGAGTTCATCAGCCAGACACGATTACCCTGCTGCAGTAATCGTCGGGGAAGGCTGACCACGTGATCCATCTGGTGGCCACGGATTTCCGCCTGAAGAAACTCATTCACCAGAATTCTGGGTTTGTCCCGGTTCTCGGGTTTGAGCGAGAGAGGGTCCTTGATTTCTACCAGCACCGTCGCTGTTCTGACCTTATCATCAAGCTCAGGCAACAGGCTGACCAGGCAGCCCTGACGATACACGCCCTCAGGCCAGCTTACGGTATTTCTGATATGCACCTGTGAACCACTACATTGATCCGTGGTCGTATTTTCTCCGGAACCGGGAAATGTAAGCCATTTCAAATATTGGCCTGGCAGACTGACCTCCAGCCAGAAGGCGTCGGTAGCCACCAGGTCAAAAAGGTTGGTATTTTCCTGGATAACACTGCCAATGCTGATATGCCGGTCACGGATCTGACCGTCAAAAGGTGCCTTAATATGGGTTCTTTCATAGTCAATCTGAGCCTCGGTCAGCTCGGCTTCCGCTCGTTTCAGGCTCGCCTGTGCCTCTGCCAGCTGTGGTTTCCGCAGAACCAACGCTATTTCATGATCGGACAAGGTATTACCGGACAGTTCATATTCGAGGCGGGCAACCCTGTGTCGGCCTTTTTCCTCTTCAAGGGTTGCCAGTGCTTTTGCCACACCCGCCCTTGCTTTCTGAATGGCCAGCTCATGATCCCGGGGGTCAATCTGCAGTAACACATCGCCCCTGGAAATCTGCCCTCCGGGAATGTACTGGTCAGGCAACCGGGTAACTTCACCCTTGAGCCGGGAGCGAAGGCTGACTTCCTGTATGGCCCTGACCTGACCGTTACCGGTAATGAGTGGCCTTACTGATTCAGTCTTTATGGTTTGAACCTGAACCAGTCGGGCAACGGTCTGCCCTTTGCGGGCACGTATTTTTGGTTTGCTCTCAAGGTAATAACTGGCAGCAACGACACCAAGCGCCAGGGCCAGGCAGGGAGCGATGATTTTGAGCCATCGTCTGCTATTATCCAGAGCCAGTTTCATTGTCTGCCCCTCTTTGAAGATGCCGTGCTCAGCAGTTCGCCGTTGTCGCCGTCACCAATGGTGAGCAGCCTGCCACCCAGTGACTGGTAGAGTGCAATCCGGCGTTCCAGCATCTGGCGTCTGATATTCACGGATCGCAACTGCAGATCAAACAGTCGCTCCTGTGCATTAAGCACATTAAGGTATTGCTGAATACCGTGTCGGTAGCGGGCGCTTTCAATGTCAAGAATATTGCTGGCAAGCCTTGTCTGTTCGTACAGACTGTGCAGCTGTTCCTGCTTGCTTTTCTCTTCCAGTAAATTGGTTTCCACTTCCCGGAGTGCGGTCAACACCGTCTGGGTATAGTCATAAAAAGCGCGTATAGCCCTCGTTTCAGCCTGCTTTTGCTGACTTGCCAGCTGGCCTCCATTAAACATGGGAATATTCATACTGATAGCGAAATCCGTTGCCCAGAGGTCAAACAGTTCATCCAGATTATTGCTACTCAGATCGGCCCCTGCGGATAATGTAAACGACGGCAGGCGTGATGAAATGGCTTCAGCTACCTTATGTCGTCGAGCTTGATATTGATACCAGCGATCACGAATATCCGGTCGGTTCCCGATCAGTTCCGCAGGTATACCGGTGGCAGGAAGGGGTGGCAGATCAGGAAAGCTGGAGTACAGCCATGTCTGTTCTGCTGCAGGGCTCTTGCCCAGTAGTACATTAAGTTGAAAGGCCAGTATGTTCTTTCGTCTGAGTGTTTGCTGGTGGTCAGCACGAATTTCTTCTTCGAGCTGCTCCTGACGCCACACGGTACTGATGGAATCCTGGCCACTCAGGTAACGTAGCCGGGATATTTCCGTAATGTGTTTGATATTGATTAGTTGTGCGTTGAGAATTTCCAGTCGTGCATTTTGCTCAGACAGTTGATACCAGATACGGGCAATATTGCCCGCCAGAGAAATAGCTGCCGACTGCAGCTCTTCAGAGTATGCCAGATATTCGTTCACGGCTGCTTCTTTGCGGTTGCTGAGTCGTCCCCAGAGATCAATTTCCCAGTGAGAATTGAGTCCGAACACTATGTTATCGTTTTCGTAAATAGTTCCGTTTTCCTGTCTGTTACGGCGATAGCTGGGCTTGATTGTACCGTTCAATGACGGAGACAGGCTGGAGTCCTGGATATCGGCCTGAGCCGCCGCTTCTTCCAACCGGGCGAGGTACGACTTCAGGGAAAAGTTACTGTTCAGGGCTTCTTCCACCAACTGGTTCAGCTGGGGGTCATTAAACTCCTGCCACCAGTAGACAGAGGGTGTATGTTCTCCGGACTGGGTAAACTGTGCCTGAATGTCTGGCATATGCTCTGTCTGATCTGCAGGCATAAATGAACAACCAGCAAGAACACCCGGCAGCATAAAAAGCATTAATAGTCGTTTAATAAGACGATTTATCATTAGCCTGGATGAATATTCGAGTGGATCTACCATCTATAAGATAATCTCTTTGTCGCTGAGTCCTTGGTGAGACTATCCATCCATACCCAACACCATCCCCAAAACCACCCCCAACAGTCGATGCCTTGACGGCCTGGCGTTGTGGATAGTAAATGATGGATCTCTATACAAATTCATCAAACACCTATTGATAAATGGCACAAAAAAAACCGCCCATAAAACACTCGGTTTTTGATTAATACTGATAACAAACATTATTAAAATCGAATGATTTTCGTGCAATTTAAACAGCAATAATCACTTTGAGGAAAATAACGAAACAAATTCGTAAATTCCACCATCAACTCTCATCAATATGTGATTTACATCAAAGAAAGATCATCCTTATTAATACATTTTTAATAATAAAGCTCTGATTTGGTCCGTATTGATTACAATGGAAAAAAATGATGAAACCCTTATTGCTATCCCTGTGTATAAGTGCAGCATCGTTGGCATCCGCTCAGGCAGATACGACGAATAACCTTTCAATGTTACATAAATATGACGATTTACTGATCATTGAACAAAAAGATTATGACTCAGTGAATGGTACAAAAACTGCGTTCAACGAAGCACTACTGCCTCAGTTTCATCGTGCTGTTGAAGCGGCAAAGTCATTTGACTACTCATTCCGTGGAGAACCTGCTTTTTATGACTTTAAAATCCATGCAGAAAGCAATGCTTCTCCAGAACTTCGAGCAAGAGACAAGTCAAATACTGAACTACGGGATTTATTTGCAGATGTAATCCCTAAACTGGCATTTGCCTATCAAACCCCCGGACCTGTGGACAGTAAAAACCCTTACTATAAAAATCCGAAAGTGCTCAACTTGTATATTGATGCGCTTGAATATACATACAGCCGGGGCTTAACTGAGGATGCTTGGCTCCCGGATCACGCAGGCCGTGCCAGCGGCAAAGCTATTGCAGATGGTTTGAAACGAAAGTCTGGAGATTTCTCCTCGGTCTCCCTCCATTTTGGCGGATTCTCCAAAAGCATATTTTTGATGCGGAATGAATTAAAAAGCTCAGGCTTACTGAAAAAATATCGAGCCGTTTTAAGAAATTTATCCATTAACAATGGGCATCTTTACAACGTCTTCTACGATATGGCAAGGAAAGATGCAGCCTATGGATTTGATGAAAAAATAACCTCAGACAACAAGTACTATGTCAGCGCTGATGGTATACGCCTGTTTGTTGATTACTTCATACCTTATTTCCTTCTTATTGACGAGCCCTCTGAACTTGAGAAAATGTCAGCTATTCTAGCCAACGTGGTAAAGAGGAATATTGCTATAACAGAAGGGACGCAAGGTACTATTAAGGCCGACGGTACAGGCTTCCATCACCATACTGCATACGTCGCTGGCTATAGTCCTTATGCCTACGAATCCTTTGCACAACTGCTGTATTTGCTCTCAGATACCAGCCTCTATGACGGCAGTAATGTAGAAGCAGTCAAACTGGCACTCGAAAGTTTTCGCGTTATGGCCCAAAAGTACGAGGTATCCAGCTCACTTAAAGGACGCCTGGTGACCAGTAATCCAGAGTCCCCGGCTATTGCAGTAACCAAGGCAATGGCCTTGCTGGCAGCACCGGATGGTATTAACGATCCAGAGATGCAGGCTCGATTTTTAGAGTATTTCGACTCAAACTATCTACTTAATGCTGACAATGTTGCCGAATATTACGAAGGTAAACGGGGGGTGCCGATTACCGGTTTAGGGATATTCGGGATCATAGACAGTATTCTTCAACTTGACACGTCCCCCGCACCAACGCCCGCGGGGGCCTGGATAATGCCCTATGCTGCGGCAGGCTTTTACCGTGCTAATGACTGGTTGGTAACCGCTCGAGGGTTCAGTCAGTATTCTTTTGACTACGAAGGCCCACTGAACAAACATCAGAACAGCTTTGGCCAGAACTGGACCATGGGCTTGTTGCAGGTATTCAACTCTGGAAGCCCAGTAGGTGAAAAAAGCTCCGGATATGACCTGCTAAATGGCTGGGACTGGTATCATGTCCCGGGTACCACCGCATCACATTATAAAATCGAAGAAAGGGCAGATAAAAAAGTCAAAGCATCTCGAAAAAAACAGCGCATCATGCAGAGAAACATCCATCGAAATTACAATACTAAACGCTATGTTGGTGGTGTCACTCTTGGCAACAGCGGTTTCTTTGTCCATGATCTTGAAGCGTTGCCATTTACCAGCCCTACCGATTTGACTGCTCGTAAGACTTATTTCTTTATCGACAACAAAGTTCTGGCATTGGAACCGACATTTCCGGTGGAACGCGAATGGATGAAACCCATACGACACTATTTCAGACCAGCCTGCAGTCCGCAGAACAGGTGACTACAGTCAATGGACAGCCAGTTGATGGTCTGGGAACAAACATGACCATCCCGACAGGCTCATCGGCCGCAATAACGGATGCGGCTGGAAACAGCTACTTCCTGGCAAACAGCAGTGCTGACCTGGTCATCTCTCGACAGCAGCAACAGAGCCTGACAACAAATTACAAACCCACTGAAGGCCCCTTCAAGCAAGCCTATATCAATCACGGCATTAAACCGAAATCAGATTTTTATGAGTATGTATTAATTCCGGATGATCCTGATGGCTCAAAACTTAAACAGCTGGCAGTCAATCCATCTGAATTCTATCAGGTCATCAAGGGCGATAATGACATGCATCTGGTCAAGTTCCCACAAGAGAACTTGACAGCTTATGCTTTTTACGAGGACAGCGCAGAAACGCCTGAGAATTTCGCCATCAAGGAAGTGAACATTCCTGCCGCGGTCCTGCAGCAACAAAAAGGCAAAGATCTGCACATTGCAGCCAGTGTTCCGGACATTGGCTGGAAATTTGATCATCAGAAAATAGCCCGGGATGGATCTAATGCAGCTAAAACCTATTTCAACAACCAGCCAGCAAAAGTACATGAACTTGAACTGACGCTACGGGGTGAATGGAAACTTAAGGTGCCAGACAATGATATAACGTTAAAGCACCGGAAAAATAAAACACACATTGAGCTGAACGTTACTAACGGGCTTCCCGAAAATCTTATTCTTACGCCTGTCAGCTAACAACAGTTCTGGAAGCATTAGCATCATGCTACTGCTTCCAGAAGAAACAATATCAAACCTGAATTTTAAAAAGTGCACCAGCCCTTCGTTTTACCAGAGAAAATAACCGTCTAATGCCTAAAACAAATAATTGACTCATATCACGATATGAATAATAACGACCAAGTATAATAAATTACGAAACCAAATGATCACACCGCCTGATCACTTCAGCTGACTTTCTATGATACTGAATGAACCATCAGGCCTTTACCAATAAATTATCAGTATGAATATTAGACATATCCATTTGGATACCTGTGGCGGCATAGCTGGTGATATGTTTTCTGCCGCTATTGTAGATACCTGCCCGGAATTCAAGCAACCATTACTGTCATTTTTAAATCAACTTGATTTTTCAATGGACCCGCTGATATCGATTGAACCGTTCACTGATCAGATTTTATGCGGGCAGTATTTTCATGTTT
>CBDHDM010000041.1:0-124382 GCA_965261315.1 Endozoicomonas sp. | reverse complement strand
TTCCATGGGCGATGGTTTTTCCTACTGATCCCGGTCAATTGGCAAGACACCCTTCACAGCTTTATCAGTTCTTTTTAGAAGGCCTTGTACTGTTTTGTGCCCTGTGGTGGTTTTCGGCAAAGCCCAGGCCAAGAATGTCAGTTTCAGGCCTGTTTCTATTGATCTATGGACTGGCAAGGTTTTCTGTTGAGTTTGCACGTGAGCCTGATGCTCAACTTGGTTTCATTGCCTTTGACTGGCTAACCATGGGGCAGCTGTTATCTTTGCCTATGGTTGTGATGGGCATATTCCTGATGGTTTGGGCATATCGTTACCATCCCCTTGTCGATGGTATGAATAGCGATGATGCCTCTTGGCTGAAAAAGGCCGGAATGAATAAGCGTGGATTGAAAAAACGATGAAAGAATATTTGGACCTCTTACGGCATGTGAAAGATCATGGCACCTTCAAGTCGGATCGTACGGGTACCGGCACCTACAGTGTATTTGGTTATCAGATGCGTTTTGACCTGTCGGAAGGATTCCCTCTGGTAACCACCAAAAAATGCCACCTGCGGTCAATTATTCATGAGCTGCTCTGGTTTTTGAAAGGGGATACCAATATTGGTTACCTTCAGGAAAATGGCGTCCGTATCTGGAATGAATGGGCAACGGATGAAGGGGATCTTGGCCCGGTTTATGGCAAGCAATGGCGGAGTTGGGAAGGAGCCAATGGTGAAGTTGTTGACCAGATTCAGTGGTTACTGAATGAGATTAAAACCAATCCAGATTCCCGAAGAATGGTCATCAGTGCCTGGAACCCATCGGTACTTCCTGATGTAGCTTATTCACCAAAAGAAAATGCAGCCATGGGACGGCAGGCGCTACCACCCTGTCACTGCCTTTTTCAATTTTATGTACTGGATGGAAAACTTTCCTGTCAACTCTATCAGCGCAGTGCAGATATTTTCCTGGGCGTGCCTTTTAATATTGCTTCCTACGCCCTGTTAACCATGATGATTGCACAGGTTTGCGATCTGGAGCCTGGTGATTTTGTGCATACCTTTGGTGATGCCCACCTTTACTCCAATCATATTGAGCAGACGGAAGAGCAATTGAGCAGAACACCCTATAAACGCCCTCAGATGAAGTTGAATCCGGAAATTCGTGACCCTGTTTGAGTTTACCGGGGATGATTTTGAGTTAGCCAATTATGAAGCTCACCCTCATATAAAGGCTGCTGTGTCTGTTTAAGTATTGTGATCTGCGTAGCCCTGCAGAGGGCTACGGCTCCCCCTTATTTCAGATTTTTCAAAGAGTGATTGGAGCATGGGGATTGGAAAAGGGTTTTTGTTCTTTCCTAGCACCATTCAACGGTTTACGCCTCATGAATTTATAGCTGAGAGGGTCCAGGTCTTTACCGGGTGTGTCATCAAGTCGGTAGCCCACCAGTCCTGTATTCCTTTTCTGTACTTCTGTATGCCCCCCGTAAACCATAAATAGCTCGGCCACAAGACTATAGAGCTGAGCGGTAACATCACTATCACCTGACTGACTCTCATGCAGATACATATCTGTGGTTAACAGGGACTGAAGTACTGTCTGAAAAATTGAAGTGCGATCCTTGTTGCTCTTGCATCCGCTGAAGATATCGATCTCCAGCTCTTCCAAAAGCTGGAAAAGTATTTCTGCAAAAATAAACGGATTTTTTTCTTTTGCCACTGTCTCGAAGTCGACTTTTCTGGAGTTAAATAAGCCCCTTATTTGATCTTCAAGCTGATTAACACGGTGTTGTTGATTTCCAGATAGGAGTCTGCTTTTTTGACGTACCGGGCCGTCTGGCCCAAGAAGCCATTTAAGTGACTCGGTATTGACCTGATTAACTGTTTTCCATGTGTTTGCGAAATATCTGAGCATTTTGTTTAATGCTCGTTTTGATAGCTTACTATCAGGTGACTGCTGAAGAGCCAATTGATTGCACGGAATTACAAACATTCGTACATTTGGGATTATTCTGACATCAGCATTTTCGCCATTGGCGAGACAGACTTTCAGTGTCATCTCTTTTCCAGACAGATCCTTTAATGCTTTATGAATTTTTTCAACCCATTTTTTCTCATCATCCTGACCAATAGCTGTCATCACACCGTTGTGACGGATATTATCCGGACTTAGCAGGTTAAGGTAAGCCGCCGTCAAATCAATGGCTGAGTGCCTGGGATCCGTAAGGGCTTTTTGAAGTTGTTCCGAATGATTTTGAACCAATAAGGCCGTAAAAATTTCTTTAATGCGATCAAGGGTTACTTCTTCTCTTCGCTTTTCACTTTTTTCAGCATAGGCATAAGGGCAGCCGACACGGATCTGGCTGGTCACTGGCCGGTCATCAATTTTCATTGTATAACCCATCATATTTACCGCATGCTTGGTATTCCTTTCCATGGATAGGCTTAACATACCATTATAGGGTCTTTCAAAAGGTGCTCGGTTGACAGGTAAGTCGGTATTTAATGGAAAGGGAGAACGCATGGCTGCAGCAGGAGTAAAGGTTGTACTGATCTTTTTCCATTTTCCATCCAGATATACATGGAATTGGCTATGAAACGGTTTGCTGTTTTTAGAAAGTACCCGAATCATCTCAGTATCAAACTTTCTTTTGTCTGGAAATATCTTTCTTAGCTCTGAGTCCAGATCAAGCAGCTCATCAATGTTCTCAGAGACGCATTCAACGGGAATACCATCATTTAAACCGGTATCTATCTTCTCATTAATAACCTCATCCACTCTTTGTTTTAGTTCTTTGAACTCCGGGATAGGTTTCTTTTCCATTGCTAACAGTCTGTCAGCAACTTCCTTGTAAAGCAGGACTTGTTGCAAGTATTGATGACCACTTCTGAAGTCATATTGTTGCGCATCTGTAATAAATGTTCTCAAACCAGTGAAATCTGCTTCAAGTGATTTTATTATCAGAGAAAGTTTCGGGTGTTTTTTTGCTTTTTTGTTGTAATTCAAAAGTCCTCTGGTAAAAGATAGAGAGCTTTCTTCCAGCTCATATAGCTGTTGCAGTGTTGACGTTGATGACGGTCCATATCTCAAAAAGGCAAGCTGTGTGTCGCGTATAAATGCCTGAACCTTCTGTCGCCTTATGGTTAATTGGTGTACCAGGTCATCCAGCTGTTTCTCTCGTACTCCTCTCCATCTACCTATATTGAGATAGATCTTATGGCTGAAGAGAGAGGGAGCTGTGTGTGCCTTTGGTCTTTGATTCTCTTTAGCATCACCTGTGTTAACACTCTCAGCTACAAAATGATCGTCTTTGATAGGGGCCATAGGCGTCGGGTCTATGACGACTTCGTCATAATCATCATCTGTGTCAGAAATCAGAGGCACAAGACCTGGATCATCATCGACACACTCATCACCAGTATCATCTTCCAGTGAACTCTCAAAATGTTGATGATGTCTTTCAGGTGTTGATGCTGAGATATTTGCAGCATTGGGTATAGTGCTTTGTTTATCCTGACGATGGCTGTTTGAGCTGATAGAAAGAGTTTGGTCCGTTTTTTTATTTTCTTTGCTTTTTCTTTTTTGGAAATTGAATATTCTTTTTATTATTTTTGATGGGGATAGTAATGATAGTTTTCTCCGTTTTTTACTGTCTCCTGCTTTGAAAGGATCAGGAACTGCTTTAACAGAGCGTTCAGAGATTTTTTTCTTGGGAAAAACCAGGTTAAATGATTTTCCCGGGATAGAGGCCATCCACTTGGGTCCTCTATAGATAACACTGGGAGCGTTGGAAACTACACGAGCTGCTTTTCTCCAAAAGCCTTTCTCGGTGTATTTTGCGCCCGCTTCAACAGGTGGTATGGACTTATTTTCAGAGGGAGGTCGATTCTCCGGTATCATTGGTTGTTTCCCCCAGAATAATGTTTTAAGAATTAGCTTTGATTTTAATGATTGATAGATATTTAATAATACCAAAAAGGTGTTCTATACATTTACTATACCTTTATCTATCTACTAATTATTGCAGCTCTCGGGTTATAACTCTCTATTTCGGGGTAATTGTCTTTTTTATTCTATTTTGCGATTTAATTTTATTTTTTATGATTTTTTGTTTATAAAGAACATTACTACAAGCATATCAACTTCTGGTGCAGCGTTTTCCTGCTAAAGGAAGGCTGCACCAGAGGATTCAAGCTAGTTAGTCCTGATTCTCAGGCACCGGCAGTTGGGCAACCCCCAGGTCCAGAACTTCTTCGATAACTTCCTGATCATACTCAGTATCTGCCAGAGTGCTGCTGACTTTGGCAAGGTGAACCAGGGCATCGCCTTCATTAGCCAGTGGGAGCTGGCTAAGGCCTATAACCACCCCGTCAAAAGGAGCCATGATACTTTCACTGTCGCTGGCATCAAACGGATTCACAATGGTCATCATGGTATCGCCTTCCTTAACCAGGTGTCCTTGTTTGATATGCAGTAATACCAGGCCATCTCTTGAGCTTCTCAACCATTGGCTCTGGTTGCACTCCCAAGGCTGAATTGCTGGGGTTTTAACAGGCTTTTTGGGAAGCATGTTCAGATGTCGCATAACACGCATAACGCCTTTGAGACCCAGTTTGATCGACGCTTCTTCCAGTCGTAAAGCTTCACCAGCCTCATAAACCAGCGCAGGAATGTTGTACTCGTTTGCAGCCCCCCGGAAGGAGCCGTCTCTCAGGGATGAGTGAAGGATAACCGGCGCACCAAATGCCCTGGCCAGAGCAACGCACTTCTCGTTGGTCAGGTCTGTTCTCAACTGTGGCAGGTTGGTTCTGTGGATAGCGCCGGTATGCAGGTCCAAAGCGTAGTCTACGTGCGGGAAAATACCGGTAGTAATCAGGTTGGCAAGTCTGCCACCCAGAGAACCTTTGCTTGAACCCGGGAAGCAACGGTTCAGATCCCTGCGATCGGGCAGGTAGCGGATTTGCTGGATGAATCCAAGCTGGTTGACCACTGGAATGATGATCAGGGTGCCATAGATTTTGGACAGGTTTTTATGGCCAAGAATTTGCCGGCAGATTTCGACACCATTCAACTCATCACCATGAATGGCTGCTGTCACTAAAAGACATGGGCCTTTTCTACGACCGTGGATGACCTCCATTCGCAGGTCGATGGGGGTATCCGTGTAGAGTTTTACGACAGGGATATTAAGGTGTTGTCGTGTACCAGGGAGGATGGTATGGCCAAACAGCTCTAAAGGTTGTGCTCGTTCCATGGAGGACTCCAGCCCTAACCACCGGGCTTCAGAGGCCGAGGTCAGGGTTGAAAAGCATCACTCCGGTGTTTTTTTTAACATCAGTCAGAGTGATGGTGGTTGGCGAAAGTGAATTATCCAGTAATGCGGGTATTGCTGGTTCGATGATAATTATTTTCGATGTATTCAATAATACAGTTTGCAACATCATTGGCGGTCGCGCGCTCAATACCTTCCAGGCCTGGGGATGAGTTGACTTCCATCACCAGCGGGCCTCGATTCGAGCGAAGAATATCCACGCCTGCCAGTCTCAGACCCATGGCTTTTGCCGCCTTTACTGCGGTAGCGCGCTCATCTTTGGTCAACTTGACCAGACTGGCACTACCACCACGATGAATATTTGAACGGAATTCACCTTCAGGCGCCTGACGCTTCATGGCTGCGATTACTTTGTCGCCTATAACAAAGCAGCGAATGTCAGCACCACCGGCTTCTTTGATGTATTCCTGAACCATAATATTGGCTTTCAGACCCATAAACGCTTCCAGAACACTCTCTGCTGCTTTACGGGTTTCAGCCAGAACCACACCGATTCCCTGGGTTCCTTCTAAAAGTTTGATCACCAGAGGCGCCCCCCCGACCATTTCAATCAGATCAGGAATATCACCTGGACCACTGGCAAAACCGGTAACGGGTAGACCAACGCCTTTACGCGACAGTAGTTGCATTGAACGCAACTTGTCCCGGGAACGTGCAATCGCCAGAGATTCGTTCAATGAGTAACAATTCATCATCTCAAACTGGCGAAGTACTGCTGTACCATAAAATGTATTAGAGGCTCCAATGCGCGGAATCACTGCATCATAATGAGGCAACTCAACCCCTTTCATATGAATGCTGGGGTTTTTATCATTAATATTCATATAACAACTTAAAATATCAATGACATCGATTGTATGCCCTCTGGCCTCTGCAGCCTCAATGATACGGCGGGATGAGTACAACCGCTCGTTTCGTGAAAGTAGCGCAATTCGCATTGGGTAATTCCTGATAAAGGTCATTCTGCGCTCTGGCTGAAAACCTCGTTCATTAATGGTAGAGAAAAAGTATGGCTTACCAGAGAGCTTTTTACTGAATATACGGGGATCGGCAGATTCGTAAAACTGTTTTATAAAAGTAGTACTCATCTTTTACTGTGAAAATTCGGCTACTTTGATTTCTGTAGCCATTTCATGGTTTGTGATGAGCGGAGTACTCTGCTCATGACTACTTATTCTATCTTCACAAAAACGATCCGGGTAACTGGTTGTAAACGGCAATATAAATCAAAGCGGGCTGACAAACTGCAGCCCTTGGGTAGAGGAGGGATCCTGATCAATAACGGGAGTCAATTTACCAGTGGTCAAAAACCAGGTGCTCGTCTCCGAGTAATTCCCGCAACCGTTTGCGTTCAAGGTGAAGCTCCGCTTTCGACCGTTTCTTCTCATAGTCGGCCTGGCGGGAGCGATAACGCTTTTTGGCTCTGGCCGCTTTGTAAAACTCTTCTTCAAAGTCTGGATACTCTTCCATCTCTGCCTGCTCTGAATGCCGGTCAAGACAAATAGCAAACAGCCGTTCCTCATCTGCAAACCATCGCTCACAGAGGCTGGTCTACAAGAGCGGGGGAACTGGCGTTGCAGCGCTAATTTCTGGTAAAACCATGGTTCAGTCAATAAAAAAAAACAGAGCCTGGATAAAACAGGGGGAAAGCCTGTTTTTTAGTAACTACCTGCATTTTAGTCTGCAAGCAAGCAAGCTTTTCTATGATTTTACTTTTTTTATTGGCTTTTTTTAGTGTTTTATATTTATTTTGGTGGGTGGCCTTGAGCGATTTTCCCGGTTTTTTCTTAAATGCTGGTGAATGAAGCGCCATAAAACCGGTACAACGAAATAGTTTCTCTGGGATTACGGCCATCGCTACTTAGTCTCTCAGCTTTTTTCGGGTATGCTCATAAACTTTAGATCAATCGCCCGGCAACCAGCTCTCCATCATGTTCTCCCCTGATATCTTCCAACCGTTACGCAACTACTGGGCAAATGACCGGATAAATTACAGTGTAAAAGTCTTTTTTGCATTGGCTGGCGTTACCTTACCCGCCTGGTATCGGGGAACAACCGATGAGATCACACCCATGGTCTTGGGCATTATTGCTGCTGCTCTGGCCGAAGTGGATGACAACCTTTGGGGAAGAATTAAAGCCCTGATCTTGATGCTTGCCTGTTTTCTACTGGCATCACTGTCAATTGAGCTGCTGTTCGGTCATCCATTTCTTTTTGCTGCCGGACTCTTCTGCTCAACGTTTGGCTTTACCATGCTCGGTGCTATGGGGCCACGGTATAGCAGTATGGCATTTGCTTCGTTGCTCCTGGCTGTTTACACCATGCTTGGTGCGGGAGAAAGTCCCAGTCTCTGGGAGCAGCCGATTCTGCTTCTGGGCGGAGCGCTCTGGTATGGTGTGCTGTCTCTGGTCTGGCATATCCTCTGGCCTAATCGACCTGTGCAGCAGTCTCTGGCCAATGTATTTAAAGAACTGGCTGGTTATTTTGACAGTAAAAGTCAGTTGTTTGATCCCGTTGCTAATATGAACCCTCAGCCTTCACGCCTGGAGGTGGCCAGAAAAAATGCGAGTGTTGTTAACGCTCTGAATCAGGCCAAGGTTTCATTGCTTCAGAGAGTTCGCCGGCAGATCAGTATGCGAGAGCAGCCTTTTCTGCAAATCTACTTTCTTGCACAGGATATTCATGAGCGGGTGAGTTCCTCTCACTATCGCTATCAGGATCTGGCAGAAAGCTTCTCCCGAAGCGATATTCTTTTCCGTTTTCAGAAAATGCTGAGAGTTCAGGCAACAGCATGTCGGGCCATAGCTCATTCTCTGGCCATGGGGCGAGAGTATCTGCATGATAGCAACAGTGTGGCTGTTCTTGATGAGCTGCAGCAGTCACTGGAGTATCTGAAGCAACAAAACAATCCACAGTGGCAGTCTTTACTGGTTCAGCTGGAATACCTGCTGAAAAACCTGGCGACCGTGGAATTACAAATGTCGTCGGTAGGGTACCCCGGTTCAGAGATGCCTGGTGAAGAGAGTATACTGGCAGATTCCGATCCACAGGGGATCAAGGCTCACCTGCTGTGCATCTGGAATGAATGCCGTCTGGACAGCCCTCTATTTCGGCACGGTCTCCGTCTGGCAACTGCGCTGACCGTAGGCTATGGGCTGATTGTGCTATTGAAACTGCAACCCGGTTACTGGGTTTTGCTGACCATACTGTTTGTCTGCCAGCCCAGCTACAGCGCAACAAGGCAGAAACTTACCCAGAGGGTTCTTGGAACCCTGGCCGGCCTGCTGGTCGGAATACCTCTTCTGTACCTTTTTCCTGGTCAGGAAGGTCAGCTGGTCCTGATGGTGATCAGCGGAATTCTGTTTTTTGCGCTTCGCACCGTGCGCTATGACCTGGCAACCGCCTTTATTACCTTGCTGGTGTTGTTTTGTTTTAATCAGCAGGGGATGGGGTTTGCTGTGATTATGCCCCGTCTGGGGGATACACTCTTAGGCTGTCTGCTGGCTGTCACAGCGGTTGTGTTTATTCTGCCTGACTGGGAGTCAAAGCGGCTGAACCGGGTTATGGCGTTGACCATATCCAGACATAGGGAATACCTGGCTCAGGTTATGGAGCAATATCAAAATGGCAAGCGGGATACCGTGGATTATCGCCTGGCCCGTCGTCATGCACACAATATGGATGCTCAGCTATATGCAGCCATTATGAATATGCTCACAGAGCCGGGGCGCTATCAGCGGGCAAAGGATGAAAGTTTTCGTTTTCTGGCTCTTTCCCATGCTTTGTTGAGTTATATCTCCACACTGGGGGCACACCGCATACGGTTGGCTGACCATATTGTTGAGGACAAGCTTCAGGAATCGTACCTGGTTATTGATCATCAAATGCAGCTGCTGGAAACCCAACTTTCAGGGAATCAAGACAAGGGTAAGATAGAGGTAGATTCCAGTCCGTCAGCGATTATTCATGGCTGGCTTGAAGAAGAGGATCCTGAAGTGAGGCTGTTATTACAGCAGCTTCAGCTGATGTTCAAAATCATGCCCGAGATGCACGCTCTGGCTCTGACTCTATAGAATTTATTTGGGGAGTTGGGTGCCCTTGAAGGTTTGGGTGTGAAACTTGCCAGTGGTGATAGTTCGCGGTTGTATTAGCTTGTTGATTATTTCGATCCTGAAGAGTGTAAGCAGGGTTATTGGATATAGGATCAAGGGCAGAGCTGTCGTAGTCATCTGTGAACATGTTTACCTCCAGCTGGTAGGTATTAACTAAATACTAAGACTGCAGGATGAGCAAAGAGTTTTCTATTTTGATGAAGAGTAAAATCAGAAAGGATACTTGTTGAGAAGAATTATATGGCACTGAATTTCAGTGCCATAAGCAGGAGCGAATCAATCGCTGTCCATCATACCGTCATCCTGGAAGATGACAGATTGATCGACAGTTTCACCGCTGGTTGCGCAGCCAGTCAGCAGAGTCAGCATACCGGCAAAGAAAATAACAAGTGCCTTTTTCATTTCGGGTTCTCAGCTTTCGAATATGGTGCAGATCATCAATCAAAACTTTCGAAAAGGTATTGATGTTGATCAGTATTCTTAGAGTGCTGTCTGTAAAATAGCCACAGACAGCACTTGTTTTCACTTTCCTTATTGAGCTTTGGCAAGTTTGATCTCTGCAGGAATACCAAAGTAGCTGCTGAAAACCAGGTTGGTGCTGTCGCCGCTGGTGGTTACCTTAACCTTGTCGCTCATTTCAGCCGCTTTCCATGCACCCTTGATGGTTACCACAATATCAATGGCTTTAGGCATGGTTTCCTTGGTCAGGCCAAGATCGGTAGTCACCGCGCTGATGGTCATTTCCGTGTCAGACACCGGACGGGTCATCACCATGGCCTCACGGCTGATGCTGCTGACCACACCCTCATCAAAGCTTCCACCACTAAAGGCAACATAACCGGTTACCTGAGAGGCATTGTCTTTAATGACATGAGCGCTGGCATCTTTACGCAGGACTTCGTAAGGCTTCTTACCCGCTTTCATATCATCAGCCAGCTTCGCCATCGCCTCTGGTGTGGTGTCCATCAATACCAGGTATTCATACCCGGCATCATTCGGTGCTTTTCCATGATCAATCCAGGCAACAGAGAAATCACCTTCGGTGGGTTTCATGGTCTTGTCATGGCGGGACTTCTGATGCTGGCGTCTTACGTTCACCTCATCACCCTTGATGACATAGTAACCATTGTCATGGCCATCGATCAGCCAGTCGCCAGCCTTCAGAGTGGCGGCAAACGGGAACTGTTCAACTTTTTTGCCATTAACCCAGAGGTCGGCAGATTTTTCAGCAATACCGTGCTGGAACAAGGTGGTTTCTGTCGGGTACTTGGACGTACCGTTATTGATATCGCTGCCCAGCATAATCAAACGATCATCAATTGCCATGGTGGATTTTCTGGCAACGAAAGACCCATCGAATCGATCCAGGTGGCCCGGAGCCTTATGTTTGAACGCAAACAGACCATACTGGCCTTCCAGGTTCGAACTGCCACTGAACGACTCACTGCCACGCAGCATCAGGGTATGGGTAATCGGGCTGTTTAACTGTTCCAGCGGCAGGTGGATGGTCGTAGCACCAGGGTTACGGTTCCAGTCCCAGCCTTCCTGGGCAAAGCCGTAATCCGTCTGATCACCAAATGGCTTGATCTGGACGGCGCCGTGACTTTGATAGCGGCCATAGCGGTTATCCCGGAAATAGATCTCAGAAGACCATACATCTTTGTTGTAGGCTTTCAGAGTGACCATCTTGTCGTTATAACGATGAATACCGAAAGCACCACCATTATAAGTCCAGTGACCTTCTGGCAGAGGCATTGGCTCTAACGTTTTACCGAAAATAGCCTGGCTATCATCTGCTGTACGCCCAGTGACCTGAAGGTAAGTAGAAGCCAGTTCTTCATCGAGGGGTGCGCCTGTTTCCGGGTTACCGGTCATGGCCAGCCATTTATAAGACTCGCGGAAATCTTTCACGCCGTATGGACGGAACGGGTGACGCCCGGCCAGTCCGAGGCCTACCGATGGATTCGAGTAATTCCAGGCGGCCATCATGGCACGCTTAAGGTTAGCTCGACCTTCAGCACTCACTGCAAAAGGTGAGTCCTTCAGCATATAAACGACTTGTGCCGCACCATTGAACGCCGGGAATGAGTAACCGGGATAGTTGCCATCATGACGCCAGGCGGTGCCATCAGGTCGGAGGCCGTCGTAATAACCCGGAGGGGTCTGTGCCAGCGACTGGTTAAAGAAGTTGCCGAACTTGTTCAGCAGCGCAACTTGTTCTGTGGGATCAGGATTTAGCAACAACAGGGCCAGATGCTGACGGGCCAGCGTATTGTAGTAGTCCAGGTTGGAGCTTTCTTTGCCGGTTTCCATGCTGAAACTGGCGGCAAATTCACGGGAGTACCAGACCAATGCATCGTATATGGCCTGACGATAACCCGCTTCTTCCAGTACATCCGACATCATCATGGCAGAGATGTACCACCAGCGGGAGCCGTAACCCCAGTGATGCGTGGTAACCAGGCCACTGCCGTCGGCAAAGCCCTGATCCATAAGATGTTCGACCATCTGCAGGTACATGGCCTTGAATTCATCTTTCTCGGCACCGGCTTCCAGGTTATTCCACTGTCTGGCTATGTTCAGCATCAATGCCGAGTAATCCGCGAGGAGAACATACTCATCCACCAGTGCCTTATCTTCCGCAGTCAGGTGCTCGCGCTGATAAATCACGCGCTGGAAGGCACTGAGAATATGTCGGCCACGCAGTGTGCCATCTTCGTCATGCTCAATATTCAGGTCAGTAAACATCTGACGCAGCTGATCCCGGTCATTGATTTTTTTTAGTCCCGTTTCACCAGTTTCGCTGGCGAACACCCGGGTCAGAGCCTGATGGATAGCCTTAACCCCGGCCAGCTCCTCAGCCGTTGGTTCAGGCAGCGGTTCAGGCAGTTCAAAATCAATTTCAGGAACGGTAATGCGTGTTTTTACATGGTCATCAGACCATTGGTAACGAGCGTCGTCTACGGAAAGCATGATGCGGTCAATATAGAATGTACCCGCATCGACACCGTTGGGTGCCGTGAAGCGAATGCTGTCCATATCCGGTTTAATGCCACCAGGTTGAGAGATCAACCCCAGGCCTTCTTCATCACCACGGTCGCTGATACCCAGACCTTCCATCTCCCGACCCTGGATATCGTTCTGTAAAGAGACACCCACAGTACGCCAGCCAGTAAAGTTCAGCTTAACGTCAAAACCGGCGTCAGCAGGCATATGGCCGTTCAAGCCACGGCCAACGTCAACGGTCAGCACACCATCCACGGGTTTTTCGTTGTAAATCCAGAACGATAGCACCTGGGTTGCCCGTCGGCCCCAGGTTTTCCACGCTTCCTGATCCGTCACCAGACGGATAGGGTCAATCACGGTCATGGTAGAACCGCTTTTCCAGTCCCAGCGCAGGGACTGATCGCCAATCACATAACGCTTGTCACTGATGGACAGCTCAGAGCCGGAGCCAGCGTGTACGTATTCAGGCACCTGATCACCGGTAAATGCGATGATCTTTGATTGCATAATATTGACGGGTGTCGTTGTTTCCGCGTTGGCTGTAGCGGCAGGTCTGGCGATTTCCAGTGCATGAACTGCACTGACGCCCAGCACCATGGCTACGGCAACTGAAAGTTGTTTCAGTTTTCCAGGTGTTTTCATTGATGTCGTACGCCAATCATGATTCAGAGGGACCCGCCCGTAGGTTTACGGGCGGGTGCAGGAGCTATGGGAAGTATCAGAAGCGCCAGTTGGCATTGGCTGAGAGGGCTACGTCTTCATAGTCGCCACGGCTGTAAAAGGCCAGACCGCCACCGACGTTAACGCCATTCAGCATCTCCATATCAGCACCCAGTCGTGCATAGAAGCTGTTGTCACCCACACTGTCGCCAGTCATGATAAAACGACCGTCTTTGGAATCACTGACCAAGCCTGCACTTTCCTGAATGACTTCATCGTTGCTCAGGTCACGGTAAGCCATTATGGTTAGCGATGGGGTCAGGACACCCATCTCCATGCGGAAACTCTGGGAAGCAATGGCACCGATACCGAACTCATTGGCTACGTAGGTTTTACGATCATACTTGAGTGCTGCTGGAGAGCCGCTTTCTGCATAGTCTTCCACTCGAACCCACTGATAGCCGTACGACACCTGTGGTTGGATCAATACTTTGTTGAAGTCCAGCTTGGTACCGGCGGTGATGCGGTAGCCAATCTGGTGGCTGGCATAGTCGGCTTCTGCCTTCTGATTGCCCTGATAACCGGTCACGGCACCCACATAACGGGTACTGCTGTTATTGTGGAAGCCAACATTAAAGTTACCGTCCACAAAGAACCGGTCGTTGAACCAGCCGCCGTAGGTCATAAATTGATAGGACTGGACGTCTTTGGTGTTTTTTCCGCCAGCGATTTCCACATCTGAATAGGCCATCGCACCGGAGAGACCAAACAGTTTGTTGTCATCAAATACCCGATCCAGACCCACAGACGTACCCATCATGCTCAGGTCATAGCCGTTGCTTTCTGCTGCATTTTCCAGCTGTGCGTCGCTGTATATGCCATTGGCCCACAGGTTCCAGCCATCGTGACTGTTGCGCAGGTAGCTCTGGTTACGGAGATAGTTGGTGCGGACATCCAGATTCCGTTCCATCTGTTGAACCATGGCCAGGGCAGAGCGGACTTCACCGCCTTCGGCGTCCGGGGTCAGTTCTCGTTTCAGAGGCCGCTGTTAACTGCCGCATCATTACCACTGCTGGATAGCAGGGCAACCAGTTCACCAGGGGTTATTGCGGAGCTGCGTGTCGTCATTGCTGTGACCGCTTCACCGCCACCATTCTGGTTATAGTCGGTCAGTGCGGTGGAGACGATGTAACCGGCGGCAAGTTTCTCTTCTTCATCGTTACCACCCCTCCCAGGAGTTGCTTTCCAAGAATTGCTCAGTGCTGCCTTCGACATCGGTGGTAACACCAACTTCTACAACGATTTATTGCCAGTGACTTCACCATTGATTCCTGTTTCGAGATTCAAGCCAGCTGTCGCCAGTGAGCAGTGGAGACAGGCTTTCTTCAAATAGTTCTGTGTCAAATTATATTGCCGCCGTTGGTGATCTTGTCTGCTTCCAGTAACGTAATTTTTACCCTGCGCAATAATATCATTGATATCACTACCGGTGTAGCGCATGGAAACCGTACTGCCAGTGGCAAATGTAGCGTTACCATTGATTTCAGCAATGGTCTTGATCAAGATTTGCATCATCGCCAACAACAAAGTTCAGCGTTGTTGCGTTGGACTCTGTTGTTAGTTTATCTGTGTCCATTTCTACAGTTTCATCCTTTTGGCATGAATCGAGAGATGGCCGTAGTTCTCAATGTTTTTTACAACCGTCAATTAATAAGCCATCAAAGACTGCTGTTTTATTGCCGACACCTTGATAGCAAAGTTGATTTTATTACCAGCAATGCCATTTCCAACAATATTGCCCTCATGATTGTTAACATTGATGTCTGAACTGACAGCTGTCTGTGCATCTGAAAATCAATAGCGTTGACTGCTTTTACCGCTTATCGTGCCGCCATCTTTCAGATAAACCCCAAAATTATTCTTCTCAAGGTTATGTATGTGCGAATACACCATCTATTTAATGGCTGTATCATCTTGGCTGATAACGCTGGTGCCTTGCTCTTCATGTTGATATTTCCCATAGTTGCATCAGCGGCAACATGGATACCGTAAGAACCGACAGCCTGACACAGTGATGTTGCCTTCCCCTTTGATTGAAAAGATGACCAAATTCACCTCCGCTAAATAGGACTATACCACTGCCATTACAACATTTATTGATTCAATATCGTATTGATAGGCAGGTAATTTGTCATCTTCGTCTGGTTTAGTGGGAGGGGCACAAACAGTGCCCACAGTGGTGCCTTCAGGACAGGTAGCCAGAGCCATCGTTGAAAATGAACTAACCCCCATAGCAACCGCAACAGCCAAAAGACTTTTCTTAAATACAGCATTGGATGACATAAAAAACTCTCAATCTTTTAAATTCGTGTAAACCGATCTTTTGCTAAGCGTCAGAAGATAAAGTTCAGACCAAGGCGGAAATACTGACTATGGCTATTGGGCTTCTTATGCTTTGACTCAGGGGTATACTTGCTATGCTCGATGTAGTACTCACCGTTGATGCGAATGGCATCGGTGATGGGGTAGTTCATCTGCAGGGCATAACGGGTGGTCTTGCTTTCCTGGTCTGCAGCGGTTTCGTACCATTTATCCCGGTAACCATACCCGACCGGAATACGAACATAAGGTTGAATACTCAGGCCATTGGCAAAGCGATGGCTGTAATAACCACGGATCTGGGTTGTGCCGCGACTGCCACCGGTACCCCACATGTCACCTTTATCCTGAAGAACACCCATGTCGTACAGGGATACGGTCATATGAGAAACGTTGGAGAGGTAGTAACGAACACCTTGTTCAATTTCCCAGCCATAACCGTCACTGTGGATGGTTTCCAGGGCGCCGCCTTTTGCGGATTCGTTGGTCTCTTTGGTCATATTGAATGACCAGTCGCCCCATAGACCCCAGTTGCCTCTCAGGGCAAGAATGTGAGTCAGTTCAAGGCTGTACTGATCATTGATTAAACGGCCAGCAGAATCCGAGTTGTAGAGTGTCTCGTCACGGCGCACTTTAACGCCAGGCTGCACCCAGCCATTAGCAAAACGAAAACGGTAACTGGCACCCATATCGGTTCGGCTGTAGGTTTGACCACTGTCGTGATTACGCTTACGCACGCCCAGATCAAAATACCAGTTAGAGCCGTCCGGGTTCATGGTTAAATCAACACGGGGTCCGGCATAGTTATAGGCGTCACCGCTGCCGTAGTCGCCGACCTCATAGCTGGTGTTCAGGCTGACTTTGGCGGCATTGGCACTGGAGGCCATGGTCATGGCAGTCAGGCCAGCGAGAACACTGTAACCAATAGACTGGATTCCGAGTTTCATTTTCATACTGTTTGAAGGACCGAGTGGAGTTTGAAAATATCTTTCAGCCTATAGTACTTTCGTTTTCTTTCTTTGTGTTGATTTACGTCAAGAGGTGGTAAGTAATGTGTTTGGTGATGGAGGGGAAGAGAAGGATTTACTTATGAGTACTGTTGTTTGAAAGGTGTTGTTGTTTTTTTTTGATGGTTTTCATCCCCTGGCTGGTGAATCATGCTTTCATAATCTTCTGATTTTAAGCATCCTTCCCATGCTCTGCGTGGGAACGTATATGGGTGTATGGATCTGGGCGTGGGGTAATCTCTCTTTGCCCGATGCGGTTTACTTCATTTACGGCGAGGTCGGTATGCATTCCCACGGGGACCGTGGGAATGAGTTCATCTTGCTATTTATCGAGTGATGGTTTCAGAAAGATTGATCAGAACGTTACGGAGCAGGTTCAGGCGTGGCTCAATGGAGTCCAGTACCAGAAACTCGTTGCGGCTGTGCATGGCACCACCAATAGGGCCCAGTCCATCAATAGTGGGCACGCCCAGAGAGCCGGTCAGGTTGGCATCAGAACCACCACCCACTGCCTGCCAGGTGATATTCAGTCCCATATCCTGACCCGTCTTTTCGATCAAAGCCATTAGCTTTTCACTGCCTTCATTCGGGGTGAAGGCGGGTTTGTGGGCTTCGCGGGTCAATTCAATTTTAATGCCCCGCAGAAATGGGTTTTCCAGCATGTGCTGAATTTTCTGTTCCAGACGGGCGTAGTCGTCATTATCCCAGAAACGGATATCCAGAACAGTGGACGCATAGTCAGGCACCACGTTACCGGCAGAGCCGCCCTTAACAACGCCAAAGTTCAGGGTGGTACCGATTTCGAAGTTGGTTTCCTGGTTCAGTGTGGTGATCCAGTGCGCCAGCTCAGTGATTGATGAGATACCTTTCTCTGGCTCATTTCCTGCGTGAGCCGCCTTACCTTTGTACTCGATTTTGTAAGAGGCCATGCCTTTACGGGCTTTAACCAGCGAACCATCGGCACGGGCAGCTTCAGCCACCAGTACATAGCGGCTTTTGCTGGCAATGCTCTTGAGCCAGTCACCGGAATAGATTGAGCCGATTTCTTCATCCGGGTTCATGCAGACACAGATGCTGAGGCGGTCAGCTACGTCTTCTGGCAGTTGGCTAAGGGCCTTGAACATGTTCAGCTGGCCGGATTTCATATCGGCAACGCCCGGGCCGTAGGCCTTTTCACCATCGCGGGTCAGGGACCATTCAGCCACTGTGCCTTCCGGGAAAACAGTATCCAGGTGACCGATCAGCATAATGTCGTATTCTTCGGCTTCCGGCTTATTGGTGGCCAGCAGACCCGGGCCGACTTTTTCATCAAAGGTATGATGGGTAACCTGCCAGCCAATGCTCTGGTACTTTTCGGACATGATATCGGCAATCTTGCTGACACCGGCTGGCGTCCAGGTGCCGCAATCGACGTTAATCAGGTGCTTCAGTTCTTCCAGATACTGATCCAGATTGAAGTTTTGATCACTCATGATGGCTTTACTTTCCTGTTTTCAGGTTGGTTGTTTACCTTCAAAAGACACAGCGGTAATTTCCATCATCATGAATGGGCCGCTGGCTTTTTTGATAACGCTCAATTTATGATCTTTGTACCAAATGCAGAGGCAGTTGTACGGTCGTTTAGGTAGAATTCCTGATCAGTAATTACCGTTTATGTGAATAATTGAGAGAAGCGCTGAAGGCATGAAATTGTACGCAAGGCAACAGGGGCAGGGGGCTGATGTGATCAGCCTGCACGGCCTGTTTGGTTCACAGGAAAATCTGGGCATGATCAACCGTGGTCTTGCACAATCCTTTCGGGTCCACGGGCTGGATATTCGCAATCATGGGCGCTCTCCTCATGGTGAGGCCATGAATTATCAGGTGATGGCGGAAGATGTTCTGGAATATATGGACGACCAACGACTGGAAAAAGTCCATATTGTTGGTCATTCCATGGGCGGCAAGGTCGCGATGACCATTGCGCTGATGGCGCCGGAGCGCGTTACAAAGCTGGTTGTGATCGATATTGCTCCGGTGACTTATCAAGAGCGGCGGCACGACAGCATTCTGCAAGGGCTGTCGTCTATGCCTTTAGGTGCGCTTAAAAGCCGGTCAGAGGCTGATCGTTTTCTTGAAACCTATGAGCCGGAAAAAGACATACGTCAGTTTCTGTTGAAAAATCTCTATCGTGATGAACAGGGCGGTTATTGCTGGCGGGTTAACCTTACTGCGATCATGACACACTATAGGGAAATTCTTGGCGGACAACTGTCAGATAACGGTTTTGCCGGTGAAACCCTGTTTATTAAGGGGGGAGAGTCTGACTATATTTTGCCCGAGCATCGTGAGCGGGTGCTTGCATTGTTCCCATCAGCGTCCATGCGAGAAATACCAGAAGCAGGTCATTGGGTGCATGCTCAGAAACCGGATCTGGTGATACGCACTCTTTTACGTTTTCTTGGTTGACCTGTTGAAACCACAAGTGGCGTGATCTGACCTCGTTCCCACGCGCCTGCGTGGGAACGCCTACCCCAACTCCCCGCAAAGAACCTGCTACGGAAAAGCCTGCGAACTTTCGTATGCATTCCCACGCGGAGCATGGGAACGAGGAAAAAATAGTTTTGACGTTATACAGCGTCCGGTTGATTTTCAGGGGCCGCATCGATAAACGCTGGCTGCATATTGCAGTGTTTGTAAATGCCATGAATTTTTGGGAAATCTGACATGTCCACCTTAAATCGCAGGGCATTAAATACTTGAGGTACAAGGCATATGTCGGCTATTGAGGGCTGCTCAGAACAGCAGAAAGGCTGGTCATTAAGCTGCGCTTCAAGGGCTGTAAATCCTGTGTGAATCCAGTGCTTATACCATTGTGTTTTGGCATCCTCACTCACCGCCAGCGCCTGTTGCAGGTATTTGAGAATCCGCAGGTTGTTCACCGGGTGAATGTCGCAGCTAACTTGATAAGCCAGGCTACGCAACTGGGCTTTTTGCCATGGATCTCCCGGAATAATGGAACGCTCAGGAAACATTTCTTCTAACCATTCCAGAATGGCCAGTGACTGGGTAAGAATACCTTTGTCCGTAGTCAGGGTGGGTACCAGACCCTGCGGATTCATTTTTTTGTATTCTTCCGAGTTCTGTTCACCCTTCAGCAGGTTGATCGCAGACTGTTGATAATCAAGTTCTTTCAGGCCCAGGGCAATCCGCACCCGATACGCTGCAGATGAGCGAAAGTAGCCGTAGAGTGTCATCGTATTTATTCTCCAATATCCGTCCGGGCAGGCAGAACAGCTTGAGCCGGTAAGATGGTTGCCTGTACTTCGCCAAAACCGATGCGGGCATGTCCTTTCTTTTCACACCAGCCTTTAAAAATGACGGTATCACCATCTTCCAGAAAGGTTCTTGTTTCCCCATTGGGAAGCGTCAGTGGTTTTTTGCCCCCCTGGGACAGTTCCAGCAGCGACCCTGCTTCTTCTGGTTTTGGTCCGGATTGGGTACCGCTGCCAAAGAGATCTCCCGGCTTGAGGTTACAACCATTGGCGGTATGGTGAGCCACCATCTGATTAATGGTCCAATAAGAGTGTCGGAAGCTGGATTGAGAGAGTTGTGCCGGGGTATTCCCTTCCTGATTCATCTGCTCGGTAAGAATATGAGCCGACAGTTGAATATCAATAGAGCCCTGCTGGCGATTTTTCTCAGAGTCAAGGTAAGGCAGAGGTTGAGGATCGCTGGCTGGACGCTCAAAGGTGGTAAAGTAGGGTACCAGAGCTTCCAGGGAGATGATCCAGGGGGAAACGGTAGAGGCAAAATTTTTGGCCAGGAATGGTCCCAGTGGCTGGTACTCCCAGGCCTGAATGTCCCGGGCAGACCAGTCGTTAAACAGACAGAGACCAAAGACATGCTGGTCGGCCTGATCCAGTTTGATCGCCTCCCCTAACGCATTGCCTACACCCATAAAGATGCCCATCTCCAGCTCATAGTCCAGCCGTTTGCACGGACCAAAGGATGGGGTTTCTGCATCCGGGGCTTTTGTCTGCCCACAGGGACGGTTAAAAGTCTGGCCGGAAACATCTATCGATGACGACCGGCCGTGATAGCCAATCGGTATCCACTTATAGTTGGGAAGCAGCGGGTTATCAGGCCTGAACAGTGAGCCAACGCTGGTGGCATGGTAGATGGAGGTATAAAAGTCAGTGTAATCGCCGATCTGGCAGGGCAGTCGGTATTCCACCTCATCCATGTCAACCAGGCAGCGCGACAGTTCAGCTTCTTCTGAGGCATCTGTGCGCAGGGCTTTGGACAAGGCTCGTCTTAGCGACGACCAGTGCTCAAAACCAAGCCCCATAAATCGGTTCAGTGTTCCATCGCAGCAGGCTTCCAGAGCCTCCCAGTCTTTCCCTGAGTGAATGCTGGTCTGGGAGACTGCAACAAGATCCACAATTCGGTCACCAATGGCAACGCCTGCCCGAAAAGATTCACCACAGTCCTTTCGTCTGAAGATGCCAAAGGGCAGGTTTTGAATAGGAAAATCACTGTCTTTGTTATTGGCCGATGTAACCCAGCTGGTGAGGTTTGCATCGTGCGTTTCATTAAGTGTCAGCATGGTATGCTTTATGACTCCGGCGTAAGTTAGAAAAACGACAAGTTCTTTATTCTGTGTTCTTATCGGCTGAAGTGCTTCTTGAGTCCTTTCCAGCAATCAATATAGTCGGTTTGGCGGGTATTACTTTCCAGTGCAAACCGGGTCGGTGCAAAGACAAAACGGGACTCAAACATAAAGGCCATGGTGTCTTTGTATTGCACAGGCTGAAGTTCTGCCTTGCTGGCTTTTTCAAAGACTTCTGCCTCTGGCCCGTGCGGACTCATACAGTTATGCAGGCTTGCGCCTCCGGGAACAAAGCCCTTTTCCTTGGCATCGTAAATACCATGAATGAGACCCATGAATTCACTCATAATATTTCTGTGATACCAGGGAGGACGGAATGTGTTTTCAGCGACCATCCATCGGGGTGGGAAGATAACAAAGTCGATATTTGCTACCCCGGGGGTATCGCTCTGGGAGGTCAGTACGGTAAAAATTGAAGGGTCAGGGTGGTCGAAGCTTACAGTGTTAATGACATTAAAACGTGACAGGTCGTATTTGTAGGGCGCTGAGGTGCCAACCCAAGCGACGACATCCAGTGGCGAATGGTCGAGGCTACAGGTGAAAAGGTTTCCATTGAATTTAGCGACCAGTTCAAAATCACCATCAATATCTTCAAAGCTGGCTACTGGATAGTGAAAGTCACGATCATTGGCATAGCCATTGGCGCCCACAGGCCCACGCTCTGGCAGGATAAAGGGAGCCCCGTAATTTTCGCAGATGTAGCCCCGGGCTTTACCTTCAGGCAACTGGATTTGAAATTTTATCCCTCTGGGGATAACCAGTATTTCTCCGGGGGAAACATGCAAACTGCCAAGTTCGGTTCTTGCCAGGATAGCGCCCTGTTGAGGGACAATCAGCAGCTCTCCATCGGCATTGTAGAAGAAGCGGTCTGTCATATCCTGAGTCGCCAGGTACATATGCACAGCAGAACCGGTTTGCACCTGAAGATTGCCATTGGCAGCCATGGTGATAAGGCCATCAATAAAGTCAGTTTCTTTTTCAGGAAACGCCAGTGCATCCCAACGCATCAAGTTGGGCGGGGCGGGGACTTCGGTAATTGGACCTGAACGTAGCAGGTCAGATGTTATCGGCTGAAAGTCACCCTGTGCTGCAGAAGGCCGAATGCGATACATCCAGGTCCTTCTGTTCTGATGCCTTGGGGCAGTGAATGCAGTCGTTGAAAACTGTTCTGCATATAGACCCATGGGTGCCTGCTGAGGGTTGAACTGCCCCTGGGGAAGTGCACCAGTCAGGGCTTCAGTCTCATGCTCATTACCAAATCCGTGCAGATATTGGAGTTCAGAAAACGTGGTCATTCGTCATTACCCCATAATTTATTAACTATTTCTACCGAACATGTCCAATAGTCAGATTATTACTGTCAGGCTCGCATTGAAAGCGTCGCTGGCAGCAATATGGAATTTAATGACCGTGTGAGAATCGTTTATAGCCATAACTCAGTTATTTATAGCAATGAGAGTGTAGCTGGTATTTTCAACTGAACAGGCCTGATCTGAAGTTTCTGCAACCGTCATTTTAATCTCGGCGGCCGTAAGGTGGTTTGGCTGTTGGGGGTTCTATATCCATAACAATAGTAAGGGTTTTTAAATGTATTGCAAAAATAAAAAATGCCACATAAAAAAGTGGCATTCTGGTCAGGTAGAAATTGAGTCAGATTCTGGGCTTGTAATCATCTTCATCTAATTCATCATAACCATCAAGATCTTGATAACGATCTGATATATTTTTTCTAAGCTTACTTTTATCAAAGTAATCTTCGATTCCCTGGCGTATGGCTGATGAGTTTAACCCTTTGTGACGTGATTTCTGAGCCTTTGCTTTGCGGTGTTCATGATTGCTGTTCCAGAAGGTATCATCCCATTCATCCTGTTGTACGGACCTTATCCTGATCATAACTACATCCTTATTTTTTACTGCTCCTAATATTAAATCTAGAAAAGGATAGGGCACTCTTTCATAAAAAATAGATATATACCGTTAGTCTGTTAATTCTGAAATATTTATTAGACTGGTTGGTTTAGGGAAAATGATGGCTTGGAAGATGTGTATTGAATTGTTTTTTAAGGAAAAATATAGATTCATGGCTGTATCGGGCTACAGATCTCTGGTTTTGCTAAAAAATAGCAGGTTATCAGTAACCTTTTGACTCCAAATCGATTCTCATGGGCTTATCACTGGTTCTGACAATCTGGCTTTTTACCCGTCCGTCAGGAAAAAGGTCCAGAACTCGAAAACCGGGCTGCCTGGTGTCAGCAAGAAACTTGTCGGATTCAGGCGCAAACTGCACACAGGTGGAGGGGGTTGCCATCACAGGAATATTGCAGAACTCATAATCTCTGGCTTGATGCACATGGCCATGAATAATGGCGCTTACATTATTATGCCGAGCCAGTACTCTGGCCAGGTCATCCGGGTTCTTCAGCATAATACTGTCCATCCACAGGCTATTGATGGGCGCCGGGTGGTGATGCAGGGCCAGCAGGCAGTGTTTATCTGAGTCCTGTGCCAGATAATTATCCAGAAGCTCCAGTTCAGTGTTACTGAGGTAACCAAACACTTCACCATCCACCTGAGTGTTCAGTAGTAGAATCTGCCATTTACCAAGAATGACCTGTTTTTGCATGGATGATGGGCTGATAGCATTCATCACGTCGGTTTGGTCATGATTACCGCGTAGCCAATAACTGGGAATGTTAAGCTTCGATAGCTTGTCTTTCAGGTGCTGGTAGGACGCTTCGCTGTCGTCCTGAGTTAAGTCTCCAGTCACGAGAAGACATTGGGCATCCTGATAATCATCCTGTATTTTTGCAAGCACATCACCCAGTGTGGCAGACGTATTGATACCCATAAGCGTTAAGCTGGAATCAGCAAAAAGATGCGGATCTGTAATCTGTATGACTCGAATTCTGGCGGTACTCATGTCAGCCTTAACCGATGTTATAGTTATCCAACCTGGCTTCTGGTTTATCAGGTGGTGTTCTGACGAGTAAAGTCTCCATCGTAGAGCGTCACCGTCAGTCAGCTGCTCACAGTGGACTCAGCCATTTGAGAGTCTGCGCTCAACTGGAGCACGCCTATGATAGCCCGCAAATACACCATTGAGAATGCAATAGTACTCATTTTGGGAAGTAATAACACATTTCCTCATTGCAGCTATTTATTTGGCATTGAAGGGCATGGTACAGGAGATACATAGTATCTGGGGAATGGGCTATTTCTTAGGGTAGACATTAAGCATCTAGCCATTAATTTGAAGGGGCACAAAGAACACAAAGAACACAAAGGAAAAGAAAATCTCTTCTTCGTGCTCTTTGTGGTTCCAAATCAAGACCCGCAACACGTATCAGCCAACCGCCAGCGCCTCTCAGCAGATGCTAAAAGAAATATTTGTGCAACTGTATCATCAGGAAGAATTCCTTAATATTTACCCTAAGTGGGCTATTTAGCTCCTCAGCTACTTTGGCTTATTTGGCAGGCTATAGCCTTCATTTTTTTAGAGGGATTTCTGGTGTCGTTTTTTGTAAATATCGTTTTATTTGGAAATGACGTTATCAGTTATCGAGTGATGAATCCTGATGCCGAAAGATTTTCCTTTCAGTTTTGCTTTACCTGTATAAGTAAAAGCCATTGGTTATGTATATTCAATTGGGTTTTTGTCTTTAGAATTATATACGACGATAAATGTTTTTACAGGCCGCTTTCTTTAATCAGTAGAATTATTTGGTGATATTAAATATATGTTCTCTTTTAAATGGTGGTGCTTGTCAGTATGTTGCTAGTTGTCAAGTACCATCAGCTTTTATTGTTTATTGCTGAAAACATGAAGCCATACAGCGTGAAGAATGTCAGCTTTTAATTTCCGGCTTATGCAAAAATAGACCTTGGTCAGGTTCTTTCCGTATGGGATTGACAGGTTGGCAATGCATAATCAAGCCATAGTGCGAGAAACTGGTTATGCTGCTCTTTCTCATCGGGCTGATGCATTTTAGCATTAGGGTAATCGTATCGGGCCTGGATGATCTGGCTTGTTTTCCGGGATACCACTTCTGCCATACGTACATCATGGTAAAGGCGCACTTCAGCTTCTGGCGTTTTGAAAAAGCTTCCCCAGCAGGTATCCATTCTCAGTTGGAGCAATGTCGTAAAAGGTGCTCTCTCAAGGACATCAACGATCAGCCATTCCAGGCGCTGACTCTGACCTTTTACGTGTTTAACCGGCAGGTGGAAGTGCTCCTGCTCTGGTAGATCTGGCAACAGGCGCTTCAGCCGCAGATAGTTCCCCTCACAAAGTTGCTGCAGGCGAATCAGATTGACGTGGTAGTTTGGTTTTGTCGAATGTCTCTTCATAATAACTATTATAGCGTCCTCATCCCTGCAGCCTAAAGAAGCAATATCCATAGAGGAATTCGTCATACTACTGCATTTTTTGCGTAAATTAGTGTAGATTTCCTTGATCTGAGTTTGATACAGCGATTTTATCCCCCATCAGGGACCAGTCTGTAAGCCTTTCTGCGAGAGGGGTGATGAACGACTGGCGAACTTTCCAAGGATCACAAAATTATGTCACGTAATAGTCGTAGAGGGTTTCTGCTTGCCGCTCTGGCGGGTACCGTGTTGAACGTGCAGGCGGCGTCAACTCAGTACAACCTGCTCGATGTCTACAATATGGCGCTGGAGAACGATGCCCAGCTGGCAGCAGCTCAGGCATCCATGAAAGCGACTCAGGAAACGGTTAACCAGAGCCGGGCAACACTTCTGCCAACGTTGGGGCTTTCTGCCAATACACAATATAACCGTACATCTCGTGATCTGGTTATTGGTGGCGATACACCGGATAACTACAACTCCCATGGCTGGGGCGCCACATTAACCCAGCCTCTGTTTAACATGAATGCCTGGTTTAATTATGATCAGGCAAAAGCGGTGGGTAGTCAGGCGTCTGCGGTCTTTGCCAATGCTCAGCAGCAGTTGATTCTTCGTGTGGCTGAGTCTTACTTCAACGTTCTCCGGTCCGAAGATAGCCTGATGACGGCCAAGGCTCAGGAAAGAGCTCTTAAGCAGCAGCTGGACCAGGCTCGTGAACGTTACAATGTTGGCCTGATTGCAGAAACCGATGTACTGGATGCCCGCGCCGCATACGACAATGCCCGTGTTGCCCGCATTCAGGCAGAGAATCAGGTGTTTGTGAGTTATGAAGGGTTGCGCACTATCGTAAACCAGGACGTAACCGATATTGCCCAGTTGGAAAAGGCGATGCCGGTGGTGGCACCTGCGCCTAATAATCCGGAAGAGTGGGTAAACACAGCGCTGACCAATAATCTGGGCCTGAAAGCGGCTCGTGAAGGTTTGGTGGCTTCCGAGTCAAAGGTGAAAGCCAGCAAGTCTGGTCATGCTCCTACTGTTAATGCCTTTGCCAGTTACAACTACAGTTCAAGTAACTCTAGTCAGGCTCATGCACAAGGGACATTAACAGGCGATGGCAAGCAGACTGTTGTGGGTGTTCAGTTTGACCTGCCAATTTTCTCCGGTGGTGCTACTTCATCGGTAACCCGTCAAGCTGGCTATCAGCTGGTGGAAGCACAGGAAAACTTTGATCAGCAACTGCGTGATACCAATGCCAACACCCGTAATCTGCTGAGAACGGCAACGTCGGATGTGGATCGGGTTAATGCCAGCTGTCGAGTGATTATCTCTTCTGAAAGTGCGCTGAAAGCCACTCAGAGTGGTTATGAAGTGGGTACCCGTAACATTACCGATGTACTGGATTCCCAGCAGCAGCTGTACTCTTCCATCAGTAATTACCTGAACACCCGTTATGACTTTATCGTTAATACCCTGAAGCTTAAGCAGGCTGCAGGTACGCTCAGTCCGGCGGATCTTGAAGCGCTGAATCAGTGGATGACCGATGCCAGCGATGAATTGTCTGTACCCACAGAGTGTCGTGGTTAATTACTGATTTAATTGTTATTTATTCTGAGACGGCTCCTTGTGGAGCCGTTTTTATGTACATGGATGCGGGAGGTAGATAAACGCAGGAGCAGTTATCGGGGAGCAATTTTCAGGGAGTGTACAGTTCATCAGAACGAAGGCTAAGTGAGGATGTGCTCTTCTATACTGAGTAAATACCCGGTTATGGATGATGACTTCATGGATGAGCATACTAAAAGCACTGAAGCCAGAATGAAGGTATTTGTAGATGAGGGCTGCTCATTGGCAGAAGCTTTCCTGAAAACCTTTGCAGATGAAGACTTACAGGAACAACAGGTGGTTATGAACCGGATTCTGGGTAAGCTCTCTATTCAGGGACTGCAATCTGGCAGTGACTATTACTTTGTGGATGGTAGCCGCTTGAATATTGACCCTGCTGTGGATTCAATGCTGGCGACCAAGTCTTCAAATACTGACTTACGCCCTGGATTGTAGAAATATCTTTTTGTACCCGGTTTTCCTCAAACCTATTTTAAGCTAAAGAATTTTGGGTTAACCGAAACTATAGTGGACATAAAAATAGATTTAATAAATGTTAAATATTCAGGCATCAAATGGAAGCTTTAATCACTTGGCTGTTATGAAGCTGTATGGAGACTGCAATAGCCTCGAATTAAACTTCTGCGGCTCTCCATTAAATACTTTTTGTCAGGCAGAGCAGAACAAGGCCGAAGCATTTGTTGCTCTTCGAAATGATTTGGTTATGGGGAACTTAATTGATGCCACCGTTCAGGCATGTAAAGTTTTTCAAATTCGGAAAGTCAGTGGAGTGGCTCGCCTGCCCATTAACATGTGTTTGCTGAGAACCGTTGAGGCAGTTGAAGAAAATGTACCTTTGGCGAAGATCGCTTCTCATCCGGCAGCGCTGGCCCAGGTTACTGCCTGGAAGGATAAACAGAACCTTACTGAAATTGAAGATCCTGCAGGGACATCTGAAGCAGCACAAAAGTTGGCAACGAATTATTTTAGTAGTAATACTGGTGTTATTGGCTCTGCATTTCTTGCAACACTTTACCCTGATTTAGTGATAACAGAAGAGCAGATACAGGATAGCAATGATAACACTACCCTTTTCGGGCAGTTGGCGGTTTCAAGAAGGGAAAGCCCTATCTCAGGTACTGACGCTAGAAAAGAGCTTCAAGCAACCATTGAAATTGCTGAGCGTCATCTAGGAGGGGCTTCCACCTGTTTTATTTGAAGCAGATTTTTATTTGCTGGATGGCATAAGTTTGTCAACCAGCATCAACGTTTTTTTCAGAGCTCCCCGGTTATCACGGACAAACTCCCCCGCATGGTGGCTCATTACCTCATATTCATTCTTATTCTGAACCAGCCGGATGGTTTCCTGAGCCAGTTCTTCACTGTTATTCACAATTTTCAAACCTCCGGCTTTAACCAGTGAATCGCTGATTTCTTCAAAGTTAAAAACATGAGGGCCTGAGAGCACTGGAAGATTCAGAGCAGCGGGCTCAAGCATATTATGGCCTCCGGTAGGAACAAGGCTACCGCCGACATAGGCAATATCCGATGCTGCAAACAGCTTCATCATTTCGCCCATGGTATCGCCAAGAATGACTCTGGGTGTTTCCTGTGGTTGGGTTCCCAGGCTATGGCGAACCACGGATAGCTGATTGTCATGGATCAGTTGGTGAACACTGTCAAACCTTTCCGGGTGTCTGGGAACCAAAAGCAGGCGCATTTCAGGGGCATCTCTCAGAATGGTTTTGAAGGCATCCAGAATCTGCTGGTCTTCTCCTTCATGGGTGCTGGCAGCCACAAAGATACGAATATCACTGCCCATGCCCTGTTGCCATTTTTCTCTGAGCGCTTTACCTGCAGCAATCACTTCGGGTGACACATCCAGGTCAAACTTAATGCTACCCGTGTTACTGAGCTGCTTCTCAGGAAGGCCCAGCTCCAGAAAGCGGCGGGCAGTCTCATCATTCTGGGCTGCAACCATATCAATTTGTTCCAGCATGGGGCGGGTGAGAAGGCTGAAGCGACCATAACCCCTGGCAGAGCGTTCTGATAAGCGGGCATTGACTATCAACACAGGGATGCGTCGTTTATGGCACGCTGCAATAGTGTTAGGCCATAGCTCGGTATCAATCACGATGGCCATGACCGGTTTTACTTTATCCAGGAATCGCTTTATCGCGCCGGGCAGGTCATAGCTGGCATAGACATGATCCACACTGTCGCCATGAATTTTTTGAACCTGTGCTGAGCCGGTGGGTGTCATGGTGGTAATCAGAATACGATGATCCGGGTAGATTTTCTGAAGCTGTTTAACCAGGGGCCCGCTGGCAATGGTTTCCCCCATTGATACTGAGTGCACCCAGATGACGGGCTTGGTCGACGGAGGGAGGTTAAAGAAACCAAAGCGCTCCGCTTTTCTTTGCCAGTACTCGGGCGATTTTCTGGATCGCAGGTAAAGGCGAACCATGGCCAGAGGGGAGATCAGGTATAACAGCAACGAATAGAAGAAACGACTCATGCACCAGCGCCAGGTTGATAAATGAAACAGGGAATAATAACAGATTAAGGTAACTCTCTTTAGATAGCAGGCATAACAATTAGTTCTGTGAATGTTTGAAGCTTTTTTTCCTCTTAACTCTTCTGCCCGTATAATGCCGCTCATTTACTTTTCTAGCAGGCTGGGACTCCCGTTATGAGCAGCGTTATGGGCAGCAACTCAACACACACGCTGATGGTGCAGGGCACGACCAGTGATGCAGGCAAAAGTGCGTTGGTGGCAGGGCTATGCCGTGTATTCATGCGTCATAATATCTCTGTGGCTCCTTTTAAACCCCAGAATATGGCATTGAACAGCGCCGTTACTGAAGACGGAGGAGAGATTGGTCGGGCTCAGGCCCTCCAGGCCGCTGCCGCTGGGTTAGAGCCCCATACTGATATGAACCCGGTGTTGCTGAAACCGAACAGTGATATTGGTGCCCAGGTGATTGTAAATGGTCGTTCTATTGGCGAAATGGATGCGACCCAGTACCACGCGTACAAGCCTGAAGTGATGGAAGCCATTATGCGCTCCTGGCAGCGGTTACAGGGCCACTATCAAGCCGTGCTGGTAGAAGGTGCGGGTAGCCCGGCAGAAATCAATCTGCGGGAAGGTGATGTGGCTAATATGGGTTTTGCAGAAAAAGCAGACTGTCCGGTTATTATCATTGCGGATATCGATAAGGGCGGTGTCTTTGCCCATCTATACGGTACGTTGGCATTGTTGTCTGAGTCCGAACAGGCGCGAGTAAAAGGTTTTGTTATCAATCGTTTTCGAGGCGATGTGGAGCTGTTGGAGCCCGGTTTGCGATGGTTGGAAGAAAAGACCGGTAAGCCTGTGCTGGGTGTTTTGCCTTATCTTCACGGCTTACACCTTGAAGCGGAAGATGCTGTCATTTCTCACCAGCATGTAGAGGAGGGGCAAAAGGTTCTGAAAGTTGCCGTTCCCATTTTAACCCGTACCAGTAATCACACAGACTTTGACCCTCTGCGCCTTCACCCCGAGGTGGACGTTCACTTTATCGGAAAAGGGCAGTCTATACCTGATTGTGACCTGGTTATTATTCCCGGCACCAAAAACACTCGAACTGACCTTGAATTCCTCCAAGAGAACGGCTGGGGTCAGGATATCCTTCGACATCTGCGCTATGGCGGAAAACTGATGGGCATCTGCGGCGGCTATCAGATGCTGGGTAAGGCTGTGCATGACCCTGACGGTATTGAAGGCATCGCCGGAAGCTCCGATGCTTTGGGCCTGTTGGACCTGGAAACCACCATGATTCATGAGAAAACACTCACACGCGTTAGCGGGGTTATGCAGCTGCCGGGTCAAGACCCTGTTCCTGTCACCGGTTATGAGATTCATGCAGGGGTAACAAAAGGGCCAGCGCTGAATCAACCATTAATCAGGCTCGATCAGGAAGTGGATGGTGTAATGTCTGACGATGGTCAGATATTTGGTACCTATCTGCATGGCGTGTTTGAAGAGCCTGATGCCTGCACGGCTATTTTGCGATGGGCTGGGTTGAAGGACGCTTCAAGCATTGATTATCGCCTGTTGCGGGAAGAGGGTATTAACCGTATGGCAGACGCTATCGAAGAAAGTCTCGATATGAGACAAATCTTCGAGCTGTGCGGTGTTTAACAATAGTTAAATGATTATTGTCGTATTTGATTAACCACAGAGACCACAAAGAGCACAAAGAAAGAAAAGCACTTCTTCGTACTCTTTGTGTGCTTTATGGTTCAAAGTATGTACCAGCTACCAAGAAGAACCCGAGAAATGACTGAAAAAAAAGGTTATAGGCTTACCCGAATCTACACCCGTACCGGTGATAAAGGCACAACCCGCATTGGTGATGGTCAGCAGCTGGCAAAATCCCATCCAAGGATACATGCCATTGGTTCTGTGGATGAAACCAACAGCTGGCTGGGCATGTTGATCCATTCCCTCAAGCAGGGGAATGAGGTTACGGTAGACCAGCTGAAGCAAATTCAGGATATCCAGCATCGGATGTTCGATGTGGGTGGTGAACTGGCTATGCCCGGTTATCAGCTGATCCGGGAAGAGCACACAAAAGCGATTGAAGCTCTGATTGATGAGCTGAATGAACCACTGCCACCATTGAAGAACTTCACGCTGCCTGGTGGCGGACAGTCTGCCTGTCACTGCCATATGGCCAGAACTGTATCCCGCAGGGCAGAAAGACACGTCATTGAATTGAATGATGTGCTTCAGGAGAGTGGAGAAAAGATCAATGAGCCATTGCTGAAATTTGTTAATCGCTTATCGGATCTGATGTATGTGCTTGGTCGCCATTGTGCATTGCAAGACGAAGGAGAAGTACTCTGGCAGGCATCGGAGAAGAGCAAAACAGCTGATCAGGGTCAAAAATAAGTACAGGATATCGACAAGTCCCTAGTGATTTAAGACGAATGTTTGGTTAGTATTGCGAAACTTTGTAAGGGTTACGTCAGTGATTGGTATGAATCACGACGCTTTTGACCGCTCATCGTTGATGAGGTTAATGGGTCAAAAGAGGGAACAGGGTGAAAAACCCTGACTGTACCCGCAACTGTAATGGAAGAGTTCTCAGCAATATACGTCACTGGTTATACCGGGAAGACTGCTGAGAATGATGACGCCAGAGTCAGGAAACCTGCCTTTGCAAAGCCCAAGATAGAACAGTCTGTCAAGAGACTGGAACCGGGCGGGTAACCTGGCGGCTGGGATACAAACATCTCTTTTTACACTGTGCTTTTCACTGAAAAAGTCCAGTGGCCGCGTATGCCGCCCTGAGTATTGGTTGTGACTCAGGGACACCATGAAGATACATTCCGTACAATACAAGACACTGAAGAGCAGGCTGCCCAAGGTAACCCAGGTCATGGCACTGGCATTATTTATGGCAAATGCAGCTTCGCTTTCTTTCAGTGCTGCTCAGGCCAGCGAGCCTGACAGCCAGTATTGTGTTGAAGACATGAGTAATCGTTCTGTCTGTCTTAATACCCGTTCGCCCAAAATAATCAGCCTGTCTCCAGGCTCTACCGAGTTGTTGTTTGCCGCTGGTGCCGGTAATCGCGTTATTGCCGTCGATCAGCACAGTGATTATCCCGAATCAGTTAAACAGTTACCCAATGTGGGTGGCTACCCCAACGTCAATGTTGAAGCCATTGTTGCCATGAAGCCTGACCTGGTGGTGGTGTGGACGGCAGGAAATTCTCAGAAAGTGATACGTCAACTGGAGTCTTTGGGCGTCAAAACTTTTCATATCGATGTGGTGGATTTTGCCGACATTGAGCAGGCCATCCGAAGCCTTGGACAAGTGGCCGGAACAGAAAAAGAAGCCGGCCGGGTTGTTGATGATTTTTCTACGCAGTTGAAGGCGTTGCAGAACAATTATGGCCAGCGTGCGCCCGTTTCGGTGTTCTTTGAAATCTGGCGCTCTCCGTTGATGACCGTCGGCAGTGGCCAGGTTATTGATGATGTAATCTCTCTATGTGGTGGTCAGAATATATACGGCGATATATCAGAACGTATTCCAAAAATCGGTATCGAATCGCTGATTACCCGTGACCCCCAGGTGATTATTGGTTCTGATCCGAGAGGTGATACCCCGGAAACACGGAAAGATTTGATGGGCTACTGGAGTCAGTGGGAGAACCTTCAGGCGGTACAGGGGCATCAACTGTTTTCAGTCCCCAGTGACCTGATTGCCAGACCCACACCCAGAATTCTGGAAGGTGCAGAGATGATCTGTCACCAGTTGCAAGCTGTCAGGTCTGCCAGTGGTCACGCCGAGATTGTGGCGGCCAATATAAATTAATACCGCATTACCGTCATTCCCGCGCAGGCGGGAATCCATTGCGGGCCGTGGATCCCCGCCTTCGCGGGGATGACGGTAGCTGGTACGTTTTGAAATGCTACGTTCCCAAGACTTTTAGTTTACACCAAGGATTTAGACACCAATGTCGTTTAATCAGCGTTCCCTGTTTGTACGCACAGGGCTTTCTGTTGCTGTTGCAATGTCCGTTATGAGTTCTGTTGCCCAGGCAGAGGAAGTTTATGATCTGGGGGAGATTGTCGTTACTGCGGCGAGAACGGCTCAAACGGTAGACGAGACGCTGGCTCCTGTTACCGTAATTAACCGTGAACAGATTGAGAATAGTCAGGCAACATCGGTCACAGAGTTATTGAATCAGGCCCCGGGAGTACAGATTACCTCAAATGGTGGACCCGGTAGTATGTCGGGTGTGTATATTCGAGGAACATCCACATCACAGACATTGATTTTAATGGATGGTCAAAAAATAAATACTGCCAGCTCAGGTTCAGCTCCACTTGAATATATAAATCCAGCTCAAATAGAGCGAATTGAAATTGTTCGAGGCCCACGATCCACAGTTTATGGTGCCGATGCGGTGGGTGGTGTTATCAACATCATTACCAGGAAAGGCTCAGGGGATCCTAAACTGACGCTGACAGCCGGTGTTGGCAGTCGAAATACAGGGGAATATGGTGTCCACTTTGGAGGAGAAAGTGATAAGACTCGCTATAGCCTGGGTGCCCGATTATATGAAACACAGGGTTATGATAGAACGGTAACAGAGTATGGCTTTGATGTGGATGATGATGCTTATCGGAATAAATCCATATCAGGCAGTGTTTCCAGAGACTTTGAGAATGATATCAGCGCGGGTGTTAATTTTGCCCACTTTGAAGGCAAGTCTGAGTATGATGTGAACTCAAATTCAAGTTTCTCTATCCAGGGCTATCCCACCAGTTATTTTGAAGAAACAGTAGTGAATGCTTATGTATCTTCTGCTGTCAACGATGTGTGGGATACACGTCTGGAAGCAGGTTATCTGCGTGATAATCGTGATGACAGTGGTGCTGGTAGCCCAAGGTCGACAAAGAACAACCGTTATTCATTTAGCTGGATCAATGACGTTGCATGGCTGGAAAATCAATTCCTAACTACCGGCTTTGATTATTCCAATGACTTGGTTGATACCACCAGTAATTATACCGTTACGGAAAGATATAATGTTGGGATGTTTGCCTCAGAACGTGACCTCTATGGAGCATGGTGAACTTCAACTGGGTGGCCGTTACGATAAAAATGAAGCATACGGCGATAAAACTACGGGAAGTGTATCCTGGGGAGTCAATCTGCCTCACCAGATGCGGTTAGTTACCTCGTATGGCACTGCATTCAGGGCTCCGACGTTTATGGATCTTTATTACCCTGGATCAGAGCGGCCTGACTTGAAGCCAGAAACAGCGAAAAATGCTGAAATTGAGTTACGCGGCCAGTTTGGGGATGCAAGTCAATGGTCTGTTAACCTCTATCAAAACCGCATGAGTGATATGTTGATTTGGGGCAACGGGGGAATGGAGAACATAGAAGATGCTCGTATTCAAGGCATTGAGCTCAGCCTGACTACTGTTTTGGTGAACTGGGATATTAATGCTAATGCTTCATTCCTTGACCCAGAGAACAAAACTACTGGAAAGCAGCTTCTCAGAAGGGCAGAGCAACTGTTTAATTTAAATGTAGACAGAGACTTTGGTCGTTGGTCAGTGGGAGGGACTTTCAGAGCGCAGGGAAGTTCATGGAATGATGTTGGCAATACACAGAAGGTTGCGGGATTTGGGACAATGGATCTAACTTAACTGCTGTCCTAAAGTGACTCCTGAAGACTTATCGACGGGATTTAAAGTTGTTAACTTAAGCGGGCAAAGAGTATAGAACGGCTAATAGGTTGGTATTGATGATCCGCGTGGAGTGTTCGCGACAATTTACCGTAGGTGGCCGAAGTTGTAAAGCCATGACCTCGTTCCCACGCGTTCATGTGGGAATGCAGTCCGTACAAAGCACCGGGTTCCCATGGTGTGCGTGGGATTTAAGAGCTTACAATGCAAGTATCACTCTGTAGATCAAAAGCTCTGAAGCTCTAGTACTGGTCGAATGCCCATTGAGGGGAGCCGACGGTTTTTACCGTCGACAACACCGGTGATTGAGTAATCCATGAACGGTTGGTTCGGCGTATTCGGCTACCTTCGGTAATTTGGTCTCCGTCGAGACTGCTGACTCTCGTTCCCACGGGGGCTCCGGCTGTGGGAAAACTGCAGAAACGTACTATTCCTTGTTCCCACGCTCCGAGGCTGAAACGACACTACGTATGGTGCCAAGATGACGTTGAAATACTCCGGTGATATCCGGGAGCTCTGCTATCCATTTATCTACGAAGACTCCCCCCTGTGTGATTATGAAATAATCACTGATGAACTGTGTGCCACACTCGGTGGCGTTATCAGTGAGCTCGAAGGGGATGAACGGTTTGCCGATATCTATGATTTTCTGGATAAACTGCAGCCCAGGATTTTCCATATGAATGGCTCGGTTCGGGGAAAACAGGCCATCTTTGAAGAGCAGGTTCAATGGCTGGCTGGTTATTTTGATCAATATCAGAAAGAGATTGAAGGGCAGTTGCACGGTTTTGTGCTTCCCAGGGGAGGGCGGTCGGTGCAATTGTTGCACAGCTGCCGTTCACTCTCCAAGAAAGCGGTTAGAGCACTGGTAAAAGTCGATGCGCACGGAATAAAAGTGCCTGACGAGTTGCACCGGTTTGGCAATATGCTCTGTAACCTGTTTTTCCGGTTAACCGTTGTGATTAATCGCCGGTCAGGTATTGTTGAGCCGGAGTATCAGAGCTTGAGTTATCACCTGAAGCCACCTTCCAGAAAATAGGCCGGTTTCCCAGTGAAACCAGCATCAATCTGAAGGTCGACTCCCCGAAGGAAACGGGGAGTCGACCTTCGGGGCACGTGTATTAATGGTTTCCGATCTTGCGGTAATCAAAACCCTTGAAGTTTATCTTGTACAGCAGTGAATAGATCACCGGCAGTACAACCAGGGTCAGTATGGTGGCAAACCCCAGGCCAAAAATAATGGTTACAGCCATGGATTTGAAAAAGGCATCAAACAGTAAAGGAATCATACCCAGCATGGTGGTCAGTGCAGCCATGCATACCGGGCGAAGGCGACTGACGGACGCGTGAAATATTGCCTCATGCTCTTCCCAGCCTTCTTCCAATTCCAGTTTGATCTGTTCTACCAGTACAATACCATTTTTGATCAACATGCCTGACAGACTCAGCAGTCCCAGCAGCCCCATAAAGCTGAACGGTGTATTGAGCACTAATAAGCCGGTAACAACACCAATCAGTGCCAGGGGAACGGTGCACCAGATGGCTAATGGCTGTCGTATGGTATTGAACAGAAATACAGTGATCAGGAACATCGCCAGATACCCCATGGGGATTGAGGCAAACGTTGCGTTCTGGGCATCGGTGGAGAGCTCATAAGCGCCACCCCATTCCAGTGTATAGCCCTCTGGTAATGGAATGGCTTCAATACCAGCACGAACTTTCCGAAATACACTGTCGGTGGTTTCATTACTCATCAGGTCAGGGTCCGCCATAACGGACAGCATCCGCTTGCGATCTCTGCGAACAATCAGGGGGTTTTCCCACTCGGTATCAAAGCTGGAAATTGCCTGAGTGATGGGTACATAGCTGTTGTAATCCGCACTCCATACCTGCAGGTCGGTGATACTGTCAGCATTGAGCCGTTCTGTTTCGGGGGAACGAACGATCAAGGGCAACAGTTGACTGCCTTCGCGATAGACACCCACCTGACGCCCTGTGAAGTTAACCAGCAGCGCATCATCAAGGGCCTGTTTTGAGATACCGCTGCGACGGGCACTGGCTTCATCAAGGTGAGGGCGAACAAGGCTTACCTGGTTGCGCCAGCCATGTCGAATATTGGTTGCTGTTGGCTCATTTCGAAGCACCGTCATTGCCTGTACAGCAAGTGAGCGTAATACCTCAGGATCTTCTCCATAGAAGCGGGCTTCAATTTCTGCCGGTGCCGCCGGGCCGTTTTGCATAAGCTTTATACGGTGTTCCACATCACTGAACTGTTCATTCAGTACGGTTTCCAGTGGAGGGATCAATGTGCTGATCGCCTCCAGGTCTTCAGCCTCGATAATCAGTTGACCATAGCTGGTATACTGCTTTTCAGGCTGATAAGGAAGGATAAAGCGTTGTGCTCCCATACCAATAACGGAGGTGACGTTACTGACGCCCGGCATGGAAAGTACCTGCTGTTCAAAGCGTGCTATTTCTGATTCAGTAGCCCTGATATCACTACCTTCCGGCATCCAGAAATCAACGAAAAAGATGGGAGTATTAGAAGGAGGAAAGAACACATTCTTCACAAAGCCAAAACTTAAAATCGCCAGAACCAGCGCCAGCAGGGTGAGTCCCAGAGTGACTGGTCGGTGTTTCAGACAAAAATTCAACAGCTGTTTGTAAAGGGTAAACAGTGCGCCCTGATAAGGGTCTACCGACAGGGCGTCCTGATTCTCTGTGGCCTTTTCATATTTTTTGAACAGTATGTTGCAGAAGAAGGGGGTCAGTGTGATGGCGGTGATCCAGCTTAACATCAGGGAAATCAGCAATACCTGAAACAGAGAGAGGCAGAACTCACCCGTGGCATCATCGGATAAACCAATGGGGGCAAAGGCCATAATGGCAATAACGGTCGCGCCCAATAATGGCCACTGATTCTGGCTGACGACCCGCTTTGCGGCCTCCAGTCGGGTTTGCCCTCGTTGGAGGCCAACCTGAATACCCTCAGTAACCACGATGGCGTTATCCACCAGCATGCCGAGGGCAATGATCAGTGCTCCCAGGGAAATCATTTCCAGGTCTATACCCAGAACCTTCATGACAATAAAGGTGCCAGAGATGGTCAGTAGTAAGACGGCACCCATTAACAGACCGGCACGAACACCCATGGCCAGCAATAAGACGAGAATAACAATAACGATGGCTTCCGCCAGGTTAACCAGAAACCCATTGACTGATTGTGAGACAGTAGCTGGCTGATCGTAGACAGTAGTGAGTTCAATACCGACAGGTTGTTCTGAGGTCAACTCACTGAGGCGGTTGCGCACCTGTTTGCCGACATCCACGACATTGACGCCGGAGGCAAAGGAAACACCGAGAGAGAGCGCCGGTTGACTGTTAGAGGTATAGAGCGTGTCGGGTGTTTCATCATAGCTCCGGCGAACCGAGGCAATATCACCCAGGCGAACCAGTTGTGTACTGCCGGGAGGGCTGATGATCAACTGCTCCAGTTCCCGAACATTCCTGAATTCACCGGTGGGGTGAATGCGAATGGAGCGCCCGTCAACCAGCATATTACCGGCATTGGAAACCACATTCTGATTCTGGATCAGGGAAAAAATCCAGGCGGGGTCAATGCCCAGGTTGGCCAGTTTGGCCTGGGACATTTCCACAACTACCTGCTCCTGACGGGCACCGGCAATGGATACTTTTTTAACGCCGTCTACCAGGACTAATTCACGCTTGAGATAGTCAGCATAATTTTCCAGATCTCGGGAGGTATATCCATCGCCGGTGATGTTGAACAGCATGCCGAATACATCGCTAAAATCATCAACGACAACAGACGGGTAAACACCAGGTGGCAGACCGCCCTGGGCATCATTAATCTTTCGTCTCAGCTCATCCCATATCTGTGGCAACTGGCTGGAAGGGTATTGCTCTTTCATTTCCACCATGATCTGAGAGCGACCATTGCTGCTGATGGAGTCGATAACTTTTACATACTCCAGCTGCTGTATTGCTTCTTCCAGTGGCAGGGTCGTCTCTTCTTCCACCTGCTCTGGTGAAGCACCCGGGTAGTGGGTGATCACCATGGCCTGCTTAATGGTGAATTCAGGAAACTCCAGCTGGCCAAGTCCAAAAAATGAAACCGCACCGCCCACCAGCAGGATGACAACAAACATCCAGCTGATGACTCGATGGGAAATAGAGTATTCCGCAATATTCATGGCTTACAGTCCCCGTTCCTTGCGCAGCGGTTTTACGGTCATGCCATCAAACAGCTGACTCAGGCCTGCGGTGACAATTTGATCGCCTGGATTGATACCGGACATTATCTGTACACCCGCTTCGGTTATGCGCCCAGCGGAAACTTCTACGGGATGGACCTGTTTGGTTGATAGGTCAAATCGCCAGACAACGGTCTTATTGTTGGCATCGTCTTTGGCAATGGCCGAGATAGGAACCAGAACATAGCCTGGCTGCCCTTCTGTACTGATAACCTGGGCAAGGTCAATAATGACGGTTGCCGTCATGCCCGGAAGAATATTCATATTGGCAGGTGCTGTTCGGGTAAAGATCACCTCATAACTCTGGGTTCCCGGTGTCACCCGGGTGGCATGCTCTTTATAGCTGACCGGGAACTCTTTTCCTGGTGCGCCCGGGAACGTGGCCAGTGGCTTGTAGTCATGGTTAACCGTTTTCTTGTTAACGTGGGAGACAATGCTTTCCGGAATCTGAATGCTGATGTCCAGTCGGTCACTGCTCTGCAGAATCAATACGGGTTGTTGAGCCTGAACTTGCTGGTGGGCTTCCGCCAGTGTCTGGGCGACCCGGCCACTGAAGGGGGCTGTCAGTGTCGTATAGGCCAGTTTATCCCGGCTGAGTTTAAGTGCCGCTTCAGCTGATTTCAGTTTGGCGCTGGCAGTGTCAAAACTGGATTGAGAAACCACTTTCTTTTTGAGCAAAGAGTTAGCCCGCTCGAACTCAATCTTGGCCAGTTCATAGTTGGCTTGGCGATCCTGTAGCTCATTACGAATATCCCGATCATCGAGATAAGCAAGTACCTGCCCCTCAATGACATCATCTCCCTGATTGACTTCAATCCGGTCGATCTGGCCGGGAATACGGAAGGATATTTCTGCTTCTTCCGTCGCCGTTACTTTGCCGGGAAAGTATCGCAACTGTTGTTGCTGGGGGTCTTTTACCTCAAACAGTTTTACTGGTCTGATGACGTCTTTATGCTCAGTTTGCTCTTGGTCACAACCTGTCAGCAGGCTGAACGACATGAGTATCATCACTGTTATGGATGATCGGGTTGATGGAAGAAAGTGCATTCTGATTTAGCTCCAAACTAATAAGATAAAAGCACTCTTTACATCGTTGTCTTGATGTTTAAAGAGTGCTTGGAATAAATAAACTCTGGCAGGTTTTACTGATCTGTAAATCTGGCAACCGTTTGTTCAGCCTTGATTTTGCTGTTTGCAATCGTTGATACAGAGAAGGGTTCCTGCCAGCCCCAGCCCTGCAGGTATTTGGCAAGGTTGGTGGTCAGCAGTCCGAATCCGTTGTCTTTTTGCAAGGAGGGCTGTTTCAGTCCAAAACCGGACACGCTGATCTGGAATAAGCCTTCACCTAAACTCCAGATCCCCATAAGGATGTCGGTCAGGGCATCTTCTTTATTTTCTTCTGTGATCGATGGGTTTTCAGTCATGAGCTCAATGATGAGTGACTCAACAAGCTGACTAATTGTTTGATAGATGTCGTTCAGTGCCCGGGCCCGTTCTGCGGATGCGCGTTGCCAGATGTCGGGAGTCATGGCCAGCTGGCGAAGAAAATAGTGGTGAGGTTGTTGGGCATCACACAACCAGATCGCCATATTCAGGATGAGCAGACGTTCCATCGGAGGAGAGGGGCTATGAATCACCTGACCAAAAACAGATGCAATGGTTTTCGAAATATGGTTGGCGCAGCCAAGAAGCAGATCCTCTTTACTTGAGAAGTGTGAATACACGGTTCCCATGGAAAATTGAGCGTGTTTGGCAACCTCCGACATCTTCAGATCCAAAAAGCCCTTTTCCTGAAGAAGGGTCAGAGTGGATTGAATGATGGCAGCTTCTCTTTGTGTCCGTTTCTCAGATGCAGACATGATGGATAACCAGAGATTTGAGGGCAGTGAGTAGAAGGATAAATCATGCTTGAATATCAGTCGAATAATATTCGAATAATATTTTTGATTGAGTAAAGATTGAGGCGTACGGTAAATAAAGAAGAAAAATAGTCGAAAACAAAGGATTGCAGGGTTTCTGTTTTCATGTTAGCGGGTCAGAATGAGAGCTGTTAACGCTTCTATGATTCTCCTGCTTAAAGCTGTTTTTCTGGAGGTATGGATGCTACTGGTTGTATTTTTTGCGTGCTTTATCGTTGCGATTACCGCTTTTTTATCCCTTCTTGAGTCTTCAGTGGTGTCTATTGATGAGCTGAAACTGGTGACTATTTTATACAGGAAACCGCGTAATCAGGATTCCATTCAGATGGTTTTTAAGAAGAAGCGGGAGCATCTCTCCGCCATCGTTTTGTTGAGTACACTGGTCAGTATTTCCGGGAGCACGTTGCTTGGTGCGTTGGCAGCGAAAGAGTTTAATGATCTGTGGTTGGCTGTTTTTACGGCACTGCTTGCCTATTGCATGTTGGTGTTTGCCAAGGTGTTGCCCAAGCTGCTGGCCGTGCAAATTGCTGAGAAGGTGGTGGTTCAGTGGTCACCGCTTATTCGACTGATTTACCAGCTGACAAAGTATGTATTACTGCTTGCGCTGTTCTGGACACGGATCCTTCCACGCTATACAGAAGAAGCCCGTAGCAGCGATGATTTACGAAGCATTATCAAGCATTACAATAAGCGGGGGGTTATTGGAAAACCCCAGCGGAAACTGGTTGAAGCTGCGTTGAGTTCCCATCAGAAAATTTTAGCGGAGCTGGTTGAGCACTCGATTCCAGCAGTTTGTCTTTCTTCAGAAGCGACAGTGGCTTCTATAGAGGAAACGCTGCGTTTGTATCCCTGCAAGCGCTATGTTGTGCTTAAAGATAATCAGCCAGTAGGCATTGTGCTTTATCGCCACCTGGCTCGTTGTCTGGTGAACAGTGAAGCAGATATGTCTGTGGGTGTGCTAATGAGAAAAACCATCAGCCTTACCCCGGAAACCTCTTTGCATGAAGCAATGACAGAGCTCCATGAAACCCGAGCCTCTATTATTCTGCTTTTGGGGGAGACAGTAGAACAGACGCGGGTTGTGACCGCTAAAAAGCTTTATCGAGCCTTACTTCGCTGAATGCTTGTATCAGGCGGGGGCAATCTCTAATTGGGTATACCCCCACTCATCTTCGATGATACTTCGCGTTTCTACCGTAAGACGTTTATGAAAGTGCGGCGCATTGATCACCAGGGTATGGAATTCGCCATCTTCACCGGTAGGGCAGACGCCTTGTTCTTGAATCTGCCCGGCAATGTCTGGAGTGAGAATGTTACCCAGCAGACGTCGATCCAGCTTGTCGGCCTTCAGACTGACAATCATGGTTTCAAAACCGTTAGAAAACATATCTTTCAGTAGCTGCTCTCTCGTGTAATGCCAGAGAGGGAAATGAGGCGTCACCCCGGTATCGATCAGAATCTTTTCATACCAGTCCCGGTGGGCCTGCAGGTCGATATCACCAAACGTCAGCTGAAAAGTATTGAAGGTATTTTTAACGTCCTGAAGTGCCGCTTTTAAACCCGCCTCATATTCGCCGAAGTTTGCCTTCCCAAAAACGATGGGGAGCTGCATACACTCAGCCTGGGCTTCAAGCACATCTCGATTCAGGCCATGGGCACTGGTCTGGTCTTTATCGGCTTTCAGCATGGTCAGCAGACAGGTTGGGGTAAGCCCCTTCTGGATGGATTGCCAGAGTGCAAAGCAGGCATCTTTACCGCCACTCCAGGAGGTGCAGAATGATGTGTTTGTGTCTATAACCACTGTGGTTGAAACCTATCTGGATTATTAATCTTAATGGGGGGAGCCGAAAGTTTGTTTATATACATTCTGTTTGTGAGCAGTACAACCAGGACGTGAATGTGTTCACTGCTCAAGGAGAGGAGATTTCTCAATGAACTCTACTGGTTTATCCCCGTGTCAAAGTATTCGTGTACCTGTAGGTCTTCACGCCAGTGGCCAAAAAGAAGACCAGAGCGCCAGCAATGGAATAACACAAGCTCTTCTGCAAAGTGGGCAAAACGTACAACCTCTGACTCATCGAGGGATTTCTTCCATGCAGGAGGTTGTCAGCATGATAAACAGGCACAATGGAGGAGTGTAATCGGGCAATGTTTCTGAAGATGACTATTCTGGCGATCCTTCCCCGATTATACGCGGAGAGTATCAGGAGCTTCAGAAACTGGAAGTCATCAAATATCAGCTGACAGTGATTAAAAGTAATGTGCGGAATGCAGAATCCATAGCAGAGACCAGGTCTGTTGTGAGCCACTTGATTGACGAAGCCAACAAATTGAGAACTCTGGATCAATTGAGAGCAGATGAGTTCTTTCAAGCGGGAGTAGAATCCCCACTAGCCAAACAAAATTTGAAAAAAAATGTGAGGGTGGTAGCTATGCAGCTTATCAGCCGTATAATTCCCTGCATTTCAGGTAATTATGGGCGTTGACTCCCAATGGCACAAACTATTGAAACCGATGTGGTGGTAATTGGCGGCGGTATTGCCGGCCTCTGGTTATTTCGTACTTTAAATACCCTTGGCTATCGAGCGGTGCTGCTGGAACAGGACTCTCTGGGTGGTGGTCAGACCATCAAGTCTCAGGGCATTGTGCATGGCGGAACCAAATACACCCTGACCGGTCAGCTGACCAATGCCTCCCAGGCGATTGCGGGGATGCCAGACCGGTGGCGCAATGCGCTTGCAGGGGAAGGCGATGTTGCTGACCCGGACCTGCGTCAAGCCAGAATATTGTCTGAATATCATTATCTCTGGTCGCCCGGGGATATTGGTTCAAGAATGACATCATTCTTTGCCAGCAAAGCCTTACGTGGTCGTGTGGATACCTTATCGAAAGACAGGTTTCCTGCCATATTCAAACATGAAGGGTTTCGTGGGAAAGTTTATCAGCTCAATGAAATTGTTCTGGATATCGCTACGGTGACTCAGGCTCTGGTCCAGGGGCTGGAAGATAAAACGGTGAAAGTGGACTGGAGTGAGCAGGGTAATGCCAGGCTCAATAAGGATAGCCAGGGAAATATAGACTCCATTGAGCTGACAGAAGCGAGTGGTGAGAGTGTTCTGCTGAAAGCCCGCCGCTATGTACTGGCAGCGGGTGAGGGAACTGAGGCGCTTTTAAATACATGGGGTGTTAAAGACCCGAAGATGCAGGTACGACCACTGCAGATGGTGATGGTGCGTCATAAGCACCCTGAGCCTATCTATGCCCACTGTCTCGGTACAACACCTCTGCCAAGAATTACTGTGACCAGTCACCCGGATTCCGATGGGAAGTGGGTATGGTATCTCGGTGGTGGCATTGCTGAAGATGGGGTCAAACAGTCTGCTGAAGCGTTGATTGCAACGGCGAAAAAAGAGATGAGGGCGTTACTGCCCTGGGTGGACCTGGATCAGGCAGAGTGGGACACACTACGGGTCAACCGTGCAGAGCCCAAACAGAACCGTTTGCTGCGCCCGGATGCCGCATTTTGTCAGCCGGTCGCCAATGGTATTGTGACCTGGCCTACCAAGCTGGCGCTTGCGCCCAACCTTTCAGATGAAGTTATTCGATTGTTGCAGGACGATAATATTCGTCCAGCGGGTGATGAAACCTTCTCGATGCCTGAAGGATTTTCCCGACCTGAAATTTGTCCAAACTTCTGGCAAGGATATTTTGAGGGGCATCTTGAGGAGACGGTATCATGAGCCAGCGTCTGGGTAGAAAGCGAATCGGTGGTACTGATCTTGAGGTATCACCGCTGGGCTTTGGTACCGTTAAGTTTGGTCGGGATCAGGGGGTAAAATACCCGGAACACTTTACGATTCCTGATGACCGTGAAATGCTAAAACTGCTTACCCTGGCTCATGACCTGGGAATGAACCTGCTGGATACTGCGCCAGCCTATGGTATCAGTGAAGATCGTCTGGGGCAGTTATTTGCCAGACATAAAGGACTTCGTGAGGAGTGGGTTATCTGCAGCAAAGTAGGAGAAGAGTTTGTCACTCTTGAAAATGGCCAGGGAGAATCGTTCTTTGATTTCTCTGAGCAGCATATCCGGTTTAGTGTAGGGCGAAGTCTACAGCGCCTGAACACCGACGTGATTGAATTGATGCTGGTTCATTCCAGTGGTGATGATGTCAATATCATTGAGCAGTCGGGCTGCCTTGAGGTTCTGGCTGATCTGAAAAAAGAGGGGAAAATCCTCGCTTCAGGTATGTCCACCAAAACCGTTGAAGGTGGCATTCTGGCACTGAAGCACTCGGACGTTGCCATGGTGACCTATAACCTGAATGAACAGGGGGAAAAGCCGGTGCTGGATTACGCCCTGGAACAGGGAAAAGGCATATTGATCAAAAAAGCACTGGCCAGTGGTCATGCCTGTCTTTCTGGTCAGGATCCAGTTCTGGAAAGTATGAAACTGGTTTTTGCACATTCCGCCGTTTCTTCAGCTATTGTTGGAACCATTAATCCCGCTCATATGCAACAAAATGTAGAGGCATACTTGGGCGCCTGTCCGACACTGACCTGAAGCGAAAAGTCCGACAGATTCCCGGGAGCCTCTTTTATAAGAGGCTTTCATGCAAAATGCTCTGGTGGTTATCGACTACATCAATGATCTCGTACATCCGGATGGTAAACGAAGGATGTACGCCAGGCAGGTGTCTGAGAATCACGTACTGACCCATACAAATACGGCGATTTCCAGTGCAAGAAAAACATCTACACCTGTTATCTTTGTGAAGGTTGGCTTTTCCCCTGATTATCGGGATTTACCGACCAACTCCCCGTTTTTTTCATCATTGGCAGAGGCTGGCGCTCTTCGCCTGGGGCGATGGGGTACTGAGTTTCATGAGGATCTGGATGTACAGCCTGATGATCTTATTGTGGTTAAACCGCGGATAAACCCTTTTTACAGTACCCGTCTGGAAGCGATTCTCCGGGCTAGTAAGGTGACTGATATTTATTTCAGTGGCGTTGGTACAACCTGGGCAGTGCAGTCAGCGGTCAGGACCGCACATGACATGGACTACAACGTTTTCGTGATCAGCGATGCCTGTGCAGCGGCTTCAGAGGAAGAGCATCTACAGTCCCTGACAACCCTTTCCCATCTTTCAACACTCTGCATTGCTGATGACTTGAAGGCATCATTTTCGCGCTGACTTTGTTTCTAAGATTTTGTCTAAATTGATCATGCCTTTCGCCGATAGCTGATGTTCTCAAACATGAGTTCAGCCAGAGTGCCTTTTCATCGCCACGTTACACGAATCTCAAGTCTGTCAGTCATATTCCGTTAGCCCTCTATGTTTTATTGATGTCGGAAGAAGGGCAACAGCTATCAGAATGGAAAAAGAGGGAACTTGAACGGTTAATAACACTCATAAGAAAGGTTGAGGTATCACTTCCTGACCAGGGTTTGAATGAACGACAGGTGGCAAACCAGCGGGAGCTGATTCAGATGAGTCTGGATTTTGCCAGAAAAATACTGAGCAGTCCCGGGTTTGATAAGGGTGAATTAACCCGCTTTGTAAAAAGCACTCGGCCAATCATTGATTTCAATGCCTATAATGCGGCAGCAGCTCAGACAGGTTGGCTTCATCAAGTGGTAAAGCCTTGGTATGAAAGGCTTTCAGAGTTGGAAAAGAAAAAACTAAAGGTTCTTATTCTTGCCCCCAAAGAGCCTGGAAACGGATGTCTGATGACACAATATTTCTCCCGCCTGCTGGGTGTCGATGGTGAGGGGATGCAGATTATTTATGCAGAAAATGTGTTCGATAAAGAAGCCGGTCTGAAGGTGCTTGGAACTTTTCTTCTGGATACTCAGATTGGTCAGGAGTTTTTTAATGACTCATGGCGAATGCATGAGGATTTACTGTCCAACTCAAGCAGGGACTATATCCAGACCCTGAATTTTGGAAATTAACTTTTTTGTTCTAACAATTTAAAAAATATAGGAGGGTGTAATGAAAAACAATGCAGAATCCAGTGGTAAAGCGATAAGGTATTTAGCACGGCTGAAGAATCAATATCAATTATGGCAGTTTCGTGCTGAAGGACGAAAGAATCTGGCAAAAATGGATGCAAGACTGCTTAAGGATATTGGCTTGACGGAGTCGGATCGCCTGCAGGAAATTTCAAAGCCATTCTGGAAAGAATAACATCCTCGCCGTATCAGAAAAGTTAATGGGATATGTCCATCATGTTTTCACGCATACAAGCTGAATAAATGTAGTCATCTTCCGGGAAATCTACCGTTACTATATTTACCCTGTTATTGTTTTGACGGGCAGCGTTTGCTGCATATCGTAAAAATCCGGATGGATAGCGCAGTGTTCTTACAAATGATCGCAGACTGGATGGCTGCCCTGGGATTGCGCCCTGTTTCAGATCACCTGGGCTTTCTGTCATTGTCATCTGGGTAATATGAAGTCGGTTATTTCTGCGGTGTACAAGATTACTGACAATGCTTTCCAGAAGTGGGTAGGGACGGTTTTTATTATGCCAGAGGTTGGATAGTGTTTCGTAGCTCGACCAGCCGGAGAATACGGGGGAGTGGAGTGTTGATAAAACAATAATCTGGTATCCACTGTTCTGGATCTGTTGAATACTGGTTGAGGGGTGTATCTGTGGGGGAGTAATGCTGCTGCCAAAATTTTCATACAAAACCTGAAATAACTCATCGATATCAGCCTGAGTCATTCCAAGGGGCTCATGGATATGAAAAATAATGATTTCCTTAGGATTTTCATTGAGAAACCGCCTGATATCAATGCTGATATCAGCAATTGATGCACCCGCAAGCCCATGAACGGTGACCAGCTGGCCATGTATCTTTCTGGGGCGTATATCGAGATAGCGAATACCTGCCGCTAATTGCTGATAAGTGTTTTCCCCCTGGGTCACTGCCCACCACCGAACCAGCTCTTTAAATGGTGTGAATAGATAGCTCTCAGCATAATAGTCAAACAGTTTCTTCAAACTTTCCCACATGTGAGGGTCTTCTTCAGAGAAGGTCGTAATGTCATAGCTGCCACTATCATGTGTGCCCGGAATACAGATTTGATTAAGAGGCGTATCACTATTTTTATAGAGTTCAGTCATCCATTGGTTGGGTTGTGGGAACTGGTCGGTAGCATCAAAATCCTGAACAAGGTTGATTCCATAGAGTTCGCTGATTCGTCCGGATTTGCCAAACTCAACACGAATTCCTTTTAATAATGAGGTTGGGAAGGCTTTTCTGAAACTCCACTTTTTAAAGAAGCGGGACTCATGAATGACCAGGTCTTCTTCCGGCTTGATATCACGACACCACTGCTGGCCACGTTTCAAATTCATGGGTTTTCCATTGGCAGGAAAAACGGTTTTCTCATTTTTCTCAATGGTAATACCGATACCGACATTACTCGCGATGGCAGAGTAAACGCTGGAGAGCTGGTTATCCAAGCAGTATTGATCTGCTTGAAGTCCATAGGTTGATAATGTTGTTCCCATCAATATCAGGGAAACGATCCATCGTGCCGCCACGGGTAATTTCTCAAGCAAGGGTTAATGGATATATCGACCCTTGGCAAGTCCAGTTAATGTGTACTTTTTGTTTGAATGGTTAGGATAGTAGAAGAGAGGAGGGCCTGCACAACGAGATGTAGCAGGCCTTCAAAGAGGGGGGGATCAGGCGGGTTGTGCTTCCTTTTCATCGCGGATTTTATCCACAATGGCTGTCGTTGAGCAGTTGTCCAGGAAGGCCAGTACTTTTACCTCACCACCGTATTCGTGAACAATAGGTGCACCAACGACTTGATCCAGTGAGTAGTCGCCACCTTTGACCAGAACATCTGGCTTGATAGCTCGAATCAGATCTTCTGGTGTGTTTTCATCAAAACTGACGACCCAGTCAACGGCTTCCAGACCAGCCAGTACGGCCATTCGACGGTCAACCGGATTGATCGGGCGACCTTCCCCTTTCAGTCGAGTCACCGATTCATCGCCATTGATCGCAAGAACGAGTCTGTCACCCTGCTTACGAGCCTGTTCAAGGTAGCCCACATGACCAGCGTGGAGAATGTCAAAGCAGCCATTGGTGAATACGATCTTTTCGCCGTGTGCACGGGCATCTTCAACAGCAACCATCAATTGTTCCGGAGAAACTGCACCACGCTCAGCACCAAGCTCGCGATTAACTTCGCGCCTCAGCTCCGGCATGGAAACACTGGCTGTACCTAATTTTGCAACAACAATGCCCGCAGCAATATTGGCAAGTCCTGCTGCTTGAGGCATCCCGCAACCGGCCGCCAATGAGGCGGCAAGGACGGAAATGACGGTATCCCCAGCGCCAGTGACATCAAATACTTCTCTGGCTCTGGCTGGGAAGTGGACTTCTGGCTTATTTTTACGAATCAGGGTCATGCCATGCTCGCTGCGAGTGATAAGCAGTGCACCCAGCTCCAGGTCTTTTAACAATTGCTGACCCTTGCTGACCAGTTCTTCCTCACTGCGGCAGGGGCCGACAATGGTTTCGAACTCTTTTAGATTGGGAGTGATCACTGTAGCACCGCGATACCGCTCGAAACTGGTGCCTTTTGGGTCAACCAGAACCGGGATATTGTGAGACCGTGCAAGACGAATCAGTTGCTGGCAACCCTGAAGCGTCCCTTTTCCGTAATCTGAAAGTACAATAGCCCCCAGATTCTGGATCAACTGGGCTGCTTTCTCTTCAACAACATCAGGGCTCAGACCATCAAAGGCTTCTTCATGGTCCAGACGAATCAACTGTTGATGTTGGGATATAACGCGTAACTTGGTAATGGTTGGAACGCTGGGAATCCGTGCAAAGCTGCAGTAAATGCCTGCGGCTTCCAGTCGGGTCTGGAGCGCGTCTGCCGCCTCATCATCACCGGTTGCGCCGATAACCCATGCCGGTGCACCCAGGGTCGCAATGTTGAGTGCAACGTTGCCCGCTCCACCAGGGCGATCTTCTATCTGCCCTACTTTGACTACCGGTACCGGAGCTTCCGGTGAAATCCGGGAGGTGACGCCATGCCAGTATCGATCCAGCATGATATCACCTATAACCAGGACTTTGGCCAGATCAAAACGGGGTATAGTCAGTTTCATCAATGATGTCCAGTCAGTTTAATGACAGTTTTTTACCATGCTACAGCCGTATAATAAATACCCTTCAGGTCAGTCGATGGGTATTGTCTGGGGAGGACTGAGTTGCTTTTAGGTATCTCGAAAACCGGAGGTATTAAGCCTGATCTCTGTCAACCTTACTTGCAAAGCAATACGGCTGTTTCATGGTGTGCATGGCATTTTAACATAGATGGTTTTTAGAGGTTAAGTGACGAGAGACGGTAAGCGCAGACATTTTAGAAGGTTTTCTTTTATGGTTGATCTATAAAACTCAAACGCCGTCAATGTCCAGTGGGGAAGTACAAAAAGCACATCGCGTTGCTGCTTTATGAATCTGACTAAAGCAATGATTACACTGTTTGGTGTTCTGCTCTTCCTTCACGTCTTCTACTTTTTCTTCGTCCTGGCGGAGGTGGTTTATACTTTTAACCATCAGAAAGGCGAACCAGGAAACGATAAGGAAGCTGATAATACTGTTCAGTAGTAGCCCATAACTCAAAGTGACAGCGCCGTCCTGATTGGCATCCTGAAGGGTGACATAAGGAGAACCTTCACTGCCTTCCTTAAGTACCAGAAACAGGTCTGCCAGGTCGACACCGCTGGTCAGCAGTCCAAAAACAGGCGCAATGACATTGCTGACGAGGCTTGATGTGATGGTTGCAAATGCACCGCCGACCACGATACCGATGGCCATATCTATTACATTACCCTTGAGCGCAAACTTTTTGTACTCAGCAATCATGTTTTTCATACAGGTAAGATATTCAGAGTGACATTTGTTTTTTCGGTTTGTGACACTATTGCTTTAATCAAGAATGTAGCCAGAAATTGAATGTTGGCCTTTTTTATATTCATAGGGTGAATGATCAGCTGATACATTTTATTGGTTTAAAAAAGAAATGTAGCGGAGAGCTTTAGAGGATTGGTTGGCTGACCAATCCTCCCGCCATTTGTTCCGTTGGCGTCAACTCAATCAATCCAATATTGACACGAAGCGGGGCTGAAAGGGCATAAAGAACCGCATCAGCAATATCTTCAGCTTTCAGCAGAGTAATCTCTGTCATAATTTTCTGAACCACCTCAGGGTCTTTGTATGCTTTTTCAAAGAACTCCGTTTCAACTCTTCCAGGGCAGATCTCAGTACAGCGGATGGGAGTACCTTTGAGTTCCAGTCTGAGATTCTGGCACATAAGATGAAGACCTCCTTTGCTGGCTCCATAGACAGATGAAAACAAAGGATAGAGCCCGGCAATAGAACCAAGGTGAATGATATGACCTTTACTGCGAGCTACCATACCCGGAGCAATAATATTGACCAGATGCATGGCGGCCAGCAGGTTGGTATTCATTGCTGTCGCAACTTCTTCCCGGGAAGCTTTATGGAGTGGTGTGTGGCCAATTCCCAATCCGGCGTTACTGACCAGAATATCTACTTCCAGACCCGTCAGCTGTTGATAAAGCTTATCGGTATCGCAGATATCAAGAACTATTGGAATTGCGCCGGTTTGTTCAGCCAGACTGTTTAGCCGATCAGCCCTCCTTGCCAGTGCATAAACAGTAACCCCTTGATTGGTTAACGCCTTCACAACACTGGCACCTATGCCACTGGAGGCACCGGTCACCAGAGCGGTTTTATAGGGTATCTGAGGCATGCTTTGCACCGATGAACGCTTTATGAACCTATCAGCATAGCCAGATCTTTTTAATATGCACTCGGCACTAGTTTTCAGGTTCAGTGACGATTACTGGATGCTTACTCATTGAGTAACAGTGGGTTTTGTACAGGAGAAATAAAGTACCCATTCTTTCTCTTGCCTTTCGTGTGTTAGATGGATTCATGTTGATATAAGAAGATCTGCAAATGCTTCGTTCAGAGTATTAAGAAGCGGAGTCACCATAACGCTTATATTGGGTTCTTCTTTTTTGGAGGATTCTATTATTCTCACCAGTTCTGCAATGACCTCTATCGTGAGTGCCCTTTCTCGTTCTGTAATAGAGTATGTTAAAGCTTGTGCACAGGCCGAGACACTTATTCTTTTTTCATCGTCAGGCTGGTTTTCATTGAACTCCTTTATTGCCAGTGCAAGCAACTCTTTTACTTCTGTAATGATATTTGAGTCTAAACTCCCTTGCTGTTTAGTTGGGGCGCAGGCTTCAGGGCTGACCCCTTCAGCACCCTGAAGAGTCAGGCCGTCATCGTTGTGTTCAGAGGGTAAGGGTTCTGCATTAGCAGAGGTGGAATGAGCAGAGTATCCTTGTACTGAGGAGGCTGGCTGTTCCTGTGCTGGACGCCAGAAGCTTTTATCTAAAGTCCTGAGCTCTTCTACAGCTGGCGTTATTTTTGCCAGAGTGAGGCGGAAATACTTATAGTCCTTATCTGTTTCAATTTTTTCTTTGATCTCATCATAAATCTGAACAATTGACCTGCAGTCGTGATCAGTCAGTTTAGATGGATTATTTTCCTTAATTAAACGAGAGATATACTGGTTGAGATTAAACAACTGGGTATTAACTTTTGATATATCCGGTGAAACCCATTCGCTTTTCAGTTTTTCCTTAGCTAGTTCGTTTCTAGCCCATTTCATAAGTTGTAGAGACTCTTCAACTGGAGGGAGTTCTTCGGGGTGGAATATCTCCCAGTTTCTGTCCTCAAGTGACTCCATTTCTCTATGGAAATAATCCATTATTTCTTCTGTTTTTTTGACTAGTTCTGGATCTTTAAGGGGAGGGGGTCTCAGAAACTCAGGGAACATCTTCTTTAAAAGCTGAATACGTTCGCTGGCCATCTGTTTCCTTTGCTCTACAGACCCCTCTGGTTCATTCCAGCTAAACAGGTTCTTGATATGCTGGTTACATGATTCAATCATTGACCTCTTCTTGTTCTCTAACTCACCAGGGCCAAACTTGAACTGGTCAACCTCGGCGCGCAGCGTTTCAATAATACCAGCATCGGAGCCGAGTAGTAGTGCAATCTGTTCTGTCAGCTTTCTGGGGGTAAATGTCGGTTCCGCCTGCTTAGATAATAGTGCACTGTTTGTAGGTCTGAGGCACTTGTGTTTCGATTCCAGAGTATCAATCGTTTCCTTTGCCTTGCTCAGTACAGGGGGAATGTTAACTCTTGGAGGAATTCTGGTCGTGCAGAGTCGAAACTTGCGTTGTTTTTTCCCTCTTCTCTGATGCACGCTATATTCAGCCTGACATTGTTCTTCTAGCCGTAGCTCGCAGGGAGCACTTGCCAGAACTACAACTGACTTATCACCCATTTTCCCTTGGATTAACTCTTTTGCCTTTAGGTCCCATTGTGGCAAAAGATAAAACGGGTTGCTGTTAACTGCCTGCATCTGACTGGGCTGAAACCTACTTTGTTGTATATATTCGCTCAGTCATTTGATTAGATGCAGAGGATAAAGTTCCATCAACACGACCATTATTCAGACTGCTTTCTGATCATCCACAAGTGACGTTTGATTCAAGGTTGCCCCGGGAGGAAGGATAATTCTCACTTCTGTCTGGTCGCCATCCACGTCAGGAAAACCAATAAAATAGACAGCGCCGCTGATAATAAGAGAAATGGATATCAGCAATAGTGACAGCACGCTCCCCATAAACAGGTAGCGCCACTCAATCACTTTATTAACCATTCTGACCAGCGTAGTGGTTCTGAACTTTTCAAAGCGGTCCAGGAATATTTGTTTAAAGGCCAGGGGTTTTCGTTCTTTGTTTTTTCTGCGTAAGGAGTGGGCAAGATGATGAGGAAGAATCAGGAATGCTTCGATCAAACTCAGGGTCAGTACCAGAATCAATACCTGCGGAATGACTTTTAGCACCGATCCCATCTGCCCTGCCAGAAACAACAGGCTACCAAAAATACAGATGGTGGTCAGGTAGGATGAAACAACGCCCGGAAATACTTTTTTTACTCCGGCAAGCACCGCATTGTCTATTTCCATTCCCCGGTCCAGGTGGGCCGCAACGGACTCCGAAATAACAATGGCATCATCCATCATAATCCCGATGGCCATGAGCAGAGCGACCAGAGATATGATATTGATGGCGAGACCCACCTGGGCCATCAACATAATACTGCCAAGAAAAGCGACCGGCAGGCCAGCGGCAACCCAGAAGGAGTATCGGAGTGAGAAAAACAGCCACATAACCCCGAAGACCAGTATGATTCCCTGCCAGCCATTACGTACCATCATTGTCAGACGGTCCCATAACACGGAAGAGAGGTCGTTGGTCATGGTCAGAGTGATACCATCCGGTGCTCTGGCCTGTTCAGCGTTAACAAAGTTTTCTACAACACTTTTCACCCGCAGGGCATCATCGGCTTTGTTTTTGCTGATGGTCAGTATGGCGGCGGGCTGGCCGTTGAAGTCGATGCGGTTTTCATCCAGCTCAAAGCGGTCGGTAATGGTGGCAATATCTGCAAGGCGGATAACTCCGCCTGAAGACGACGATGAAATAATAGTCTGCCCCAGCGTTTCAGGCGTTACCTTGCGTTCATCAAAGCGGATCAGAAGGTGTTTGTGATGAGTTTCAATATTGCCACTGGGCAGTTTAATGTTCTGGCGAGACAGTTTGCTGGCAATGTCACTCACCGTCAGTCCAAGTTGTCTCAGGCTGGACTCTCTCAGTTCTACACGAAGTTGATGGTCTGAGAAGTTATGGAGTGCAACAAGCGGCAGTCCAGCATCTACTCTCATTCTTTTTCTGATATCTTCGGCGTAAGCCTTAAGCTCGGGCAGGCTGGTATTGGCAGTAATCGCAACGTCAACGACCGGCTCATTCCAGTCCAGCTCCTGCACCACGGGGGACTCTATTTCGCAGGGGAAGTCATTAATGGCATTGATCCGGGTCTGCACATCAACCAGCATTCGGCCAATATCAGCCCCGTTGTCCAATTTAATTCTCAGGTTGGCGCTGCCTTCCAGTGCCTGACATTTTGCCTCTTCAATCTGACTCAGGCCATCAATGGCATCTTCCATCCGCAGGCAGAGACTTTCTTCAACTTCCTCCGGGGTTGCTCCCGGATAGGCTACTGTAGCGGATATATAGCTTGGGCTGAATTCAGGAAACGTTTCCCGTTTGATTTCCGGGAGTGAAAGAAAGCCTGCAATCAGCAATGCTGCCATTAATAGATTGGCAGCCGTGGGGTGTTTCAGGAAATAGCGGATCACTGGCTAGTCTCCGCTTCTTTGTGCGTGTCTTTCGTTGAGTTTCCGGCAGCAAGTTTAAGCTGCATTCCATCAATGGCAGGAATCAGGTCAGTTGTGACAACGCTATCTCCGGCCTGAACTGCTCCGTCCACGGCAGCAAGGCCATCGCGTCTGAACAGAACGTCAACATTTACTTTTTGTAGTTTGCTCTGTTCATTCAGCGTGTACAGAGTATTTCCATGAAGAGTGGCCTCAGGAACCAGTAGCTGGGGAAGGGGAAGACCTTCAATAATAGCTTCAACAAATAGCCCATTGGAGAGAGGCACCTGATGGTTATTCACCATTGCTCTTAAATCTCAGCAATTCCCGATGAATTCCGGAGCCTTACTACCACGCAACACGCAGAGGAAGCAATAAAAACTCACCCGCACAATTTATCGACTAAAATTGATCTTTACTAAATCATCGTCGTCGGATCAATTATGGGTACTGCCATACAGAAAAAAGTCAGGCAATTCAGTGCTACTTATCTCATAAAAACAGTTTCTGAATGCTTTGAAAAAATAACTGATCACCGTCCCAATCAGTGCATCATTCCATTTGCCAATTTTCCTAAATCTGCTTTTGCCATGATGCATCAAAAGTGTGATTCGCTGTTAGCATTCGATGAGGAAAGGCTCGACGAAGTATGCTGCCATAATCTCGAAAAACTTTACCATATTAAGGATGGTAGTGTTCCTTCTGACACAAGAATGAGAGAAGTTAGGCTCCTCGTCCTTTGATGTGGATTTTGTAAGCAAATTTCTGTAAAAGACCCTTCTTTTTTTCACCTCAGAAGAAGTGTCCTGCCCATGGATGGAAATCAGATTTTTATACTCGGCCTCGGCTTACAATTTCCATGGAAACTGGTGAGTCAGCATCTGGATACTTCAACCAAACCCAGTACCCTTACGCTCAAGGTGGCTGCTGATCGTGGCAGCCTCTATCCATGCCCCTGCTGTGGCAAGGCCTGCCCTGCACATGACTTCAAAGAACTCACCTGGCGACACCTGAATTTCTTCCAGCACCACTGCTTCATTACTGCAAATGTCCCTCGGACCAACTGTGAAGAACACGGTATACGTCGTATTCATGTACCCTGGGCCAGAGAAGGCAGCAAGTTCACACTTTTATTTGAACAGGCTCTGTTGATGTTGGCTCGTGAAATGCCCGTCAAGGCCTGTGCAGAGTACATTGGTGTCGCGGATAAACGTATCTGGCGGGTTATCAAGCACTACGTCAGCAGAGCGCTGCTTGAGATGAACTTCGCTGAGCTGAAAGCCATCGGTCTTGATGAAACAGCCTCAAAACGAGGTCATAACTACGTTACCGTATTCATCGACATGGATCGTTCGGATAAGCCGGTGTTGTTCGCGACGCCCGGCAAAGGCAAGCAGACAGTCAGGGATTTCAAGACCTTTCTCGAAGAGCATCAGGGCAAGGCAGAAAATATTCTGGAGGTGGTTTGTGATATGTCCAAAGCTTTCCTGGCCGCAACGAAAGAAGAACTCCCCAATGCCAATGTGACCATTGACTGGTTTCATGTTGTGCAATTGTTTACCACGGCATTAGACGACGTGCGTAAGGCTGAGCGTAAGTTACAACACCTGCCGAAAGAGCTTCGCTGGGCGATTCTGAAGAACGCAGACGGGCCATTGACAGAGAAACAAGTTGAAGCACTTGCAGAATTGGAGACCAGTGACTTACATACAGGCACGGCCTGGAAGATCAAGGAAAAGCTACGCTGGATCCGTAAAGCTGAAACCATCAGGGCAGCCCGCTGGCGACTTAGTCATTTCATCGGTTATGCACGGAAGGAGTTGGGAGACATAGAAATCCTGGAGCCGGTACGCAAAGCTTTGGAAACGGTTGAACGTCATGCTGATAAGATTCTGCAACGCTGGTATTCGACGTATACCAATGCACGAATGGAAGGGCTGAACAGTCTGTTTCAGGCAGCCAGGGCAAGGGCAAAAGGTTACCGTAATACAGGGACTTTTATCACGATGATTTACCTGATAGCCAGCCCTGTGGCGGATATCCTGAAATCCATATGAAACGACGAAGAGCCAGAAGTTATTGACCCTGTAGATCCCGCCGAACTTAAGAAACCCTTCAAAGAACTATTCAACATTGTTCAGCGTAATGGAGCCCTGAAAGGATTCGAATTCAAATGCGGAAAGCTAAAAGACCATTACCTCCTTCCTATTGATGGCACTGGTCTTTTTTATTCAGGAACCTGTCGTTGTGATGACTGTTGCATCATGAATGAAGGCAAAAAGAATGAAGCCTATTATCACAATATTATGGGTGGGTGTATTGTCCATCAAAATCAGAAAACCGTGATTCCTTTAGCACCGGAAGCCATTTGCAAACAAGATGGTACGACAAAAAATGATTGTGAAAAAGCGGCTATCCGACGTTTTCTGGCACAGGTAAAACACGACCACCCGCAACTAAAACTGGTCATTCTTCTCGATGGCTTATACGCTGACAATCCCACCATTGCTCTGATCAAGAAGTATGGCTGGCACTATATTATCGTCGCAAAAGATGGCAATCATGTGTCGCTTATTGAGGCCATGAATGAGCTTTATGATCAGGGTGAAGTTAAGCACCACACCATCGTTGATAAAGAGAACAATACAACTCACAGATTCCGCTATGCAAATAATGTAACCCTGAATCTGCAGGATGATGCAGAGCAGGTCAATGTCCTGGATTATATTGAAATTGATAAAGCGGGTAATTCGCATGTCTGGTGTTGGATAACCGATATTGAATTGACTAAAAAGACAGTTGAATCCGTCATGAGAGGAGGTCGTTGTAGATGGCATATTGAGAATCAAACGTTTAACACCCTGAAGAACCAAGGCTATCAACTTGAGCACAGCTATGGTCATGGCGAATATCACCTGGCTACGAATTTCGCCTACCTTACATTCCTGGCTTTTCTTTTCGATCAGATTCAGGAGTTGGCTTGTCCACGATTTCAAAAAGCTTTAAATAAACCAGCGAAGCCAACACGAAAACGATTATGGAAAAAAATAACCAGTTTTTTTCTTACCTTGATGATTGATAGTTGGGATGCTTTGTTCAAGGCAATTGCACACGGTTGCAAATCCCAGAAGCTGGCATTTGATACTTCCTAATGCGGTAGATAGCCAGGTATTCAGGGTTAGAGAAGATGAATTTTTCCAGCGCAAAGTCGCTATTGTTTTTCTTTTTTCCTGAGCATTTTGAGTACGCCTACGCATCTGATAAAGATGTTGTCGTGTAATCGTCGGGAGTGGCTGCTTAAATCTTGCTCGATCTCGAGAATAACACCTGCGGTTCCCTGGTTAGGATCAATGGTTTCTCCGGCTTTGAGAATTCTTCCTTTTTCAAGATCCGGGTGTCGGTAAATGATTTTTCCGCTGGCTTCAGCAACCGCTTTCCACTCCACTTTGGGCTTAACGCGGCCAAAGCCGGATATGAGGGGCAACGTCTTTTTTCTCAATCGTGATTGCCATAACAGGTACGGCGCGATCTACGGCTGGGTTCAGGGGAGGCGGATTGCCGATTGGACAGTGCCAGTATCAGGATGAGGAGTCCTGCCCCAAGGGCAAAGAAGAAAAGCCTTTTCTGTGAAGCCTGCACAAAATGTCCTTAGTTATTTTCCCCTAAGGACATTATTCACAGATTTGAGGGGTTAGGCACGTTCTTTTATTTAGGGCCTGATGTGCTGAACATGCAACGAAACATCAGCAGGCTCTAAGCTGGAACCTGCTCCACGATTACAGGAGGTTCATCCTGAAACTGCATTTTGTGGAGTTTGGCGTAGTGTTCTCCCTTAGCCAGCAGTTCTGAGTGGCTTCCCCGCTCGATAATTCGTCCATGTTCCATTACGAGAATGCAGTCTGCATTTTCAATGGTGGAGAGGCGGTGGGCGATGACCAGCGTGGTGCGATCTTTCATAATATCATCCAGCGCTGCCTGGATATGACGTTCGGATTCCGTATCCAGTGCTGACGTTGCCTCATCCAGGATCAGAATCGGAGCATCTTTCAGGACTGCACGGGCAATGGCCAGACGCTGACGCTGCCCACCGGAGAGAAGAACGCCATCTTCACCCACAATGGTGTGAATGCCATCAGACATATCTTTGATGAACTCGGTAGCATGCGCTGCTTCTGCCGCCAGACGGATATCTTCTTCCGCTGCGGCATCGCTCAGGGCTCCGTAGGCAATATTTCTGGCGACCGTATCGTTAAACAGCGTGATGCTCTGGCTAACCAGGGCAATATGACTGCGCAGGTTTCTCAGCTCGAAGTCATTGAGGGGAATGCCATCGATAAGAATGTCACCTTCGGTATGGTTATAAAACCGGGGAACCAGGTTGGCCAACGTCGTTTTACCTGACCCCGAGCGGCCGACCAGGGCATAGGTTTGGCCGGGTTCAATGGTAAAGTTGATCTCACTCAGAGCTGGTGAATCAGCACCTGCATAGGTAAAGCCAACCTGTTTGAACTCAACGCAGCCTTTTACCCGGTCACAGGTGTACTGGCCATTGTTGGCTTCAGGTATTTCATCCACCATTTCGAAAATGCTTTCCGCGGCAGCAATGCCCTTCTGAATATTGGCATTCACTTCACTGAGTTGGCGGATCGGCTTTGGTAGCAGTGCAGCCGCCGTGACATAACCAACCAGTGTGGCTGTGGTTGAGTCACCTTTAACAAACAAAACCATAAACAGCAGCAGGGCCAGGGCGATAGAGACGATGAACTGTAGAACCGGGGTGTGTACAGAGCCCGCTTTAGCCAGCTTCAGATTCTGGCGGGTATTGGCGGCACTCGAGGATCGGAAACGGTCGCCTTCGTACTCTTCACCGCCAAACCCCCTGACTTCACGGTAGCCATTGATGGTTTCAGACGTCACATGGGTCAGGTCACCCATCGAGTTTTGAATATTTCTGCTGATCCGACGAAACCGCTTGCTGGCATAGGAGACGACCAGTGCTATAACCGGCAGCGCAGCAATAAATATCAGGGTCATTTGCCAGTTGGTGTAAAACAGGAAGCCCAGGAGAAAAAGAACCGTCAGGCCTTCCCTGACAGCGACCCGAATGGCATCCGTAGCGGCGGAAGTGACAAGACTGACGTTGTAGGTAATGCGGGCAATCAGGTGACCGGAGCTGTTGTTATCAAAGTATGAGTTTGGGAGGTTGATCATTCGATCGAACATCCCGGTTCTCAGGTCATGGATAACATAGTTCGCTACCTTGGATATATAGTAGTTACCCAGATAGGAACCGATACCCCGAACGATGGCAATAATAACCATCAGCGCAGGAATCAACCAGAGAGAGGATATACCTGAGCTGGATAGCCATGCCCAGTTCTGCAGGAGGGTAACTTCCTCGCCTTCCAGTGCCTGAACAAAGTATTCAAGCAGTTTGGCGAAAGCGGGCTGGGTCAGTGCAAATATCGCCAGACCCAGTAGGCTCAGCGCAAAATACCCTGCGTAGGGTTTTACATAGGTCAGCAGTCGAATGTAGATCTGCAGGCTGCCAGTACTGCCAGAGCCACTGGTAAAAGGTTTCTGTTCTGACATGATATAGGATCGTTTTCCGGTTCAAAGCCGAAATAAAAATGAACCCGCGAGGATAGCAGTGAATTGAGCGCTTTAAAAAGCCTTTTTACGCAGGGTTTTCGGAAGAACTGCATGGAAAGTAGCCGCTGTGTTGGTCCGATTGCGTAAAAAAGTTATCTAATTAGTACATTCTGGCGTAGGGGTTTTGGCAGGGATAGGGTACTATTGCGCCCTTTTTTATAGATAACAGCGATTAGCCTTGGCCACACAACCTCCCCAAAATATGAGGCTTTAGGCTAGTCTGTGGCAAGGTTCTGTTGGCATAAGGCTGACGTGCTCAGTGGCCCGTAAAGCTGTTTTCCACAAGGCGAGCTGGTGAAGGTGTAGTGGTTCTACATCAAACCAGCTTAACGAAGTTGGAAAGCAGCTTTACGGACCGCCCTTTGGGCTCAAGCCATAACGCTCACGGATGCGTTGCAAGAACTTGAAATACATTAGTATTCCTGCGTTCTTGCGCCTTGCCTTGAACGTTATGGCTTGAGCTGAGCTTGACAGCCCTATGTCAACAGAGCCTGAGCCCCGATAAACGGATAAATCCCCCTGGATTTCTTACAGGTTCGAAAACGGACTCCGTTTTCGTCGCAGGAGGATGAATTGAGAGAATGACACAGTGATCGAAAAACTGCGGAACATCGCCATTATTGCCCACGTTGACCACGGTAAGACTACGCTCGTGGACAAACTGCTGCAGCAGTCAGGTACTCTGGGTCGTAAGGACCAGGGCGCTGAGCGTATCATGGATTCCAACGACCAGGAAAAAGAGCGCGGCATTACTATCCTGGCCAAGAATACGGCTATTGAGTGGCGCGATTTTCATATCAACATCGTTGATACTCCAGGACACGCTGACTTCGGTGGTGAAGTTGAGCGCGTACTCTCCATGGTTGATTCGGTTCTGCTGCTGGTGGATGCGGTTGATGGGCCGATGCCACAGACTCGCTTCGTTACCCAGAAGGCATTTGAACAGGGTCTGAATCCTATTGTTGTTATCAACAAGGTTGACCGTCCGGGTGCCCGTCCTGACTGGGTTATGGATCAGGTGTTTGATCTCTTTGATCGTCTGGGTGCCACTGATGAGCAGCTGGACTTCCCGGTTATTTATGCATCAGCCCTGAATGGTGTTGCCGGTCACGACCCTGATGATCTGGCAGAGGATATGACACCGCTGTTTGAAATGATCACTGAGCGTGTGCCTGCACCTTCCGTGGATGTTGATGGTCCTTTCCAGATGCAGATCAGTGCCCTGGATTACAACAGCTATGTCGGTGTTATCGGTATCGGTCGTATCTCTCGCGGTATGCTGAAGCCGGGCCAGCAGATTGTGCTGGTGGATATGGAAAACAAACAGCGTAAGACCAAAATCCAGAAGGTCATGGGTCATCTGGGTCTGGAGCGTGTTGAGGTTGAAGAAGCCCGTGCAGGTGACATTGTCTGCATCACCGGTATCGATCAGCTGAATATTTCTGACACGCTGTGTGATCCTGAGCGTCCTGAAATGCTGCCTCCGCTGACGGTGGATGAACCAACGGTGAGCATGACCTTCCAGGTGAATGATTCGCCGTTTGCTGGTCAGGACGGTAAGTTTGTAACCTCCCGTAATATCCGTGAACGTCTTGAGCGTGAGCTGATTCACAACGTTGCTCTGCGTGTTGAGCCAGGTGATGATGCGGATAAATTCAAGGTTTCCGGTCGTGGTGAACTGCACCTATCGGTGTTGATTGAAACCATGCGTCGCGAAGGCTTTGAGCTGGCCGTTTCCCGCCCTCAGGTTGTGGTGAAGGAAATTGATGGCGTTAAGCAGGAGCCTTTCGAACACGTCGTGGTGGATATTGAAGAACAGCATCAGGGATCGGTGATGGAAGCACTTGGCCTGCGTCGTGCTGAGCTGCAAGATATGGTGCCGGATGGTAAAGGTCGCGTACGTCTGGACTTTATTATGCCTGCCCGAGGCCTTATTGGTTTTCGTTCCCAGTTCCTGACCATGACATCAGGTAGCGGTATTATGACCTCGATCTTTGATCACTATGGTGAAGTAAAAGGTGGTGAGGTCGGTCAGCGTAATAATGGCGTTATGATCTCCATGGCCAATGGTAAAGTGCTGGGTTACTCCCTGTTTACCTTGCAGGAGCGTGGTCGGCTGTTTATCAATCCAAACGTCGATGTATATGAAGGTCAGGTTATCGGTCTGCACAGCCGTGATAACGATCTGACGGTCAACCCGACCAAGGCTAAGCAGCTGACCAACGTGCGGGCAGCGGGTACCGATGAGAATATCATTCTGACGCCGCCGGTTCGCCACTCTCTCGAGCAGGCCCTGGAGTTTATTGACGATGATGAACTGGTTGAAGTGACACCAAACAATATCCGTATTCGAAAGAAGTTCCTGAAGGAGCACGAGCGTAAGCGTGCCAGCCGTTCCAAGTAATGCTTAGCCAGTAAATGTAAGCATTCATATACCCCACTCGATTGTTGAGTGGGGTGCTTACTTCTCTCACAGCCAGGGATTCCCCGGGTATGGGGTGTAGACGGTCAAAAGCGTAACAACTACTCCAAGGCCAAGGAATAAGGCAATAGAATAACCGGGCGAGGTAAACCAGGCTTCCAGCCAGTGCGGGCTGCCGGGTTTCCAGGATGTTAAGTGTTTGTCTCTTTTATGCCCACTTCGTGGAGGTTTGCTGGCATTGTAATTCTCCCTGATTTTTTTAATGTCGGACTTTGTGAGAGGCGAAACAGGAGGTCTTTTTGTTTTTTTGCTTAATCTTTTATTGGTAGATACCAGGAAGCCATTCTCTAATGGCGATGTGAGCAAGATCACCGGTTTGAGTTTTGGATTGTCATAGAAGCTCAGGATCATTGAAAGGTGGTATTCAATATTGTCTAAAACCGTTGGTGGCGGCAATAACAGGTTCGTGCTTATGGGCTCGGGGCTTAATACTTTTGAAGTGATTACCCGGTTATGGCTAATATCAATATCAATAATGTGCTGATTTACCGATCGGGCTATGCATTGAAGAATGGTATGCCGTTTCTCTTTTATGCTCTTGAAATTCTCCAGGATTAACATTTCAGGACAGAGCTGGGTACTGTGAATGACCTTTCTTGTTAATAGTTCAAACAGGTTTGAATAAAAGTCTTCATCATTAGTAAGGCGTTTTTCAAGACCAATGTAATGGCTTATCCAATAAGCCAGATCGATTTCATTCTGCTCCAGGACTAATGCTTCGAATACCCTTTCCTGTGTTTTATTTAAATTAAATATCGGTTGAAGCAGTTGAGAAAGTTCATCATTACCGGTTTGGGTAGCAGTGATAACCAGTTTCGACAGGTAGTGATAAAACTGTTCGGGTCGAGATGTATGCAGAGACTGTAAAGTGAGCTGAGTGTATAGCCACCGGTCTAGCTGTGGAGTTGCATGATTATTGGCTGAGTATGTTTCAAATCCCGCTTCATTTATCCACTGTTGAACCGTCACTTGATCTGCAGAAGAGAAATATTGAAAAGCAAACGCTTCTATAGTCATTACACTGGTTAAAACGATTGAAATTGCTTTAATTACTCTTCTTAACTGATGATTCATATTGTTCGGGTCATTACTCTTTTCAGCGCTATACAGCAGGCTATCAGCGAGTATCACTAATAGGTGGTTTTTTATCAGGAGCTACAGTTGGTGACTGATAATGTATAGAGGTGACTACGCCTGATAAGCCTGAGACAGGCTCTGCCTGAATTGGTTCAAATCATGATTTTCTGAGAAAGGATAAGCGCTTTGCTGCAATAACCGTTTAAGGTTAAGGTAAGGCATAATTCTGCTGATTTTATGAAAGTTTCCTGAAAGGATTTTCCATGCGCACCCTGTATCCTGCCATCAAGCCATACGCTACCCGGCACCTGCAAGTTGATGATATTCATGAGATATACATTGAGGAGTGTGGTTCTCAGGATGGGATACCCGTTCTATTTGTTCATGGCGGCCCTGGTGCAGGCTGTACCGAGCGAGACCGTCGTTTCTTTGACCCGGAAAAGTACCGGATCATTCTCTTTGACCAGCGAGGTTGCGGACGTTCCAGGCCTCATGCTGAGCTGGAGCAGAATAACACTGTCTTGTTGATTGAAGATATTGAGTCAATTCGAACAACCCTGGGGGTTGATAAGTGGTTAGTCTTTGGTGGGTCCTGGGGCTCAACTCTCTCTCTGCTTTATGCTCAGGCTCATCCAAAGCAGGTGTCTGGACTGATAGTCAGAGGTGTTTTTCTCTCCCGGCAACAGGATCTTGACTGGCTTTATAAAGAGGGGGCCAGCAGGATATTCCCAGACCACTGGGCGCATTTTCTGGAGTTGATTCCTGAGAGTGAAAGGGGTGATCTGCTGGAGGCTTATTATCACCGGCTGTTCGGAGACAATGAGCTGGCAAGAATGAATGCTGCCAAACATTGGTCTTTGTGGGAAGGGAATACGGCTACGTTAAGACCTAACCATGAGTTGGTAGACCATTTTGCTGATCCACATCTGGCGCTATCCCTGTCCCGGATCGAGTGTCATTATTTCAGAAATAAGTCGTTTATTCAGCCTAATCAGATTATTGACAAAATGAATCTGATTTCAGCAATTCCCGGGGTTATTGTGCATGGGCGCTACGACATGATCTGCCCGCTTGATAACGCGCAGGCTTTGGCGGACCACTGGCCGGAAGCAGACCTGCAGATTATTCGTGATGCTGGCCATGCCTCCTGTGAGCCAGGTATTGTTGATGCATTGGTCAGAGCAACCGATGACTTTGCACGAAGACTGGCTCCATAAAAGGTTTCCGAAACACGTTATTTGAAAATAATTCGAGATGGTTAGATGAAAGGCCTGATTCAGCGTGTAAAGCATGCCAGTGTTGTGGTGGACGGTGAAACCGTTGGTGAAATTGGCCCTGGCATTCTGCTGCTGCTGGGAGTTGAAAAAGGGGATGATTTGTCTCTGGCGGATAAACTGCTTGATAAAGTGCTGAAGTATCGAATATTCAGTAATGAACAAGGCAGGATGAACCTTGGGTTGAAAGATGTGGGGGGCGGCCTGTTAATCGTTTCCCAATTCACCCTGGTTGCCGATACCCGCAAAGGATTACGACCCGGCTTTAGTTCCGGAGCCCCTCCTGAGCAAGGGGAAAGGCTTTATAACTATTTTGTTGAGCAGGCTCAAGAGCTTCATCAAGAGGTGGCTACCGGCCGGTTTGGGGCGGATATGAAAGTCTCTCTGCTCAATGATGGTCCAGTGACGTTTATGTTGGAGGTGTAGTTCTGGACTGCAATAGCTGCAGCAAATAATAGATACTGAGGCAGGAAGTTTTAAGTAAACTTGCTTGCTTCGTGTCTTGGGGGTTTCGTGGTTAAATCAAAGGCTGGTTTTTACACCAGCCTTTTTGTTTTGCATTACATCTGCTCGACAGTTTCAATACCCAGCAGGCCAAGGCCCAGCTTCAGTGTTCTGGCGGTCAGGGCACAGATCTGCAGGCGACTGTTGCGCAGCTCTTCAGAAACTCCTTCCTTGTTAACCGGGCAGGCTTCATAGAACGTCATAAAGGCGCCGGAGATTTCATAGAGATAAGCGCATAGCTGGTGTGGCAGGCCTTCTCTGGCAACGGACTCAATGGTTTCGCTGAAGCGGCAGAGCTGAAGAGCCAGCTCTCGCTCGGCCTCGTTTTCGATCAGTATGTTGCCTGTGAGATCGGACTCACTGATACCTGCCTTGCGGAAGATGCTCATAATCCGGGTGTATGCATAGAGCAGATAGGGGGCGGTATTACCCTCAAACGCCAGCATATTGTCCCAGTCAAAGACATAGTCACTGGTTCTGTTTTTGGACAGGTCAGCATACTTTACTGAGCCGATGGCAACCGAGCGGATTACATTAACCTTCTGTTCTTCTGACAGGTCGCCGGACTTGCTGGCAATCACGGCTGCAGCCCTCTCTTCGGCTTCATCCAGAAGGTCTGCCAGTTTAATGGTGGTACCAGCGCGGGTTTTGAATGGTTTACCATCTTTGCCGAGCATCATGCCAAAGGCGTGGTGTTCCAGAGATACATGGTCAGAAGCAAACCCAGCCTTGCGGGCAATAGTAAATACCTGCTCGAAGTGCTGTCCCTGACGTGCATCCACATAATAGAGAATACGATCCGCATTCAGGGTGTGGCAGCGGTGACGAATGGCTGCCAGATCGGTCGTAGTGTAGAGGAAGCCACCGCCGGACTTTTCAACGATGACGCCCATTGGGTCGCCATCTTTGTTTTTGAACTCATCCAGAAAGACAACGTTTGCACCGTTGTCTTCACTTAGCAGTCCTTTCTCATCAAGCAGCTTAATGATGACAGGAAGGCTGTCATTGTAAGCGCTTTCGCCCATAACATCAGCGGCTGTCAGTGAAACATTCAGGCGGTCATAGGTGTCCTGATTGTGTGACAGTGTGATGTCGACCAGTTTTTTCCAAAGCTTCAGGCAGTACTCATCGCCCGCCTGAAGACGGACCACATAGCTTCTGGCTCTGGTTGCAAAGTCGGGGTTGTCATCAAAATGTTTTTTGGCTTCCCGATAGAAGGTTTCCAGATCGGAGAGCTCCATGCTCATGGCTTCCTGGCTTTCTTTTTCCAGTTCTTCCAGGTGGGCAATCAGCATGCCGAACTGGGTGCCCCAGTCGCCCAGGTGATTCTGACGGATTACCTTATGTCCAAGAAACTCAAGGGTTCTTGCGGTTGAGTCGCCAATAATGGTTGAGCGCAGGTGACCAACATGCATCTCCTTGGCAACGTTCGGTGCTGAGTAATCAACGACAACCGTCTGTTTGTTGTTCGTTTCAGCAACACCTGCACGAGCATCTTTGATTGCTGATTGGAGGCTGCTGGCCAGCCATTGGGGAGCAAGATGGATGTTAATAAAACCAGGGCCGGCGACTTCAACCTTGTTGGCAATGCCATCAAGATCAAGATTATCAATCACTTTTTGAGCCAGTTCCCGTGGATTCATGCCCATTTTTTTGGCAGCGGCCATGACGGCGTTGCACTGATAATCACCAAAATTCGCCCGTGCGCTGGGACGAACCATGGCTGGGGTGTCTTCGGGAGCACCCGCAGCGATAAGCGCTTTGACGACTCTGTCTTCAAGCAGCTTGAGAATATTCATGCATGAGTCCTTGGTTAAACCCGGGTATATAGCGACTGTTCCTCTCAGGCCCTTTAAATAGTCCGGGCTGAGAGGAGTATGTAAGCTCATGTGCCCCTATTATCTGATACTTTATGTCTGTCTGAGGCTCTCTAAGGGAACAAGAGCAAGTTAACAGCCAGAAGCTCAAGTAAGGGTGTTACAACGGTTATGCATCTTGCCTGTGGCTCCTGATAAGAGTTCAATCATTGACTGTTGGGATGATGATTTGGGCTAAAACAAGACAACCGTGCAGATTTCTCAATTGAGGTCAGGCGGGCAGGTTGTTGTTCTGAGCACTAAATGGTGGGAATGCTATCGAAAAAGGCGTACGGCCTCAATAGATGGTGTTTGTTGATAGGGGGTTATCTGATTTTTTTGACTGAAATCAGTCCTGATATCGAAACTTTCTCAGTTGTTACTATAAGCAGCAGGCAGCAAATAGGCCATCACCGTTTGTTGTCCAGAGATGATATTGATATCCACCGTCATTCCCTGCATTAATGGTTTGTCAGGGCCAAAACCATTGCCGTCAGAACTAATGGTCACTTTGTAAAAATTTTCCCGGGTATTTTCATGCTGGTATGTGTCCGCGCTGATCTTCCGGATAGTACCGGCCAATGTTCCGTGGATGCTGTAATCATAGGCCGATACCCGAATATTGACCGGCTGACCAATCCAGATACGGGCGCGATCATGGGGGGGGAGTTCCGCCTCAATCTGCAGGGGTTCATTATCGGGAACTATTTCCGCCATGATGGAGCCTGGAGAAACTACCTCGCCGGGGGTTGACGTCACCAGACGATAAAGCGTGCCGTTAACCGGGGAGCGTATTTCACTTCTGGTTTTACGCTGTTTTAATGCCTTTATCCGGGATTCCAGCTGTGCGATTTCGGCAGTCTCCTGATTGTATTCGCTTTGTACTTTTTCTTTAAAGTCTGCCTCCAACTGTTTTTTTTCAAGCGTCAGCGCCTGTAACTCAGCCTCTATGATCGACTGTTTTCCTGTGGTTTGATTTATTCGGGTTTGAATTTTCAGAACTTCCATACGCTTTTCCAGCAGCATGACCCTGGAACCAGCGCGATCATTGATCAGGGTTTCCAGCAGCGCTTTCTGCTCCTGTGCCACAGACAACTCCTGTTTCAGGTCCAGCACGGTTTGCCGGGATTCGCGGTGCCGTGATTGTTTTTGCTGGATCTTCTGGTCGAGGATGGATTTCTGGTAAGTCAGCGTTTCTTGGCGGCGCTTAAACAGGCGCTGTTCATTTTGCAGGTAGAGATCTTCCAGTGCGCCCTGTGGTTTTTCTGGAATGGTTTGCATTTCAGAAAATAGCCGTTTTAGTCTGGCGCTTTTTTCCAGCCACTCATTTTTCAGTATTTCGGTGGATTCAATTAATGTCGGGCTTTCGATCACGAACAGTAACATACCCTTTGTAACCTTTTGGCCTTCACTGATATGCAGTTCACTTAAAATCCCTCCTTCCAGATGTTCAATAATCTTATGGTCACTGTTGGCGGTTACCCGGCCACTGGCGTTGACAAAGACATCAATTGAGGTCGTCGCGGACCACAAAAGAAACAGGGCGATGGTTAAAAAGGCCAGAATGCTGATGGCATAACGGGAAAACAGTGTTGTAGATAAGTATCGAGGGAGGCTCATGGCTGAATCTCGACGATAACGACATTGCGGCTTTCCGGCGGGGTGTTTTCGGGAACCTGGTCGTAGATGCGGACAGTGATGTTGTCAATGGGTACGCCCTGTTTGATCAGCCGGGAACGAATATCCATAACCCGGTTAAAGGAGACGAAGGATGAGGTGGACATTGATAGATCCTTAAGCCCGATAAATCCGCTGATATGGATTTTTTGCGCATGCAGCTGTTGTTTATGCAGCGCGACCCAGTCATCAATTCGCTGGTTCTCCTCTGCACTGGGCAGGGTGTCCAGATTGGGGTAAATAATGGTTAATAAGGTTTCGCTGGAAACCGGAACCGGCAATGGTTTTGGCGGCGGTGAAGAGGCTTTCTCGACTGTGGACGCAGTAACTTCAGAAATGCGTTTTTCAAGGATTTTTTCAAACCGTTTTTCCGAGATGTTTTTGCCAATTTTCATGCTCACGCCAGCAATAACCAGTAGCTGGATAATCACCAGAAAAACAAACACCAGCAGGGTGGAGGACATCATATCCACAAATCCGGGCCAGGGATTTTCCTGGTCGTCCTGATGCATAAGGTGTTGTCCTTCCTGCAATGGTTTAAAAAACGGCAGATAAAAATCGGCGCCGAAATCCATGTAATCCAATGTTTCAGGTATCGACCCGGGCGGGTGCTTTTTTACTATTGACGGTTATTAACCATCATTAACCGGTGCCGATAGATAGTGGATAGCCATAAAAATGTTGACGACGTTCTGGTGCCATGACAGTCAAAAACTGCTTGTTTTTCCTTTTGTTAACGCTGAGTCAGGCGGGTTGGCCGATGACCCTGGGGGAGTCGGTTGAACGGGCGATGCAATCGAGTCCTATTATCCGGATTCTGAAAACCGATATTGATACCTCTCAGGCGCGGTTGCAGCAAGTACGTGGCGCTTGGCACCCGCAGATCCGCCTGAAAATGGAAAAGGGGACATCACGCACCCGTGAGACGGCCTGGACCAATCTGAGCCGCTCGCGGGTGCAGTTAACACAGATGCTTTATGATTTTCAGAAAACGGCGTATCAAAGTGAATCTGGTGAGCACACCCTTGACGAGAAACGTCAGCAACTGCTGGAGGGCAAGCAGCGCCTGGCTCTGCTGGTAGCCAAAGCCTATCTGGAGCTGTTGAAGCTGGACCGGGTGTTATCCCTGATTGACCAGAATATTGCCGCCTATGAAGCGTTTCTGGTCATTATGGAGAAGAGAGAAGATGCCGGGGTTGCTTCTTTCTCCGATGTGCAACGGATCACGGGCCTGTTGCAACAAATTCGCAAAGAGAGACTGTCCTATCTGGCGGACAAATATTTTGCCCTGGAGGCATTTACCCTGATTGTCGGGCAGGCGCCGGACACGCTGGTAATGCCCGAACTTGAACGTCTGACCATCAGTGCCAGTGAAGAGGAAATACTGCAACAGGCCAAAGCCGTTTATTTCGGGGTTCGGGCCAGGGAGTATCAGTTGCGCTCGGCCCGGGCAACACTGAATGAAAGCCGACGGGCGCTCTATCCGCAAATCAATCTGGAAGCCAGTATGGCCAATGATCAGTCTCTGGATACCCGGGGGGAACATTCCATGGAGCAGCAGGTGAGATTCGTCGTTTCCTACCATCTCTGGGATGGTTTTATTGCCCGTAACAAGGTGAATGAAAAGAAGTCGTTGTTTATGCGCTCGCAATTTCAGCTGGACGATTATCTGAGAACGCTGGAAAGGGAGGTCAGGGAAGCGTTCAGTGCCATGGCAAGACTCAAGGAAGAACAGGTCGCCAATGCTCAATCTCTGTCGGTTAACCGGGATGTGGTTGAGTTATACCGAAAAGAGTTCGCCCTGGGGCAGAAGAGCCTGCTGGAAATTACCGTTGCCCAGAGTGATTACCATCAGGCTCAGACAGAGGATGTGACTCTATATTTTGATTATTACATCAGTGTGTTGGGTGTGTTGTTTTATATGAACGCCGTGACTCAGCAGATTCAGCAGTTATAGCCACTTAAACCGATCAATGTTATTCAGGGATTAACCGGAGCCTTCAGGTCTTATGGACGAGACAAGTCAAGCGGTTCGAATGATGCATTCCAGCATGTTCAACACTCAGCTGCTAAGGGTGATGATGGTGTTGCTGGTGTCAATTATCACACTGCTGACAGTGAGGGACACGGTTGTTTCGATCATACAGAACAATGTAGTGATCAATGGCCTTATTATTACTGTTTTTCTGTTTGGGGTGTGGCTTTGCCTGAGAAATCTGTATCGGTTGAGATGTGACTTTACGGTTTTGCGCGACCTGGACAGTATTTTGTTTGAGCATCAGGATGTGGCTTTATTCAAGCAATATAAAAAGAAAATGTTCACCACCAATGAGCTTTTTTTTAGTCTGCAAAAAAGTGCAGAAGCCAGTGGCAGCATTGGTAAAATCCCGCCTTCTATCGCCCGTAATCTGTTTGATGTCGCCAGAAACCGGCTGGATGAACGGCGAGTCAGAATGGGGTATCTCGTTAATCTGCTTATTCACCTTGGCCTGCTGGGCACTTTTATTGGCTTATCTTTGACCGTGGGGTCCATACACGGGCTTACCAGTAATCTGGCCGCAGGCCTCTCCGGCGAAGAAGATCTTACCCAGATGCTGGTGGTACTGATCCAGCAGCTGGAAGCCCCCCTGTCTGGTATGGGTACTGCGTTCAGTACTTCACTGATGGGGCTGTCCTGCTCCATTATGCTCGGTGCCATGGTGGTGTGTCTGAATAAAGCGTCAATGATATTCAGGCATACCTATTCAAAGTGGTTGTTTGAATGCGCGATGCTAACCGGCAATGGCGCCGTTCATAATGAAATGAAGGCTTCGGCATCATCCGGTTATCCCTGTCATGATTCCTTTTGTGACGGTCAGGCTGTTCTGGAAAAAATGCATGACCGCTTGCAAGTGCTGGGGGATATTAATAGGGGGCAGCGGGTGCTGCTGGAGCGTATTGAAAACAGTCAGCTTCGTCAGGTAGACGTATTGCAGGATATTTATCAAGAGATTCAACGGCAGGATATTGGCCAGAGACTGGATAATGGTACGGCGGCAGTGCTGGCGAGCATGACAGAGCAGGGAGGAACTATGGCTGATCTCACTGCCAGCGTGGTAGGTGAGTTGGAAAAGCAGCGTCAGAGATTGACGGAACAGGGCAGTGTGATGGCGAACCTCACCACCGAACTCAAAACAAGTGTTGTTGGTGAACTGGAAAGGCAGCATCAGACATTAAAAGAACAGCGTATTTCTCAGGAATCAAGTGATGCCCTGGCGGCCGGGCAGCGTGAGCAGCTGGTGGCTGGACAGAAGGCGGCCCTAGAATGTCTGGAACAGGCGAATAACACGCTGGACAGTCTGAATCACCGGGTCGGTAAGATACCGGAAAACACCGTGCCGATCGTCAGGGAAGCCATTCAGGAATCAGCCGGTTCGCTGGAGGTGTCGCTGCTGCGGCGCATTCGGTTTATGGTGAAAAGATATCAGCGGTTATGGCTCAAACTCCTCCGGGTTGAGGGAGTTAAGCATCAAAAGGTGGTGGAGACGCTTTCTGAAACCCTGCATGCGGAGCAGGCTGAACAGCGTCAGGCCATGGAAAAACAGGTGGCAATGGAAGGGGAAAAGTACCGGGCATTACTGATCCGGCTATTCAAGGCATTACACAGGATCTATCGTCGATTATTGCGGAAACGTTTCTGAAAGATCAGTGCGGGAAATGAACCCCCTACCTGCAAAGGCATCAACAAGTTAAGGAAGGCGATTTCCCGGACCAGTGTCCATGGACTTTTGACCAGATGGTAGCGGATGACTGGCTGCCCTGAAGCTCTCTCCCTAAAGCTCTGCCATACTACTGACCACAATCAGGGAGGGGGATTTAAAAGGTTCCTGTTTATTGTTGTACCGAATGTTGTACCGCATTCATTTTTGCCAGCACCTGTTCTGTTGGACCATCGGCAACGATCTCCCCTCCGGCCAGCACAATGATTCTGTCCACCAGTTGCAGCAGGCTGGTGCGGTGGGTGATGACAACCAGGGTCTGTTCTTTATCCAGAAAATCCGGCAGCTGCTGACAAAATCGGGATTCATTCAGGTTATCGAAGGCACTGGTGGGTTCATCCAGCAGTAACAGTTTGCCCCCCTGCAACAGGGTTCTGGCTAAACATAACGCCTGTTGCTGTCCGCTGGAAAGATTCCGGCCCTGTTCGCTGATTTCATGATCGTAGCCGTCCGGAGTCTGGTGAATAAAACCAGCCAGTCCGGTCACCTTGCATACCCGGTCCATTTCCTCTTCCGTGGCGGAGGGTTTTGCCATTGTCAGGTTGCTGCCAATGGTTCCGGAAAAGACCGACGGGTTTTGTCGGGCGACACCAAGATAACGGCGATAGTCACGGCGATGCAGTGTGGAAAGGTGCTGGTTGTTGACAAAAATCTGCCCGCCCGAAGGTGGCAGGTTGCCCTGTAACAGTTCAAACAAGGTACTTTTACCCGCGCCGGACGCACCGACTAATGCCACCCGTTCACCGGCTTGAATATGAAAATTCAAATGGCGCAGGGTATTCTTTCTGGCCTGTGGATAACGAAAGCTGACATCTTCCACCGATATGGATCCCTGAAATGTTTTCAGGCGCTGCGGGTGATCCGTGGGCTCGTCGGCCAGCAGGGTTTTAATCTGTTGCAGGGATTGCTGACTCTGGCTGATGCGATTCAGCACCATGGACAGGCTGGCCAGGGGGGCGATGGCCCGGCTGCCGAGAATAATGCAGGCAAACAGGCTGCCCGGCATCAGTACGGTATCCTGAATCAGGAAGACACCCATAATCAGCATCACGAAAACCACGATCTGATTGGCGCTGGTGATAAACGTGTTAAGAACAACGCTGGCTTGTTTATTGCGGAACTCATGGTTGTTGGCGGTGGCAACCAGTGTTCGCCAGTGGGTCAGTATCGGACGGTCAGCGCCCAGCGCCCTGATGGTATCCAGCCCCTGGGTTATTTCATGAAGCAGCGTGTTTTTCTGGTGTGCACTTTGTCTTTGCTGTTCGGTTCCTGCTTTGACCAGCCGGTAGCTGAGCCACGACATAGGGAGAAGCAGGGCTGCCATGACCAGGGGAATCCACATCAGAGGGCCACCGATCCAGCCAATGGCCAGGGTGAAGAGCGCAAAGAAAGGAATATCCAGTATGGATAACAATACGGCGCTGGACAGGCTTTCTTTGATCCGGGCAAAGTCCTGAACCACCTGGGCAACCCGGGCGGGTTGGGTGGGTAGCCGGTTCTTTTCCAGTTCAAGAATTTTCGACAACAGTTTGAACTCAGTCTGTCGGGCAATAATACGACAGGCATTGTCAACAAAATAACTGCGTAGCCAGCGCAATACAAAGTCAAGTGTCAGCACGGCAGCCATGCCAAGGCTGACGGAGACCAAGGTGTCAGTGGCATAACCCGGCAGCACTTTATCAAACACAAAATGGGTGAAAATGGGGAGTGACAGGGTCAGGATGTTAATCAATAAAGTGGCGAGGAGTACCTGGGAGTAAGTTGGCAATAATATTTTTAACTGATCGGTCAGTAAGCTGTTTTTAGAAAAAGAGTTAGAAAAAAGGTCAGAAAAAAGAGACGAGTTTTTATCGGCTGGTTGCATAAGTCTTCCATTGACCTGGGGTGGCTAAAAGCCTGTTATAAATGAATTCGATGGTCTTCCTGAACACCGGATTTATTCAAATATAATACACCGTTATGGTATTGGTTCCATCGGAATAGACATCGTCATTGACTGAGCCATAATCGGTGATGGTCAGGCTATCGCTAGCATCCACCTGAATAGCCAGAGAATCACCACCGGATAGTTCATCCACATCATCAACAGACAGGGTTATGTCATCAGAGCCATTACCGGTAAAATCGATCCTTTCCATATTATTGATAATTCCGGTGAAATCCCCAAAATCAAAGGTGCCACCGGCGGTGTTTATCAGGGTGTCTGAGCCAGTGCCGCCATCCAGCAGGGTAGGCGAATCCTTAAGCAGGGAGAAATCAATTTTCAGGGTATCATCACCGCCTGCCCCCTTCAGTGATGACCCGGAAATGCCGGTGAGCGTATCCCCATAATCAGACCCTATCACGCCTTCTATAGAAAAGAGTTCTTCCTTACCCCCTTCGCCGTTATTACGAACCATGAAGGTGCCTATATAAGAAAAATCAACCTCTACACCGGTATCGCTATCGGATACATGGTCCTCAAAGCTAACGGTATCAAAGCCCCCTTCCCCATACCCGGAGTTGTACTCCTGCAGGTTTCCGCCAACAAACTTATCAATACCGCTGCCGCCAATCAGAATGTCATCGCCTTCACCACCCTGGAGATGGTCATACCCGGCTTTGCCATACAATGTGTCATCACCTCCATCGCCATAAAGTTTATCGTGCCCGCCTTCGCCATTGAGGGTGTCAATGCCGTCCAGGCCAAATAATTCGTTACTATCACTGTTGCCGGTCAGGTTATCGTTATAGGTGCTACCAGAAAGGTTCTGAATATTGAGCAGTGTGTCGGTGTAATCCTTCGTCGTTGCGGTGCCTGTTTTGTCCTGGTTCAAAATAGCGGTGACACCCGAGGTGGCAAATTCGTAGGCTGCGGTATCGTAACCGGAACCACCATCGATAATGTCATTACCCCCGCCACCATTAAGAATGTCGTTAGCACTGCCGCCTTCCAGTTTATTGTCATTGTCATCGCCGGTTAGATAATCCCGGGCATCGGTGCCGATCAGATTTTCAATGTTGTAAATCTCATCAATACTGAAGGTGTTGTTCAGGGTATACGACGCATGATTATTATAGAGGCTGGCGGTGACCCCGCCGGTAATCGCCATACGGCCAAAGTCGATGGTATCGATACCATCGTGGCCATTCAGATAATTGTTGCTGGCGTCACCGCTGAAGGTGTCGTCGGCTGTTGAGCCGATAATGCCTTCAATGCTGGTCAGGGTATCTGTGCTTCCTGACTGGTCGATCCAGGTCATGGACTGACTGTTAAGTGTGATGTTCAGTGCCGTCGTCTGGGAAGAGTAATCCGCTATATCGATACCTTCATCACCCTGTAATAAATCATCCCCGGCACCACCGGCAAGCGTATCATTGCCTGCGCCACCTTCCAGGCGATCATTACCGGAACCACCGGAGATTTGATCGTCACCATCCAGCCCCTTCAGGGTGTTTGCATCGGTATTGCCGGTAATAACATCATCCAGCAATGTTCCGGTCAGATGTTCAATATTGCTGACAGTGTCATCTTCATCGGTGTTCTGGTCCGAGACGGTGCCGGTGTTCAGGTTTGCCGTGATGCCCTGGTGATAACCGCTGTAATCCAGAAGATCATCACCCGCTCCCCCGTTAAAAGTGTCACTGCCGGTACCACTGATCAGCGTGTCATCGCCTTCATCGCCGTTGACCGTATCGTCCCCGGCATCACCATGAAGAATGTCGTCATTGAGGCCGCCATTGAGGGTGTCATTACCATCCAGACCATAGAGTGTGTCTGTCAACGCACCGCCGGACAGGGTGTTTCCTTTGGCATCGCCAGTGAGAAAATCGTTAAAGTCGCTTCCCCGCAGGTTTTCAATACTAGTGAAGGTATCGGTACTCGAGATGCCATCAAAAATGTACGATGCCTGCTGGTTCTCAAGGTTCGCAGTGACCCCGGTGGTTATCTGGCTGCGGGAAAAGTCCAGGGTGTCGCTGCCTGCCTGACCATCAAAATAATTGTTATTGGCATCACCACTGAACGTATCATCGCCCTGGGAGCCGGTAATATTTTCGATACCACTCAGCTGGTCGGTGGCACCGGATTGATCCACCAGACTGGCGCTGCCATTGTCCAGATAAACCTGAATGCCGGCGGTTTCCAGTGAGTAGTCTGCGGTATCGCTGCCTTCATTGCCGGTGAGGGTGTCGGCCCCCGCTCCGCCGATAAGCTGGTCATCGCCTTCACCGCCAGTCAGATGGTCGTCGCCATCAAGACCGGACAGAATATCGTTACCGTCAAGGCCTTCCAGGGTGTTTGCCAGATCATTGCCGGTCAGGGTATCACTGCTGAGGGTGCCGGTGAGGTTTTCAATATCTTTCAGGGTATCTTCTTCATCGCTGCCATTATAAGCGGTGATTCCGGTGGTGAGATCAGCACTAATGCCGGTATCCAGATTGCGGTAGTCGGCGGTGTCTGTCCCGCTATCACCATTCAGCGCATCATTGCCTGCTCCCCCCATCAGGCGATCATTGCCGGCACCGCCATTGAGGATGTCGTTGCCCCCATCACCGTACAGCGTGTCGTGATCGGCATCACCATTCAGTGTGTCATCATCGGCTCCGCCGTAAAGAATGTCGTCTTCTGTGCCGCCGTTGAGTACATCCGGGCCTTCTTCACCATAAAGCGTATCGCTGCCCCCCAGACCATTGAGGGTGTCACTGTCCGCACGGCCATATAACGTGTTGGTGCTGTTGTCGCCGGTCAAAAGATCATCAAAGGAAGTGCCGCTGACATTTTCAAAGCCCGAGAGGGTATCGGTGTCGCCATAACCATCGGTGGCCGTACCCTCCAGAAGACTGACGGTAACACCGGCCGTGATGGCACCATTGACGCTGCTATCAAACACGACTTCATCAATACCCGTGCCACCGTCCATATGGTCGGAACCAGAGCCACCATTGACATGATCGTTGCCCCCTCCGGAATGGATGACGTCATCGCCAACGCCGCCATCAACCGTATCGTTGCCGGCGCCCAGTTGAATGTCATCGCCGTTATGCAGGAGGTTGAAAACCAGCGCGGTATCATCATTAACGGTGAGATTCAGGTCATCACGGTTATGGGCGGGGGCGGCAAAAGCCGGCAGGCGGAAAACTTCGCTGAGGCGGTTTGTCTCGGCTTTGAAGTCGACAGCAAATGTCAGGTTGAAACCGAGGCCTTCGACATCGGCCCCGATGGGATAAGTGACGATAAAAGTCTTGGTGGGGATAAGCCAGTAGTCAGCGCTGACAGAGCCGTCAGCAGTATCAGAGCCTTCAGCGCTGGCAGGGCCCTCTATAAAAGAGGCCGCTTCAACCGACCATTCGGAGGGTAAGCCATAAAGTCTGACTTGTTGAACGGTATTGCCTATTGATGAACTGTCAATAGTGACCAGCTTGCTGGACATGACGTCGGAGAAATAGGTGGGATTATCACCTTTGACCGTAATCCCGTCATGTTCGGCGGTGTCTCCGGAACCGGAAATGTGGATGGCTTCAGGTTCCAGTTGTACGTCCAGTTCAGGGTTAATACTTGATTCTACACTCCCCCCACCGCCCGTATAAATATCAGCGTTGCTGAGAGCTCCGAGATTATTCAGACTAACGGTAAATCCGGAACCAGGGGGGCCGGATTCAGTAGAAACCGTGACCGTTGTTGTGATGGAGGGCGCTCCTGAGATTGAGCTGTCCTCCTGGTTGGTATTTCTGACTGATGGCTCAATGGTATTGGTATCAGTCACCGCTATTTGCTCCAGCTGGTTAACGGCTTCTGCCAGTTCTTCCTGAAACTCGGAATGTACATCGTGGCTGTGAGCGGCCTGTTTGAATTCGCCGACGTCGACCATAAAATCCTCACTGAAGTGAGTCTCTTCGATCAGGCTGGTTGGTTGCGAGGTATCGTGAGCAAGGACTTCACTGGCTTTTGGACGGAGTCATCTTGTGGGGCCTTGTGTGCAGTTTCTGTGGTCGCTACGATATCCGGTTCTGGCCCGAGGTTTTGTACATCGACAGCACTTTGATAATCCGCCCGGGCAATAAACTGGTCCCCCGAAAGCCGGGAGCCATCGGTAAACTTAAGCAGCAGTGGCTGGCCGGTGGCGGTGACAATGCCCCCCATCAGCAGGACGTGTTCCGAGCCATCGGGCAGTGTCAGTACAAAGTCAGGTCCCCGGACTTCCATCTGAATGTCGTCAGGGGTGCCATTTATTGTGTATTCGCCACTGGCGGAAACCCTTTCAACCCGGGAGAGGGGGGGGCTGCCACTGGTAGAGGGCGATGACGGGGGGCTGGCCGGGGTGCCGGTATTGTTGTCTGATGAAGCTGAGTCGGGTTGATCTTCCATGATAATACAGCCTGTATACTGCCCGGAGAGGTATCGGGAGATTGTCTCGTCTGAAATAAGTATAGGCAGGAAGTAAAAACAGGCTCAGAACTGAGGTAACTGGCTGAATATCCAGTAAACCGGGTTGTTCACTTGACCGGGTACCAGTATTGCCGGTGATAATAGTACTCGCATGGCTACATCCCTATTAAAAGCCATACGCTGAATAGCCTTATCCATAAAGTTGAGAATTATGACATCCAGATCAAACAGTACCAAGCGGGGAGCCAGTAAGTCGAAAAGTGCCGGCAAAACGACATCAGTGTCTATGCCTAATTGGGTCTGGTTGCTGGCAGGACTGGCGATTGGTGTGTTTGTGGCTTTTCTGGCAGGGCTAATGCCTTCTGCGAAAGATGTCAGGACGGTGGCTGAACAGGTCGCTTCAGCATCTGTGGATGAACAGAAAAAAGATAACCAGCCCGTGTTTGATTTTTATACCCTGCTTCCTGAGTCAGAGGTGACAGTTTCTATCCCTGATCAGGCTCCAGCTAAAACACAACCGCAGAAAAAGGACCAGAAAGCAGCTGTACCAGCGACAAGCACCAAGCCTAAAAAGTATCTGTTACAGGCCGGCTCTTTCCGCAGCTCTAAGGATGCTGAGCGACTCAGGGCTCAATTGCTGCTCGAAGGTTTGACGCCCAAGGTTGAGCGAGTCAATGTGGGCGGGGGAGAAACCTGGCACCGGGTTCAATTGGGGCCTTTTACCGATCGGATATCGCTCCAGAATGCCCAGAAAGTGTTGGCCAGCCAGAACATTGATAGTCTTCTCTTACAACTCAAATAGGAAAAAACTCAATTCCGGGCGGGTTTCTCTCCCGTCCCTCTTGATAATTAAATCTCATCCCCCAATATAAGGCTCTGTTATCCGTTTTTTTATTTAAGGAGCGAGCCTTGGAACAGTATCGTGGCACAACTATTCTGTCTGTGCGTCGTGGCGGCAGTGTCGTGATCGGTGGTGATGGCCAGGTTTCGCTGGGTGATGCCGTCATCAAGGGCAATGCCCACAAGGTACGTCGACTCTATCACGGGAAGGTCATTGCCGGGTTTGCAGGTGGCACTGCTGATGCATTTACCCTGTTTGAGCGCTTCGAAGCTCAGCTGGAGAAGCATCAGGGACGACTGACCAAGTCAGCGGTTGAGCTGGCTAAAGAGTGGCGAACCGAGAGAGCCCTGCAAAGGCTGGAAGCGATGTTGATTGTTGCTGATGCCACCGCTTCCCTGATTATCACCGGTAATGGTGACGTGATGGAGACAGAGGATGGCATTCTGGCCATTGGCTCTGGTGGATTTTATGCTCAGTCGGCAGCGAAGGCACTGTTTCAAAATACTGAAATGGGTGCCCGTGATATTGTCGAAAAGAGTCTGGGTATTGCGGCAGATATCTGCGTTTACACCAATTCAAATCAAGTCATTGAAGAGCTTCCAGCTGCCTGAAGCCATTGCTATTTAAGACGAGTTTCCAATATGTCAGATATGACGCCCCGCGAAATTGTTCATGAGTTGGACAAACACATTATTGGTCAGGATGAAGCCAAGCGTGCTGTAGCAATAGCGCTTCGTAACCGCTGGCGCAGAATGCAGTTGAATGAAGATCTGCGGAATGAGATCAGCCCTAAAAATATCCTGATGATTGGCCCTACCGGTGTGGGTAAAACTGAAATTGCCCGACGCCTTGCCAAACTGGCCAATGCACCGTTTATCAAGATTGAAGCCACTAAATTTACTGAAGTTGGTTATGTTGGTCGTGACGTTGAGTCCATTGTTCGTGACCTGATGGATGCTGCGATCAAAATGCTTCGGGAAATGGAAATGGAGCGCGTTCGTCATCGGGCTCTGGATGCTGCTGAAGAGCGAATTCTGGATGCGCTACTTCCGCCGGCACGTTCCTTTAGTGAAGAGTCTCAGCCTCAGGACAACTCTACCCGTCAGGTATTCCGCAAAAAGTTGCGCGAAGGTGATCTGGATGATAAAGAGATTGAAATTGATGTTCGCGAAGCGGCAATGGGCGTTGAGATCATGGCGCCTCCTGGTATGGAAGAGATGACCAACCAGCTTCAGAGCATGTTCTCAAACCTGAACACGGGTAAATCCAAGAATCGTAAGCTGAAAGTCAAAGATGCAATGCGTCTGGTTCAGGAGGAAGAAGCGGCCAAGCTGGTGAATGAGGATGAGCTCAAGACCAGGGCTGTTGATGCTGTTGAGCAAAATGGCATTGTCTTTCTTGATGAAATTGACAAGGTTGCAAAACGCTCCGGTGCCTCTAACGCGGATGTTTCCCGGGAAGGGGTTCAACGTGACCTGTTGCCACTGATTGAAGGTTGCACCGTATCGACCAAATACGGCATGGTGAAAACCGATCATATCCTGTTTATCGCTTCTGGTGCGTTCCACCTGGCCAAGCCATCAGACCTGATTCCAGAGCTGCAGGGTCGCCTGCCGATTCGTGTTGAGCTGAAAGCACTGTCTTCAGATGATTTTATGCGTATTCTGACTGAGCCTGATGCCTCTCTGACGGAGCAATACCAAGCGTTGATGGCAACGGAATCACTCAATATCGAGTTTGCCGAAGATGCCATTCGTCGTCTGGCCGAGGTCTCCTGGCAGGTTAATGAGCGTACTGAGAATATTGGTGCCCGCCGCCTTCATACCGTTATGGAGCGCCTGCTGGAAGAGGTCTCTTTCAGTGCTGCTGACCTGGCTTCTGCCCAGGATGGCACACCGCTGAAGATTGATGCAGCTTATGTTGATAAACACCTGGGTGAACTGGTTCAGGATGAAGACCTGAGTCGCTATATCCTCTAATTGCCTGCTTTGGGGTGGTCAGTGCCTTGCTGGCCACTCTCCTTTCTTACTCTTTTTAATAATGAGTGGATACCCTGCCTGAAATGACAACCTTGATCCCTTCCGACATTAAGCTTCACAAGCGTTCCAGACTATTGGAAATTCAGTTTGGCCATGAAATATTCCAGTTGGAGGCAGAGTTTCTCAGGGTATTAAGCCCTTCAGCAGAGGTTCGTGGACATGGCAATCCTGTCTTGCAGACCGGCAAGCTGAATGTGGCCATCACCGGTGTGGAAATGGTTGGCCAGTATGCAATAAAACTGATATTTGATGATGGCCATGACAGCGGTATTTATGACTGGAGCTACCTCTATGAGCTATGCCATAAGAAGGAAACGATGTGGGATGAGTATCTGCAGGCTCTAAGGGGGGCTGGCGCCAGTCGTGACCCGGACGTTTCAGTGGTTCGCTTTTTTCAGTAATCAAATTGAGGGAAATTCTCTCAATTTGATTTATATAATTTTTTATATTTAAAATATATTTTTCATAACTTAATTCCGTGTTAACAGCCATCTTGAGCCTAATCAGAACGTCAAACTCCTAACGGGCTATGTTGCCTTTAAGGGTTGAAAGTGAATAAATTCCAAAATCTTGTTGGCCAACCGATCAGTTGTTAAAGCATTAATGCCAGTTAGAGCCCTTCGCCAGCCCAGGTAATGTGACAGATATTTTGTTGCAACTCCGTGAAAAATCCCTGTAATCCACTGCTTCAAGTGGCTGTGATATGCATTCACACGTTGCAGGTGAAAAACACCTTCTATAACCCGTATTCCAGAGGATGACACCAGTTCTTTAAAGGTGAACCCCAAGGTTCTCGCAAGCTTCTCATGTGCAAGGCTTGCATCGGCGCATACGACTGCTTTAATATTTATTCGACCGTTCAAATGACGACAAAGCTCGTCTGTACTCTGATTCTCCAGAATGCCATCAACCGTCTGATTATCGCGGTCTCTGGCTACCATGACCGGTATTTGTCGACACTCTGTCTTCTTATCATTACCCCGCTTCCTGGCTGCTCTTGGAAGACCTTTCTTCTGACCTTTGAAGGATTCACAGAAGAAAGTTTCATCCAGTTCTGTGATGCCACTAAGCTCCGGTGCCTGGTCGTGCTCAATAGCCTGTAAAAATCGATATCTCCAAAGGAACTTACGCACCAGTTAGCCCTGTAAAAACAAATTAAAGCAGTGAAAATAGCCGCAAAAGCGCACCTCATACAGGTGATAAAATTAAAATCAACTCTCATAATGAACGACAATAGAAGTTTAGTTGCATGTTAAAGCATGATTTTCAAGTTACTTAAACTTCTCTCCCTTTATGTACCAGGGGCTTCAGAGAAGTTGCTATTGGTGCGTAAGCCCTGCCTGGCTCAGGACCCGACTCAGTATCTGGTTTCTGGCAAAGGTATGATTCGACTCAGGAAAAATGATGTTGGAGACCTGATATAGGTCAGCTGATTACCTGGTAAAGTGAAAGATACAATCTCTGACAGTTGTACTGGTTTATGTGCCATGCAGTGAAATTATGGCATTTTTTCCTTTTTAGTGTCGTTCTGGATGATAGCCCTGTCCATAGCCCTCTGTTTGTTAACTATCCGACTTAATAGATATTTACGCCTCTCAATTGGGTCGAGGCCACTTCTCATGCTTACGCCATAAGCCATTTGCCTTTACAATAGCCAGCCATAAGATTGATTGGATCAATGCCGGGAAGGGTCATGACAGACAGTGGCAAGCAAAAGCATGATAGCACGACGCATTTTGGTTATCGTGATGTGCTGGAAAAAGAGAAAGAAGGGCTGGTAGCCGGGGTCTTTCATTCGGTAGCCAGCAGCTACGATGTGATGAATGACCTGATGTCCATGGGGGTTCATCGCCTTTGGAAGCGCTTTACCATTGAACTCTCTGCTGTCCGTCCGGGTCATGCTGTTCTTGATATTGCTGGCGGTACTGGCGATCTGGCCAGGCAGTTTTCCCGTATGGTCGGGGCGAATGGGCGAGTCGTTCTGGCGGATATCAATGAATCCATGTTGCGAGTGGGGCGAGATCGACTGATTGACCAGGGCATTGTTGGCAATATGGAGTTTGTCCAGGCCAATGCTGAGTGCCTCCCGTTCCCGGATAATACCTTTGACTGCATCACCATTTCTTTTGGGCTGCGTAATGTGACCGATAAGGATGCAGCGCTTCGCTCCATGTGCCGCGTATTGAAACCGGGGGGCAGGCTGCTGATTCTTGAATTCTCCAAGACCAATAACCCGTTGCTGACCAAAGCCTATGATGCTTATTCATTCCGGCTGTTACCGATGATGGGTAAGCTGGTGGCTGGAGACTCTGAGAGCTATCAATATCTGGCAGAAAGTATTCGCATGCACCCGGATCAGGAAACACTGGAGGGCATGATGAAGGATGCCGGTTTTGTAAATACCGTCTATCACAATATGACCGGAGGTATCGTGGCTCTGCATAAGGGAGTTAAGCCCTGATGGTTGACCCTGTTGTCAAGACGGGTCTGCTGGCGGCTATTGAGCATCAGGTAAATGCGCTGTTGGCACTGGATCCGGTAACCATAAAAAAACTGTCACACTGGTTTGGTAAGGTGGTTGCTTTTCAGTGTACGTCGCCGCAGTGGTCATGCTATGTCCATTTTGAACAGGATAGAATCCGTCTGGCGGGGACGCTTGGAGGAGAGGGCGATGGCGATGTGGATGCAACCTTTACAGGCTCCAGTGTTGCATTTGCCTCATTGGCAACACGCAGAAACATGCCATTTGCTGACGTTCCGGGATTGAGCATTTCCGGAGATGAATCATTGATTGCTGACTTGCAGCAGATTCATCAGCAGATGGAAGTCGACTGGGAAAGGCCGCTTTGCCAGACCTTTGGCGATATTACTGGTCATATGATGGCGCAGGGGCTTCGCTTTGTTGGCGATCATGCCAGGAGAGGGCAGGAGCTCGTGATGGATAATCTTGGGGAATACCTCCAGGAAGAACTTCGCCTGATTCCCTCCAGGGTTGAAGTGGAAGGTTTTGTTGCAGAGGTTGCTCATCTGGCTGACTCAATGGACCGGCTGGAGCATCAATGGCAAACCACTCTCTATACCCAAGACAAATCTGACCATACTAAAGACAAATCTAATGCCAAATCATAACCCGGGGGCATGTCGTTGATCCGTTTGTTAAAAATAGTGGCAGCTGTCGCCCGTAACCGGCTGGATAATCTTATTGATACTGAAAGGTCTCCCTTTTGGTTACGCTGCTTTCTGGCCTTGCTTCCCTGGCGTTACTTCATCCGAAATAATGCACCCAGAGGTGAACGTATTCGGCTTTCTCTGGAAGCACTTGGGCCAATTTTTATCAAGTTCGGGCAAATTCTCTCAACCCGTCGGGATCTTTTGCCGGATGATATCAGCGATGAGTTGTCTCGCCTTCAGGATGATGTGCCTCCTTTTCTGGCAGAAGATGCGATTGCCATTATTGAATCCAGTCTTGGTAATGATGTAGATACGCTGTTTGCCCGTTTTGATCGTGAGCCCCTGGCTTCTGCCTCGGTTGCCCAGGTGCATACCGCAAGGCTGCATTCTGGTGATGAGGTAGTGGTCAAAGTGATTCGCCCTGGTATTGATCGAGTGATTCGCAAAGATATCGGGTTGATGTACTTCTTTGCCCGTGTACTTATCTTTCTATCAAAAGACGCTCGTCGCTTACGTCCGGTAGAAGTAGTCGCTGACTACGAACGCACAATCTTTGATGAACTCGACTTGTTGCGGGAAGCGGCAAACTGTTCACAGTTACGACGTAACTTTCTGGCTTCACCTTTACTGTTTGTACCCCAGGTTTACTGGGACTACTGTCGTACAAAAGTGATGGTCATTGAGCGAATCTACGGAGTTCCGGTCTCTGATATTGCAACCTTGAAAGCCAATAATGTCGATATGAAAAAGCTGGCGGAGCGGGGTGTGGAGATTTTCTTTACCCAGGTATTCCGTGACCGTTTTTTCCATGCAGACATGCATCCGGGGAATATCTTTATTGATGTGACTAATCCTGCGGAGCCTCGTTATATCGGAATTGACTGTGGCATTGTTGGTACATTGGAGCCTGAAGATCAGCACTATCTGGCCAGTAACCTGCTTGCTTTCTTTCGTCGTGATTACCGTAAGGTTGCACAGTTGCATGTTGACTCCGGCTGGGTGCCCAGGGATACCCCGGTGGGTGAGTTAGAGGCGGCTATTCGTACGGTTTGCGAGCCTATTTTTGAGAAACCTTTAAAAGATATCTCTTTTGGTCAGTTGCTGGTTCGACTCTTCCAGGTGGCTCGTCGTTTCAATATGGAAGTGCAGCCTCAGCTGGTGTTGCTGGAGAAGACACTGCTGAATGTAGAGGGGCTGGGGCGTCAGCTTTACCCTGATTTAGATTTGTGGAGTACCGCTCAACCATTTCTGGAAAAATGGATGAAAGATCAGGTGAGTCCTTCGGGTATAGCCTGCAATATCAAGGAGCAGAGCGCAGACTGGCTGTTAAGTGCTCCGGTCATGGCTCAGAAAGTGATGTCAACGGTTCGGACGCTGGTTGATCAGCAGCAGGCTTATCATCAACAGCAGGTGAGGGCAGAAAGGCGCCGACAAAAGCAAAGACGCTTTGGCATTTTACTGCTGCTTGTGGGTGGTGCGGTATTGGCTGCTTCAGGTTTAGAAAAAGTATTGTTGGATGAAACCGTGCTGGGATTAATGACTGCTGCGCTGGGTGGCTGGTTAATCGTGCGATAAGAAGAATATGTGGATGGTGAGATGACGACAAATCAGTGGCTGGATGAAGTGCAATGGAATGACGATGGTCTCGTAACGGCCATTGCCCAGGACCATGAAACGGGAGAGGTTCTGATGCTGGCCTGGATGAATCGGGAATCCCTTGAGTTGACCCTGAATGAAAAAGTTGCCGTTTACTGGTCTCGCTCAAGGGGAAAGTTGTGGCGTAAAGGTGAAAGCTCAGGCCATACGCAGAAGTTGGTGGAGTGTCGCCTTGACTGTGATGCTGACGCGATTCTACTCAAGGTTGAGCAAGTGGGTGGCATTGCCTGCCATACCGGCCGCAAGTCCTGTTTTTATCGTCGCCTTGTGGATCAAGACGGAAAAGCATCGTGGAATACCGAAGCCCCAGTACTGCAAGACCCTGAAACTATTTATGGACGTCAGTAAAGACTGTTTTCTTTGCTGTAAATCATCCTACGGGCTAAAAGATGAGCGATATAATCGAGAAATTGACTGAAGTGTTAAGCAGTCGCAGGCAGGCAGATCCGGATTCCTCTTACGTTGCACAGCTTCATAATAAGGGGCTGGATCATATTCTGAAAAAAGTCGGTGAAGAGTCAGCAGAAGTGCTGATTGCCGCGAAAGCTTCAGAGTATGACCATAACCGGGAGGCGGTTGTCTATGAAACAGCAGATCTCTGGTTTCACACCATGATTATGTTGTCTCATCTTGGGCTTGAGCCTGTAGACGTACTGAATGAGCTGGACCGTCGATTTGGGCTTTCCGGTATTGAAGAGAAGGCTTCCCGCGGGTAATTTCCGGCTTCTTTTCCCCGATTGGCTATAAATCCCTGGCTATAAATAGCTACGCCTACCGATGGTGACTGGGTTATTATGCTGATTGCTTGGCTATTATTTGATCAGCTTCCGTGTTGAGCTGAAGGAGCAGAAAATGGGTTTTGGTGGTATCAGTATCTGGCAATTGGTGATCATATTGCTGATCGTGGTTATGCTTTTTGGCACTAAGAAGTTGCGTGGAATGGGCAGTGACCTTGGTGGTGCAGTGAAAGGTTTTAAGAAAGCCCTGAACTCTGAAGAAGATAAGGACGAGGAAAAGTCTGATGCTGTTGAACAGCAACGGCGTAATCTGGAATCTGATCTCGAGAAGTCCAAGCACAAACAGTCATGAGATTGCCAACAGCCTTGAGTGAATAAAAGGTTGCAGAGCTGAACGTCATTCGAGGTTGTCTTTGATTGAAAAATCACTGGTGTTAAACGTAACCCCGTATGCAGGGGGTGAGCATGTGCTGCAGTTACCCGTTGGTTTATGCCCGTCGTGCCGTGAAAGGCTGTTATTGAGAGGTGTGATAGTTCGCTGTGCTTGATATAGGGTTTACAGAGTTATTATTGGTTGCCGTTATCGCCCTGGTTGTTCTCGGGCCCGAGCGGTTACCTCAGGCTATTCGAACCACGGCTTACTGGGTGGGCAAGATTCGTCGTAGCTTTCAATCGGTTAAAGAAGAGCTGGAGAAAGAAATTGATGCCGATGGCATCAAGCAGCAACTTCATAATGAAGCGGTTATGAAAGAGTTGAATAAGACTCGAGAGCAGTTTCAAAGCCAGATTAATGATATTAAAAAGACCGTGAATATTGATGCTGTATCTGATGAGCCTGTTTCCAAAGCGGCTTCTGAAGAGAGCGTACAGGAAAAGACATCTTCCAGTGTTGCTGGTAGTTCAACCATTGATGTATCTGGTAAAGATAAGGCCGTTGAGAGAAGGGCTGTGAATGACTCGCAGGTGCAGCAGCCTCAAGATAAGGACAGGCAGTAGCGTATGTCAGAGCACGATCCGAAAGGTCAGCCACAACAATCAGAAGCGTCGGAAAAAGATAAAGAGCAGCCTCTTGTTCAGCATCTGCTCGAGTTGCGTAGCCGTATTCTGAAGAGTTTGATTGCGGTGCTGGTGGTTTTTGCCGGGCTGTTTTATTTTTCCAACGATATTTACGTTTATATATCGGAACCACTTCGGGCCAGCTTGCCTGAGGGCAGCACCATGATCGCCACTGAGGTGGCCTCACCATTTCTGGCGCCTTTCAAGCTGACCATTGTATTGTCGCTGTTTCTTGCGATTCCCGTTATTTTGCACCAGGCATGGGGGTTTATAGCACCAGGTCTTTACCGTCACGAAAAGATCATTGCCATCCCGTTGTTGATTGCCAGTATATTGCTGTTTTATCTGGGGATAGCGTTTGCCTATTATGTTGTTTTTCCACTGATTTTCTCATTCTTCACCTCGGTAGGGCCTGAATCGGTCACCGTGATGACTGATATCAACAGCTATCTGGATTTTATCCTGAAACTGTTTTTTGCTTTCGGTGTTGCTTTTGAAATCCCGGTGGCTACAGTGCTTCTGGTCTGGTCAGGGGTGACTACGGTAGAAAGTCTGAAGGAGAAACGTCCCTATGTGGTGGTTGGCTGCTTTGTTATTGGCATGATTATGACACCGCCCGATGTTATTTCTCAGTCTCTGCTGGCGATTCCCATGTGGTTGTTGTTTGAGTGTGGCATTGTGTTTGCCCGCTTTGTCAAAAGCCGCAAAGAGGTTGAAGAAGAGGCGTAAAGCCGTCGTGAGGGAAAGTGCCGCTCCCCCCAAGGTTATAGAAGAACGCTGAGTGGCGGCATTTTCATAATAAGACTTTTCATAATAAGGCAGTGTCTTCCTGTAACGGTAATACTCTGTTCTGCATTGGCTAAAGTAAAAGAAAGGTTAATTTTTTACCACAGTCACTGTATAGATTCAGGATAGGGTTGTTTCAGGGAGGAAGTATGCAATATTCTCATGCCTTAAATGGTCAGAAGGATTTACTTTCTGACCATTTTTATCACCAATCACCATTTGATGTTCCCATTGAAGTGGTTCAGAACGGATTAGTCTGGCTTCTTTCTGATTCCCGCTTTTATCCAGTAAAAGCCCTTGTTCAAGGTGAGTTTTCATCAGTGGATGAGTTAAGGCTTGAGCTGCTCTCTGGTAATATTAAGCTCTCATCCATAGCCATTGATCAGTTACTTGATGAGATTGATCGGTTAGTGGATGACTATCGAAAAGGCGCAGCACTCAGCTGACGTTGTTTTCCTTTTGCAATGAATATACCGGAGAGAGCTTTGTTCTATGCTCCGGTATGTCTGGCTTATGGCTGTTTAGATGAATCTTCTCCTTCTGGAACCCCAACACTTTATTGATGAACGGCATGCAGAGCTTGACCAGAGGCAGTTCAGGCATGTTCTGGACGTTCATCAGGCCAATGAGGGTGATGAACTTCGTGTTGGTGTTATTAATGGCCGTGCGGGGAGTGGTGTAATCACGCACTTATCAGCAGAAAAAATGCATCTGGAGGTTTATCTTGATACACCACCCCCTCCGGCCCTGCCATTGACCGTGCTGCTGGCTTTACCCCGACCTAAAATGCTCAAGCGCTCGCTGCAGCATTTGACGGCGCTTGGGGTAAAGAAAATTATCTTGATGAATAGCTACCGGGTTGAGAAAAGTTTCTGGCAGTCCCCCTGGCTGAGTCCTGAAAAAGTACGGGAACAACTGATTCTTGGGCTTGAGCAGGCTCGAGATACCATTATGCCTGAGGTGGTTCTTGAGAAGCGCTTCAAGCCTTTTGTTGAAGATCGTTTGCCAGCGTTGATGGAAGGTAGGCGAGGGCTGGTGGCTCATCCGGTGGGTGGTGAATGCTGTCCTCATCAGATCGTAGAACCAGCAGTCCTGGCTATTGGGCCTGAGGGCGGCTTTATTGAGTATGAAGTGGATAAGCTTGAACAGGCCGGTTTTCAAAGAATTCATCTTGGTCCCCGTATTTTACGGGTAGAAACGGCAGTGACAGCGATTGTCAGTAAGCTTTACGACTGATTTCCAAGAGGGTATGGTAGAAATGTAAGTTAAAGACTGCTTTGGCTTACTTCAATGCCAAGTGCTGGCTTTGGCTTAGTGACACAGTCGGCATCTTATTCCCAATAAACTGTTTCAACACGGCTCTGACTATGGATGGAAAGAGATTAGTAGTTGTATGGTTGTTCGCTCCCCTGCTTTTTATTACCAGTGTTCAGGCGTCTTCTGAAAAAGATCAGTTGCTGGACAAACTTTATGATCAGACTGGGTTGGAGCATCAGCTTAGCTGGATGCACGACAGTATGACTCTTCAGGAACAACGCTACCCCATACCTGAAACTGTCGTTGATACTGTTAATCAAGTGGTTAAGGTGCGCTATAGCCCTGACTTTTTCCGGTCGTCTATGAAAGCAACGCTCGATGAAGCGCTTTCGGTTGGTGAGTTGGCTCGATTGATTAAATGGTTTGAGTCACCGCTTGGGCAGAAAATTTTGAACCTGGAAGCGCAGGCTAATGACCCTGAAAATCAGGCGAGAATGGAAGCCTATATTCAGGAAAAACTGTCAAAAGGCGTGCCGCGCAATAACCGGGTGCGATTAATCGAAGCGTTAATGGAAGCGCTTGATGCCGTTGAGTTAAGTACTGAGCTTGCAGCCAGTGCTTCGGTGGGGGCGCAGAGAATGCTTCGAGAAGTGATGCCTGCAGGTGCAGAGCAACCCATGCGGCCTGTTCAAGTGCTGAAAGCGCAGGAGAAGCCTCACATTCGTAAGGAAATGCCTGAAAGAATGCGGAACATATTTCTGTATACCTATCGCTCATTGCCGGATCATGAGATTCAGCGGTATCTGGATTTTGCCCGTGAAAATGCCATGCAGAATTTCCAGCGTGGTCAGATACAGGCCATGGCGCGTATGCTTTAATGGGGTCTCTTTAACTCATTTCCTGTGGATCAATATCCACAGTCCACTTCAACTGCCTGGGAAGTCGATGGCTTTCCAGGTAACTCACGACCCTGCTCACCAGACTGTGTAAGTGATTACGGTTTTTCCCATGAATAAGCAGGTGCCAGCGGTAGCGACCTTGACGTTTTTCCATGGGGGCGGGAATGGGACCCAGTATTCGCAAACTGTTATCGAGTTGTTGTAATCCTGACTGTTCAGCGTATTGACGAAGTGCTGAAAGCAAGACTTCACTTTCACCCTGACTGATAGATTCTGAGCGAATCAGTGTTAGATAACCTTCCGGAGGCAGGTTCAGTTGTTTTCGTTCAATAAAGAGGTTGTTTGTAAAACGGCTATAGTCGTTCATTGACAGAAGCTGGAGTGCCGGGTGCTCGGGATTGTAGGTTTGAATAATGACCTGACCGGGTTTATCACCCCGTCCCGCACGTCCAGCTACCTGCATGATCAGTTGTCCTGTCCGCTCGGCTCCCCGGAAATCAGCACTGAACAGCCCTGCATCTGCATTGATAATGGCTACGAGGGTAACATCCGGAAAGTGATGACCTTTAGCCAGCATCTGGGTTCCGAGAAGAATGCAGGGTCTCCCGGACTGTATCTCTTCCAGCATATCGCTTAATGCCTGCTTTCTCCGGGTGGTATCCCTGTCAATTCTTAACACCGGATAATCAGCAAAGTGCTGGCTTAGTACCTGCTCTGTTCGTTCCGTTCCCTGACCAACCGGTTGCAGTTTCCTGCTTTGGCATGATGTGCATTGCCAGGGAATAGCTTGTTGCAGATCGCAGTGATGACAGTGCATATGAGGCGGATATCGATGGATAGTCATATGCGCATCACAGTGAGGGCAGTCAATAATGTTGCCACAGTCCTGACAGATCATGGATGGGGCATAACCACGACGGTTAAGGAATACCATCACCTGATTTCCACGGCCAAGATGAGTCGCTATCCTTTGTAAAAGCTCTGTGGATAACCCATCTTTCAGCACCTGATGACGCATATCCAGCAACTCCATGGCAGGGGGGCGAGCGTTACCTGCCCTTTGTTTCAGGTGAAGCTGAGTGTATCTACCCTGACGTGTATTGTGCAGTGTTTCCAGTGAGGGGGTTGCGGAGCCAAGAACTACCGGGCACTGGCGCTGTCTGCCACGATAAATGGCAAGATCTCTGGCGTTATAGCGAAGGCTTTCCTGCTGTTTATAAGAGCCGTCATGCTCTTCATCCACAATGATGAGTCCGAGATGGGGCATGGGGGTAAAAATACCGGAGCGTGTAGATATCAGAATGCCTGCAGCCCCCCGTGTAGCTTCAAGCCACCCCTGTAATCGTTCACCATCGCTGAGTCCTGAATGAAGGCAGGCGACAGGGACATTAAAGCGATCACGAAAGCGTCGTACTGTTTGAGGGGTCAGACCGATCTCAGGCACCAGTACCAGCGTTTGTTTTCCCTCAGCCAGAGCGGCCGAGATTGCCTGTAAATACACTTCCGTCTTGCCGCTGCCAGTGACGCCTTCCAGTAGATAAGTTCGATAGGCTCCCAGACCATCGATGATGGCTTCACAGGCAAATGCCTGTTCCTCATTGAGTTTCAGGTGTGCCGCTTTCAGTGGATTGGTAATCTCAGTAAAGGGCAGGGCTGAAGGCTCAACGTTCCGAGATCTGATTAATCCTTTTTTGGATAACTCTTTTAAGGTGCTTTTACTAAAGCCGAGTTCATGAAGTTCGCTAGCACTGATGCCTTGTGGGCAGCTGGAAATCAGCTCAAGGGCTGCCAGTTGTTTCTTGGATCTTTTTAATTGGCTTTGCAGTTCATGGTTGAGTTCTGCAGCGCAGCTCCAGAAGGGAATAGCACCATAAGAAGCAGGTTTGCCAAGACGCAGGTTTTTGGGCATTGCCTGAGTCAGCGTTTCTCCCAGGCTGTGATGATAGTAACGGGCAGCCCACTGGCAGAGCTGGATAATGTCGTTTGGTAGCAGCGGCTCGTTATCCAGAACAGAAATAACCGTTTTAAGCTTACTGGCAGGGATATCGGTATCTGGCTCAATCGAGAGAACAATGGCGACAACTTGTCTTGGGCCAAAGGGAACGACAACTCTACTTCCCGGGTAAATAGAGTGAACAGGGTAAGAGTCTGGTGGTAGATAGTCGAATAACTGCCGAAGTGGCGAAGGGATGGTAACCCTGATGAATTGCTTGGGGGCGAACGGTTCGGTCGTTATGACGGCAGGGTTATGCGCTGTGCTGGAAATGTTCGCCGGTTTGCTGCTCATTCAGGTTCCATCTTGTTATTCCTAACGTTGGAATGATACAGGAACAGGCAATAGGCTTGAACAGAAACCGATTGGGGAAGGTTGTGGTGGGACTTAAAAGAAAAGGCTTCAGTTAATGTTGACTTTGATCTGCCTGGGCTTCATTTCTTCTGCTTTGAGAATGCTCAGATGCAGTGTGCCATTATGTTATTTAGCATGAATTCAATCCGCTCTAATGGCCTGTGGCAGCATAAAACTTCAGATAAATGAACCGTAAATACATTCTATCCTGTGGTGATTGCGGTCTTTTCTCTCTTTATTCTTCTCTCCTTTTATCGTGAGTGCATTGTTCTCAACAGTGACATTGATACCTTATGTCGACAGAACCTATGGCTCGATCGTCGCTTCTGATCGGGGCTTTTCTGGAAATGCTGTTGTACTTATCCAGTAGCATTTTCATATCATGTAAGGGTTCCCAGACGGTTAAACTCATGGCTTTTCTCACAGTTAAGGGTTATACAAGGCTACTGTTTTTTTAACGCTAACCTATTAATTTTTTGGGTTATTTTTCATTGCTTTCAAATTTATTATAGGTGTTTAACATAGTGGTATGTCCTGTACCTTGGACGAACATAAGACTGTTTCCCTTAAGGATAATCTCTGGTAATATCCCCGCCTCTAATTACCCTCTCAGCTGTTATGCTGATGTGGATACCGTTTGCGGTGCCTGTCTCCGGAGCCTTTAAAGGCTCGTGTAGAAAGTCAGGTGGCGGCATACACCCGTTCGAGGAAGCTCAAATGAAGCAGGATATCCATCCTAACTACGACGAAATCACTGTTAGCTGCAGCTGCGGTAACAAGATTCAGACTCGCTCTACTCTGTGCAAAGACCTGAGTATTGAAGTTTGCTCCAAGTGCCACCCATTCTACACCGGCACTCAGAAGGTGATGGATACCGGCGGCCGTATCGAGCGCTTCAACAAGCGTTTTGGCAAACTTGGCGGCGGCAGCAAGTAATCGAGCTGCTGGTTTGAAGACCGAAAGGTTTATAAAGGCGACTGCACTTGCAGTCGCCTTTTTTATTGCCATTTTTTTCTTCGGTTTTGCCAGCGCCAGTGATTGCTATCTGAATAATGATGACAGAGTCGAGCACGTATGGCTGGACAATGTGATTGATGGTGATACTGTTCGCCTCAAAGATGGTCGTAAAATTCGTTTTTCCGCCATCAATGCGCCAGAAGTCGCCCATGAAGATAAAATTGCTGAGCCTTATGGTGATGCCGCCAGAGACTATCTTCAAAAACGACTGACCAACAATAAGTCACTGCTCTATATTCCTTCTACAACATCGCGGGATAACTACGGCCGTTATTTGGGGCATCTTTTTTTAGAAGATGGTTCTTCAATTGAATCTGAGCTTTTGCGTCAGGGACTGGCTTTTCAGGTTTTTTTTACCCCTGTCAGTGACTATGAGCGTTGCCTTGCCGAACAGGAAAGTATTGCCCGCTCGCAGAATTCAGGTGTCTGGGGTGTCGAGTCGGTTGTATCTTTGACATCCTCGACACTAAATCCCGGGTTTGCCATTGTCAGTGGTCGGGTGGTTGATATAACTGAAAGTCGGTCCGGTCCGATCTGGGTGACTCTGGAGGGTAATGTTGTGCTCAGATTGTCCGGTGATGCTGCCGCTTCCCCTGGCGCTACTCGCAAATGGCTGAATAAAAATATTGAGGTCAGAGGGTGGATGGTTGACCGGTCAGAGGGGGGGCGGAAACTGAAGAAGGGTTATAAACGCTGGATGATTCTGGTTTACCAGAAAGCATCTGTCAGGCTTTTTCCGTAATTGACCTTGTTCCCCACATTTCCATCATATATTCTGGGTTTTCATATAACCTCCCCCCTATATCAGTAAAAAACTCATGGAAATGAAGCAAGCCGCTCTTGATTATCACGCTCTTCCAAAACCTGGAAAGATTTCGATCGAAATTACCAAGCCAGCAGAAACGGCTATGGATCTTTCACTGGCTTATAGCCCGGGTGTCGCGGAGCCGGTGCGGGCGATTGCTGAAAATCCGGAGGATGCCTATCGATATACTGGCAAGGGTAACCTGGTGGCAGTAATCAGCAATGGCTCTGCCATTCTTGGGCTTGGAAATCTGGGTGCACTGGCCAGTAAACCGGTTATGGAAGGAAAGGCATTGCTTTTCAAGCGTTTTGCGGGTGTTGACTCCATTGATATTGAAGTTGAATCTGAAAGCCCTCAGGCGTTTATTGATACCGTTAAACGAATTGCCTGCACCTTTGGGGGTATTAACCTCGAAGATATCAAAGCACCAGAGTGCTTTGAAATTGAGCGTCGCCTCATTGAGGCTTGTGATATTCCGGTCTTTCACGATGATCAGCACGGTACCGCTATTGTTACTGCAGCGGCCATGCTGAATGCGCTGGAGATTGCAGGAAAGAACATCGAAGAGGCGCGACTGGTGTGCCTTGGTGCAGGTTCTGCAGCCATTGCCTGTGTGAAATTGCTGATCAGCTGCGGCTTCAAGGCTGAGAACATTCTGATGCTGGACAGCAAGGGGGTGATTCACTCAGAGCGGAACGATCTTAATCAATACAAGGCGACGTTTGCGGTTGAAACCAGCTGTCGTACGCTGGATGATGCTATCGATGGTGCCGATGCCTTTCTGGGAGTCTCAGGTCCTGATCTGCTTTCTCCAAAGCAGCTTGAGAAAATGGCCAGAAACCCCATTGTTTTTGCCTGTGCAAACCCGGATCCTGAGATTCGACCAGAACTGGCCAGAGAGGTTCGCCCGGATGTCATCATGGCGACTGGACGTTCGGATTATCCAAATCAGGTGAATAATGTACTTGGTTTCCCATTTATCTTCAGGGGAGCACTGGATGTGCGGGCTTCACGCATCAATGAAGAGATGAAGATTGCCGCGGTCAATGCTATTCGTGAACTGGCAAAAGAGCCGGTTCCTGACGAAGTGGTGAATGCCTATGGTGGAGGTGAGCTCAGCTTTGGGTCAGGCTACATTATCCCCAAGCCTATGGATGTTCGCCTGCTGGGTAGAGTTTCAGCTGCTGTGGCCCGGGCTGCGGTAGACTCCGGCGTTGCCAGGGCTGAGTATCCTGCTCATTATCCATTGAACTCTGTTTCGGATATTTGATTTATTACTGGATTTCCAGTCTTGATATCACGACAAGCGAAGCGTGCCTGAATGGTATTCAGAAGCACGTCTTCGCTTTATTTGTTTTTATCCCTTTTCAATATTTACTGACCTATCTGTTTTTCTGATAGAACCTATCTTTTCTCCCTTCCATTTTTGAAGTCTCATGTCGTCTGTCGCTGCGATTTTCACGTTGATTACAACGGTTATGTCAGGGTGCGTTCTCGCTTAATCATGGGGTGTTGGCCACATGTCTAATCGAGAATGTTCCCTGGATGGCATTGGAGAATAACAATGAGTGACTATGAGCGAACAGCCGTTCCACGGGATGCCAGAAGGGGGTTCTGGCAGATAACGTCGGTATGGGTAGGTTATGTTTTTATTCTTGTCAGCATGATGGCAGGAGCGGGGATGGCGGCAGGGATGTCGTTGGAAACACTGTTCTGGGCAATTCTGGTGGGAAACCTCTTTCTAACGGTTGTTTCGTCACTGATGTCCATTATTGCCTATAAGACCGGTTATACCTTTGCGCTGATCTGCCGGTTCAGTTTTGGCAGTCTCGGTGCAAAAATTCCCGCCATTATGTACGCCTTTATCCAGTTAGGGTGGTATGTCATTCAGGCGGCTCTGTTTGGTCATTTGATCGCTGTTTATTTTGAGTTGAGTCCCTTCTTTGAAGCACTGGCCATGATTGCCTCCTGTCTTTTTATGGGGCTGTTTGCCCTGAAAGGCATGCGATGGATGAGCGTGGTGGGGCTGGTTTCAATACCGACCATGATTATGCTCTGTCTGGCAACAGCGATGCGTGCTATTCAGGATGGAGGAGGGTGGGCTGCAGTAGCGACTTTCTCCGGTGAAGAAACCATGGACTTTATGACCGCCGTCGGGCTGGTTCTTGGTACATGGATTTTTGGTGCATCCACAACGGTTGCTGATTTTAACCGGTTTGCCCGGTCATCAAAGCATGTAGTCGCCGGGTGCGCTACCGGACTGTTAATTGTGAACAGCTTTATTATTGGCGTTGGCGCCATTGTGGGGGCTGCTTCTCAGCAGTGGGATCTGGTTGAAATTCTGTTTGGTCTGGGGCTGGTTATTCCTGCTTTTGTGCTGTTAACCACCAACCTGTGGACAACCAACAGCGCCAACTTATACAGCGTTGGCTTGACGTTAAGCAGTGTGTTCCCCAAAACGTCCAGACAGACAATTATGATCGGGATTATGATTCTGGCATCGGTGCTGTCACTGTTTAAGCCTTATGAGATCGGTGCCGTATTTGCCATGCTCAAGGGGTTGTCAATTATCGTGCCTCCATTGACCGGTATCGTTCTTATTGATTTTTATTTTCTCTGGAACAGACAATATCCAGGTCATATCGAAAACCTTTCTTTCAAAGCGGTTAACCCATACGCCATTCTTGCCTGGCTGGCAGGTATTGGTGTTGCGATATCGTTTGATATTGGCTTTGCATCTCTGAATGCCATGGCTGGAGCTGCCTTTCTATATGCTCTGATCATGAAGGCAACCCATTTACAAATGCTGAATACAGGTAATGAACATCTGGCCGGTCATCAAAAAACCCAGGAAGCCTGATCATGTATAAGTTATTAGCGTTAGGTGGAATTGTTGTTCTCAGTGTTGGCTCATTTATGAGCTGTCTTGGAGCGGGTGCGCTTGCAGCAGCGGGTGATGCTGTTCTTCTTCTGGGTTGTGGAATTTCCACGTGGGGATTCTGTTACTGGCAACCTGATAGTCAGGCTTGATTATAAATATCATCAAAAGGAAGCAATATGTTAAACGACGAAGATTTAATGCGCCATGTGATTAAAGTTGCTGAGCGTTCTGTGAGCAATGGTAACCATCCATTTGCCTGTATTCTTGTCAGTCCTGAAGGTGAAATTTTACTGGAGGCAGAGAATACCGTGGTGACTACAGGTGATAGAACAGGTCACTCTGAGCGAAACCTGGCAACTGCGGCTTCCATGAAGTTCAGTGAAGGGTACTTAAATGAATGTTCTATCTATATAAATGGTGAGCCTTGTGCGATGTGCTCAGGCAGTATTTACTGGTCAGGTATTGGTCGGGTGGTTTACGGCTTTACAGAACATCAGTTGCTTGAATGTACAGGTAATCATCCGGAAAACCCAACCTGCAGTCTTTCCTGCGACACGGTGCTAAACAGTGGTCAGAGGAAAATTGAAATATTGGGAGGGATTCTGGCGGAAGAGTGTCTTGAGCCTCACTATACATTCTGGAAGTGATTTTTTATTGATAAACTTTGCCTGAGGCTGATCAGAAGATCGGTCTCAGGCGCAATAAATAGGTTCTTTTGCAAAGCGCTTTTGCAGCCAGAGTCCGCCTTTGCCAACGCTCGAGAGAGAGTTCCAAACCATATCAATACTGACTTCCCATTGAGTGTAAGGGTACATCTCGTGCTTGATACGTTTCAATTCACCACTCTCAAGTCTGTCTTTTACCAGACTGTTGGGAATGGCTGCCCAGCCCAGTCCTTGATTAATCATGGCAATCATTGCCCCATAGTTATCACAGAACCATTGGCGTGTTGATACAAGATGCTCCTGCTTTAATAGAGAATTCAATGAACGGCTGTATATAAGCTGTCTATGCTGAACAAGGTCGCCGGTTGTGACAATAGGCAGTGATGCAAGAGGATGGCTGTGATGAATGACCTCAGAGATCAGCATGCGCCCGATGCGTTGAAATCTCAGTGGTTGTCTGTACTGATCCTGGCTTAGCAGTATGGCGATATTCAAGCTCTGGTCTGATAGGCGGGTCATGGTTTTAATTGAGGAAGCGTGCTCAATATTTATTGAGACATCCGGAAATGCTTCGGCAAATTCTTCAAAGATGGGGGATACGCTGGCATAAGGGAGTGACTCATCAAGGGCCAGGTTAATGGTTTCCTCCTCCTCGCTGGCACTCAGGCGGTAGGCGTGCTCTTTCAGGCGAGTAGCATGCATCAGTGCAGCTTCCGCTTCTCTCAAGAGTGCTCTTCCTGCCGGTGTTAGCTGAGGGGTGCGGTGAGTACGGTCAAAAAGATCAACGCCCAGGTCAATTTCAAGGTTGCTGATCGTTGTGCTGACTCCCGATTGTGCTTTGCCCAGACTTCTTGCCGCCGCTGAGAACGAGCCTTTTTCTGCGACAGCAACAAAAGTGCTTAACATATCAAAGAATGACGACATGATGCTTTGTTCCGCTCGCTTTGGAATCGGGCACTATGTCTGTTTTATTGTGGAAAGGTTTTGATCTGTACCAAAGAATTGCCGAGCCAGCTCCTGATAACCAGGAGCTGGAATACCGTTTGTTTGAGAATACCGCTAGAAAAGATCTTCTGGTGAAAACTCCTGGTCCATCTCTCCAAGAGATGGCAGGTTTTCATCACTCAATTGCTGCGGGGCATTTTCCTGTCGGAAAACCTCAAAGATGGCATTTGGATCTCCGGGCTGGGCAAGTTTCCCGGTTTCACGGGATATCTTCAAGGTGACCAGGCCTTCCGGCTGTGGTCGTTTATGCTCCGGTTTGCCATCCAGAGCGGTATGCATGTATTCCAGCCAGATTGGCAGTGCTGCATTAGCGCCATATTCCCAGCGGCCCAGTGTGGAGTAATCGTCCATGCCAACCCACACGGCCGTCAGTATGTCTGGGTTAAAGCCGACAAACCATGCATCTTTACTGTCATTGGTGGTTCCTGTTTTACCACCAATATCATGGCGTTTTAATGCTTGTGCCCGCCGGCCAGTACCTTTCCATATCACATCATTCATGATGTCATTCATGATGTAATTAACCTGTGGTGACATGACGGATTTGGCGATTGCAGGTTGTTGTTTGCTCTCGTTATCTGGCATCTCTTCCTGTATCAGTGTGTCCGCCAGATCAGGCTCTATAAAGAGCGTATTTTCGTCCTGACCTTCAATCTCCATGGTTTCTGTATTAAGGCTGGCTAAGCAGCTTTCATTACAGGTTATTGCAGGATTGGCCTCAGAGATCAGCCCGTCAACCGTTTCAATTCGCTGAATGAAATAGGGCTCAATACGAAAACCGCCATTGGCCAGAACTGCGTATCCTGCAGCCAAATCAAGTGGCGTCATGGAAACATTCCCCAGAGACAGTGACAGGTCTCTGCTTAATGACTCTGCTTTGAAACCGAGCTGTGTCAGATATTGAATGCTCTTGTTAATGCCAACTTGGCGCAATACACGGATGGATACCAGGTTTCTTGAACGGTAAAGTCCTTCCCGGAGCCTCATCGGGCCATTGAACTTCATATTGTCATTATTGGGGCGCCAGCTATCTTCAAGTCCTGCATCATCAAAGACGATCGGGGCATCATTAATAATGGTGGCTGCTGTCATGCCGTTGGCAATGGCGGAGGCGTAAACAAAGGGTTTAAAGGAAGAGCCAGCCTGTCGAACAGCCTGAGTGGCCCGGTTGTACATGCTGTCGTAAAAGTTATACCCGCCAACCAGTGCCAGAATGGCACCGTTTTCAGGGTGCATTGATACCAGTGCTGATTGGGCCTGAGGCTCCTGTGCCAGACGGTAGCTGCCATCTTCAGTGACTCTTACCCATATCTGGTCACCGGCTTTAAGAACATCAGAAGGGGTTTTCGGAGAGTAGCCGAAGCTGTTTACAGTCAGGAACGGTTTTGCCCAGTTCAGATTTTCCCAGCTGATTTTACCGGTATTACTCTTCTTAAGGCCGATTTCTACTTTCTCCTCACCCACTTGAGTGACCATAGCTGGAAGAAGAATACCCAAAGATGAGGTTTTGTTAATTCGTTGTTGCCAGCCTTCTTCCGGAACATTATCGAACAGGTTGGTGACAGGGCCTCGATAACCATGACGTTCGTTATAGGCCATTAACCCGTTGGCTACAGCGAGGTTTGCAGCTTTCTGCAGGTCACTGCTGACGGTGGTATAGACCTTAAAGCCTTCGGTGTAGGCATCCTGGCCATACTGTTCAAACATTCGCTGCCGAACCATTTCGGCAATATAGGGGGCTTCAAGTTCGACTTTGGCGCCATGGTAGCTGGCGGTGACCGGTTGGTTCACGGCTTCACTGTAATCTTCAGGTGTGACGTAACCCAGGTCTTTCATTCTTCCCAGAATCCAGTCACGACGGATCATTGCGCGCTTGGGATCATTGATCGGGTTATAGCGGGAAGGGGCTTTTGGCAGGCCGGCAATCATGGCGATCTGGGCCAGGTTCAGTTCGTTGATGGATTTGCCATAGTAAACTTGTGCGGCAGACTCTACACCGTAAGATCGATTCCCCAGATAAATTTTATTGAGATAGAGTTCAAAGATTTCATCCTTCGACAGTTGCTGTTCTATTTGCAAAGCGAGTAGGATTTCGTTGAATTTTCGTGAAAATACCCGCTCATGGCTCAGGAAGAAGTTCTTGGCCACCTGCATTGTTATCGTGCTGCCACCGGATTGTATGCTGCCGGTGCTGACCAACTGGACAGCAGCCCTCATCAGGCCCATGATGTCAACGCCGGGATGATAATAGAAACGGTCATCTTCGGCAGCCATGAAAGCTTTGATCAGGTGTGTGGGCGCGTCTTCAAACTGAATAGGGGTGCGGCGTTTTTCGCCAAACTCGGCAATGAGCAGGTTATCTTGAGAGTAAACTCGTAAAGGTGTCTGTAATTTGGCGTCACGCAGTGATTCTACTGAAGGTAGTGAAGGGCTGAGGTATAAATAGACACTCGCACTGACAAGCAGAATTCCACTGGCTACTGTTAGTAGTGACCAGCACAGGAATTTAAGAAGTTTAACCGACCGTTTCATGCTGTTAGGACATCCTGATAAAGCGAAGGCCACCGGCTGAAGTAGTGACATTTAAACATTCTTGTCATAAGCAAGAGTCGTCCTGACAGCCGATCGTGACAGACTATTATACGGTGAAAAGGCCTTTAGCTGAAAATGTGGTTTTCCTTTACTGGCTGCAGTCTTGGGCGCAGGTGGGATTTTCCTTAAAAATCCAGTGTTTAGAGTTGGCTTTTTGGCCACTATAATTGCGAAAGTAAACAGACTGTTATTTAATTAGAGCTGTTGGTCTTATAACTAATAACCAGGGATTGCGCCAGTGTTTGGGCTGCTGAAGAACAAATCAAATACCGTTTTAGGGGTGGATATAAGCTCGACATCTGTCAAAGTCCTTGAGTTAGGGCTTAAAGGCAGCAAGTACAAGGTCGAAGCTTTCAGTGTTGAACCCCTGCCGCCGGGAGCCGTTGTTGAAAATAATATTCATGAGCTCGATGTCATTGGCGAAGCGGTCGCCAAGGCTCTTTCCCACTCCAGAACCAGTCTGAAAACTGCAGCAGTTGCCGTGTCTGGATCTGCGGTTATCACCAAAACCATCGATATGGATGCCTCTCTCAGTGATGATGAAATGGAAACGCAGATCACTGTTGAAGCGGACCAGTACATTCCCTACGCCATGGATGAAGTGGCTATAGACTTTGAAGTTCAGGGACTGAATGAGAAAAATCCTGAGCGTGTTGAAGTCTTGCTGGCTGCTTGTCGCCGTGACAATGTCGAAATGCGGGAAGAAGCACTGCGACTTGGGGGAATAAAAACCAAAATTGTTGATATAGAAGCTTTTGCCATGGAGAGGGCTTGCGAGCTGATTGAAGGCCAGCTTGACCTTCCTGATGAAGACCCTGTGCTTGCAGTCGTCGATATTGGCGCAACGAAAACAACACTGAATGTGATTAGCCGGGGAAAAACGGTGTACACCCGTGAGCAGCTATTTGGTGGGCGGCAATTAACCGATGAAATCCAGCGTCGTTATGGGCTGACACCTGACGAGGCTGAAAAAGCCAAGTGTCGTGGCGGCCTCCCTGATGATTATGAGCCTGAAGTATTGGATCCATTCAGGGAAACTGTGGTTCAGCAAGTATCACGATCACTTCAGTTCTTTTATTCATCCAGCCAGTTTAATGATGTGGATGCGATCGCTCTGGTAGGTGGCTCAGCATCCATCTCGGGCATGGCAGAAATGATTCAGGATAAACTGGGAGTCCCAACCAGGCAGGCAAACCCTTTTGCCGGAATGTCTCTGGCTGGAAAGGTCGATGCAGACAAACTGGCCAGTGAGGCGCCATCTCTGATGATTGCCTGCGGCCTTGCCATGAGGAGTTTCGACTGATGGCAAGAATTAACCTGTTACCCTGGCGTGAAGAGCTCAGGCAAGAACGGAAACAGCGTTTCATTGCTGTCTGGGCAGTGACTCTGCTGATAGGCATTGGTCTGGTCTTTATTGGTGATCTTTATATCAGCAATAACATCAGTTACCAGCAGAGCCGTAACCAGTATCTGCAGAATGAAATTACGTTACTCAACAAACGGATCAGTGAAATCAAGGATCTGAAAACCAAGAAAGATCAATTGCTGGAGAGAATGCAGGTGATTCAGAACCTGCAGGGAAACCGTCCTGTGATTGTTCGCATATTTGATCAGGTGGCACGTATGGTACCAGAGGGGGTTTATTTCAAGCAGATCACCCTGGAGGGGAATCGCCTGTCTCTTGTTGGGGTTGCTGAGTCTAATAATCGTATCTCTGCTTTGATGAGAAATTTCGATAACTCTGAATGGTTTACTGAGCCAAACCTGACTGCGGTCAGAAAAGTTTCAGCAAACAGCCAGCGCTGGAATGAGTTTGATCTAACCGTTAAACAGATCAATCCCACTCAGGCCAAGGGGGGATTATGAGTTTTGCTGATTCGTTACAAAAGCTGAATGAACTTGATCTGAATGAGATTGATTTTGATAACATCGGCTCATGGCCTCTGGGAGTCAGAATCATTGCCTGTGTTCTGACTCTGGTCTTGATACTTGGGCTTGGTTATCAGTTCCACCTGACCAGTTTGCAGAGCCGATATGATGTCGCTGCCAGTAAAGAGCAGGATTTACGGGAGCAGTATCGAATCAAAGCATTCCAGGCTGCGAACCTGAAATCCTACCGCGAACAGATGGCGGAAATGGAGAACTCTTTTGGTGCACTGGTTAAACAATTACCCAGCGATACAGAGGTTCCCGGGCTGTTGGAGGATATTACCTTTACAGGGCGTGGCGCAGGTCTGCAAATAGAAGAAATTAAACTTCAGGCTGAAAATGTCAGTCACTTTTATATTGAGCTGCCTATCAGTATTGCTGTGCAGGGTACTTATCATGACCTGGGTAATTTTGTCAGTGGTGTAGCCAGCCTTTCGCGAATAGTAACTTTGCATGATTTTGAAATTCGTCCGGGCAAGAACGGTCAGTTGATGATGAGTATTCTTGCTAAAACTTACCGCTACAATGATCAGGGGGGGCTATGATGCAGCTGCTTCGATTTATTATTGTTGTCGGTACCATGCTGGTTTTAGCAGGTTGCTCAGATGGGGGCCGTCAGGGGTATAAGGATATTGATGCCTATATGGCAGAAATGAAGGCCAGTCCGACAGGTAATATTGAGCCACTACCTCAGTTCAGGGCTTATGAGGCTTTTACTTATCAGGCATCTGCCATGCGCAGTCCTTTCAGACAGCCTGTGAGAATTGCGCTGACCAATGAACAGATCAATAGCAATATCAAGCCGGATCAATATCGGGTTAAACAGTACCTTGAGCAATTTGAAATGGACTCGTTCCGTTTAGTTGGTTCGATCAGTAATGATGAAGGGTTCTGGGGGCTGGTACGAGGTTCTGATGGTGTTCACCGGGTGCAGGTGGGGGATTACCTGGGACGTAACCATGGCCGCATAACTTACATTGATGATCAGGAGCTGCGTGTAACGGAGATAGTGCCGGCAGGTCCAACGTATTGGATTGAGCGCCCAAGGGTTCTTCGCGTTAATTTTAGTAGTCAGTGATTTGATTTCCGGTATTGTGAATTAATCATCATTTTCTAAATATGAATGCTATTGTCAGTCTTTGCTCGGTTGGCAGTGCGTCATGGGCTGTGTTGAGTTAGTCTGATTGTTGTTCTGGCATGGATGGCTTATTTTTGTCTGGGGGATTTTTCGTGGTATGAAAGGATGTGGTATAGAACCGTCATGGCGGAGTGGGCTGGATTATTTAAATATGATGCCGATGAAAACAACAATTCTAATTCTGAAATAGGTAAGTTAGATGAATATTAGTCCCCTGTTGCAGGCGAAAGCTGTTCGAGGGCTTCTGTATGCGCTATTGGCAATATTGCCTATTTCTGCGTGGGGCGTCATTCTGAAGAATATGGATGTTTCTGCGTTACCGGGTGACATGGTTGAGCTTCGTTTGACTTTTGATGGCGCTGCCCCGGTTGCTCATGGTTACAGTATTGAGAAGCCTCCCAGAATATCCATAGATCTGCCTTTTACGCGCAGTGAACTCCCGAAATACAATGAAGTTGGTTTTAATAATGCCAAGAGTGTGACTGTGCTTGAGGCTGGTGACAGGACGCGCCTGGTCATTAATCTTCAGCAGCCAACCCGTTTTACCAGTCAGGCTGATGGACGGACGCTCAGTATTTACATTGGAGATGACAGCAATACAGCAGCAGTTCAAAGGGAGTCAGTCCAAGGGGATAATTCATCTTCCCAGGTAGCTGACATAAAGAAAGGAATTACGGATATTGACTTTCAGCGTGGTGATGATGGAGAAGGAAAAATCATTATTGCGCTTTCTGATGCCAAGATCCCAATGGATATGAATGAACAGGGTGGGCGTATCCGTCTGGAGTTTCAGGGGGATGTTCTGCCACAACACTTAAGAAACCGCCTGGATGTCATCGATTTTGCCACACCGGTTAAGTTTATTGATGCCGCCGTTGAAGATGGCAACAGTATCATTACTATTGAGCCTAAGGGAAAATTTGAGTATCTGGCCTATCAGACAGATAATCTGCTGACTGTCAGTGTTAAGGCTCCAGATGCAAAAGATCGTGGCAGGAGAAAATCGGGGCTTTCCTATAAGGGAGATAAGCTGTCGTTAAACTTTCAGGATATTGAAGTCAGGGCTGTTCTCCAGCTGATTGCTGATTTCACGGATCTGAACCTGGTGGCATCTGATACTGTCGGAGGCAATGTTACCTTGCGACTGCAGAATGTTCCCTGGGATCAGGCGCTTGATATTGTGCTCAAGGCTAAAGGACTTGATAAGCGGCTTGAAGGCAATGTACTCACTGTGGCTCCGGCTGCTGAAATAGCAGCACGCGAGCGTGAGCAGCTGGAGAATGAAAAGCAGATTCGTGAGCTGGCTCCTGTGTATACCGACCTGGTTCAGATTAATTACGCTGATGCGGCAGAGATTGCAACGGTATTGCAGGGAACTGAAGGGGCTAGCCTGCTGACTGAAAGAGGCTCGGTTCAGGTTGTAGCCAGAACCAACAGTTTGTTGATCAAGGAAACACAGGCCAAACTGGATGAGTTGAGAGCGCTGATTGACCAGTTGGATATTCCTATCCGACAGGTCATGATTGAGGCGCGTATTGTTACGCTCAGTTCTAACTTTAAAGAAGATCTGGGTGTTAAGTGGAGTGGCTCTAAAGATGATGCAATTGGTGGAAATCCGGGAAGTGATCGAGATTTGAGTATTGGTGGTGGTCAAGGTGATGATGTCTTCACGGATCTAAGTGTTACAGGAGTTGGTTCCAGTGCCATTGCTATTGGTTTTTCCACGAATGGTGGAACCATTCTTAATCTTGAGCTATCGGCCCTGCTGAGTGATGGTGGTGGTGAGGTTATTTCACAACCAAAGGTCATTACAGCCGATAAGAAAACTGCGGTTATCAAGTCAGGTAAAGAGATTCCCTATGAAGAGAAAACGTCCAGTGGTGCGACATCGGTAGCGTTTAAGGATGCGGTACTGGGATTGGAGGTAACGCCTCAGATTACTCCGGATGGTCGGGTCATTATGGATATTAAAATCAATAATGATGATACAACGGATAAGTTCACCAACAATGTACCTATTATTTCGACCAATGAGATTATTACTCAGGTGCTGGTTGAAGATGGCGAGACAGTTGTTCTAGGTGGTGTATTCAAACAGAGTAAAAGCAAGGGTGTAACTAAAGTACCCGTGTTGGGTGATATTCCTTGGGTAGGTGGTCTGTTCAGGAATACAACAGAGACTGATGATAAAGAAGAGCTACTGGTCTTTATCACCCCGAGAATTATCACGGATGGGGTTTCGTTGCGGTAAACTGTCCCCGTATTATGGGTTCGAATATCTCTGACGGGAGCCTTGGCTCCCGTTTTTTGTTGTCATAACTGCTTACGATGCGCTACGCTCGCTGCACACAGGCAGGAAGTCAGGCTGGCAAAGAGCATGCCATTAACAAATATCTATCTGATCGGGCCCATGGGGGCAGGAAAAAGTACCATTGGCAGGATGCTGGCAAAAGAGCTGGCTCGTCCCTTTCTTGACTCGGACCATGTCATTGAAGATCGAAGTGGCGCTGATATTCCCTGGATTTTTGATGTTGAAGGGGAGGCGGGGTTTCGAGACCGGGAGAGTCAGGTTATTGAAGAAATCTGCAGTCAGAAAGGTTTGGTAATGGCTACAGGCGGCGGTGTTGTCGGTCGACCGGAAAACAGGCGAAACCTCAGTTCAAACGGTTTTGTTGTTTATCTGAGTGCTCCGGTAACGGTTCAGCTGCAAAGAACGGAAAAAGACAAAAGAAGACCGTTATTGCAAAGGCCGGACAGGGAAGCGGTGTTGGCGCGGCTACTTGAAGAACGAGACCCTTTATATCACTCAATTGCTGACCTTGTTCTTGATACGGAAGTCTTATCTCCACGACAAGTGATTAAAAGAATTATTCAAGCTGTTGGCTTGGGAATAGAGTGAGGGAGTAATCTACCATGCTGGAACTTAAGGTTGATCTAGGGGATCGAAGTTATCCCATTTTTATCGGCGAAAATATTCTTTCTGATCCAAATTACTTCCTCCCATATATAAAAGGCAAAAGCGTTGCCATTGTTACTAATGAAACGGTAGCTCCGATCTACCTGGATACGATCCGATCCACGCTGGCTGGTTGTGATTTAACGGTGATTACCCTGCCGGATGGCGAGCAATATAAAAACCTTGAAACGGTCAACCTCATTTTCGATAAGCTTTTACAGTCGAGGCATACACGAAAGACGACGCTGGTTGCTCTCGGTGGTGGCGTAATAGGTGATATGACCGGTTTTGCTGCCGCCTGTTATCAGCGAGGTGTGGATTTTATTCAAGTGCCTACCACGTTACTGTCCCAGGTAGACTCATCAGTTGGCGGGAAAACGGGGGTCAATCATGCCCTGGGCAAAAACATGATCGGTGCTTTCTATCAGCCTAACGCTGTCGTTATTGATACTGCGACACTGGACACCCTGCCGGATCGGGAACTTTCAGCTGGTTTGGCAGAGGTCATCAAATATGGACTGATCTGTGATCAGCCATTTTATGGCTGGCTGCAGGAGAATATTGATCGATTGATGAGCCGTGATCCTGAGGCGCTTTCCTACGCTATTCACCGTTCCTGTCATGATAAAGCCAGGGTTGTCGAGGCGGACGAAACAGAATCCGGCATACGTGCGATTCTTAATCTTGGTCATACCTTTGGTCATGCAATAGAAACACATACCGGCTATGGTTCCTGGTTGCACGGTGAAGCTGTTGCGGTAGGTATGGTAATGGCTGCTGATCTTTCCTTTCGAGAAGGAAGCTTATCTAAAGAAGACGTCGATGGTATTGTGACTCTGCTCAAGCGGGTAAGTTTGCCGACTCTGCCTCCTTCGGGCATCAGCCCCGGGCGATTTATTGAATTAATGGCCGTGGATAAAAAGGTGCTGGATGGCCAGCTGAGGTTGGTGCTTCTGGACTCATTAGGAAGCGCTACCGTTACAGACTGTTTTAATCATAAAAATCTAATGGACTGTCTTGAGCAATTTTGCTCTTGAATAACCTGTTAATGGCTGGAGAATTCTCTTCAGCCTCATCTTTATTGGTCGCTCCTGTCTGAGTTTGTTCTGAAAAGTTTCGATTTATCAGTCTTTTATTGTGGTTTTTACTTGCATTGATAAGGGTCATTTGTGATTGCACGAACAGGCGTGTAAAATGGCGAGCCGTTTTACGTGTCAGATGGTCATAAGCCAGATTTAGTTTTATGCATTTAAACTGAATAATTATGACGGGGGTGTCCGGTTACAAGAGGCAGAAAGCCCGCCGGTTAAAGAATAGCGATGGCTCGACAGACACTTGATTGCCGGTAGTATACCGAAGAGTGTTGAATGGCGAGGAGTTCGCCTGATTTAGTAGTGAAATACAAAGCCTTCCAGAGCAGAATTTCCTTCAGGATCGAGGGCGTTCCGGGAAAAGTCGGGATGACTTTTTTATGATGGCCGAGGCGAGCCAGAAAAATAATGGGTTGATGAGGTTGGTTGATAAAATGCCTATGAAAGCAGGTCTGTATAATCCTGGGGAGTTTCGGGATAACTGTGGTTTCGGGCTAATTGCCCAGATGGAAGGTAAAAAAAGTCATGACCTTCTGAAAACGGCGATTGAAGCACTGACCTGTATGACGCACCGCGGTGGTATTGCTGCCGATGGCAAAACTGGCGATGGCTGCGGTCTGCTGATTCAAACACCGGATACCTTTTTCCGAACCGTTGCTAAAGAAAAGTTTGGTTCTGACCTGCCAGGGCAGTACGCCGTTGGTATGATTTTTCTTAACACGGATAAGGCTCGTGCTGAGAAAGGCAAAAAAATACTGGAAAAAGAGCTGGAAAAGCAGCGTCTGAATGTTGTTGGCTGGCGCAAGGTTCCTGTGAATGTTGACTGTCTCGGACCTATTGCGAAAGACCTGCTGCCAGGTATTGAACAGATCTTTGTCACCCCTGAGGGTGAACTTGATGAGAAAGAGTTCAGTGCCAAACTCTACATGGCTCGCCGCTACACGAATATGCTCATGGCAGAGGATAAGGATTACTATATCTGTTCACTGTCGCCCAGAGTCATCACCTATAAAGGGTTGATGATGCCGGTGGATCTGCCCACCTTCTATCCAGACCTCGGTGATCCCCGCTTTGAAACTGCTATCTGTGTATTTCATCAGCGGTTCTCTACCAATACCATGCCGCGCTGGCAGCTGGCGCAGCCATTCCGCATGCTGGCCCATAATGGTGAAATCAACACGATTACCGGTAACCGTAATTGGGCGGAGGCTCGTCGTCAGAAGTTCCAATCACCTTTGCTGCCGACACTGGATGATATTTCTCCCCTGGTAAACCGAACCGGCTCAGACTCATCGAGTCTGGATAATATGATGGAAGTTCTGGTTACGGGGGGCGTAGACCTTTACCGTGCTATCCGTATGCTGGTTCCACCCGCATGGCAGAACGTCGATACCATGGATCCAGATCTCAGAGCGTTCTATGAGTACAGCTCCATGCATATGGAGCCGTGGGATGGTCCTGCGGGTCTGGTTATTACTGATGGCCGCAATGCCGTCTGTGCTCTGGATCGTAATGGTCTGCGCCCTTCACGATGGGTTATTACCAGGAACGGTTACCTGACTGTAGCTTCTGAGGTTGGTGTTCATGGCTACAAGCCTGCAGATGTCGTTGCCAAAGGTCGGGTTGGACCGGGAGAAGTTCTGGCGATTGATACCGAGACTGGTGAACTGCACCAGGCTCATGATATCGATGACAAACTGAAAGTCCGTCAGCCCTACAAGAAGTGGCTGAAGCAGAATGCGTATCGTATCCGTTCCCATTTCAATGAAGATGATTACAAAGTTGATCACTTTACGCCTGAGCTACTGAACGTATACCAGAAAATGTTCATGGTGACGTTCGAAGAACGTGACCAGGTGATTCGTCCATTAGCAGAGTCGGGCCACGAAGCAGTGGGTTCCATGGGGGATGATACCCCGATGGCGGTACTCTCCAGCCGTACCCGTACAGTGTACGACTACTTTCGTCAGCAGTTTGCCCAGGTTACCAACCCGCCAATTGATCCGTTGCGGGAAGCTATTGTCATGTCTCTGGAAACCCTTCTGGGTCGAGAGCTGAACCTTTTTCAGGAAACTCCGGAGCATGCGTCGCGGGTAATTCTTAAGTCGCCAATTCTATCTACTGCCAAGTTTCTTGACCTGATGAGTGTTCGCCATCAGCACAAGTCCTTTGAGGCAGAAACCATCAACCTGACCTATGATCCGGCGATTGGCCTGGAGCAGGCGGTTTTGAATATCTGTGATCAGGCAGAAAAAGCGGTGCGCTCTGGCAAGGTTCTGATCTGTCTGTCCGATCGTTATATTGATCAGGGGCTGCTGCCTGTTCCTGCTGCCATGGCGACAGGTGCCGTTCATCACCGATTGATTGGCAAAGGGTTGCGTTCCGAGTCCAACATTATTGTAGAAACGGCTTCTGCTCGAGATTCTCATCAGTTTGCCGTGTTGATTGGCTTCGGTGCCACCGCTGTTTACCCGTATCTGGCTTACGAAATCATCAACGATCAGATCCGCACTGGTGAGGTGATGGCCGATCCGCGGGAAGCCTACAAAGCCTACCGAAAAGGTATTGGTAAAGGCCTGTTGAAGATCCTTTCCAAAATGGGGATCTCGACCATCGCTTCTTATCGTGGAGCACAGTTGTTTGAAGCGGTGGGCCTTGGCAGGGAGGTCGTTGATCTCTGCTTCTGTGGTGTACCAAGTCGCATCCAGGGTGCACGCTTTGAAGATTTCCACTACGAGCAGGGGCTGCTGGCTGAAACAGCCTGGAAGGCCCGTAAGCCGATCCAGCAGGGTGGTTTGCTGAAATATGTACACGACAGTGAGTATCACGCCTTTAACCCGGATGTAGTTCAGCAGCTTCAGGTCGCGGTTAAGACCGGTGATTACCAGGAGTACCGTAAGTACTCGGAACTGGTCAACAAACGCCCGGTTGCTACCCTGCGAGACCTGCTTGGCCTTAAGTTGACGGATAAGGCATTAGTCGTCGACGAGGTTGAGTCTGTTTCTGCGATCGTTCGTCGCTTTGACTCTGCTGCCATGAGCCTTGGCGCATTGTCACCAGAAGCTCACGAAGCACTGGCAGAAGCGATGAACCGTCTGGGTGGCCGTTCTAACTCCGGTGAAGGCGGTGAGGATGAGGCTCGTTTTGGTACCAACCGTGTTTCCAAAATCAAACAGATTGCCTCCGGTCGTTTTGGTGTAACCCCTCACTACCTGGTGAATGCAGAAGTACTGCAGATCAAGGTTGCCCAGGGAGCCAAGCCTGGCGAAGGTGGCCAGCTGCCCGGTGGTAAAGTTAATCAACTGATTGCCCGTCTGCGTTACTCAGTGCCGGGTGTTACCCTGATTTCACCTCCGCCGCACCACGATATTTACTCTATCGAGGATTTGGCTCAGCTGATTTATGACCTCAAGCAGGTGAATCCGGATGCACTGGTTTCGGTCAAGCTGGTGTCTGAGCCAGGTGTTGGAACCATTGCTGCGGGTGTAGCCAAGGCCTACGCAGACCTGATTACTATCTCTGGTTATGACGGTGGTACTGCTGCAAGTCCTTTGACGTCTATTCGTTATGCTGGCTCTCCCTGGGAGCTTGGTTTAAGTGAGGCTCATCAAACCCTTCGAGGCAACGACCTGCGAGGTAAAGTCCGTCTGCAGACAGATGGCGGTCTTAAGACCGGCCTGGATGTGGTTAAGGCGGCTATTCTGGGCGCTGAGAGCTTTGGTTTTGGCACCACGCCAATGATTGCCATGGGTTGTAAATACCTGCGTATCTGTCACCTGAATAACTGTGCTACGGGTGTTGCCACACAGGATCAGTCACTTCGGGAAGAGCACTTCAGGGGTGATGTGGAGATGGTCATGAACTTCTTCACCTTTGTGGCAGAAGAAGTCCGTGAATGGCTGGCCTTGTTGGGCGCGAGAACGCTGGAAGATGTTATCGGTCATACAGAGCTGCTCGAGTTGCTGCCTGGACACACTGAGAAGCAGCAAAATCTTGATCTCTCCCCAATGCTTGGCAGCGCTGATGTGCCTGAAGATAAGCCAATGACTTGTCAGGTGGATCGTAACCCTCCATTCGATAAAGGTGAGCTGGCAGAAGAGATGGTTCGTCAGACACTGGATGCTATTGAGAGTGGCGCTGGTGGTGAATTCAGCTTTACCGTCGGTAACTGTGATCGCTCTATCGGTGCCCGCCTGTCCGGCGAGATTGCAAAGCGCCACGGTAACCAGGGAATGGCAGGTAAGCCTCTGAAGCTGAATCTGACCGGTTCTGCCGGACAGAGCTTCGGTGTCTGGAATGCGGGTGGTCTGGAAATGCGTCTGGAAGGTGATGCCAACGACTACGTCGGTAAGGGTATGACCGGAGGTAAACTGACGATTCGCCCACCGGCCGGCAGTAGCTTTGTGACCCATGAGACCTCCATTATCGGTAACACCTGTCTTTATGGTGCTACAGGCGGTACGTTATACGCCGCTGGACGTGCAGGTGAACGTCTTGGCGTTCGCAACTCAGGAGCTAATGTTGTTGTCGAAGGCACGGGCGATCACTGCTGTGAATACATGACCGGTGGACTTGTTACCGTACTGGGTCGGGCAGGGCATAACTTTGGTGCGGGTATGACCGGTGGTTTTGCCTATGTGCTGGACCTGGAAAGAAGTTTTGTTGATCGTTATAACCATGAATTGGTGGATATCCATCGCATTGATAATGAAGCCATGGAACCCTATCAATCGCATCTGCTGAGTGTTCTTGAAGACTATGTTGCAGAGACCGGCAGTGCCTGGGGACAGGAACTGATTGATGATTTCTATGACTACAGTGGTCGTTTCTGGCTGGTGAAGCCAAAAGCTGCCAGTCTCGATACCTTACTGGCCAGTACCCATGGCAGCCCTGAGTAATCAGGGCCTCTGCAGCCAAAAAAAGCTGCAGGGCATGGGAAGAAGAGCATCAGGTATTGAACATAAGAACAGCTTTGTGAGGTCAGCGAAATGTCACAATTACATTTGAAAAATGGCAAGGGTGGAAGGCTTAATAACAACTTTCAGTTTGTTGATGTGGGTCGTCTTGATCCGGATAAGAAAAGTCTTCGTCAGCGAAAAACAGAGTTCGTTGAAATCTATCAACCATTTGATGAAAAACAGGTAACCAATCAGGCGCACCGTTGTCTGTCCTGTGGTAATCCATATTGTGAATGGAAGTGCCCTGTACACAACTACATTCCGGACTGGCTGAAGCTGGTCTCGGAAGGCCGTCTTTTTGAGGCCGCAGACCTGTCGCATCAGACCAATACGCTGCCGGAAGTGTGTGGTCGGGTTTGCCCACAGGATCGTCTCTGTGAAGGTGCCTGTACTCTGAATGACGGGTTTGGTGCGGTTACTATTGGTTCAACCGAGAAATACATTACGGATACGGCACTGGCTCTCGGCTGGCGTCCAGACATGTCCAAGGTGTCCTGGACAGATAAAAAGGTAGCAATCATTGGTGCCGGGCCAGCAGGTCTTGGTTGTGCCGATGTGCTGGTGCGTAATGGTGTAACACCCGTTGTGTTTGATAAAAATCCGGAAATTGGTGGTCTGCTGACGTTTGGTATTCCAGAATTCAAGCTGGAAAAGCATGTCATGAGTCGTCGCCGTGAAGTGTTCACCGAGATGGGCATTGAGTTTCAGTTGAGCACGGAAATCGGTAAAGACATCACCATGGAAAAGCTGCTTGAGGAGTATGATGCGGTATTCATGGGCATGGGCACCTACACCTATATGAAAGGTGGCTTCCCGGGTGAAGACCTTGAAGGTGTCCATGATGCTCTGCCTTATCTGATCTCCAATGTTAACCGTAACCTTGGCTTTGAGCAGGATCCGGCAGACTTTATTGATATGAAAGGCAAGCGGGTAGTGGTGCTTGGTGGTGGTGATACCGCCATGGATTGTAATCGTACCTCCATTCGTCAGGGCGCCAAGTCAGTGACCTGTGCCTATCGTCGTGACGAAGAGAATATGCCAGGTTCGCGTCGGGAAGTGGCCAATGCCAAACAGGAAGGCGTGAACTTCCTGTTTAACCGTCAGCCTGTAGAAATTGTTGGTGATGGCAAGGTTGAGGGCATTCGTCTGGTAACGACTGAACTGGGCGAGCCGGATGAAAATGGCCGTCGCCGTCCACAGGTGGTAGAAGGCAGTGATCAAATACTGGAGGCGGATGTCGTTCTCGTGGCATTTGGTTTCCGTCCAAGCCCGGCTGACTGGTTTGAAGATCACGATATCCAGATCGATGAAGGTGGTCGGGTTGTGGCTCCTGAGCAGGCCAAATTCAAGTTCCAGACCAGCAACCCTAAAGTGTTTGCGGGTGGCGATATGGTTCGGGGTTCTGATCTGGTGGTAACCGCTATCAGGGAAGGACGTCAGGCCGCTGAAGGTATTCTTGATTACCTGGATGTCTGATTGATCATTAGTAAGATAATATAAGGGGCGTTTCCTGTGTGGGGGCGCCCCTGTTTTTTCTACACTGCTTTTTTAAACTGCTATTGGAACAAATCATTGTTCAGGCAAAACGGGTGTTAGGACTTTTATGACTCCATTAAAAAATGATCGCTTTCTTCGAGCCCTGCTCCGGGAACCAGTGGATGTAACTCCCGTCTGGATGATGCGTCAGGCCGGTCGTTATTTGCCCGAATACCGGGAAACCAGGGCTAAGGCCGGTGACTTTATGGCATTGTGTCAGAACCCTGAACTGGCCTGTGAGGTAACCCTGCAGCCATTGGAGCGTTTCCCGCTGGATGCCGCCATTCTTTTTTCCGATATTCTCACCATTCCCGATGCCATGGGTCTTGGGCTCTATTTTGAAACCGGTGAAGGTCCGAAGTTTAAAAAGCCGGTTCGCACCGCTGCTGATGTAGAGGCACTGGCAGCGCCTGATCCGGAAAAAGACCTTGGCTATGTGATGGATGCGGTTAGAACCATTCGCCGAGAGCTGAATGGCCGGGTTCCCCTGATTGGCTTCTCCGGCAGCCCCTGGACGCTGGCAACCTATATGATCGAAGGTGGCAGTAGTAAGGATTTTCGTCATATCAAGGCGATGATGTTTGATCAGCCTGAGCTGCTGAAACATGTGCTGAGTGTGCTTGCCGAGTCGGTGACCACATACTTGAATGCTCAGATTGAAGCCGGTGCCCAGGCGGTTCAGATTTTTGATACCTGGGGTGGTGTGCTCAGTCCGGAAAACTACCGCGACTTCTCTCTCCACTATATGGAGAAAATTGTTAAAGGCCTTAAGCGGGAAAATGAAGGCAGAAAGGTGCCAGTCATTATGTTTACCAAAAATGGTGGGCAGTGGCTTGAGTCGATGGCAAACACGGGGGTTGATGCACTTGGGTTGGACTGGACAACCGATATTGGTGAAGCACGGCAGAGAGTTGGTGATCGAGTAGCCTTACAGGGCAATATGGACCCATCGACACTGTATGCATCGCCAGAGCGTATTCGCCAGGAAGTGGCTACGATTCTGGAAAAGTTTGGCACAGGAAATGGCCATGTCTTCAATCTTGGTCATGGCATTCATCAGTTTGTTGAGCCTGACAAGGCGGCTGCTTTTGTGAATGCTGTGCATGAGTTGTCACCCAGATATCATGTTTCAGTATAAGTCTGTTGTCTTTTATCAAGAGCCTTGATCAGGGCTCTTTGTACCGTAAACCGGGTAACCGGCTTGGTGAGAATTGAGCTGATGCCCAGTTTGCTGGACTGGTATTTATCCGGTGGATTGCTGATACCTGTCAGCATGATGATGGCCGGCATAGGATCAATGCTGGGGTCGCCATTGATGCGTTCAGCCACCTGCAGACCTTTCAGTCCGGGCATATGATGATCAAGAATAATGACGTCAAATGCCCTGCCCAGGTAAGCTTCATTACGAATCATGGCAAGGGCTTCCAGGCCATCTTCTGCCTCAATAACCGGAATACCTGATAGCTGACATTGTTGACGGAGCACCTTTCGGCAGGTTGCGCTGTCATCAGCAATAAGCACCCGCATGTTTTTATACTGATGTTGACTGGTTACTTTATTGTTGTTCAGGGGAGCTCTTTCGTTTCTGCACGAGCAGGGCAGTGTAAACGAGATTGTATTCTCCTGTTTACCCACCTCTCCCCCAAGCTCTCGTATAAGATGGGTCGCAAGGTATAGATTTAGCCCCATGGCCGTTTCTGTCTTGATTTCAGCTAAGGAGTGTTTACCTGACAGGTGTTTCTGTTCAAGGCGGCTACTGTTGGGGTTTTTAAAGCTGAACTCAAAGAGCAGTTTGCCAGAAGCATCTTTCTGAATAGAAAGTGCAACTTCCCCCATTTCAGCCTGATTCAACCCATAAAACAGGAACGCTTCCAGAATCAATGAAACCCGGTAACCATCAATATGACATTCAGAAGGTAGATTTTCATCAACAAAGCAGATGATTTCGATGTTTTGCTGTTCCGCCCGATACTGGAAATGTTTAATCAACTCATCCACAGTACTGTGGATATCAACAAGACGAATATCAGACGATACTCCCTTATCTTTGACCTTAATGCTGGAGGCCAGTAAGTTAACCAGGTTGCCAAGCTCATAACCCGCGTAGCGGAGTGTCTGTACATAGTCTTCCTGCTTCGGGGTCAATGGCGTGCTTAACAAAAGTTCGGACATTCCCATGACGCCATTGAGCGGTGTGCGCATCTCATGCCCCAGGGACTTCATGGCATCTTCATCAAGCTGGCCCGGGTTCCTTTCATCCAGGGAAAATTTTGTTTTTCTGAGTATTTTTCTATTGATTCTGGCGGGCAGTGACAGGAAACCCAGCGTCAGGGCCAGTGTTTGAATCAATAGCCAGGTGGTATTTCTGGAGGATATTCCAAGAGCACCGGTATTGTTCAGAGCAAAAATAAACTGGCTGATGGCCAGAGGAATCAGTAACCAGGCAGAGATGGAAAGACGATGGGGTTTGACCAGCCAGAAAGAAAGACAGAAGCTGGCATTGCCAATCAGTGTCAGTACCAGCAGGTGGGTATTCAGAGTGCTGCTGTCGCTTAGTGGCAACCATAGCGCCGCGATCAGGTAGATAAAAGAGAAGATGTTAAAGAAGCGGATCAACAGTGGCCGTTGATAGCCAAAGAGGTTAATGGCCAGCTGGCAGAATGTCATGCTGATCAACAGCAGTGATAACTTGTAAAGCCAGGCTTCGACGCTGATAGGTATATAAAACCATGTGCTCAGATACCCTTGCCAGGACGCCATAAAAATCAGTGTGAAGGCAGCACCTGCAGCCAGCAGCAGATGGAAAATACTGCGATGCCCCATAAGGTGAGAGGCTGCTTGAGACTCTGGATTCCTGCTTCATGGACAGGAAGAGCCAGGCATTGGCAAGGATAATTGATATCAAGAGGCCACTGATTAAGCCGGTCTGCCAGAGTTTATATCGTTGTTGTTTGATCAGTTGATCGAAGCTTCCCAGCTTCAGGCTGTGTTGCTCAGTTCCGGGTGAAACTGTGTTTTGAGATAAATGGTTGCCGTTTGGTCAGGCAGCAGGGTAAAGGTGGTTGTGTTGACCCGATCCAGCTTTAGCGGCTTGATGACAGTGTTGCCAGTGGTTGCCCTGGTGTATTTAAGATAAAGGTCTGGCAGGGCCTGCTGCTGATAATCCGCAGACAGTACGGGATGCACAATTTCCGACGTATTGTTGGTGATAGGAAATCGCAGCCAGAGGGACTGCTGCTGTTCTTCGATACTGAGTAAGGATGGCTGCCAGGGGGCAAAACGGAACTTGAACTCTTCATCAACCAGCTCTTTGATGGTCAGCTGGCTGGTATCGTCAATAAAGAACTCCGTACTTGCTCCAGGCTGGAGTAAGTATGATGTGTTATTGATGTCGACATTCGCTGATGCATTCAAGCTGGTGAAAATGAGCGATATAATAAATAACAGTGCGAATGTCCATGTAGGCCCTGAGGCTTTATAAAACACTGTTGAAAATTCCGTTTTTCATATTTATTGTCGGATTATACTGAAAAGTACCTGTCTGGACAGTGAATCAGTCGCTGATTTACAAAAGCCCAGCAAATTTAGCGCTTTTTTTTGTTCCTGTATAAAGTGAAAGGCTTTTTGTTTGGCCGCGAAGATCGCAGGAAAAGATAAGATTTTTTTGAACCACGGAGGCCACAAAGCTCACAAAGAAAAGAAGAAAAAAGGCTTATCTTTCTTAGTGCGCTTTGTGCGACCGCCAAGGATGGTGGAAGTGCCGGTAATGCAGGAGCAATTACCGGTGATCTTTTGTGGTTAATAGTCTTTTAATCGATCTCTATAACTACGTATCTTCGCGGGCAATGGCTTTATGGCCGATGTCTGTGCGGTAGTAGACATCTTTCCAGTCGATGGATTTTACCGCTTTATAGGCTTGCTGCTGTGCTTCTTTAACACTATTCCCAAGCGCAGTAACGCACAGTACACGACCACCGTTGGTGAGCGTCTTACCGTCTTCAACGCGGGTGCCTGCCTGGAAGACTTTTGCACTGCCTGTATTGCTAAGGCCAGTGATTTCATTTCCCTTGTTGTAAGCTTCCGGGTAGCCACCGGCTGCCATAACCACGCCAAGCGCTGTGCGACTGTCCCATTCAACGTCTGTTTTATCCAGCTCACCGCGAGTACCAGCAAGGCAGAGTTCTACCAGACTGGACCTTAAGGCGCATCAGGATTGGCTGGGTCTCAGGGTCACCAAAACGACAGTTGTATTCCAGTACCTTTGGCGTACCATCGGTGTCAATCATCAGCCCGGCATAAAGAAAGCCTGTGTAGGGCATGCCTTCACTGGCCATACCTTCTACGGTTGGGATAATGACTTCCTGCATAGCACGGTCATGAATTTCCTGCGGTCACTACGGGAGCAGGAGAGTAGGCACCCATACCACCGGTATTTGGCCCTTTGTCATCATTATCACGGGCTTTATGATCCTGGCTGGTGGCCAGTGGCAGAATGTTTTTGCCATCCACCATCACAATAAAACTGGCTTCTTCGCCGATGAGAAACTCTTCGACCACCACACGGTGCCCGGCTTCACCAAAAGCATTGCCTGCCAGCATGTCTTCGATGGCATCAAACGCTTCCTGTTCAGTTTGAGCAAGAATAACGCCTTTGCCAGCGGCCAGGCCGTCAGCCTTAACCACGATAGGTGCGCCCTGCTGCTTAACATAGGCTTTGGCAGGCTCAATTTCGGTGAAGTTCTGATAAGCGGCAGTGGGAATATTATGGCGGGCAAGAAAGTCCTTGGTAAATGCCTTGGAACCTTCCAGCTGGGCAGCGGCCTGAACCGGGCCAAATACCGGTAGCCCGGCTTCTTGAAACTGATCAACAACGCCAGCGACCAGTGGTGCTTCGGGGCCAACAATGGTCAGGCCAATGTTTTCTTTCTGGGCAAACTCAACCAGCCTGGCGATATCCAGTACATCGATACCAATGTTGGAGACTTTGTCTTCACAAGCGGTGCCAGCGTTACCGGGGAGCGACAAAAATCTGGGTTATGTTGTCGTCTTGAGCGGCTTTCCATGCCAGGGCGTGTTCCCGCCCGCCATTACCGATGATCAGCACTTTCATAAAGGATGTCCTTTCTTTGAACCACAGAGATCACGAAGTGCACAAAGTTTAAGATTTCTGAATTAAAAAAAACTTTGTGCTCTTCGTGGTTCAAATAAATTATCAATAATCAATGGCGGAAATGACGAACACCCGTAAACACCATGGCTATGCCGGCCTGGTTGGCTGCGTCAATCACTTCCTGGTCACGCATGGAGCCGCCGGGTTTGAATCACTGCGGTTATCCCTGCGCTGGCAGCGGCATCAATACCATCCCGGAATGGGAAGAAGGCGTCTGATGCCATGACAGAGCCACGCACTTCCAGCCCTTCGTCAGCAGCCTTAATGCCTGCGATACGAGCGCTGTAAACACGGCTCATCTGACCCGCACCAATACCGATGGTCTGTGCATTTTTGGCGTAGACAATAGCGTTGGACTTCACAAACTTGCCAACTTTCCAGGGCAAACTGAAGGTCTGCCATTTCCTGCTCAGTGGTGTGCTCGGTCGGTCACGACTTTCAGCTCAGAAGGATCCACAATACGGATATCCGAATCCTGAACCAGCAGGCCGCCGTTCACTCGTTTGAAGTCCAGAAAGGGCGCCTGAATTGACGGCAGTTGTCCGGCGCTCAGTACACGAATGTTCTGCTTATCCTGTAGAACGGTAGCCGCTTCAGCGTCCACTTCGGGCGCAATAATCACCTCAACAAACTGGCGCTCAATAATGGAGCGTGCAGTTGCAGCATCCAGCTTGCGGTTAAAGGCAATAATGCCACCGAAGGCAGAAGTGGGGTCGGTTTCGTAAGCGCGGTTGTATGCTTCAAGAATGTCAGTGCCGGTTGCAACGCCACAGGGTTGGCATGCTTAACAATCACACCAGGCGGGCAAATCAAATGCTTTAACGCATTCCAGTGCCGCATCGGTGTCGGCAATGTTGTTGTAAGACAGTGCTTTGCCCTGAAGCTGCTTCGCGCTGGAAACCGTGCCTTCAGGCGGGTTTTTCTCAGTGTAGAAAGCGGCTTTCTGGTGAGGGTTCTCACCGTAGCGCATATCTTCCACTTTAATAAACTGGGTGTTGAAGGTGCGGGGGAAGGCTTCCGGCTCATCGTCATCGCTGTTGATCACCGTGCCCAGGTAGTTGGCAATGGCACCATCGTAGCCGGCCGTATGCTCAAACGCCCTTAACGGCCAGATCAAACGGGTGGTCAGATCAATCAGTCCATCATTTTCCGCCATACTGTCCAGTACGTACTGGTAGTCACTGGCATTCACTACAATGGTGGTGTCGCGGTAGTTTTTGGCTGCGGCTCTGACCATGGTAGGACCGCCAATATCAATGTTCTCAATAGCGGTGGCCAGGTCCACAATCAGGGCGGGCCAATGG
>CBDHDM010000040.1:0-18676 GCA_965261315.1 Endozoicomonas sp. | reverse complement strand
CTGCATCTGGCTACAGCATACCCTACCACTATGCTGGCCATTCAAGACCGGGGTGATGGTTTAACCGACAAAAACCACTACGAAAAGCATTGCCGGGAATATGCCCGTGAATTCAACCTGAATGAGAGCTATTTCCATATCGAACCGGGCCCTACCGAGACGATGATTCCTGCATTGCTGAAAAAAATTGATGCCAAACTACTGATTCTTGGCACACATGCCCGAACAGGCATCAGTGCCATTGCCATCGGTAATACAGCTGAACAGCTGATCTCAGAGGTCAAGACCGACATCCTGGTACTTCAACCCAAACACCATATGATTCCCCTTGAACGTGAACTGAGCCACTAACTAAAGAAATAATGATGACTGTCAGCACCTTGTGGCAGTCATCACTTAAATAAATTAGCCTCATTCTGTAACGAAACCGGATAAAGCGCCTAAAAACTTCTATATTGTCTTATCGAGGCTTTTCTCCCTTCAATCTTTTCAAGCAAGAGATTAACCCCCAGGCTGATTGTGTTTCACCACCTGCCCAGGGATTTTCCTGAGCCGAGCGAAACCAGAATCTGAACAATCAGATTTTCTGGTATTTTCTTTCCACATAACTGGTAATTCCCTGAGACTGGATATGAACAAGAAAGAACTGGTTGAGCAAGTCGCTGAACAAGCAAACCTGCCACGAAGCAAGGCCGAACTGGTTGTCAATGCCTTTGTCAGCAACACGCAGGACACGCTGGCAAACGGAGAAGTCGTTCAACTCATTGGTTTTGGCACATTTTCAGTAGCGGACCGGGCGGCCAGAAAGGGGCGTAACCCCCAGACCGGTGAAGAAATTCATATACCCGCCTGCAAACTGCCACAGTTCAAACCAGGTAATAAGTTCCGGGAAATGATCAAATAGACAGACTTATACCAATTAAATTTTTTAAATCCGTTATGAGCATGGTGAGCTGAACGGAAAGGCAAGGCGAAGTGACGAGTCATAGCAGTAGCTATGCCGAGGAGCTTCAACGCAGATTTTCTGTTCAGATCAACAGCGCAATAGGAATTTAGAAAATGTGATTGGTATTACATACCAAGGGGCATTCTCAATTAGCCATGAGACCCGCTCTTCACACACGCTTCGCCTGAATGCGTGTAAAAAAACCGAAGGGCCGCCCTATGGTTTACGTCATTCTACGTTGCTTACTAATCAGCTCGCGCCTTAATACCCTTTGGGTATTCTCTGGCACAAACCATGAATAGTCGGCCACCTGTCTAATTGAGAACGCCCTCCTGGATACTTCCGTAATATCACATACTGCTGCAAAGTACTCTGACATAAAAAAGCGCCTATACGGCGCTTTCTTATAAAATCTCCATCCTGTTTATGCCATGGCCCTCATAACATTGAGAATCGCCCTTTTCTTCAGTAGATTCATTCTGTGCAGCTGGCTGATGATCTCCCCATCCACCTCGGAATCATTGACCACCTCATCGGATATGATCAGATATTGATTTCCCCGCCCGGTGGCCAGCCACTCAAAGGAAACTTCGAGTATCTCTGCCATTTTACGCAGATTATCCAGACTGGGGCTACTCATACTGGTTTCCCACTGGGCCAGCGCACTTCTGGAGATGCCAATCAAATCCGCCAGTGCCTGCTGTGAGAACTTCTTATCTTTGCGGGAGCATAAAATCCTTGTTGTCAGGTTCATCCTTGCACACTCACGAAAGGTTCAGAAAGAGTTCCATGATCAATCAACACAGAAATCCCAATACATAATTATTCACTATGTGATTCGGCTGTTTCTTTAAAAGCGTTAGATTCTGTTGATGAGGAGAGAAAGCAAAGACAGGCCATAGTATAACCATGGCCTGAGGGAGATGAATTACAGAGTCAGCATCAGACCAGCAATAGTCGCACTCATCAGGTTGGACAGCGTCCCTGCAGCCACAGCCTTAATACCCATTTTGGCAATGTCCTGACGACGGTGTGGCGCCATAACGCCCAGGCCACCCAGCAGGATCGCAATGGAAGACAGGTTGGCAAAACCACACAAAGCGAATGTGATAATAACTTGAGTCCGGTTAGACAGCATTTCAACACCTGCAGCGGCTGCTGCTTCAGGATTCAGGTATTGAACAAAGTCCATGTAAGCCACAAATTCGTTCACTACGACCTTCTGACCGATGAAACTACCCGCTGTGACGATCTCGTTCATCGGAACACCGATCAGGAATGCCAGAGGGCTGAACAAATAACCCAGAATAATCTCAAGGCTCAGGTCCGGATAATCAAAGAAGCCACCAACCCAACCCATAATGCCATTGACCATGGCAATCAGGGCAATAAATGCCAGCAACATCGCACCAACATTAGCAGCCAGTTTCATCCCTGAAGAGGCACCGGAAGCGGCAGCGTCGATAAGGTTAGCGGGCTTCTCAACGTCATCTTCATCACGCAGTTCAGAATCATCTGGAGTATCCGTTTCAGGCTTCATGATTTTTGCCATCAACAAACCGCCGGGAGCCGCCATAAAGCTGGCTGCAATGAGATACTTCAGCTCAACACCCATGCCAGCATAACCGGCCAGAACAGAGCCTGCCACAGAAGCCAGGCCACCAACCATAACAGCAAACAGCTCAGAATTGGTCATGCGGCCAATATAGGGTCTGACCACCAGCGGAGCTTCAGTCTGGCCAACAAAGATATTAGCGGTTGCAGAGAGTGATTCCGTACGACTGGTACCCAGTATTTTCTGCAGGGCGCCACCGAGAATGGTCACAACCTTCTGCATAATACCAAGGTAGTAAAGAACAGCGACCAGGGAGGAGAAGAAAATGATAATCGGCAGAACATTAATGGCAAAAATGAAACCCACCTTGAAGTTTCCAAGATCACCAAACAGAAAGCCAATACCCTGATTGGCATAACTGATAACGTTACTCACCGCATTGGAGACATTTCCCAAAATTTCCTGGCCCAGGGGAACATAAAGAACCAGCGCACCCAGTACTATCTGAATGACAAAAGCACCACCCACCGTTCGCAGATTGATGGCTTTCCGGTTATCGGAAAGGAGAAAGGCTATTGCCAGAAGACTGACAATACCCACTAGGCTCATAAGAATTTGCATGGGAACAGGTTACCTTAAATGGATGATCCGCTCCGACCGGTTACCCGGTCAGAACTATAGATAAATCCAGCGAATTGTATAACCTGACTTACAAAAACAGAACAGTTATCTGACACAATTGATCAAATTTAGAACAACTTAAGATCGAATCATTGAGCCAAATCAAATAATGGGAAAAATCATAAGACAGCCAACAACTGTCTCTTGAAAAATAAAATTGCTCATGTGCTCAAAAAACCCGTCAATTCAAACAAAAGTTTCAGCCTTTTCACAGCACAACAGATGACCAGTGTATGCGGTCATTCTGAAAACTAAACTACTGGATCGTAGAGCTGAATAATGCTCGAGAAGTCCTGAGTGCTTCCAGAGCGGATCGAATGCATCTTATACAGATTATCCGCCAGCGAGGCCATGGGTGTCGCCGTTTTGCTCCCTGCCGCAGCATTCAGAGCCAAACCAAGATCCTTTGCCATCAAGCCCACCATGAAACCACCCTGGTAGCCATTACTGGCTGGCGTTTGCGGCATGACTCCCGGTACTGGATTATATTTTTCCAGAACCCAGTTACCCCCAGAACTCTTATTCATGATTTCAGAGAGCACTGCTGGATCAAGGCCATTATCAATACCCAGCTTGAGGGCTTCCGATGTCCCCGTCATGAGAACAGCCAACAGCATATTGTTACATATCTTTGCCAGCTGTCCGGCACCAGCGCCACCAGCGTGAAAAATATTCTGCCCCATAACCTCCAGATAAGGTCTGGCTCGTTCGACTGTTTCTGCACTGCCTCCAACCATAAACGTCAATGTACCGGCGGCAGCCCCGGCAGTTCCACCCGAAACCGGAGCATCAATAAAATCAATGCCCTGCTCTTCTGCCTTTACACCCACGTTTTTGGCAACATCTGCCTCAATGGTACTACAGTCTATAACCAGACAACGGCTGCCAATAACATTAAAAAGGCCTTCATCACCAAGATAAAGCGCTTCCACATGTTTGCCAGCAGGCAACATACTGATCACAACACTGGCATCCTGAGCAGCATCGGTTACCGACTCAGCCCTTGAGCCTCCTGCTTGCTCCAGCTGATCCAGTGCTTCAGGCATCAGGTCAAAACCACAGACTTCATACCCGGCTTTCACCAGATTCTGGGCCATGGGACCACCCATATTACCAAGGCCGATAAATGCAATTTTTGTCATTATTATGATCCTTATCCAAAGCCGTCCAATCAGCAGACCTGATAATAGCAATGACCTGCTGGCAAAATACGCTCATACGCAGGCCTATTCATAGTTCCATTCAGGCTTGCGTTTCTCAAGGAATGCACGAACCCCTTCCTGCTGGTTTTTGCCATTGAACAATTCCAGAAACAACTCTCTTTCAGTAGTCAATGCATCTCTTGAGAAACCAGAACGACTCATTTGTACCAGTTTTTTACAGGCTCTCAGGGCATCCGGGCTCTGCTTTTCAGCATTAGCGGCCAATGCTTTCGCACGACCCAGACTTTCACCAGCCCCCACAACCTCTTCTACCAGACCAATTTTCAATGCTTTTTCGGCCCCCACCTTCTCACCACAGAGAATCATGCGCTTGGCCCAGGCCTCTCCTACAAGAATCGCCAGGTTCTGAGTTCCCCCGGCACAAGGCAGCAAACCCACTGCAGCTTCCGGCAACGCCATAATGGCTCGCGCTTCAGCCACTCTCAAATCGCAGGCCAGGGCAACTTCCAGACCACCGCCCATCGCATAGCCATTAATAGCCGCAATGGTGAGTCCATTAAAATCACTCAGAGCTTCGAAGGCCTTGCCAAACCCTTCTGCGAAAGGCCTCGCTTCTTCAGGCGTCAGGTTATCAAAGCGTTTTAAATCAGCACCGGCACTGAAAAACTTCTCAGAAGCTGAAGTAATAATCAGCGCAACAATATCCGGTTTGCGGTTTAATTCCTGAATAATCTGCTCCAGTTTTTCCAGACTTTCAGGCGTCCAGGTATTCGCCGGCGGGTTATCCAGGGTCAGAATGGCGGTACGCCCTTCATAAGTAAGGCGCAGCTTTTCAGACATAGCCTCAGACATAATTACTGTAACTCCATACCAGTTTCAGAGATGCTCTCTGAGAGCAGACGACGAGCGACGATCAGCCGCATGATTTCATTGGTGCCTTCCAGAATCTGATGCACCCGGTTGTCACGAACATGACGCTCCAGAGGGTATTCTTTGATATAGCCATAACCACCATGTATCTGGAGCGCCTCATTACACACCTGGAAACCGATATCCGTGGCAAAACGCTTGGCCATGGCACAATAGGCCGTTGCTTCCGGATCCCCATTGTCCAGTTTGAAAGCAGCCAGTCGCACCATCTGTCGGGCAGCCACCAGCTCAGTATTCATATCAGCCAGCTTGAACTGCAACGCCTGAAACCCTGCCAGTTCACGGCCAAACTGCTTGCGCTCTTTCATATACGCTCTGGCGGTATTCAATGCCTGTTGTGCAGTACCGACCGAGCAGGTAGCAATATTGATACGACCACCATCCAGCCCCTTCATGGCAAATGAAAAGCCCTGGCCTTCGGATCCCAGCAGGTGATCATCGGGTATACGAACATTATCAAAGGAAATCAGTCGGGTTGGCTGGGCATTCCAGCCCATTTTCTCTTCTTTCTTGCCATAGTGAATGCCTTCCTGGTTCGCAGGTACAGCAAAGGCCGATATGCCTTTTGGACCCTCTTCTCCGGTTCTGGCCATCACCAGCAGCAGGTCAGTGCTACCCGCACCGGAAATAAACATTTTCGAGCCGTTGAGAACATACTCATCACCATCACGAACAGCTTTCGTCTTCAGTGAAGCAGCATCACTGCCAGCCCCGGGTTCAGTCAAACAATAAGAAGACAGCTTGCTGCCACTGATCAAACCTTCCCCCCACTCGGATTTAACCCGGTCAGTAGCAAACTCACTGACCATCCAGGTCACCATATTATGAATGGTGATATAAGCAGTCGTGGCCGTACAGCCCATGGCCAGCTGTTCAAAAACAATATGAGAATCCAGCCGGGAAAGGCCGAGCCCCCCCATGGACTCATTGGTGTAGAGGGCACAGAATCCAAGATCACCAGCGGCCTTTATGACGTCAACAGGGAAATGAGAATCAAGATCCCACTGTGCAGCATGGGGAGCCAGTTCAGCGTCGGCAAATTGCCGGGCCAGATCCCGAAAGGCGATCTGCTCTTCAGAAAGGTTGTAATCCATATGAAATTGCCGCCTCTGATTTTTTATTATGTGTGAGAGAAGAGGCATGCGGCATTTTTAGTAATGGTCAACGCATTGCATGCCAGATTAATGCTCACATCAAAAATTACGACAAGTACTGTCTACAGCATCTCAACCGCAATGGCTGTCGCTTCGCCACCACCAATGCAGAGTGAAGCAACACCTTTTTTACCACCGGTCTTTTTCAATGCATGCAGCAATGTCACCAGAATACGGGCACCACTGGCACCCAGAGGATGACCAAGCGCACAGGCGCCACCGTTAATATTTACTTTACTATGGTCAAGACCCAGTTCACGCATGGCCATCATGGCAACCACCGCAAAGGCCTCATTAATTTCGAACAGATCAACATCACCGGCCTGCCAGTCAATTTTCTCCAGCAGCTTGCGCATACAGTCAATAGGCGCAATGGTAAACTCCTCTGGTTTCTGCGCGTGGCTCTGATAACCAAGAATCCGGGCAATAGGCTGAAGCCCCTGCGCTTTTGCATCTTCTTCCCGCATGAGCACCAGCGCGGCTGCACCATCAGAAATAGAGCTTGAATTAGCGGCAGTTACTGTTCCATCTTTGGTAAATGCCGGCCGAAGCTGACGTATTTTCTCCGGTCTGGCTTTACCAGGCTGCTCATCAATGTCCACCAGCCCTTTGCGGGTTTCAACAGGAACAATTTCATCAGCAAAAGCACCGGACTCTATCGCCTTATTTGCCCGCTCCAGAGAAGTCAGAGCATAGTCATCCATCGCCTCACGGGTTAAACCAAAACGATCAGCCGTTTCCTGGGCAAATACCCCCATGGCTATACCGCGGTACGCGTCTTCAAGACCGTCAGTAAACATATGATCTTTCACCTGACCATGGCCAAGACGCATACCACCCCGGGCTTTATCAAGCAGATAAGGTGCATTGGTCATGCTTTCCATACCACCGGCAACCACCATATCCGCTTCGCCTGTTTGCAGCTGGGTAGCGCCCAGCATCACGGTTTTCATACCAGAGCCACAGAGCTTGTTGAGTGTTGTGGTGGGTACATGAACCGGAATTCCTGCATTCAGCGCTGACTGTCGTGCAGGCCCCTGCCCTGTTCCAGCAGGCAACACACAGCCCATCAGCACCTCAGAAACCTTTTCCGGAGCCACACCTGCACGTTCCAGGACTGATTTGATGGCAATGGTACCCAGACCAACAGCGGTAGTAGACGACAGATCACCCTGAAATCCGCCCATGGGAGTTCGGGCTGCGGAGACAATGACGATGCTCTCTTGTAACGGATTACGTGAAGAAGACATACTGAAACTCGCTTTTTTGTTATTTATTCTTACCAGACAACGATATCAGAGCGAACAGGGCAGGAGCAAACCAGCACCTTCTGACCTTAATCTTACCGACGGCAATTATAAGGCCCATTGAACACTTGCAGCTCACCCTTTTGAACTACAAAGAATGCAATTTATACATACACATTTCGGGTACAGGATTGACAAACAACAGATCACTGATACTTTTTAAAAGACAACGTCAGTATAAGGACCCTGCCATGCGCCTCTTATCAGGCCTTACTATTTCGACCAGTCTTTTATTTTCATCCCTCCTGCTCCAGCCATCAGAAGCCAAGGCCTGTACCACTTTTGCCTCAGTGGGCACAGCTAATGATGAGGGTGGGCTATTAATAGCCAAGAACCGGGATTCCCTGGCAGCATATGAACAGTTAGCAGTAAAAAGAGAGCCCGGAGAAAATGCTTATCTTGGCCTTTTCTATAACAGTGTTGATCAGACACCTTACCCTTATATTGCCGCAGGGATTAATGAGCACGGTCTATCTGTGGTACAGAATGAGTCCGCTTCTATTAATAATGCAGACAAATTTAATGATGCAGACCAGTCTGCGGCTATTTACGCCATCCTTAAAGGTCATCGTTCCGTTGCGGAAGTTTTGGAAAACCAGGAAAAACTGTTTGGTAATGGCCTGGCAAATTTTCTGATCATCGGCGATCAATCCGGAGCCATTCTGGTCGAGGTCGGGCCCAAAGAAGGTTCCTATCAAATACTCCATGCCAGTGAAAACAATAACCGTCTATACCATACCAATCATTACGTATTGGAGCCTATGCGGGGGTTTAATAAGGTTTTCTACCCCGACTCTGCAGACCGGTTTGAAACCATAAAAGCGCTGATGAAGAGTGCACCTGGCCAGCTGACGGCAGAAGGCAACTATTACCGCTGGATGAACAGCGCCCAGAATGGCCCCTACAACAGTATTCTTCGGGAAGTTACCGTTGCCAGCTGGGTTGTCAGCCTGCCTGAAAATGGCACTCCGGATCTTACTGTGCGCTTTACTTCACCCAGCCAGACCTTTCAGCGCTATAAACTGGAGCTAAATCCGGAGTTCTGGAATTACCCCCCTGAAAAAATCCAGCCTATTCCCCTTAATGCCAACGGTATTGAAAGTGAACCGGTAGGCAGTGAGCGACGATACACCTATACCGAAGGTGAACTTTAACCTCATCTGCAAATCAAAGGGTTTAGGGGAGTGTTCACAATCAGACATGTGGCCAGCCCCTAATACATTATCAAAATGAGAGGCCATACCTATCTCGAACATGGTCCTATAACTTATTGAATAATCAATAAATACTCAAATAATTAGATAGTCATTTACCACTACATTCACGTAAAATACCGATGCTGGCGCTTTAAGCACTTACTTTTATACAGAGTCAGTCTATGGCTAACGAGATTCCAGGATGAAGAGCAGTATCCGTTTGAGAGCGCTGGAAAAGAAAGACCTGCGTTTTGTCCACTCTCTCAATAATAACCGCAGCATAATGTCCTACTGGTTTGAAGAGCCTTACGAGTCTTTCGATGAGCTGGAAGACCTCTATGGCAAACACATCCATGACAACACCGAGCGCCGTTTTGTTGCGGAACATACCGCGACAGAAAGCAATGAAGCTGAGTCCATAGGTCTGGTTGAGTTGATTGAAATCGACTATGTCCATCGCAAGACAGAGTTCCAGATCATTATTGCACCGGGTCATCAGGGCAAAGGCCATGCCCGGGCCTTGATCAAGTCCGCTCTGGATTATGCCTTTACCATACTGAACCTGAACAAGGTTTATCTGGTGGTCGCCGTTGAAAATGAAAAAGCCATTCATCTCTACGAGCAGACCGGCTTTATTGAAGAAGGTCGTATGATTCAGGAATATTTCACCAATGGCCATTACTGCGATGTATTAAGAATGTACATTCTGCAACGTGACTATTTGAATAAAATCAAACAGGCTAATGCTTCTTAATACCACCAGCCCTCCCATAACATCGGACATGTTGTCCGATGTTACTCGGTAGAAAACAGTAGTACCCCCTGCAACTATCCCCATATAATGATCTTAAATAAAAAAAATTATGGCTAAATCAGGGATTGACCATGCCAGTAACCACCAGATGGAACCCACTTCTATTATCCGCCATCCTTACCCAATTACCCTCTGCCGGATGGGCACACAATAATGCGGTAACCATCACCACAGACAATGGAAAACGATGTGTTATCTCCAATGGTTTACCAGACCACGACACCGGTCGCTTTCCCAACCCGGGCAACCCGAACTCAATCACAGAGCAAGATGTACGTCTCTGCTTCCCACAAGTCCCCCATAAAGGAAACACCCCACAGGACATGCGGGGCTCTATTGGTGTAGCCATTAATGGTGTACAGATCAGGCCTGGCACTGCGGAATATTATGATGCATCGTAAGCGCCAATATAACCAGCGTTATAGCCAATCCCAACAGATCTGCTTATTCTTGAGCCGCCTTCACTGCCCAGGGCAGAAGCTGTTCCAGTTTCTCAATCGTGTCAGCGTAAGGCAGTTCTTTTAAAATGTGGCTCAGGTATTGGAAAGGCTCCAGCCCATTGCCTTTTGCGCTTTCAATCAGGCTGTAATAGATGGCACTGGCTTTGGCACCCTTGGGTGTGTCTGCAAAGAGCCAGTTCTTGCGACCAAGAGTGAAGGGGCGGATAGCATTTTCCGCCGCTGCATTACTGATATTGATATCCCCATCTTCACAGTACACGACCAGTTTCGGCCATTGGTTCAGGGCATAGCTCATTGCTTTATGGGTCAGGCTGTCAGGTACCAGCCGGGTGATGTTTTTCTGTAACCACTGGTGCAGGTCATCCAGCAGGGGCTTGCTCTCCTGTTGTCGCCGAGTCTTCTTTTCCGGAGCAGTCAGGCCTTTGATGGCCTCTTCAATGGCATACAGCTTGCGGATTTTACCCAACGCAACATCGGCTTTGCTGACCTTGCTGTTCTTCACCTTCTTGCCCGGTTTGGCTTCGCCTTTTTTGGCATCGGTGAATTTACGGCGTACATGATCAAAGCAGCCAACCTGGATAATGCCTTCTTTTTTGCACACGGCGCTGTAACTGGCATAACCGTCAGTTTGCAGGTAACCGCTAAACCCTTCGAACAGGCGCAGGGGAACCTCCTTGCCTCTGGAAGGATCGTAATGGAACAGCACCGCCGGTTGCCCCGGTGGACCACCCCGTGTCACCCACATATATTTATCAGAGTGGAGTGATTTACTGAGTTCCTTGAGCACCTGAACCCGGGTCTCATCGGCATTCATGATATGCCCTGTGCGCTGATGGTCTTCCATCAGGTTGATCAGTGGCTGCAGCTGCAGGGATAACCGGATCATCCAGTTGGCCATCGTCGTCCGGGTGATGGAGCCACCATAACGAGCCAGTATCTTTTCCTGCCGATACAGTGGCAGGGCATCGCAATATTTGGCACCGATGATCCAGGCCAGCATGTTGACGGTGACCGCCGATTTTGGAATGGGGTGCTTTGGGAGTTCAGCGGCTTTAATGACGCGTTTTTCGTGAGATTCTCCGCCCTGTTCATCCTTCACAATGAATACGGCTTTTTCCTGCATAATCTCCTTGACCTGAACCCTGGCAGGAATAATATCCAGTTCTTCCCGGACTTTGGTGAAGAAGGTCTCAATGGCACCCTGCTTTTCTTCTTCGGTCAGTTCAATACGTTCCTGGACTCTCGGCAGTGACGGCGACAGAGGTTGACGCCCCTTGCGTTTCTTTGGGGGCTTTGGACTTTCCTCTGTTTCTTCCTGAGCATCTTCATCCGGATCAACGGCACAGTCCGTTAATTCTGCTTCATTGAAGATTTCACCCTGACCACTGAACTTTTCAGAGCTTCGACCGTAAAGGCGGGCACGTTCCAAACGCAGGTATTCTTCCAGAATAGCGATGCGTTTTTTCTGCTCTTCGATGACAAAAGACTTTTTCTGGATAATGTCGTCTTTCTCAAGAATGACATTGTCTTTTTCGAGAATGACACCGTCCATGGCCTGGATGGCCTCAAGTAAGGCCTCCAGATCCAAAGCTGTTTCAGCGCTTCCTGCCAGTAAACTCAGGGCGGATTTTGGCTGATAAATGAGGGTGTCAATGGGTGATTTCATAGCCGATATTTTACCATAAGCGGCTGAGTTTTAAGACTAAAAACAGCTTTCGTAATGTCTTTTTTTATGGGGTTTCATCGCACTGAGATTATAGCCATCAAGCAGCCAATTGAGCTGTTGGCCTGTTAAGGCTAACAGTTCGTCATCGGGCTTTGGCCAGTGGAACTTATCCTCTGCCAAGCTCTTGTAATAAAGCACAAAACCATTATCTTCCCAGAACAAGCACTTGATTTTATTGCGATGACGGTTGGTGAAGGCATAGAGGTGACCATCAAAAGGGTTATGCCCAAGTTCCTGCTCGATCAGTACCGCCAGCCCCTTGAAGGACTTTCGAAAATCGATGGGATCCCGATAAAGGTAGACCTCAGGCAAGCTGGACGACGGGCGCATTACAGGTTGATTCATCGCAGCAATCCAATCAACTCACCAGCCAGAGCGAGGTTTTGATGATTAATCCCGGAAACACTGAGCCCACTGGGCAATGATACCGTTAAAGGGGATGATTCTTCGCAAGTTTGACTCTGGTTCTGCGTCAGGGAAACGGGCACAAAGGCAGAAACAGTTTTTGATGATAAAGCAGGAGCTTTCCCAGTCCGCAACTTCTTTTTCCAGTATCCAAGTTGTGATGGCTTAACGCCGTTCTGTCGACTCCAGGCATTTTGGCTCAACCCGGAGTCATGCCAGGCTTCGACTCGTTGCTGCCATTGTTCCCGGGTAGTTTTTGGATTGTCCATCGGAGCCTCCGTGTAATCAGAGACCTTATGATTCCTTATCAGCGTTTAGCCGGGTAGAACGTGGGTTATTTTGGCGCTTACGATGCATCCAGCCCCAGGGGATTCAGTCGTGACCGCAGCTCTGGCTGGAACCTTGAAGGCATCGGTGCCAGAGAGCGTTTAGGCATGGACCAGAATAATGCCCATGTCGATCAGCGGGGGTTATACCATTACCACGGCATTCCGGAGGTACTGGTAGACACCGTTGACTCAACATTGATTGGCTATGCAGCGGATGGATTTGAGATTCATTATGCATACGAGCAGCAAACATCCAGCTACCAGCTGAAGCCAGGAAACCGCCCCGTTCCCCCGGGAGGCCTTTATGATGGCACCTACAATCAGGACTGGGAATACCAGGTTGGATCAGGAACGCTGGATGCATGTAATGGTGGGATTCTCGAGGGAGAATTCGTCTATTACGCAACGGACACCTACCCTTTCTACCCGAGGTGTCTATGGGGAGGGATCAGCACTGACTTTCTGCACCAAAACAGCAATCGTGAAAGTCGACGCAGCCAGGACGTTCAAAGAGAATCTCGAAAACATGCCCCGCCTCAGCAAGCCATCAATGCCTGTTACGGTAAACTGTCAAATGATTACTGCCAGTTCAGAACCCCGGGTCGAGGACAAAGGGTCACAGGAACCTGTGGAAGAACACCAGTGCAAAACCTGGCTTGTATTCCGGGAAGGCGGCATTAACAGTCATTCAAATATCTCCCCCCTCCTGCTCTTCTCACCCGAAAGTCAGTTGTATGACCATTTGAAACTAAATCGTTCTATGTCTGTCTTATATAAAAGACAGGTTTTCACCACTCAAATAAAGAAAAAATACAGACCCATTTTTCATGGAGGCAGCACCCGCAACACAGGGTATAGAAATAATGGAAACACTCTCTAATGTTGCATCGACGGTAGCAAGCTTCCTATATAAGGCAGTCACTCTGCCTGTGCGTATTGGCTGTTTTTTTATTGGTAAAATGGTCAAGGCGGTTTCCAATGTCTATAACTACCTGACAGGTAATTCTGGACAAACTACCCAGAAGCAATCGCCCTCAACACCGATTGATAACCGCCAGGTAACTGCTGCGATGCCCGGTCAGGCCATACCCGCTTCTATGCCTGCCACGATAACTCAAACTTCATTCTCAGCCCCCCCAAGAACAGCACCTGTTTCTATCAATTACCAGCTTCTTAGCGGTTGATTTAACCAATTGATCCCGGCAGCCGTTTTTGCCCGTTCCAACAGAACATTAAAAGCCCAGGTTCTGATGGTGGTATCAATCGGTGCACTGACTTCCACACTTTCAGGCAGCAGGGCTGTAATCGACTGGAGACAGGATTGAAGCTCCTGAGTGGAGGGCTGTTGGTCAATCAGTGAATAAAGCGTATCGTCAAACTCCCGTCTGGCAGGCTCAAGTTGATTCCTTTTAAAATGAGTCAACTCTTCATTTTTTCGGATGGCTTTTTTGACATTAGCAGGCGTATCCTTCAGGTTGACTTTTTGGGTTAATTTATTGCTCTCAGCCCGAAGCTTGTCACTATACTTTGACTTCTTTACTAAATCGTTGGGGACCACAGGCGTCAGCGTTATTTCACACCAATCTAAAATATTCGTACCAGATTCAACTAAACCTTCAGCGTAATGCTGTAAACCATAGGTCGCCAGTGTGTCAAAAAGAGCTTCGCAACCTTTACGCTCCAAAGCCTGTCGCACCTCCTTAGGGAGGTTCTTGATCTGGGCGCCACCAGCAAACAGCCCCTGATAGAACCGATACCTGAATCAAGACTCACCTTACGGCTTTTCTGAATATTGGTATTTTCAGAGCCTGCCCTACTGGAAGAATCCATCACAGGTATCTGCTTCTCAACGAAAGCAGGCTTCACCTGCCAGTGATCTCAACCTGTGGCATCCCTGCCGCCTGATCAATCCCCTCAGATATTGATAACCTCAAAAGGTACTAAGGGATTAACATCGGCATCGTAATCCACACCATCAACGCCAAAACCAAACAACTTCAGAAACTCCTCTTTATAGAGGATGTAATCCGTCAGTTCAGCCAGGTTTTCATTGGTCAGCTGCGGCCAGATCGCCTGACAATGCTTCTGAATATCTTCTCTCAGTTCCAGGTCATCCAGACGCAGACGATTACTTTCATCAACTTCTGGAGCAGCACCATCCGCACGGTAGAGACGCTCACGGAACATCCGGTTGATCTGTTCGATACAGCCCTCGTGCACACCCTCTTCCCGCATCTTCTTAAAGACCATGGAAATATACAGTGGCATTACAGGAATCGCAGAACTGGCCTGCGTGACCACACTCTTCAGTACGGCGATATTGGCAGAGCCGTGAAGGGTCTTCATCTGGTCATCAATAGTATGAGCTGCACGATCCAGGTCTTTCTTGGCTTCACCGAGCGCTCCATCCCAATAGATTGGCCAGGTCAGCTCAGTACCAATATAGCTGTAAGCAACCGTCTTGCAGCCTTCTGCCAGAACACCCGCTTCAGACAATGCCTTCATCCAGAGTTCCCAGTCCTGGCCACCCATTACGGTGATGGTAGCCGCGACTTCCTCTTCTGTAGCTGGTTCAACCGTAGCTTCAAACAAGGTGTCTTTATTAGTATCAACTGCGGTAGCGCGATAAGGCTCACCCATCGGCTTCAGTACAGAGCGGATCACCTCACCCGTATCCGGCAGTTTTCGTACGGGTGATGCCAGCGAGTAAACCACCATATCCACCTGACCAAGGTCCTGCTTGATCAACTCGATCGTCTTCTCTTTTGCCGCATGACTGAAGGCGTCACCATTAAGACTTTTTGCGTATAAACCCGCTTCATGAGCCAGTTTCTCAAAGGCCGCGGAGTTATGCCATCCAGCAGTGCCGGGCTTGGTTTCAGTAGCAGGCTTTTCAAAAAACACACCAATGGTGGCAGCTTCTGAGCCAAAAGCGGCCGTAATGCGTGAAGCCAGACCATAACCACTGGAAGAACCAATCACCAGCACCTTTTTGGGACCATTGGCAACAGGGCCCTGGGACTGGGTATAAGCAATCTGTTCCTTCACATTGGCTTCACAACCCACCGGGTGAGTGGTTGTACAGATAAATCCGCGAATCCTTGGTTTAATGATCATCGTTGTCCCCAACAGGTGAAACTCGGTTTAGCTACCAGAGGCTAAGTACCGGACATCAGCCTCTCTGTATAAATAACGGAGTAGCTTATCCAAAAGCCGTAGTTGGGGAAAGAGATGGTGCGTGTGACTCGGTAGCAATATGGCTCTATTTGTTACAGCCTGTAAAAAGAATGCCTGTCAGGACTATCGAGACCCGGTAGGGCGAGCTACGAATTAATTTGAAATACCTTAAGCAAGCTCTAGGAGCCTGTCGGACTTAGCACAATTTTTGAGTATAATCCTCGACAAGATCGTAAACGAAAGCAAGTCTGCCAATGAAAAAATGGACTTTCAAACCCATTGACCGAGATACCCCTGACTTCTTTCCTGCTTCTGTGCAGGATTATTTGCCGGAGGTGCATCTCGCCCGTTTTGTTGTCGAAGTAGTTGAACAGCTTGATCTCACTTCTTTTACCAGTGCATATAAAGGAACAGGGTCGAAAGCTTGGCACCCTGCTCTCATGTTATCGCTACTGTTTTATGGGTATGCGACAGGGGTATTTTCCAGCCGCAAGCTTGAGAAAGCGACTTATGACTCCATCGCCTTTCGATACATCTGCGCCAATGAGCATCCCGATCACGACAGTATCAATACCTTTCGCAAGCGCTTCCGTAAAGAAATCAGCGCACTGTTCGTCCAGATATTATTGATTGCCAGGCAAGCCAACTGGTTGAAAATGGGCACCATCAGCCTCGATGGTACCAAAATGAAAGCCAATGCCAGCAAGCACAAGGCACTCAGTTACAAGCACGCCTGCAAACTTGAGGCACAGCTCAAGGCAGAAGTTGAAGAGCTTCTCAAGATGGCTGAGAAAGCAGATACAGAACAACTTCCGGATGCGCTTTCCATTCCTGATGAGCTCAAGCGCAGGGAGGATCGTCTTAAGGTGATTGCTGACGCCAAGGCTGAAATTGAGCGGCGAGCCGAAGATCGTTATCAACAGGAACTGGCAGAGCATCAGGAAAAAATTGCCCGTCGTGAAGCCGTCAAAAAAACAGGAAAAAAGCCCCGGGGCAAAGAGCCCAAGGCACCGGTTCCAAGCCCTGGAGACAAGGATCAGGTCAACCTGACTGACCCGGAATCACGCATAATGCCCACATCAGGCAGTGGCTTTGTGCAGGCCTACAACGTACAGGCAGCAGTCGATACTGACAGTGGCCTGATCGTTGAAAATCACGTCACTCAAGCGACGAATGACAAACAACAGATCGAGCCAGCTCTTGAAGTACTGGCTTCACGTGAAGAGGTGATTGGCAAGCCCCCTGCGCTCCTTGCTGATACGGGTTACTTCAGCCAGGCCAACGTGTCTGCTGTGGATAACTTTGGTGCTATACCTTACATTGCAGAAAAGCGGGATGCCCATAACAAACCCCTGTTGGAGCGTTTTAAGCCTGATGATCCGATGCCTGAAGGCGACGATGTTACTGCACTGGATTTGATGCGCTGGCGATTATCAACCAAGGAAGGGCGAGCGGTATATGCACTGCGGAAAAGCACTATTGAACCAACATTTGGCATACAAAAAGAAGTGATGGGTTACCGCCAATTCCTGGTTCGCGGCCTTGAAGCTGTGTCTGCCGAATGGGATCTCTTGTGCATGTGCTTTAACCTGAAGAAAATGTTCAGCCTAATGCTGAAAGATCTTCAGAACGGTCTAACTTTTATGCTGTTTTCACGGGCTTACAGGTTGCTTATCGCATCTATTTGGACGTTATGGCATGAGCAACTGGTGAAATCAGTGCGTGTCAGAGGCTGATCCGGCAAAATTGAGAGTTTTTGGCCTCATTCTCCAAATTTTGTCTCTAAGCCCGACAGACTCCTAGAAAAAATTCAGTGTATCAGTGTCATTCAGCTTTACGTAAAGCTTTCCATAACCACACTCTAGAGCAACGGTTCTTGCCCGCTTTGACCTGGGAACTTCACTGTCAGAAGAGTCATCAACCGCTTCAAAGTCAGCTACAGGAAATTCAAAATCAGTTTCCGAAATGTCACTATTAACAATAACTGGAGACTCCCCCTGTTCTTCCTTAACAGGATAAGCCTTTGTGTCTTTTGCTCCATCACTTAGAGAACGATAAAATTCTGGCTTATCACAGACACTAGCCGGCAGAGATATAGACCTCATAAAGACAGGGAATTGTTTGGGCCTGCAGAACAATTTATTAAACATCGTTCTATTTGTAGCTAGATCATCTATTGTTACAAACCTGTTTTCAGATTCATGAAGGATTTTCATTTCCCTGACAGTTCTACCAGATGACACACACTCCGTGATCGAGTCGATATGAGAACCTTCACTCCCTGCATCCGCTACATCATTATCAATTTCCAGCATTTTTAAAGACGTATTCGACAATTTCTCAATTTTCATCGGCTAAATATCGACCTTTGCACAGTACATAATGAAAATAAGCAATCATTATTCTAAAAAGAAATTAACTCTGCCTTAGATAACACAATAGCAAGAGAGTTCCTTGATAACTTCAAGAAATACCAAACTACCTCTCTGAAAGGGCCTAATCACAGCGCACTGCCTTAATGAAGATGAAATAAGTTTTAATTAACTTTTGGGGGAAACTATTTCCTTAAAAAGATGATTCATCAGAAACACTTTGATATCCGGGGATGAATTGATCACTGCCTCTACCAACTTCTAAATTGCGACCACTCCGACCATTAAGATTCCGACTTCCAAAATAACACCAGAAGCTAAGCATATAAATGTATCCCAGGTCATACAAATACATAAATATTGGGCTTGGACTGACCCTGATTCACCTGATCAGCATTCCCGTAACCAACACCTCGGTCAACCCGGCTCGCAGTACCGGGGTTGCACTGTTTCAGGGAGA
>CBDHDM010000039.1:72500-189703 GCA_965261315.1 Endozoicomonas sp. | reverse complement strand
GCAAAACTTGGCTTTCTGACTTACTTATAAGGCATTATACGAACGGTCGGATTTCTTCGTTTTTTCAATACCCCTGATTTTCATTGAAAATATTCATATTTTGCCCGTAAGGAAACCGCCCATTTCACAATAGGCACATTTTCAAAACTGGATTTATATACCGGAATCTATATATACCGATTTAAGGCAGAAAAGAGTGCTCCAGTATCAAGTTTGTTCGATAGTCACTATCCAGTCCTGCAAGTTCTATTCTGCGATTCATGCTTTCTTTTGAAAAATGATCGCTTAATTTGTGAGCATTAAAGCAACAGCGTCGAATAGTAGCCACATTCCGGGTCGCTGTCCGTTCGCGAATTTTGGATGCATCTTCACCAAAGCTAATATCAAGCCGCAAGTGTTGACCGTTCTCTATACTCCAGTGGTTACGGATTGATGCCAGTGCTGACTTGGCTTCATTTACCCTGCTTGAAATATAGAAATGTAACTCTGTCGATTGTTTAAGATCTACAGTCCGATCTCTCTGAACCACTATAAACTGCTTGAGTTCCGGCCATTCCGACTTGGGATCAATACGACGAATATCGTCAAATACCCAGCAACGTCGGTGCTCCTTTCTATCTCGGTTTTCTCTATGGTTTCTGCAAAAAGGCCTGTTTTCTCAACTGGATCAACAGGGGTCTCGGCAATATAGTCTTGAAAGGCAGCTTCAATATTATCAGACAATGTCTTCTGGTTTTTTTTTACACACAGTAGGTAGTCAGCTTTCTTTTCGAGGATTTTTTACAAATTGATTTTTGACAACCAATGGCATCAATAGTAATCAATGCACTTTCCAGCATCAGTGTGTCCAGTATCTTTGGTATCGCCTTTATTTCATTAGACTTAGTCTCTACAGGTTCCAAGCCTAAAACGAGGCTTAGCTCAGAGCTGTAGGCACTGACGATATGTAGCATCTTCCCCCCTTTTTTAGGGAGTGAACCCCTTAAAGCCTTGCCATCCAAGGCAACAACATGATCATCAGATTCTCTGGGAGGCCCATTTTTTCGCATTGATAGCGGCAACGATATCCTTCATCCAGTCAATGAAAACTCGGGTCAGTACATCAGGGTCGACGAGCATACATACGATTCTAATCGTATAACATGAAGGAAAACCCCATTTATAGGGAAAAAACTGACGAAACCAGCCAGCATTATAACGAGCAAAATCTTGCATGCCTTTCCACGTTGTATAACCACTGAGAATGCTTGCGTATACAATAAACAGGACCTCTGTGAGGGGGTATACTATCTGTTCATTTCGTGGATCATCCAAACTCTCGAGTCTAGCGATTAGTGTCTTGTATCCGGACATGAGTTACCTTCTCTATTCATTACTGACAGAAGGTATTGCACAAAATCCAAACTAATGCGATTCCGGTACTATCGGTTTGGTTCTTCTGAATCCCATTTTTTTAATACAATCAGGGGTCATTTTGATAATCCAATCTGATCGATTAAATGGTCATGGTAAAAAGCATCGAGAAGCAGGGGTTTTCGATTTAATGAATGGCCGTACAGCCGATTCTATCGCCCTATTTATTAGTGAGCAATCGTCGCTACTAATTTTCAGCTTTAATGCAAGAACCTTAACACTTTAAATTCAGCCGCCTTTAAATGGCGGTTTTTTTTCACCTGAAGAAAAGCAAAACCGATGGCTATTAACAGTGATGATGTAAAACTCTTCGAAAGCCAGCGGCTCACGGATGAAGAAGATGGTGGCGGTCGGGTTACAGGAAGTGAGGTCATTGATGGTAACGTCAATAATCTCTTTCAAGACATTTCCCGGATAGACCGAACCATGAACCTCGTTCCCACGGTCCTCCGTGGGAATGCCTGCCGGACTTTTCTGTAATGACACAGCAAATTGGTGGTCCGAAGTCTCTGTAACATTAGGTATGCATTCTCACGCTGAGCATGGGAACGAGGAAAAGAAAGTAAGAATTAATAATCAGCTCCGTACTGCCCTGAAAACAGCGCTGGCATCCTGGGATCTAAAATCCAGTGATCCGGACACTCGAAAAAAAGCCATTCAGGCTTCATTAAAAACGCTTGATGGGCGCACGCTGGAAACCCTTCGAACCATGAGAGCAAGTGAAAATAGCCAGGACGTTATTGATGCTTTGGACTTGGCACTGTCACTGGAAATTTTTCAGCGTGGTAGCCGTAGTGAACAGATTGATGCAGTCGATGTGCTGACTCGTTCTGATAACCCATTTATTCGATCAGTACTTGCAGCCACTCTGACAACGACTGAGAACACGCCTCTTGCTCAGGCTATCAATGCAGCACTTTCAGAAATTGATCAGCGACAGAAATACTATGCAGCAGCAGAGAATATCTTTTTTGGTTTAAGCCTGGGCTCCGTACTGTTGCTATCAGCAATAGGCCTGGCCATTACTTTCGGAGTCATGGGGGTTATTAACATGGCCCATGGCGAAATGATGATGCTCGGTGCCTATACGACGTTCGTCATTCAGTCCCTGTTTCCTGAGCTGATAGATCAATCCTTGTTTATTGCTGTGCCGCTTGCCTTTCTGGTAGCGGGTGCTACCGGTGTATTAATTGAGCGCCTTGTTATTGAGCATCTGTATGGCCGTCCCCTGGAAACATTGCTGGCCACGTTCGGTATCAGCTTGATTCTGCAACAGGCCGTCAGAACTATTTTCTCGCCATTGAATCAGGAAGTGGTCACTCCCGCATGGATGAGTGGTTCTTGGGTCATTAATGAGGCTCTGTCGTTAACCTGGAACCGGCTATACATTGTTGGCTTCAGTCTGGTGGTATTTCTGACGCTCCTGTTTGTCATGCGCTATACCCGTTTTGGCTTGAATATTCGTGCCGTCACCCAGAATCGCGCTATGGCCAGCTCCATGGGTATTCCCACCGGTCGTGTCGATGCACTGACTTTCGGATTGGGCTCCGGGGTAGCCGGTGTTGCCGGTGTTGCGCTTTCTCAGCTCACCAATGTCGGGCCAAACCTTGGCCAGAATTACATCATTGATTCATTTATGGTCGTGGTGTTTGGTGGTGTCGGAAACCTCTGGGGAACTCTGGTTGCTGCCATGAGTCTTGGGGTTGTCAATAAGTTCCTTGAGCCATGGGCAGGGGCTGTCGTTGCCAAGATTCTGGTATTGGTCTTCATCATTTTATTTATCCAGAAAAGGCCAAGGGGTTTGTTTGCCCTGAAAGGCCGGGCAGTTGAGGGATAAGGTATGACGAAAGGAATGAATAAAGGCTGGCTGACCCGGCTGTTGGTGGCTGAGCCCGTAGTGGAAAGTCGTGCGGGTAAACTTCTGATGTCGTCAGTGATGGCAATCACTTTTGTGGTTGTGCTGCTGAATACGGTGATGCCGGAAGGGTCGCCACTGCATGTCAGCAACTATACCGTCACCTTGCTGGGGAAGTATCTCTGCTATGGACTGCTGGCACTGGCATTGGATCTGGTCTGGGGATACTGCGGCATTCTCAGTCTGGGTCATGGGGCATTTTTTGCCCTGGGTGGTTATGCCATGGGTATGTACCTGATGCGCCAGATTGGTGATCGCGGTGTTTATGGTAACCCTGAATTGCCCGACTTCATGGTATTTCTTAACTGGCAGGAGTTGCCCTGGTACTGGCACGGGTTTGACTCTTTTGGTGTGGCCATGGTGATGGTGGCTTTGATACCCGGCCTGCTGGCTTTCCTCTTTGGCTGGCTGGCCTTCCGCTCGCGGGTGACAGGAGTTTATCTTTCTATTATCACTCAGGCCATGACCTACGCCCTGATGTTGCTGTTTTTCCAGAATGACTTTGGCTTTGGCGGTAACAATGGTCTTACGGACTTTAAGGATCTGCTGGGCTTCAGCCTGCAAAGTGATGGAACCCGTGTTGCTTTGCTGATCAGCTCCGCCCTGGCTCTGGTGATGGGTTACCTGATTTGCCGCTGGCTGGTAAACAGCCGTTATGGCCGGGTTCTGATTGCTGTTCGGGATGCTGAGAGCCGTGTGCGTTTTATGGGATACCGGGTTGAACATTACAAGCTTCTGGCCTTTATCCTTTCAGCCATTCTGGCAGGGATTGCCGGTGCGCTTTATGTTCCTCAGGTAGGGATTATTAACCCCGGTGAGTTTTCTCCCATTAACTCCATTGAGCTGGTGATCTGGGTAGCCGTTGGTGGCCGTGGAACACTGTATGGTGCGGTCATTGGTGCCGTGGTCGTGAATTACGCCAAAACCTGGTTTACCGGTGCGATGCCGGACGCTTGGCTATTTGCCCTGGGTGCACTGTTCGTCATTACTACACTCTGGCTTCCTAAAGGGCTGGTGGGGCTTTATCAGCAAGTTATTGATGTAATCAGCAAGCGTAGAGCACAGCATAATGGCTCTATAGAGAAGACGGAGTTAGTTGACCATGGTTGATAAGCATATACCCAATGACACGCTTCTCTATCTTAACAATGTCACTGTCAGTTTTGATGGCTTTCGGGCACTGAATGAGTTGTCCTTTATGGTTCGAGAGAACGAACTGAGTGCGATTATTGGCCCAAATGGTGCCGGTAAGAGCACCATGATGGATGTAGTGACGGGTAAAACCCGACCAGACTCCGGTGATGTTTATTTCCGTGGAGAGGTGGACCTGACTCGTTACGATGAAACAGAAGTGGCCAACATGGGGATTGGCCGTAAGTTTCAGAAACCCTCGGTGATTGAAAGCCTGACGGTATGGGAGAATCTGGAGCTGGCCCTTGCCGGGCGCCGGTCTCCATTTGCTTCCATGTTTGGAGCCCTTGATACAAAGGGTTCCAAAAGGATTGACGAAGTGATGGATCTTATTCGTTTGTCAGACCGGAACGACTGGCTTGGGTCATCGCTATCCCATGGCCAGAAACAGTGGCTGGAAATTGGCATGTTGCTGTTGCAGGAGCCTGAATTATTGCTGGTGGATGAGCCTGCTGCCGGTATGACGGACGAAGAAACCTTTCGGACTGCTGACTTGCTCAGAGAGTTGGCTAAAGAACGCAGCGTGGTTGTGGTTGAACATGATATGGCATTTATTCGGGCGCTGGCGTGTCCGGTGATGGTACTTCATGAAGGCAGTGTGCTGGCTTCTGGTTCACTGGATCACGTTCAGCAGAATCAAAAGGTTATCGACGTGTATTTAGGGCGATAGGGGAAAGCAGTGGTTATGGAAGGAACACTTGCAGTACAGGGCATTGATGTGTTTTACGGTGCTAGCCAGGCGCTGAAGTCGGTATCCATTGAGGTTCGTAAAGGTAAGGTGACCAGCGTCATGGGGCGTAATGGTGTCGGAAAAACCACCCTGATGAACGCAGTAGCGGGTCGAGTCACGCCGACATCTGGCAAGATAATGTGGCAGGGGTCCAATATTGCCAGTAACTCTTCTCATTCAAGAGCTAGAAAAGGTATTGCCTATGTTCCCCAGGGGCGGCAGATTTTCCCTTTGCTGACGGTTCAGGAGGCTGTCGCGAAACCCCGAAAGCTATTAAAATACCGCTATTCCAGCGCCAGCATAACCAGCCATGACAACAAAGCAAAAATTGGATATCAGTCGTACTTCCCAATACGACATTTTCTCCGAACTGTCTGACATCCCAGAAAAAGGATCGGTGAACCATCAGGGTATAGGCCAGCAAAGGCGCTTTCTTGCTCCGCAACCATCGGACATCACGATTGGACATACCTACCTGCAACAACACCTGGAACAGGCTGGTCAGAAAACCCCCATCATTGTTGCTGATTTCCTTAACGAACTGGACTGGTCGGAATTTGAAGCACGCTATGGCAAATCGGGTCGCCCACCCTATGCACCTCGCAACATGGTCGGGCTTATTCTTTACGGCATCATGCAGGGCGTAACTTCTCTGCGAGGGCTGGAGGCACTTGCCCGGCTTAATCTGGGCTGCATGTGGGTCAGTGGCGGTATCTTTCCGGATCATGCCAATATTGGCCGGTTTGTCATTATGCATGCCGAATCCCTGAGCCTCAGTTTTTTTGAGGATCTCGCCCGGTTGGCACTGAAAAAGACCCGCTCTTCAGGCCACTGTCTGGCCGGTGATGGCACCACCATTGAAGCGGCTTGTTCGAATTACAATCTGGTGAAAGAAGAAGCGGCCAGGGCTGCTCTGGAAGAAGCTCGGCGTCAAGCGGAGAAAGCGCCCGGGGATGAAGAAAAGCAGACAGTAGTCGAACACAAGACGGTGGTTCTTGAGACGCTGCTTACCCAAAAGGAAAAGCGCAGAAAACGTAGCCAGAAAGCCGCTGAAAACACCATGGGCCCAACAGAGCCTGAAGCCATTATTCAGAAAATGAAACGGGGGCGAGGTTATGCGCCTGGTTATACCCCTTCGGTTCTGGCCAATGAGAAACGGGTGGTGGTCGCCGTGGCCGTTGATCCCACCAACGAAACGGCCGTTATTCCAGAGATGCTGGATCAGGCAGTACGCACTACCGGACAAAGTCCTGATGAATTACTGCTGGATGGAGGTTATGCCAATGAAACCGTCATCACGACAACGATAGATCGTGATATCAGCCTGTTGTGTCCGGAGAGTGGCAAGCCGGGCAAACCTAAAAAGGGCAAAAAATTCCATAAAAGTCGTTTCCGTTATGATACGACAAATGATGTTTACTACTGCCCTGGTGAGCAGACATTGGTGCTTCTTTATCAACCCGGTAAAAATGCAAAGGCTGATGCCGCAAGGGTCTATGGCGGGGCAGATTGCCAGAACTGCCCACTGCAAAACCGGTGCACAAGCAGTAAAAAGAAAGGCAGGCAGATCAGCCGGTTTACCATTGATGATGCCAAAGACGCACTACGGGAAACCATGCAACACCCGGCAGCTAAAAAGGTATTTAAACATCGAAAAGCGATGGTGGAACCGGTTTTCGGCCATCTGAGAACGGTACAGGGGCTCAACCGTTTCCGTCGTCGAGGCCTATCGGGCGTTAAACTGGAGTTCAGCCTCCACCTGTTGGCATACAATCTCAGCAGGGTAGTGGCCGCTGCTGCTTCAAGCCTGATTTTGCGGCTTTTTACCGCCTTTGGTGTCAATTTAAAGCCGTTTTGACGGGCAGTAATTTTTCATCAGATTGCAATAGGCTTTTTATGTGGGCCACCATGGCTGCATGAGAGAGGTTCCCAGTCTATCAAGGTTGTCCAAAAACGGTTTTTGCAACAGCCTCTCAGGAGAACCTGGAAACCGGCTTTGCCTGTTTGCCCCGTTCAAAACGACGGATTGATCCGGAAATTTTCGACCTGTTTCCAGTGCTTCAACAAATGCGTCATCGCAGGGGTGGAGACTTGTCCGGTGGTCAGCAGCAACAGCTGGCCATTGCACGGGCGCTGGTAACACAACCAGAGCTGCTGATTCTGGATGAGCCAACGGAAGGCATTCAACCTTCCATCATTAAGGATATTCAGTCAGTAATAGGCCTGCTTCGTGACCGGGGCGAGATGGCCATTCTTCTGGTTGAACAGTTCTTTGAGTTTGCCCGTGATCTGGCGGATACCTTTGTGGTGCTGGATCGAGGGGAGGTGGCTCTATCTGGAGCTGGAGGCTCTATGGATGAAGCTGCTGTACGTCGTTTGATGACTGTTTAAAATTTATGAGCTGGTATCATTGGCGTACATTTCTCCAAGCCTGTCCGCAGTCAGGAGAGCTGAAAGGACTGTGCCTTCCGATACAGGGAAAGGCATATTATGAATGGTCTCACCCGAAGCGCAGGCAATTTCTGCTACCGAGGCCAGCTCATGTGGTGATATTTTTTCTCAACTTCCGAAGTATCCAGGCCCTGAAAGAGAGTTTCATAAACGAAACAGTCGTGATCTGCCGGTAGCAGGTCAAAAATATTGGTTGGAAACAGCAGGTGCTGATCAAACTCAATCGGGCTGTCCTTGAATTTTGGTGGTCGTAACATTTGGCATTAATGCATCGTATTTAAGGGCTTATCATAACGGATAAGTCTATTCTCGGTCAGCCTCCTAGGGCTACGGCCATTGGCAGCACGACGCGCCTTGCTGAGAACGCTCTGATTTCCCACAAATTCCGCATCCAACTGCTGAATCTAGGTTAAACTAGCCTTAGTCAAACAGCGGGGCTTCTGATCTATGAATTTAAAAACTGGGATGTCTGGATGTACAAACTCTGATTTCGGTACAAAGGATTCTGCCTGGCACAACGACGGAGAGAACGACGGAGAGCAGGAAGTGAATTCCCTCTTTGGCCGTGAGAAAATGGTTCGCGCAAGAGGAAGTTGTCATAAGTACGTTGATTGTTCAAAAGAATCTTACATCTGCAGTCCAGAAAAGCTTAGCCTCACCGAACCAGGGGATAGAAAATGTTCGCCAATAACTGAAATAGAATGTCAGCTTTCCTGTCTGGATAAAGAAGGAAATGTTACTATTTCACAGCCTGTTAAACAGCAGTGTTCCGATCCTGAAAACAACACCAGACCAAGTTTTCAGAAAATGTCGGCAGTTCAGTTATCAGTTTTGGATAATTTCAGCGGGTCCTCCATTGAAGAACAGATAAAATTACTGACGTCTCATAAAGAATTATTTTCGGGTGAGTTATTTGACCAGTGCACAACAGAACAAAGAAAAAAATTATCCAACCACGATCGATTTCCCACACACTGCCGGTTTGCATTAAATGTAAGGCTGATTGAGGATGTGATTACACCCCATATTAAAGAGCATACCGGAGGTTTGTTCAGATATAATAACGCATCGTCTGTGTTAAATGAATCAGTGCATTCCTTTGATACAAAAAATACCAGGCGGGTTGCTTGAATCTCCTCATGAATGCGAAAATCTACTCTGCAAACTGCTGCGAGAGAAAAATTTTTTATCACAAACATCTTTAAGTACATTCAATGATGCTTGTTTTAGCGATTTTTCTATCCACAACAGAACAATTAAAATGACCCAAGTGTTAAAAAGTGCAAAAGATCTGATGACTTATACCGACAGAGATCTGTTTACCGTTATTCTGAGAGTATTGAGTTATGCCTATCAAGAAGCACCATCAAGAAGAGACAGTAATAAAAATCCAAATGCGCGGATCGCTCAAAATGATTTATTACAACAGTTTTCGATGAATATTTTTGGACACGAAATAATGACCAAACGCTCAGACCCTCTTTGTTCTGAAGCTCAAGGTTCTGATGCTCAAGGCTGTTTTTCTTTTTTTTGCAGGACTGAAAAATCAGGAATCAGAAAAACAAATTTTCGCGTTTTATCAATCGTTTAATGAATAGAACCTCAGACCAACCCAGACCTGATACTGTCAGTTTGGATACACAAAAACGATCCATCACAGGTTCTATTCTGCGGGTACTGCTGGAATTAGATATTGTGCGTTTCCCGAACTCAGCTCATCGATGAGCTGGCAGAAGTAACTCAGGTACTGTTGAAATAAGAGACTGTCCATTTTACTGCCTCAGGTCATGATCGCTCCACACCTCAAAAAACACTTTACCCGAAGCATTTTTTTATTGACCAATGTCAACAAAGTGAAAGCCTGCTGACTTGCGTCAGGTCATCATCATACCTTCCCTGCACTGATAGCCTTCTCACAACTGATACGCCGCCTGGAAATAACCTGATTTCTCCAACTTCCGGCTGCTAGTTCAGAATCAAAAGTAATCGCAGTTGCGAGGAAGATATGAGTATCAACGACATTATTCTTTATATAATGGTGGGGTTCATGGTGCTGGGCGCCGTGGATAAAATTCTGGGTAATCGCTGGGGCTACGGCGAAAAGTTTGAAGAAGGCTTTATGGCCATGGGTGCTCTGGCTCTGGCCATGATTGGTGTTATCTGTCTGGCTCCCGTACTGAATACCGTTCTGACCCCCGTTCTGGCGCCAATCTATAACGCTCTGGGTGCTGATCCAGCCATGTTTGCCGGAACACTTCTGGCGAACGACATGGGTGGCTACCCACTGGCCAAAGAGATGACCACAAACCCGGTCATCGCCAACTTCTCCGGCCTTATTCTCGGCGCTATGATGGGCCCAACCATCGTATTCACCATTCCAGTTGCACTGGGCATTATCGCTAAAGAAGATACACAGTATCTGGCTCGTGGTGTACTGATCGGTTTGACCACTGTACCTGTCGGTGCGCTGGTCGGTGGCCTGATCGCTGGCCTGGGTATCGGTACCATTGTTGTTAACCTGATTCCGGTCATTATCGTTGCGGCTGCTATCGCCCTTGGCCTGAAGCTGGCTCCACAAAAAATGATCGGAGGCTTTGAAATTTTCGGTAAGGGTGTGGTTATTCTGATCACTGCCGCCCTGGCTGCTGCCGTGATTGAAGCCCTGACCGGTTTCGTCGTTATTCCTGGCATGGCTCCATTCTCTGATGGTGTTCTACCGTTGGCCATATTGCCATGGTTCTGGCGGGTGCCTTCCCACTGGTACACTTTATTACCACCAAGTTCAACAAGCCTCTGATGGCCGTTGGTCGTTCCATGGGCATGGGTGAAACCGCTGCTGCAGGTCTGGTGGCCACACTGGCAAACAGTATCGCCATGTTCAACATCATGAAGGACATGGACAACCGCGGCAAAATCATCAACGTTGCCTTCGCCGTCAGCGCTTCTTTTGCCCTGGGTGATCACCTGGGTTATACCGCCGCCGTTAACAGCGAAATGATTTCTGCCATGATCGTTGGCAAGCTGGTAGGTGGTGTTACTGCAGTAATCATCGCCATTCTGGTCACCAGAGATATGGCTGAAAAGCAGAGTTCACTGAAAGCCAAGCATGCTTAATCCCCATTGAGTGCTGTCAGCTCGCTGACAGCACTCTTTTTCATTTCGTCTGTTTCAGTTTTTCTGCTGCTTCTTTCCAAACCGTAGAAAAACTCAAGCAGATGCCTCTAACCCGGAGCAGCCATGCGCGAAGAAATTCTCAGTGCCGGCATTGATATTGGTACCTCAACCACTCAGCTGGTCTTTACCCGGATGTTCCTGGAGAACGTCTCCCCGGGAGCCATGATTCCCAAAGTGGAAATAGTTGATCGCCAGGTTATTTACCGCAGCCAGGTTCACTTCACCCCACTGCTTTCGCCTACCATGATTGATGCCGATAAGGTTAGGCGACTGATGGAGCAGGAATTCATCAATGCTGGCGTCAATGCCGCTGATATTGATACTGGCGCAGTCATCATCACCGGTGAGACAGCCCGCAAGGAAAATGAACGACAGGTTGCTGATGCATTGAGCCTTCTTGCCGGTGAATTCGTGGTTGCCACGGCAGGCCCGGATCTTGAGAGTATTATCTCCGGTAAAGGCGCCGGTGCCGCAAAACAGTCCTTTGACAAAAACAGTATTGTGTCCAATCTCGATATTGGCGGAGGCACCACCAATATCGCCACTTATGATGTTGGTGAAGTCATTGATACCACCTGTCTGGACATCGGTGGCCGCCTGATAAAATTTGAAAAGGGCGGCACTGAAGTTACTTACATTTCCGAAAAATGGCAGGAAATGACTCGCCGTATGGGCATGTCGGTTAAGGTAGGTGACCTGCTGAGCCGAAGCCAGATTGACCGGATCGTTCACCGAATGGTTGAGATTCTCGAAGAGGTAATGGGTCTCAAGCCTGCGACGGATGACCCGGCATTTCTTATCGGTCGTGGCACCAGTGACCTTCATCGTAACCACCGTCTGGATCAGATCTGCTTCTCCGGTGGCGTTGCCGTTCATATCTATGATCAGGAGCCTTCTGCCTCCGACTATCAATACGGTGATTTAGGCGTACTGCTGGGTAAAGCTATACGTCAATCGTCACTGTTCAAACAGATTTCTGTTTTTGATGCGGTGGAAACCATTCGTGCGACGGTGATTGGTGCAGGTTCTCATGCCACGGATATCAGTGGCAGCACCATCAATTTTTCCCGTGATGTCTTTCCCATTAAAAACGTTCCGGCATTGAGGCTTTCTCTCAAAGATGAGGCGCTGCCAGCCAGTGAACTGGCAAAAACCATCCACGAAAAACTGTCCTGGTTTGACCTTGAAACCGGTGCGCAACACGTTGCCCTGGCACTGAAAGGGCCCAGAAACCCAGATTTCCAGTACGTTCAGGAGCTGGCTGATATCATCATCCAGGGCATGGGCGTAATGATTAAGTTACCCCAGCCACTGATTGTGATTGTCGAAGAAGACTTTGGCAAAGTACTGGGACAGAGCATTGAGGCGAAGCTGAAATACAGCAAAGACGTCATTTGTATCGACAGCATCAGTGTCAAAGACGGTGACTACATCGATATTGGCAAGCCTCTGGCGGATGGCAAAGTTCTGCCCGTTATCGTGAAAACACTGGTGTTTGGTTATTGAGGTTCATCTGATGTCTGAGCAGGAACATAATCGGCTGTCCAAAATTTACACGCGTACCGGAGATAAAGGCACTACCGGACTGGGTGACCAACGACGTGTATCGAAAACGCATGAGCGTATTGAAGCGATTGGCGCAGTTGATGAACTGAATACCTGGATGGGGCTGCTAATCAGTGAGCTGAAAGAGGCTCAACTCATGCGCCATCGGCTTCAGAAACCATTGGAAAATATCCAGCACCGGCTGTTTGACCTGGGTGGCGAGTTGGCCATGCCTGGTTACCAGTTAATTCAGGAATCCTTTGTTACTGAGCTTGAAAATACACTGGACGAATTTAATGACCAGCTGCCTGTTCTGAAGAATTTTATTTTACCCGGCGGATCCCGTCTGGCCTGTTACTGCCATATGGCCAGAACCATTTCCCGCAGGGCAGAGCGCAGAGTAATAGCCGCTAAAGAAGCGGGCGAAGAGATCAACCCTCCACTGATGCAGTATCTGAACCGACTGTCAGATCTGATGTTTGTACTGGCCAGAGTGGTTGCCAGGCAGTCCGGTGGCGAGGTGCTCTGGCAGCAGTCAGAGAAGCAAAAGATTTAGTCATACATTTGAAGGCCACACTGTGAAAAAGCAGTTAATCAGAGAGTTAAACCTGCAGTCATTCTGCCAGGGGGATCAGCTCTACCTACAGCCCGGTTTCATTCTGTCGCCGGGAGCTTTGGACAAGGCGCGGGATCTGGGCATCAAAATCATTCGTGATGAAGCTGATTGCAACAGTAATGAAATAGTTAGCCAGAACCAGCAGAAAGCAACCACAGAAGCTCCTTCGTCAGCATCACCTGCTGGACACGAATTTATAATGCCCCGCCAGAGCCTGCTGGGCTTTGGGTGTCTGAACCAGGGTATCGAACGACTGAAGGCGCTTAATTGTAAAAAGGTGCTGGTTGTCACCGATGCAGTGCTGAATAAAACAGGGTTGGTGAGCTCGGTTACGGATCGCTTTGTTGCCCAAGGCATTGATGCTGTGATCTATGATGGCACCCTGCCTAATCCGACTGCAGCCAATGTCAGCGAAGGTCTGGTCATGCTCAACAGCCATCAGTGTGACACTGTTGTTTCACTGGGCGGTGGTTCACCTCACGACTGCGCCAAAGCCATTGCCCTGCTGGCTACCAATGGCGGGGAAATCAAAGATTACGAAGGTGTGGATAAGTCCACAAACCCCTGCCTGCCTCTGGTTGCCACAACGGATAACTGAGGCAGGGTTGACAGACAAGTTTTCTGTTACTGTTTCTGCTGTTCGGCCATAGCCTGCAAAATGCGAATGTCGCTCTCAAGCCTCCGCTCATCTTTATCCAGACGAGCCTTGAAGTGATCGAGTTTCTCCTGGCACCGGCTCTGGTAAAGTGACTCTGTCGAAAGGCCTCCCGCATACCCCTGCTCGGCCATAATTATTTTGTTATACGCAAACATTATCTCCACAAGCTCATCCTTGGCTGTTTCCGACATATGCAGGTCAGCAGTCAGATTTCGAAAGTTGCGTAATGCCCTTGCCTCTTTAATGGTCTTCAGGTCGGTCATGCTGCGGACAACATCGACAATCTGATCCATGCTGACGCCGCGCTCGTTGAGCGTTCGATGAATCTCCTTCAGAAATTCCTTCTCATTATTCCGGTAATATGGCGAGAAAAGCCCTGCCCACAAGATCCATAGGGAGTCATAGGACTCATCATATTTATTGGCCATCTGCCTTACGGTCATGATTTCATCACCGCTAAGACGATAATCAGGTTTTTCCATCTCTGCCTGCTTCGCCAATAAGTACTCTTTATCTGCCCTGGTCTGCGCCAGCTCATATTGCGCATGCTCCAGTGGCGTCATCCGTTCAGCATGGGTATGGGCGCCCAGTGCAAGAATGCTTGCCCCGGCAGCACCTGACAGCGCGACGGTCTTCCATGTACACCCGGCAGCGCTGGCAAGAGCTGCGCTTGCGACGCCACCGACAGCCCCCATACCTACGAGGTAGCCTGTCGATACATTCCGCTGATCGACCGTGTGCCGTCCCAAAGCAGCCTGTCTCTCTTCGGCCTCTCTTCGGGCAGTAATCGCTTTATTGTTATCACGATCTGCGGCACTGGCTAACAATGGGCCCACAACTTTAACGGCTTTACTTGCTGCTGCATCCATAACTTTCTACCTTTTTTTGCGTTAACAGACATCCACAAAAATATCTCAGGTATGGCAGGATAGGTATAACAACGCGGTTAGTCCTGCTTTACGAGAGGCCTGCGGATCGACTTTGCTGCTCAGCCATGGCTTGCAGAATACGAATATCGTTCTCCAGTCTGCTCTCGTCTGCTTCAATACGCGCCTTGAAGTCGGCATATTTCTCCCGGCACAGGTTCTGGTAGAGGTCGTAAGCTGTCACCCCCCTGGGATCATCATTGGCTGCCAGCAGGATTCTGGAATAGGTAAACATGACCCTGGCCAGCTCTTCACGGGCGTTGGTGTAAGTGTCTGTCGAGATAGGCAGCCTTTGAAACTCGGGTAGTGCCATAGCCTCGTCCTGCGAGTTGGTATCCTCCATTTTTTCGATGATCATGATAATGTCATCCTTACCAAGGCGGTGTTTACAAAGGGCAACAAGAATTTCCTGTAGAAATGCCAGAAAATCCCCTCTGAACGTCGGTGAGTAGATGCCAGACCACAAAAGCGATATGGTCTCGCAGGACTCCTTGTATTTCTCAGACAGAAGTTTGATGGTGTAAATCTCTTTGCCGGTAAACTGGTAATGTGGATTATCCAGCTCCCTCTCCAGCAAACGTCCTTTATCCTTTCCGACCTCTACCAACTCCTGTTTCGCATGTTCCAGTGGTGTCATTGGCCGGACAGAGGCATGAGTTCCCAGGACGAATGCGGTCACTCCAGCGCCTCCAATCCATGCCACTGTTTTCCATGAACAACCGGCAACAGCCTTGGCAATCCCCCCGACAGCGGCTCCCGCAACACCGCCCATAATCCCGATGCCGATGAGGTCGAGAGCCGAGACGTCGGTCCGGTTGACTGTATGCCTGCCCAGAACAGCCTGTTGCTCTCTCTTTTCAGGAGTAACCTCCGAGCCAGATTCACGATCTGATGCGCCGATCTGGCTTGTACCAACCCTCTGATCTGTATTCATAACTTCCTACCTTTTTTGCTTTGTGCTTTGACAGCCGCCCACAAAAATATCCCAGACATGGCTGGATAAGTATGGCAGCGCAGTTAGTCATGCTGGCAAGACAGAATAGAAGAAGAATAAAAAAACACCCCAGGGAACATCACACAGTGACTGCCTCAGTTCACACTCCCGGAATCCTCCCGATAGAACACCGCCAACCAGACCGTCTCACAGGCAGGATCTGTCCAGCTCACCTTGTGTTTGGTATGAGCTGGAATATTCACGTAATCCCCCGACCCCAACTTCATAATTTCTCCTTGCTCAAAGGTCAATTCAGCGCCTCCTTTGAGCACCTAATACCACAGCAGGTACCGCTTCCGAGATGACCCGGTTCTGCATCATCACCAATGAGCAGACTCATATCAAAATGGCCATCGTTGATCAGAACGTAACGCCAGCCATTGCCATTAATGACCCGGAATTGATGCTCGGCATGCCTGCGGGTCTTACTGCCGCGACCGGCATGGATGCCCTGACTCACGCCATTGAAGCTTTTCTGTCAACCAGCGCAAGTCCTGTCACCGATGCAGTAGCGAGTAAGGCGATAAAGCTGGTTGCCGAATATCTGCCCCGTGCTGTTAAAGATGGCACTGACCGAAAAGCCAGAGAGCAAATGGCTTATGCACAATATATGGCAGGTATGGCTTTTAACAGCAGCGGCCTTGGCTATGTTCATGCCATGGCTCATCAGCTGGGAGGGAAATACAGTCTGCCTCACGGAATTTGCAATGCCATTCTGCTCCCCCATGTGATGACCTACAATCTGCCCGTATCTGCAGATAAGCTCTCTGATGTTGCCCGCTATCTGGGCTGTGATGTTTATGGGCTTGGTTCTCACGAAGCAGCAGTGCTCGGTATTAAAGAAGTTTGTCGCCTGTTGCTGGACGTTGGCGTACCTGCCAGCCTTTTGGAATTGGGCGCCAAAGTTGAGGATATCCCAGAGATGGCGATTAACGCTTTGAAGGATGCCTGCGCAGCAACCAACCCGAGACAGGGAACCCAGGCGGAAGTTGAGCAGATTTTTAAAAATGCCCTGTTATTGACAACCCAATCCATTAATTACAAATAAAATTAAAGAGCTATACGAAGCTATAATTAAGAGATCAATTCAAGGTCAAGGATGACAGTCACAATGAGCAGAGGCGGAATTGGATCACTCAATGCATCTCAAGTAAATCAAATCAATAAGTTAGCATCCAGGAAAGGTGCTGAGAACGAAGTACTGGTAGCAGACTTTAAGGGTAAGGAAGTTAGGTTTTCAGCAAAAAAGCCTAAGATCAACTCAAAAACCAAACAGGAAAATCCGGTCAAAGGTTCTGACTTAGCGGTAGAAACCCTGGGGTTGAAGGATCGGAAAGTATCACCGGCAATGGCTCAAAAACTCATCGCAGCCTGGAAGGCATCAGAAGGAATACACGCCAGTATGCCTGATATACGACTCCTTAATGAACACCTTGCTGATAGCAGTAGTTCACAGCCCTCAGACTGGGGTTCAACAACCAGTGTTGATAGTGCCAAAGGCAACAGTATTTCTGGTAGCAATAGCTCTTTGAACACATTGCATTCTGGCTGGGGCTCAACGTCAAGTCTTGATAGTGCCAAAGGCAGCAGTATTTCTGGCAGTACGGAGTCACTTGACTCCTTAGATTCAGATTCAGATTCAGCTGCACCACCACCACTACCTCCCAGGCCACTTAAACACAGCTCATCGAGCACACAGCAACTATACCAAGGTGTTACAAACAGACTTGATAGCGGTACAGGACGTAGTATTCCTCGCGCAACTCAATCTCGGGTTTCACCTGACATTGGTGAGCATTTGAGTCCAGGGGAGAAAACAGCGCTGTCTTTATCAAAAAAAGTGACTCAATTTATTAATAATGGATCCTATATAGACGCACATAAACAACTCGCTCACGAGAGTCTTCAGGCTATAAAAGGTAATCATATTAAAAATGGAAGATGGAAAAGATTTGGTTATAAAGACCAGGTCATAGGAAATGTACCTTTACCGGAAAAAACAGCGTTAAAAATTGATGGCAGTTATATCCCCGCCAACAAAATCACTTTAAACAATACTAACTACATAGCCATCCAGGCACCTCAAACAGGCTATGGTGGGGATATTTGGCAATCAGCTATCGACTCAAACAGCAGTATTATTTGTGATTTGACCGGCGATAATGACAAGCTTGGCTTTCGCAAAGGAGGGCCTATTGCAGAATACTACCCAACCAAAGAGAAGTTAGAAATCAACTTTGAGAATGGGATTAAAGTAGCATTCAACGGGCAAATGCAAGGGGATGGGTATACAAAGACAAGGTACCGGGTTACCGATACGAGTGGCAAAACCAGGATGGTACGAAGATACAATTATACCGAGTGGCCGGATCACGGAGTGCCCAGTGAAAACAAAGGTAAAAACTCGTGCCCAGTGAAAACAAAGGTAAAAACTCGCTACTCAAGTATATAAAAGCACTGCATACTCATCAAAAAGGCCCAGATTATACTGGTAACACACTGGTACACTGTACTGCTGGCGTAGGTAGAACCGGAACGCTCATCGTGTTAAGTGAAATGTACCAGAACATACAGTCCGGAAAATATAAAAATCAGACGGAACTGGATACAGCGGTATTTAAAGCGATCCAACAAGGAAGAAAGGACCGGGGGCCAGCCTTTGTTCAATCAGACAGTCAGATCGAATTTATCATCGATATCGTTCATTCCTGGCTGGACAAGCAAAGCAGGGGAGAGGCATTAATCTCCTGACATAGCCATAAAGTCAGAAGGCTGTCCGAGAATAAACGACCCTACATTGGCGGTTGTAGGGTGAAAATTCGCTCGAAAATCATACGACTAATGACGCATACAATCAGCCATGCCAATCCAACCTGCCACACTCTTCATTCAAAGCTATGAAATAATCTGCAGCCAGCCTGAGACGGCTCCCTGTCCAACAAAACATCTCGCCATCAACCAGTTTACTATCAACATCAACACCCTGCTCTTTAAACGCCTGACCATGTTTGTCTTTAAACGGGTAAGGCTCGGAAGATAAGAGCAGTAGATCCGGCTTTGCTGACTTTACCTGCTCTATGGTTACCTCAGGGTAACGATCCAGGTCTGCAAATACATTCTCCATTCCGCAAAGCGTTAGCATTTCATTGATAAAGGTATTGCCCGCAGCAACGCGATAAGGTTTTCTCCAAATAAAGTAGGCTACACGCAATGAACGACCCAAAGTCAGGTTCGCCATTTTTGTGCGAATCTCTTTAACCAGGACAGTGGCTTTTTCTTCACGATTAGTCAGTTGCCCCACTGAAGTGATCATCGACAGGGCATCATCCAGATTGTGAATATCACAAAGCCAGGTTGGGTATTTCTGCTGGAGTTGTTCAATACCCTCTTTATAGTTCTCTTCCTTATTACCGAGGATTAAATCAGGCTGTAAGGCATCGATAGCATCAAAGTCAAACGTCTTTGGCCCACCAATCATCGCTTTTTCTGTACGTGCATATTCTGGATGTACGCAGTAGCGAGTCACACCCAGAACCCGATCTTGCAACCCAAGATCAAATAGCAGTTCTGTTATCGAAGGCACCAGAGAGATGATCCGCATGGGTTCATCACACACCTCTACTGGGTTCTGCATTTGATCTATAAACTGGCGGGACATTCTCATGACCTCAATATTGATTTGCCGGACTGGATATTAAAAAGCCCACTTGCCAAAGGCAAATGGGCTTTGCTGTATCACTTTAAAGTGTTGTTTAAAGCAGCTTCTGGAAAAACTCTTTGGTGGGTGACGGTATCACGGTCTTGCCAATCAGCATACCGGCATCCCTGGCCGCCATCACTCCAGCATCAACCGCCGCATTCACCGCTGAGAGTTCACCGGTCATGACAATAAACCTAAATTCAGCAGTTGAACACCGCTGAGCCATGCCGACAGGGATAGCTTTTCTTGGTTCATAACGGCGGTTTTTTAGTTCTCAGCCCGATTCGATTAATGGCTGCATCGTAATAAACTGCCCGGGGTTTAAAAATTTTGAGCCCGCTTTCGTTAAAATACGACACCATGCGTTAACTGGACTAAACTGCGGTGCAATGCTCTTAATTGAATCAAAAAACTCACATAGTTCGCTTTGCAATTTAGCAATTTTATCCATCCATCGATGCTGACTTGTCAGCTTGATTTTCTTTTGGTTGCCAGACTGGGTCAGCTTGCCAATTGAACTCATTAATAAAGGGCGACTGGTAATGGATTCTTTATGAGAGTCCGGATTGCCTAATCGAACATAAAGCGTCCACCAGTTGTAAATCAGGGCTACCATTCGCGCCAGCATTCGGCATCTTGCCATATCTTTTGTTACATAACCACCCCAGCCCCATTGGTTTTTTATTTCATCAAAGTTATTTTCACAGTCAGCCCTGTTGCGATAATGATTAATAATCGAGACAATATCATTATTAAGAGAAGTAACCAGTACCGAATATTCGTAAGCTTTTATATTTTCCGGCTCTTCTATTAACGCCAATGTTTTCTGACGCTCTTTTATTCCTTTTTCCAGAGCCAGTATCTCATTTTCAGGACGTCGTCTTCGAACGATGATGATGCGTCTTTCTTTTTTCCATCCTGATAGTTTGATTACAGATTCTTTTCCCTCCCAATGGTCGTCGTATTTTACCCACCCACCGCTGCAGTGCGCATTACCTATGGCTTTCTTTACGTTGTCGTGCTTTTTCATTTTAAAAAGATAGTGACAGCCAGCATCTTCCATTTCGCTCATTACCCGGTCACTTCCCCAATCACAATCACCACGAACAAATTCAGGCCAGCAACATTTTGGAAGTCGATTTAATAGCTCCATTAAACCGGGTAAAGAGTATTTACTTTGACTTTCATTTCCGGGCCTGACTTCAACTTCCAGTATTAATTTAAGATTGGCCATCATATATGAGTGGTAAGTGTGAGAGGGTCTTCCTTTCTTATGTGGGTTATAGCCATTCATTGCTCCCTCCTGATGTCCGTAAATGGTTTTCACGGTAACATCAACATCCATAATCCATGGAATGGTTAATAACGGATCAAAACATAGATGAAGATGTTTTTGCATCCATTCAACGCCTTCATCTTCATCAATTTTCTTTAAACCACGTCTAGCGGAATCATCACTGACAATTTTTTTCATCCCAAGCAGTTGAGCATTTACATTGTCACCAATAATCGTTCCGATATGTGCATAACGTTTATGCCCTGAAAGTATGGAAAGCATTAGTGAGCCAATTACATCCACTTTTCCAGGGGCGTTTGGGCTTTTATAAGTTAACGGACAATCGTTAACCCAGGGTTCAAACCGGTGACCTGTTTTTAAAAATTGTATAAAAAAAGCAAGCTGCCCCATTGGAGTGACGGATGCTTCCGGTTCCCACTCGACATGAATTTTACCGTCGAAAGAATCGACTTCGAGTGTGACGGATAAGGGGTCTTTTTCCATTTCAGACAACTCACCCTTTGGGTGAGCGGGTTTTGGTGGTCGAACCATCTGTGAGCCCTCGGTATTGGTGAGGGTTAGAGTTTAGCTCAGGGGGTAACCGCTGAATTTAGGATAAAAGATGCCTTAAAAAGTGACTTCGATCAAAGTCCTGACAACTTATAACAGTCTTCCGAATACAGTTTAACCATAATTATTGATATTAACTTTTTAATATTCTTGCCGAATAACTCAATAAATTCCAAATCCAAGGACATATGGATATATGGACAGGATACCCTCAGGCAACTCCAGAAGTGGCATGGAACCAGAGCCAAAAAGAAACAAAGAAGACAGTGAAAAAAAGGCCTTTTCCTACCGCAAAGGACAAGAAACTGATGCAAACCCTTTTAAAATAAATCAAGAGCAAACAGGCAAAAACTCAGAGCGGAAAACCTTAAGAGAACACTATGTTGAACAATTGAATTACTCTTATGACCAAAGTCCAAATTCAGAACTAACCGGTGACTCTGATGGTGAGTCTTCAGGTATTGAGGCTGACAGGCTTCCCGATCTATCTCCTACAGATCAATCTGATGAACGGGATGAATCAAGATTCTGGGACAGCTCTGATTCTGAAGAGAGTTACAGCGCTTCTTCAAACACCTCTCCCCATCCTCACAGCTTGGAAGATAGTGAGGATGATATCGTTTTTCTATCATCTGACAATGAACTTAGTGATGAAGGCGTACTCCTTAGCTCAGATCAAAGTAGTACTGAAAAAATGGGAGTAAACCATCGCCGTCATATTGATGAATATAACTCTGAAAGTGATGATAAAGAATACCCTTTAAAAGCAAACCATAAAGCACAAAATACGTTACCAGAAGATGATACAAAATCATCTCCTCTCAAGCCGAAATTATCATTAGGTAGCATACCCAGTGCATCAGACATACAGACCGAAGAAATTGTTTCTGGTAAGGATGTCGACTTTGAAGAGACTGCAGAACGACTTAAAGTTATCCGCCATATATCTCAGGAAAATAATAAAAAATGGGTAACCAGAAGCCGCTCCATACCCACAGACGAGGAGTATGCCCTGGAAGTATTTGAAGCGGATCAATTAGAAGCAGAACTACTGGATTCCATTACCAGCCCTAATATAATTGGTTTTTTTGGCTTTGAAGCCATCGAAACGCAAAAAGAATACTACACAACATTGTGTATGCAGGATGGAGGAATAAATGCAGCTGATGCTGCAAAAAAAATGGAAGGTGCTCCCTCGATAGAGAGTTTGAAGCTCTGGGCTGAAGACCTGGCCAAAGGCCTAGAATGCTTGAAAAAGAATAAGATAATGCACCGGGACATCAAGCCAAAAAATCTACTTATTCACCCAGAAGACAATCACTTGCGAATTGCTGATCTGGGTAATGCTATCAGGATTAAAGACTGCTTCCCCAAAGACGCTACGGGTTCGGGAATGTACGCTGCACCTGAAACGCTGAGGGGTGAAACGCAAGGTTTTGAAGCTGATATTTACTCTGCGGGAATGTCACTCATTAGCATTTTTATGGACGCAGGGTTAATCGATCTAGTATCTTGGTCAGAGTTTTACAGTCTTCGTAAGAATAAGGCCCCAATTCCACTAAAACCTGATTACAAACACAATTTGGCTGCAACAACATTAGTGGAAACAAGTCAAAGAATGACTAATGAAGACTCAAAGCTCAGGCCTGGAGCAGAAGAGGTTGTCCAGATTTTCAGTGTATTAGGTAGAAACTTCTGAAGAAGCGAGTCCGTGGCGAGACTCTATATATTGTGAAAAGAGAAATATCCAAGGGTGTTCACATGTCTAATTGTGTTCACCCTTGGCGCAAAAGAACTTAGATTTCTTACAGAATTCTTGCACGATAGTATTTAATTAAGTATATATCCATTCTCTAAAATTTAGCCCAAATTTCGCGATAACAATAAAGCCCAACGGAGCTTCGGAAGTATGTTTAAGCGACTATCGTCCTTTACTCGCCCACTTTTTTTATCAGCACTGGTACTGGTAGCAGGATTATCCTCTACCGATACCATGGCCACTACCTCACTTGAGAACTTCAGACTGACCATTCTCACTGAGAACTACCCTCCTTTTAATATGAGCGTTGCTGACAAGAACTTTGCCAGAAATGCTGAGATTGATGGTATTGCCACAGATATCGTCCGTGAAATGCTCAGCCGTGCTGACGTTGATTACACCATGACCCTGAGATTCCCATGGAGCAAAGTGTACAACCTGGCAGTGAACGGCAAAGACTTTGCCGTTTTCTCAACTGCACGACTGCCAGAACGTGAAGACAAGTTCAAATGGGTGGGTCCTCTGATCGAGAATAAATACAAGGTCTTTACCCTTGCCAGCAATAAAATCGCCATCAAGAGTCTGAAAGATCTCAACAAGTACAAAGTAGCCAGCGTTAAAGGACACGCGGTTACCAGCCTGTTGAAGAAAGAGAATGTTCAGTTCGAAGAGAGCCTGAAAGAAGATGCCAATGCCCGCAAGCTGGCAAGAGGCCAGATTGATCTTTGGGTGACCGGTGAATTCAGTGGTTACTACTATGCCCAGAAGGAAAGCATTCCAACCATCAAGCCAGTCTTTGAAGTGGGCTCAACGAATGATTATCTGGCACTGAATCCCTCAGTACCCGATGAAGTTGTGAAACGCCTGCAGTCTGCCCTGGACACCATGAACAGCGATGGAACTGTGGAAGAGATTTTCAGCGCTTACCGCTAAGATATACGACTCATAAGAACAGAATGCTTTGCGCAAACTGCTCTGGTCAGGTTCTGTTGACATAAGTTTACCAACAGAACCTGAATTACTATTGAGGGATATAGTTAACAGGTGGTGGGAATTTTTCCAACAGGCTGTTAACTGATGCAGTGATATACTCTCTCTGCTCTTCTGGCGACATGTCCGATGTCAGCCGCTGACTGGCAATCCCCTGCCAGATGACATGGTTGTTTGCCGGATTGATCACACTCAATGTCAGGCGCCCCACCTCATAGCTGTTTACGACAACTTCAGACGGCCAGTTACTCATCACCCAGGGATAAGGTGCATAGTAAAACCCATTGTTATAAGAAGAGCCTTCCAGTTTAGACTTTTCGGTGAAACCCCAACTCAACCACATGCTCGCCTCTTGAGCAGCGGCTTCCTGCAGCCCTTTTGCAGCAAGATCCTGAGATACCTGCAAGTGCACCCGTTGAGCCATAAGACTCATGATCCGGTTATCCTTCTCCCTTCCTGGTTGAAACCATGCCCATGTTGTCATGGTTGACCAGTTAACCTGGTGGTTATAGTCCCAGCTGACTTCAGGTTTGACTGCGCAGCCAGCAAGCAAAACGACCAACAAAATTAAGGGAGTAAGGTATTGCTTCATTACGTTCTCCTGAAAAGCACCCTGATGAACAGAATTCTGGCTGGAGGCTGTCCGAGGGAAGTCAGTCAATCGTTAAATGGCCCTTATCGTAGTACGCCGGGTCATGCCAGTGCTTGGTGATATGGGCTTTTCGTTTCTCAAGGCAATGATGCAACTTGCTTAGATATTCCTGTTTATGCTGTTCTGAAAGGCTTTCATCATCTTTCGCTTCCAGCCAGGCACTTTCAGCCTCCTGAAACTCGATATCCAGCTCTTCCAATTCTCTATATCGATTCATAACAACCCCGCCCAATTCACCTGAATGACTGTCTCAATGAAGCTCTGTGAGGCGCTCAAGCAATTCCTCAGAGCTCTCATGGATCAAGTCTTTATTAATGTGTTCTCCCTGTGGTACATGCTTTTCAACCAGGGGTAATATTTCACCCAGTAATTTTGGTGGAGCACAGACACGCAGGGTTTCAAACTGGTGCAGGTCATGAGCATGATTAATAGACTTAGCCAGCATATGAGCGAAGTTGATAGACTCATTTACCTTCGGAGAGTTATCAGTGCCCACCATGCGAACATTGCCACCAGCAGAAGACGTGACTGAATGGCCGGGCCCAGCCGTCACAAACTCATGCCGCTTCCATCTGCCCTCTTCATGGTCAATCTGGTCAACCAGATCCAGCACTCTCTTGTGCCGGTCCAAACGATAGACCTTGGCTTGGCTGTTATCAGCAACCAGTACCCAGGATGATGCCATTGGCGTGCACCTCATATACGGCTTGCGAAGTACGATATCTGTCCAAAGATAGTTCAACGACTCGGGAATTGCCCATTTTTAACAATGATTCAGCGCTATCGACCATCCATTTTATTGATCTATGCCAATACGCTTTTTCAGAAAAGGTGATTTTATGAATTGCACGCTTTTTGCCTGAAGTTTTTTCCAGAAAAGAATGCGTACTGCCTTGTGCGCTGCCAGCAACCATGAGCGAAGTAGTAAAAAGCCGTGGTGGCCAATGTCTTTCCTACCCGGAATATGCTGCCTGATCAGTACCCGTGATCAAGGGCTGTTTTCGCCTGCTTACCTGCAGCCATGAAGACAGAAAATAATAAGTGCTCGCAAAAGAGTGCTTTTGAACAATAAATAATCACTGCCAATAAAACGTCTATCGCTCAATATTTATATCAATAGAGCCTGAGACAATATAAACAAGGGGAAGTCATGTCTGTAAAAATGACACCGTTCAAACGCTTAAAAGCAGGCGTACTGGCGGTTTCCATTGCCGTATCCGGAGCTTTCTTCACCGCGCCAGATAACGCAGCTCAGGCTGCGGAAAGATTAACCATTGGTAATATGGGCGAACCCGCATCGCTTGACCCTCACTTTATCTCCGGTGTCTGGGAAAGCCGTATCGTTGGCAATATGTTCCTTGGCCTGACTACAGAAGCAGCTGATGGCTCAATTATTCCGGGTGCCGCTGAAAGCTGGACCGTTTCCGACGATGGACTGGTATACACATTTACGCTGCGAGACCACACCTGGTCTGATGGCAAGCCTGTTACAGCCAATGACTTCTATTACGCTTTCCAGCGCATCCTGGCACCAGAGACGGCGTCCGGCTATTCATACCTGCTTTACACCATCAAAAATGCCCAGAAGGTGAATACCGGTAAAGCTGGCCCCGAAGCACTCGGTGTAAAGGTTATCGACGGCAAAACTCTGGAAGTCTCTCTGGAAGGCCCTGCCCCTTATTTTGTTGCTCAGCTGGTTCACTACACCGCCTACCCGATTCCTTCTCACAAAGTAAAAGAGCTGGGTAAAGAGTGGGCAAAAAACAAAGGTGCCGTGAGCAATGGCGCCTACACTCTTGAAGAGTGGACACCGAATGCGCGGATCAGACTGATTAAAAACCCGAAATTCTATGACGCTGAAAATGTATCGATCAATGAGCTGATATTTTATCCACAGGAAGACCGTTCTGCAGTGCTTAAACGTGTCCGTGCCGGCGAAGTGGATATTCAGACTGACTTTGCATCTTCCGACCTGAAGTGGCTCGAGAAGAATATGCCTGAGTATATTCGCATCGCCCCTTACCTCGGTGTTTATTACTACCCTCTCAACACCAGCGATGACGTTCTCAAGGATCCCCGGGTCCGCAAAGCGCTGGCCATGTCCATTGACCGTGAGATCCTGACCGATAAAGTGTTGAGAACCGGTGAAGTACCCGCCTACGGTTTTGTACCTCCAGGTACTGGCACCTATGGCCAGCCCTCAGAAGTAAACTGGAAGACTCTGTCTAAAGATGAGCGTATCGCCGAAGCCCAGAAGCTGATGGAAGAAGCCGGTTACAGCAAATCCAACCCACCGACGCTGCGACTGAGCTATAACACCTCTGAAAACCACAAGAAAGTGGCGATTGCGATTGCCGCCATGTGGAAGAAGGCCCTGGGCGTTAAAACCGAGCTGTACAACTCTGAAGTCAAGGTTCATTACGCCAGTCTGAAAACCCGTGACTTCCAGGTAGCCCGTGCTGGCTGGATTGCGGATTACAACGACCCTCAGAACTTCCTGAACCTGATGGAAGCCCGCAACCTTTCCAAAAACTACAGCAGCTTCAACAACGAACAGTACAACACGCTCATGAAAAAGGCGGAAATGGAAGTAGATATGGATAAGCGTGATGAGTATATGCGCGAAGCTGAAGCTATTGCCATGGCTGAGCTACCCAATATCCCTCTGTATTATTACGTTTCCAAAAACCTGGTAAATCCACGGGTTAAAGGCTGGGTCGATAATGCTGCAGATGTTCACCACGCACGTTATCTGACCGTGGAATAACCGAACTCCCGGGCTTTTTAAACCACAAAGTCACAGAGTCACAAAGTTTCAAACCTTTTCTTTGTGTCTCTGTCCCGTTGTGGTTAGAAGAGCTATCAGCATTCACCGGAACCTGCTGAATATATCATGCGCCAGGGTTGGCCATGAGCCATAACAGGGAGGGAGTCTTTTAAGGAAAGTGTTAGGGCCAAACGTCAACAGGCCCTACGGAAAGAGCACAGTTTTCCATGTTCTCCTATATATCCAAGCGCCTGCTCGCAGCGATTCCAACGCTGTTAATCATCATTACTATTGCATTCTTCATGATGCGAATTGCACCGGGAGGCCCATTTGATGCTGAACGACAGTTACCACCTGAAATTGAAGCCAATATCCTGAAAGCCTACGATCTGGATAAACCGCTTTATCAACAGTACTTCATATACGTGGGCAACCTGCTTCGATTTGATTTTGGCCCTTCCTACAAGTTTCGTGATTTCAGTGTCACCGAACTGATTCTTACCGGTTTACCTGCCAGTCTGCAGATTGGGGGCATGGCCATTTTAATTGCCGCCATCATTGGCATCAGCCTTGGAACACTGGCAGCGTTATATCAGAACCAGAAAACAGACTATGCCATCATGGGCGTTGCCATGACCGGTATCGCCATCCCGAACTTTGTTGTTGCCCCCATACTGTCACTGGTTTTTGGTGTTTATCTTTCCTGGTTACCTGTTGCAGGATGGGGAGATGGCTCCGCCAGAAACCTGGTGCTTCCGGTCATCTCTCTGGCCCTGCCACAGATCGCCTACATCGCTCGCCTGACCCGCGGTTCCATGGTGGAAGTCCTGCACTCCAACTATATCCGTACTGCCCGGGCCAAAGGGCTTCGTGAACGTCTTGTGGTGGTTCGCCACGCCATCAAGGGCGCTCTTCTTCCGGTTGTTTCCTATCTCGGGCCAGCGGCTGCAGCAGTAACCACCGGTTCGGTGGTTATTGAATCCATTTACGATATTCCGGGTGTTGGTCGTTACTTCGTTAATGCTGCATTGAACCGTGACTATCCACTGGTGATGGGCGTTGTGATCTTTTACGCAACCCTGATCATCATTATGAACCTGATTGTGGATGTTATTTACAGCTTCCTTGATCCGAAACTGAGGGTTAATGGATGAGCCTTTTAGCCAAACCCAATGACAGAATGGCGGCTGTACTGAATCAGCAGGCAGAAGCATGTATTGAAGAAGTCGCGGGTCGTTCACTATGGCAGGATGCCCGGATTCGACTCATGCGTAACAAGGCAGCTGTCGTTTCCATGATCATTCTTACTATCATCACTCTGCTGGCTATTTTTGCACCCTTGCTTTCCTCTCACCCATTTGACGAGGTGTACTGGGACTTTATTCAGGTCGCACCCAACTTTTCTGAAGGTTTCTGGTTTGGCACCGATGAAAATGGTCGGGATCTTTTTGTCCGTACACTATACGGTGCAAGGGTCTCACTGATGGTTGGCCTGGTCGCCACGACGGTATCTCTGATTATTGGCGTGACCTATGGTGCCGTCGCCGGCTATATGGGTGGTCGGATCGATAACCTGATGATGCGGTTTGTGGATATTCTCTACTCGCTGCCCTTTATGTTCTTCGTGATCATTTTAATGGTCATTTTCGGTCGACACATTTTTCTGATCTTTGTGGCATTAGGTGCGGTTGAATGGCTTACGATGGCCCGCATCGTTCGCGGCCAAACCATGGCCATCAAGAAAAAGGAGTTTATTGAAGCGGCTCATGCCAGCGGTGTCTCAACGACCAGGATCATCTTCCGACACATTGTCCCCAATATTCTTGGGCCCGTTATTGTCTATATGACCCTGACCATTCCTCAGGTCATTCTCACTGAGAGCTTTCTTTCCTTCCTTGGACTTGGTGTTCAGGAGCCGCTGACCAGTTGGGGGGTACTGATTTCCGAAGGTGCCAAAGTGATGGAAAGCGCCCCATGGATGCTGGCATTCCCGGCGACCTTCCTGGCTATCACTCTGTTCTGTTTCAATTTTATTGGCGACGGTCTGCGTGATGCACTGGACCCCAAGGATCGATAACACCATGAGCATCATTCTTGAAGTAAACAACCTGAATACCCGTTTTGATACACCGGAAGGTGAAGTCTCTGCAGCCAATCACATCAACTTTACACTTCAAAAGGGCCAGAGTCTTGGGGTTGTTGGTGAGTCCGGGTCCGGTAAAACCCAGATCTTCATGGCCATTATGGGACTGCTGGCAAAGAATGGCAGAACCTCGGGTGAAGCCATCTTTAAAGGGCAGAATTTACTGGGTTTGCCGGTTGCGGAGCTGAATAAGGTCCGCGGGGTATCTCTGTCCATGATCTTTCAGGACCCCATGACCTCGCTGAACCCTTACCTGAAAGTTTCACGACAAATGACTGAAGTCCTGATTGAGCATCAGGGTCTGGACAAGAAGTCAGCACTGGAACGATCTATCAGAATGCTGGAGTTGGTCGGTATTCCAGAAGCCAGAAAGCGAGTTCATATGTACCCTCACGAGTTCTCTGGTGGTATGCGACAACGGGTCATGATTGCCATTGCCCTGTTGTGTGAACCTGACCTGCTGATTGCTGATGAACCAACCACCGCACTGGACGTAACCATTCAGGCACAGATTCTGGAGCTGTTGCACAGTCTGAAAGAAGAGATGGGTATGTCGATTGTTATGATCACCCACGATCTCGGCGTTATTGCCGGCATGTGTGACCATGTGATGGTGATGTACGGTGGACGAGTCGTCGAAACCGGCACGGTCCATGAAATCTTCAACGATGCCCGGCACCCATATACCCAGGGGCTACTCCAGTCCATGCCCAGGATCGATGGCAACCATAACGAAGACCTTTATGCCATACCGGGTCAGCCGCCCAACCTGCAGGCATTGCCCAGTGGCTGTGCTTTCCAGCCACGCTGTCAGTACGCGGATGCCCAATGTCGAAGCACACAACCCGAACCCGCTGCCCTTAGTCAGCACCGGATGATTGCCTGCCATCACATCACAACGGCTAACGATCTGATTCCAGCAATGGAGAACGCATGATGAGTGATCCCATTCTTAAGGTAGAAAACCTGAAGGTGTACTTCCCGGTAGATGTGGGCACTTTTTTCTCAAAAAAGGCACAACTGAAAGCGGTCGACGGTGTCAGCTTCGAACTGAATGAAGGGGAAACACTGGCCATTGTCGGTGAATCCGGCTGCGGAAAGTCCACTTTGGGTCGAGCGGTACTGCAACTACTGCACAACACGGAAGGTCAAGTCATCTGGATGGGGGAAAACATCACGGGTTATTCTGTTAAAGCAATGCGACCTCTTCGCAATGAAATGCAGATTATCTTCCAGGACCCACTGGCCAGTCTCAACCCTCGCATGACCATTGGTGAAATTATTGCTGAACCACTGGCAACCCATAATCCGGATATGCCAAAAGAGCAGGTCAAATCCCGGGTCAGGGAGATGATGGATATTGTTGGTTTACTTCCGAGAATGATCAACCGATATCCCCATGAGTTTTCCGGTGGTCAATGCCAGCGAATAGGCATTGCCAGGGCTATGATTCTTCAGCCAAAAGTCATCGTCTGTGATGAGCCTGTATCCGCTCTGGATGTTTCCATTCAGGCCCAGATCATCAATCTGCTGGGCGAACTGCAGAAAAAATTTGGTCTGTCATTGTTGTTTATTAGCCATGACCTTTCCATCATCCGGCATATCAGTCATCGGGTCATGGTTCTGTATCTTGGAAATGTGATGGAGATAGCCGAGAAAGACGAACTTTATAATTCACCCCGTCACCCCTATACCCAGGCGCTTATTTCCGCTGTCCCAGTACCTGACCCCGATAAAGAAGTTCACAAGAAGAGGATCGTACTGAAAGGTGATCTGCCATCGCCAATCAATCCACCGTCAGGCTGTGTTTTCAGAACCCGCTGCCTGTATGCAGACCAGCAATGTGAGCGGGAAAAGCCTGCCTTGAATACGTTAACTGAAGTCGGTGTAAAGGGTACCCATCAGGTGGCCTGCCATAAGCAGGCTGAGATTCATCGGACAAACTGATTATTTTTAACCCCAGGGATTACAAGGACACTCTTCACCTCGTACCGACGGGTTTCCCGGGGACATAACAAGCTGGAAAGATCCGGCAAGATTACATTTACAGGTGTTATTCATGCATATTTCATTTACTGACCCGACCCTGCCAGTCAGTGGTACCATTGCAGCAGGGATTTTACTCTGGGGGAGAGCTATCATCAGCAGCAATAGAACTGGATAAACTGACCGGTGGAACCCTGGGCCGGGCCATTAAGGCCGATTGCTTTAATGGTGATGCAGAACAATTACTGAATATTGTTGCTCCTGCCAACACTGACCTCGAACGCATTGTCCTGTTTGGTCTGGGTGATAGAAATAACGCATCCACCATTGCCGTTGAAAATGCAGGTGGCCTTTTTGCAGTTAAAGCTGCAAACCTTTCAATAAGTGCAACCACCACGCTACTGGATACCCCTGAACAGGCAGCCCACTTTGCTTATGGAGTAATGCTGGGAGGTTACCGCTTTGATAAGTATCGAACTAAAGAAGCGCAATTACCCACTACTCTCACCGAACTGAAAGTCGCGGTAGCCAGACCTGAAGTGGCTGAAAAACTGTTTGGGCCACTGCTGGCCGTTGCAGAAGGGGTTTACATCACCAGAGATCTGATCTGGGAACCAGCCAATGTGATTAACCCGGAATCCTACGCTCATTTCTGCAGATCACTGACTTCTGAGGGGCTTGAGGTAGAGATTCTCGGTGAAGAAGCAATGCATGAACTGGGTATGGGGGCATTGCTGGGAGTTGGTCAGGGTTCAGACAGGGAAAGCCAGCTGGTAATTCTCAAGCACAACGGTGGCGGCCCTGTTAATGGCGCTGAAGGCTCTGAAGCACCGATCGCCTTTATCGGCAAAGGCGTCACCTTTGATACTGGCGGCTTATCCCTGAAACCCTCTATAACCATGGACACCATGAAACAGGACATGGGAGGTGCGGCAACCGTGACGGGGCTGATGGTTGCCCTGGCTAAGCGTAGAGCAAAAGTGAATGCAGTGGGAGTACTGGGCCTGGTGGAAAATATGCCGGACAGCAAGGCTCAACGTCCAAGTGATGTGGTGAAAACCATGTCCGGCCAGACCGTAGAGGTTATGAATACTGATGCGGAAGGCCGTCTGGTTCTGTGTGATGCTCTTACTTATACCCAACGACATCTTAAGCCCAAGGCTATAATCGACCTCGCTACATTAACCAGCGCTATTGCTATTGCCCTGGGTGAAGAAATAGCGGGTGTCTTTTCCAATAATGATGAATTGGTTACCAAAGTAATCGCTGCGGGTGATGCTGTTGCAGAATCGGTTTGGCGCATGCCCATGGGCAGCTACTTCAGTAAACGGCTGACCAGTGATATTGCCGATATGCGCAACAATGGTAATAAGCCACGACTGGGGGGCTCAGGCGTTGCAGCACAGTTTCTCCATAACTTTATTGAAAATGATACGCCATGGGTTCATATGGATATTGCCGGTACCGCATGGACAGATGAAGCATTTCCAACCAAACCAAAAGGCGCCACTGCATTTGGTGTGAGATTGCTGGATCGGATGGTTCAGGATTATTTTGAAAAATAGACTGATTTAATCAAAACACAGATACGTACCATTGTTGGATACGTATCTGTAATTATAAATACATAGCTTCCTTAAGACTCATTTAACAATAATCAACACCACGAATTATTGCTTTACGGAGTTCATTATAAAAAGCTCTCAAATTCTCATGGCTGCACTCTTGCTTTAGCTTCTCATAGACTGTGTGCCTTTCTACTCCATCAGCTCCAACTTCACGTTCTTTATTCTTCACCTCCAGAACAGCATTTTTTAATAGTTTCTTATAATCCCTTAGAGGATCCTTACGAAGCTGCTCTTTATCAAGCTCCCTCTTTTTTTGCCGTAGCTCTGGCTGTTTCTCAATAACTTCTGAGAATTTTTTCTCAATCTTGTCTACTTGCCGACTTACAAAAGGCAGCTCCTGATTATCCTTCAGGTGTTCATCGATAGCTCTCAGAGCTTTGGCAGGTTGAAGATTCCATTGACCGTATAGCCTGCCAGCCAATTCCTGCAGTTTTTTTGCATGATCAAGACATTTTTTAGCATCATCAAACTCTTCGACAGAAATAACTCCTTTAATACCATAATTAAGCAATTTTCTTTCCAGAGTGGCCAGTTCACCACTAAATCCTGCAAGAGAAACCATAGCCTCTAGAGCAAATACTTCCTCATGTTTTCCTAATTCTGTGAGTAGATCTGGTGATTTGGCTTTTAACCAAATCCCTCGGGTTAGCTTCCAGAAACCATCAATAATAAAAGGGTAAACAGCATCTCGTCGTGCTTCACCTCTCAGTGAATGGAAGTCATCATCACCAAGCATAGCTCTCATGAGATCGCTTTGGTTATCCAGTAGTGGAAAAACATCTCGAATAAGCTTCCCCATATTACAGAATCTGCCAAAGCTCTGCTCATCTGTCATTAGCTTTAATACAAAGTCGCTTCTAATTTGACCACCTTCCAATTCAAAAGGTCTGACATCATTAAATCTTTGTACATTTTCCGCTTTAAAACTAAGCCCTGCATAAAAACACATCATTTTTGTAAGTGTTTCCTACCTTCAGTTTCATCCAAGCTGGAGAAACCAGATTCATCTGAGTTGAGGCGAGACGAGACACTCTGGGTGTTTTTTATTCTTATCGGGTGAATTCTGACAATCGGTAACAGATCTTAAATCAACACTTACATCAGTGGGCTCTTCATGGACTTTATATAAATCTTGTGACTGAGCATCATCCATAAAGCATCAAAAACAGTTGCAGTTAAGTTAACCTTCTCATCAAATTGAACCTGATCATCAGGGTCACTTTCCAGTCTTTCTTCTAACGCATGCTCAAATATTAATCCGATGAAACCCGTTTCTCTACTTAATCATTTTCAGAAACAGACATTCCAGAAAACGTCTTTCCTTTGAACTTATTACCACCACTTCCTTCCCGAATACTTGCCTTTCATGGTGGAATACTTTAGTTACTTCCTTGTATTTTTATAGCAGCCTCCCAGCCGCTGTCGAAACACACCCTGATTATTGCTTGTTTTTTATATTATTCCATTAGACTTAATGGTTAATAAAACAACGACATTGCTATATGTCTAGATTAAATCGTTAACATTCTGATCTTTCTATTAAACAATAGCCTACAAAAACAAACAATTACCCCTGTAAATCTGACCGATCAAGTAAGCCAGTCAACTAATGACCAATATTCACTCAGAGGGTCATTAGAACCGAATACCAAACTGACCAGAAAATAAGCAACAGCTAAGAATAGGATATAAAATGATTAACAATATGAAATAGATAGTAAAAAAGATAAAATATCCAAAAAATCAATATTACCGGGTAAAACAATAAAAAGAGTTTGGAGTCTCCCCAATGAGTACCAGAAATGAAAATCTTGACAGCGTTCCTACCCCCCAGGGAGATATGACACTAAAGGTCTTGGCGGATCATCGTTCCGTCAATAGCAGCGGTGATGTATTCGCAGGCTGGGTAGCCATGCACCTGGATCAGGCTGGTGAGGTATGTGCTCGAAAAGCCTCCAATGGAGCCAGAGTCGTAACCGTCAGTATTGGCAGCATGAGTTTCCTGAGACCCGTTCAGACCGCTGACCTGATCGGTTTTTTTACCCGTGTGACAGAAATCGGAAAAACATCCATTAAGGTTGTGGTTGAGGGATGGATAGAAAACCACTATGGCTGGGAAAAGCTAACCGAAACCACTATGGTGTTTGTTGCCATTGATCGAGGAGGACGAACCCAGCGGGTAAGAAGCCTTTAATGGGAAAGAGTTTTTTAAATAGACATGTTTCCCAAAAAGAAGATCAGGAGCCTCTGATCTTCTCTGCCCATTCAGAGAGTAAATTCTTCATTCGTTCAAGGTTTACCGGTTTATCAATATAGTCATTCATACCCGCATCCAGACAAGCCTGCTCATCAGCAGCCATAGCCTTGGCAGTCAATGCGATGATGGGGATATCTGCGCAATGCCCACCGGAAGCCCTTATTTTCCGGGTTGTCTCCAACCCATCCATCCCTGGCATCAGACAATCCATAAGAATCAGGTCGTATTGATCATTTTTCAGGCAATCAAGGCACTCAAGACCATTGCTAACCACAACATAATGGCAACCCAGCTTCTCCAGAAGCTTGTCTATCACCATCTGATTAACCGGATTATCCTCTACTAACAATATATAAAGATTGAGTTCAGTACCGGACATAGTCACCAGGAATCAGTTCCAGAGTTATCTGTATCTTTATTCATATCTGGAATAATCTTCAGGACTTTAACAAAACCTGCAAGCCAACTTGCGTAAGCCATGGCAAGCCCACCCCTTAGATACACCGTGTCCGTGTAGAAAATGTCCCATTCATAGAAAGCTCTAACTCATCACCAGATTGAAGAGGCCCAACACCTGCAGGAGTGCCCGTTAGCACGATATCCCCTGGGAGTAATGTAAAATGCCTGCTGATATAGCTTAAAAGTCCGGGAATGGAGGTCAACATATGGTCTGTTGTCCCCTTCTGTCTTAACTCCCCATTAACCGACAGGGAAAACTCAAGTTTTTCGGAATTTTTAATATGTTCAACTGCAACAAAACCTGATAGTGGGCAACTATTATCAAAGGCTTTAGCTACCTCCCATGGCAGGCCTTTAGTCTTTTGCTGACTCTGAAGCTCCCGAAGTGTCAAATCCAGACCAAGGCCAATAGCCATAATAGCCTGAGTCGCTTCGTGCTCACTGGCGTTAGTCAGCGGCTCCTTGATTAAAAGACTGACTTCGGTCTCATGATGAACCTCTCCCCGGTTGCGCGGCAATTGTACAGGCTGATCAAGGTTTACCATTGCTGTGCTTGGCTTAATAAATAGAACCGGATCATCAGGCAGAGGGTTATTTAATTCCTGAATATGTGCAGCATAGTTTCGCCCAACACAAACCACCTTGCCCACAGGAAGGTCAATACGGTCGCCACTGATCCAGCGGTGCCTGTACTTCATAGTGCATCCTTTGTTAAGTCCTGAGATGAGAAATGGGGCACGTGCATGAAAGCTGTCTGAGCGCCAACATCATCTGGACATTTATTATTTATTTTACTGGGCCTCAGGGGACGTTGACAATTAGCCATGAGCCTGAGCTTTGCCGGGATAGCAGAGAGTGTTTACAGTTAAACATATTATCCCCGAGACGGCGCCTATTGTCCCATGGCTCAAGCTACAGTTAAAGCATCTCACTTTTAATACACTGTAGTACTATCATAAAGACTGGCTGCACAGTGGAAGGAGCATAGTATGTCAGAAGAGCTGCATCTCAATATTCAGAGCCTTCACGATATTCTTGAAGACTCTCCCGTGGATGAGTGTACAGCGGGTTCTTTAAAGCAGATAACGGATGAAATTAAAATCGCAGTCGCCCAGGCTGAAGGGAAGATCCCCATTCAGGGGTACAACGAGCAGCTGGAACAGGAGGCCATCCGCTTCAGTGAAGATCACCCAGCCTTAACTCAGGCGATTAGACAGCTGATGATAACGCTCTCCAGCATGGGCATTTAGCAAGAGTCAATTATGCTAAATGGTCATACTGGTGGCCCCCCTCCCGGAGATATAGCCGGTTTCTTTCCTGAAGAAACTGGTTCTTCACCTTACACAGCTCAAAAAACAATTCATAGTCTATACAGGAAGTACCATCACACACTGCCTATGCTATGATGTCCCGCCTGACGCAGCCGGGGTCAACCGGTGATGCGGCATGAAAACGATTGGCGGAAGTAAACAGCCCCGAATGGGGAGCACTACTTGCCGGACTTGCCGGTACCCGCCTAATATAGAAAACGAAAATAGCAGTGCTCCCACAGTAAAGCAGCCTTGAGCGAAGAAAAAGAGATTGATATGCCCGAAATATCGCTGGATAAGAGCAAGATCCGTTTTCTCCTGTTAGAAGGTGTCCACCCGTCTGCTGTCGATATTCTGAAAGCTTCGGGTTATACCAATATCGACTATGTCACCACCTCTTTGCCTCCAGAAGAACTTAAAGAGCGAATTGCTGATGCGCGCTTTGTTGGTATCCGATCCCGGACACAATTAACCGAAGAAATCTTTGACGCTGCCAAAAAACTCTGTGCCGTTGGCTGCTTCTGCATCGGGACCAACCAGGTCGAACTCCCGGCAGCGACACGACGTGGTATCCCTGTTTTCAATGCCCCATACTCCAATACCCGCTCTGTGGCTGAGCTGGTTCTGGCTGAAGCCATACTGTTACTGCGCGGAATTCCTGAAAAAAATACAGTGGCACACGAGGGCGGCTGGCAGAAAACAGCAGCGCACTCACACGAAATCAGAGGAAAGAAACTGGGTATCATTGGCTACGGAAATATCGGCAGTCAGTTGAGCATTATGGCTGAAGCCCTGGGTATGGAAGTGCACTTCTACGATGTCGTCACCAAGTTATCCATGGGCAATGCAACTCAGGTCAATGATCTGAATATCTTGCTGGGCATGTGCGACATCGTCAGCCTGCACGTTCCGGAAACCCGCGATACTCAATGGATGTTTGATGAAGCACAGTTTGCTGCGATGAAAGACAACAGCATCCTGATCAACGCTTCTCGCGGCTCCGTTGTTGTTATTGAAGCACTGGCCGAGTATCTGAAGAATGGCAAACTGCTGGGTGCAGCAATTGACGTATTCCCGGAAGAGCCAAGAGGCAATGATGATGAGTTCATTAGCCCATTACGCGGCATGAAGAATGTTATCCTGACGCCCCATGTTGGTGGCAGCACCCAGGAAGCTCAGGAAAACATAGGCCGGGAAGTTGCCGAGAAATTTATTACGTACAGCGATACTGGAACCACTCTGTCGTCTGTTAACTTTCCTGAGGTCGCTCTGCCTGCCCATCCAGGCAAACATCGCCTCCTACATATCCACCAGAATATTCCAGGTATTCTTGGCCAGATTAACCAGATTCTGTCCGACAACAGTATAAATATCAGTGGCCAGTACCTTCAGACCAATGAGTCTGTCGGTTACGTAGTGATTGATGTTGATGCTGAACACAGTGAAATGGCCATGCAGAAGATAAGGCAGATCGAGGGTACTATTCGCTGCCGCGTTCTTTACTAGGAGGCTGACCGAGAATAAGTCGGTTAGTTCTCCGAATTTTGTCACAATTTAAGACCGTTCAAAAAACAAACAGTTATTTGCCCTGAATTTGTCCATTTTCCTTAAAATGGGTCCTTTCAGGGCTCTTATGCTGCTTTTTTAACCTTTTTTAAATCATCAAGACGGATTGACCCCGTTGATGCCGCTTTCGCAAATTTTTTCATGTTATGCGCTGTGCATACCAACGAAAATTCCGCTGCTACCTTTTCTTTGCCTCTTAGACTAAAGCTCCGAAAACCGGAATTCTTTATCTGGCCAAAAGGTGGCTCCGCAATGACCTTGCGCCGCTCATAAACGGTTTTTGCTTCTGCTGTTTCCATTTTCTTGTTCATGGCCTGGCGGATGGGTTCAAACTTGTCCGTACGAATAACGCGGCCCGCTTCCTTTTTTGAATTGCTGCACCTTGAGCGATAAGAACATTCCTTGCACACGCTTTTATTGGCTCGATAGCTCTTTCTTTTTGCCACGCTTCCGGGTTTGGTTATCAACCGCTCTCTGGCCGGACAAATGAACGCATCGGATTGCTCATCATAGATGAAATCGGCTTTGACAAACTTCCGGTCAGAGCTCTCCAACGATTCTTCTGCGGGCTTCTCTGTCTTGTCTGTGGCGATATAGCCATCAATATTTCGCGCTTCTACGGCATGGAGATTCGGCCCGGAAAAATAGCCATTATCCATGCTCATTTTATCCACAGCCGCGCCATCGGTGGCTTCCGCAAGCGCGGCCAATGCCGGCTCGACTTCCTGTACATCATTGGCATGCTGGCTGATGTGTTGACCAACGATGATCTGGTTATCCGCATCCACACAGATTTGAGGGTTGTAGCTGTACTCACAATAGCCTTTCTTCGTCATCATTCGGGCATCGTGATCAGCAAAACTGATTTGTTTTTTGTCGTCTATCGGCTTATCGGGGTTCAGCGCTTTTTCTCGTTTCTCCAGCGCTTCTCTTGCGGTTTTTATCTTTTTCAGACGATCCTGTTTAAACTGCAAGTCTTCAGGAATCGTATAGCCATTGGCTTCTTTGTAAAGATCGTCGTCTTCCTGATCGTGCTGGCTGGCTTTTTTGATGAGTGCATCAATCTCGGCACTGAGCTCAGCCTCTTTTGCTTTCAGTCTGCCGTAGCTCATGGCTTTATGCTTTGAACTGTTAGCCTTGAATTTCGATCCGTCCAGCTGATGTGCCCCAGAGATGCCATCTGAAGCTCCATCGCCAGCTTAACGGATTGCTTGAAGCAGTCGTGGAAAAACGACAGATTGTCTTTACGGAAATCACCCAGAACTCTGAAATTCGGGCAATTCATTTGAGAAATATACATGAATGCCAGGTCTTGCCGACAACGTCGCTCAATCTCGCGGGAGCTGAAAACGCCGTGGCTATAGGCGTAAATCAGGATGGAAACAATCAGTTTAGGCGGATAGGCGTGCTGCCCAAGGTGGTGATATTTTTTCTCAACTTCTGAGGTATCCAGGCTCTGAAAGAGGGTTTCATAAACGAAACAGTCGTGATCTGCCGGTAGCAGGTCAAAAATATTGGTTGGAAACAGCAGGTGCTGATCAAACTCAATCGGGCTGTCCTTGAATTTTGGTGGTCGTAACATTTGGCATTAATGCATCGTATTTAAGGGCTTATCATAACGGATAAGTCTATTCTCGGTCAGCCTCCTAGAAAGCAGATCGACTACTCAGACCGGACCTGCTCATAGAGATTACCTTCGAGACTATCCAATAGCTTATCTACCTGTTGTCTCTGGATTTGAGCTGGCTTTGCCTTCAATGGGTGCAGCCGGTCATTCACCCAGTGTGATGACCAGTTCCAGGTAGTCGCCACACACTCCTGAGCAAAAGACTTCAGCTTAAAGCGCTCCGATTGCTCAATACAGCCGGTCAGATACTCATCCACATCAGACATCAAAATCGGATAGCTGCCTGCAGGTTTGGCACTGTATTTATTCTGGGTCTGATAAAGCCAGAACTGGCCATCCTTTGGGATTTTTTCATTATTCATCGGGGTTAACTGCCCAGAGTTTACCAAAACGCGGCACATCAATTTTTGCTGACGATCGATTGATTTGATTTTATTAGTCGGCATCGAGATCAAAACACCATTAAACCGACCGCCGACTAAAGGTATGACACCCAGTTCTGTCACTTTCACATTATTATCCTGACGTGTACGGGTCAGCCAGCCTCTTCTGAATCCATCAACCCATACTGGTACTTCAGGCTCAAATCCAACATGGGTTAATTTTCTTGCCTGTTCATAGAGCAGGCTTCCATAACCGACAATGTACTGAGGCCTGGTTTTATCAAATGGAGGAAAACAATCATTCGCCATACTCAATGAGGAAGATATAAATAAAACTGCCACCAGCCCCATTGCAAAAAAAATCTGGCAATTCATTCTAAAAACAGGACTATTCACTTTCCACATTATTTTTCCCTCAACAACCTTTAATCAAAACCAAGAGAATGAAAAATATTTATTTAAGACATAAAAGACTGAGTTTTTAGATAATTTAATAAAACCAAAATACAATAATCTATTTTTAAAGACTAAAAATCACCACTAAGTAAAAATAGCCTTTATTTTCCAGAGAAAAACATGGATTCGTTCAAAATAATAGCCTTCATTATGAAAATCGGAATGAAATATAAAAATATTTAATAAAAAAATAAATCATTATAATGGTTGATTTAGTTTACTAGTCAGGTATTGTGTAATTTAACAGAGAAGGATCTGATTACCATGCCCGGTCAATTGTTGTTTAAGGAAAAACAACTCAGGCTTTGTATCGTAGCCGCCCTGACGTCAATGTCTGCTCCTATAGCAGAAGGGCTTTTGTTGCCGCCAAAACCACTGGCCTCAAATGTTTCCTGGAGCTGTCAGTCAGGCATTAGCAATGACTGGCTCTGCAACAGCATTAGCAGGCAGAGTTATAAATCCAAAGATAACTTGCAATATGCTGAGAGATTAACATCTGAGTTGCCTGACTCAAAACAGCCTTCTGTAAATTCTTATACTGACACATATCAGCCATTACCTATTGAAGCTGGAGATTCAGGATCATTAGTGAGTTTCCTGGAAGCCCCCGGAAATCATTATGTGCTTCAATGGATGGCAGCAAAAGAACGCGGCCAATTGGAAGCGCTAAAACAGCGTTACCCTGTATTACAAAATGCGACGATTGCTCAATACAAAAGATCCGGAAAGGTCTGGTATGTTCTTCTTGATGGCCCATACCCAAGCCGAATTGCGGCAATGGCTGAACTGGACACGCCACCCAGATCACATATGGCCCGGGAACTTTATCCGTGGACAAGATCACTGGCCAGCATCCAGAAGCTGGATATCATTAGACCGAAATATCCGGCTGAACAATTAGCTGAAACCTATCAGCCAGAATACCCTTCGGAGCTCCCGGTTCACGAAAGCAATAATACTCCTATTAACTACGATATTTCCTATAGTACAGAGCAAAGCAGTCAGCTCTCACAATATCAACAGCAGGCTCACTACTCTCAGCAAACACGACCTGAAATCAATCGTGATAATGGCTACCCATCGGCTCAACCCGGATATGGTAAAAGGCAACCTGCTGATGATGCCATGCCTTATGGAAGTGAATTTGGTAGCAGCACATACTCTGATTTCAACAGTGATCAAAGCTATCGAATTTTACCTGAGCAGGCGAATCCTCAGGAAATGTACGTCAGTATCACACCAGCTTACCGGAGTAGAATTCCTCAACAACATCCCCAAAAGGATGTTGATTACAATGTTCAGGATATTCCAGTATCAGCCCCGTCCGAATACAGAGAGCAACGGATTTATGAAGAGCCTGAATTACCCCGGCCTTCAATCAATGTTCTAACTGCCAATCCAAAGAGCTATACCATTGAATGGATGAATGCCAGCAGGAAAGCATCACTGGAAAGAGCAAGACTTCGCTACAGTGAATTGCAAAATACCCAGATCATCCATTACAAGAGGAGTAACAGGAATCGCTATGCCTTAGTAAGCATGCTTTTCGTGAACCGCTCAGATGCCCTGGACGCACTGTTAACGCCCTCATTATCCAGAGTATCTGCCCGCTTTTCTCCAAAGGTGAGACAAGTGTCTTGGTTACAGTCTCTGGTAGGTTCAATCCCACAGGCTACCCATGCATGGGCCAAGCCTAGAGTAGAGCCCTCTATTCATAAACGTCAGTGGATTGGGCAAGAGGATCCTGGGGAGAAAACCTATATTGTCAGCCGCAAAGGACTGAACCAGCGACCAATAGATACAAGGTTAATGGACTCTCACAAAGTAAACACACCGACTGTGCACCAACAAATGGTTGCCCATGAGAGCCCCAACGGAGACCAGCCTCCCAGGATTGACAGAGGTTATCAACCAGACAACAATTATGAACAGCCTGAGAGCCACAGACAAATTAATGCACTACTGAACAGTCCTGAGAACAGTTATACGATTCAGTGGTTCTCATCCAGTAACCGCCAGTCAATAGAAAAGCTGAAACAGCGTTTCCCCGAACTTGCTTCAGCTGTCACGGTTCATATTCAGCGGAACCAGAAGGACTGGTATGTCCTGGTTCAGGGACAATACAGAAGCAGTCAGGACGCTATAATGGCTCTGAAGTCACCGGCGATGAAAAACATTGCCATGGTACTTCATCCATGGACACGCCCATTGCAATCACTGAAAAAGCTGCAAATCGCCAGCCTGTAATTCTGAGCTCCTTCCTACAATAGACCTGTTTTACCCTTGATGACGTTAAGTATCAGGGTAAGATAGGTGCCTGTTACCATAACTCTTCCAAACTTCAGATCCTGAGGCTATCCATGAACCGCATTCTCAAGTTCATTGCCGTTCTACTGGCGGCAGTGGTTTTGCTGGGTGTCATTGCTGCGGCACTTTTGCCCCGTTTTATTGACCCTAACCAGTTTCGTGATGAGATAACCCAGCTTGTATATGACCAGTCGGGACTGAAAGTCAGTATTAATGGTCCTATTGACTGGTCAATTTTCCCCTGGGTCGGTCTGTCCCTTGAGAATGTTTCTGTCGAGGGTGCCCATAACGCTCAACTGGCTCAACTGGGTTCCGCCGGCGTCAGTGTGAGACTTATTCCTCTGCTGAGCAAACGTATTGAAATGCAAACTCTTGAGCTGAAAGGCCTTGAGCTGACACTGGTTAAGAATCGTAAAGGTGAAGGAAACTGGCAGGTAAGTGCCCCAAAAACGTCCAGCCAAAAACCAGCCAAAGAAAATGGGCCTTCACCTGCTCCTGAGTCAGAAAAAAGCTCATCACCACTGAAGCTGGATATCGCCAGTGTCAATGTCAGTGGACTGCTGATCAGCTACGATGATCAACTGTCTAATCGAAAATACATCATTGACCAAGCCAGCTTAACCACCGGTGCCATTCGAAATCAGCAACCCTTCGACTTTGAACTGAAAGCCCATATATCTGTTCCGGATCTCGTGCTGAATGCTCTCATCAGCGGTGATATGACATTTAACCTGGAAGCAGATACTTATGACCTCAAAAATATGGAGGTTAGTGCCAGTCCAGATGTTGCCAAAGCCGAGAATCTGAAACTTATCGGGAATATTCAATATCAACAAACACCTCTTTCTATTAAAGGTAACCTGGGTGTAGCTGAATTCAACCTGGCCAAACTGCTTTATCAGATCAAAGTCCAGTTGCCTCCAATGGCTGATCCCAATGCTCTGACAAAGCTTTCTTTTAACAGTCACTTCAGCACAAACGGCGAAAACCTGAATGCCGATAAACTGAAACTCCAGCTGGACAGTTTTGCCCTGGATGGCAATTTCAAAATGGGCAGTATTGATCAGGGTGATATGCAGTTCAGCTTTACTGGAAATGATCTCAACCTGGATAACTATCTCCCCCCTGCCAGTGATAAAACAGAAGTGCCTGATGAAGAGCAACCAACAGGCTCCAGCTCTGAAAAAACCTCATCAGGCAAAGAGCACTCGCTGATTCCTGAAGAAATGCTACGCAGCCTTAACCTTGATGGCTCTATGAAACTGGCTTCTCTCACTATCGCCAAATTCATTTTTGAGCAACCTTCTGTGGCTATAAAAGCGGCTCAAGGTAAGCAGGAAGTGAAAATTGGCTCCCGTTTTTATCAGGGCACCATTGATATGACGTCTACCCTGGATGTTCGCCAGCCAGGAAATCCAAAAATGGCCGCATCTGCAGACCTGCAAAGTATCAGTCTTGAAGCATTGTCAAAGCCTGTTCCTGACCTTGCTTCACTGCAAGGTGATGTAAATGCCGGTATGAAAGTCCATACGCATGGCCAGTACACACGTGTCCTAACAAAAAACCTGAACGGTGATATCCAGTTCAAGATCGACAAAGGCGCCTTCACCGATGCCAATTTTGATAAAATGGTGTGTGAAGGCGTTGCCAAAGTACGCAAGAAAGAGTTGAGAGCGACAGACTGGGGCTCATCAACGGAGTTTACCGACCTGAGCGGTACTTTCGTGATCAAAAATGGTGTTGCCTCCAACGACAACCTGATCGCAGCCCTCGCTTATATGAACTTGAAAGGCGATGGCTACGTAAATCTTGTTGATCGCCAACTGGACTATCATATGGGCCTCAACATCCGTGGAGAAGAAGCGCCTGACAGTGATCCTGCCTGCCAGATCAACAAGGAGTATGTCAATGTCACCTGGCCTGTTCGTTGCCATGGTGATCTTGGTGCTTTGAATTGTGGCATTGATGTTAAACGGCTCACCGGAACCATTGCGGAAATTGCAGAAAACCGCCTGAAGAAGAAGATAGAAGACAAGGTTCAGGGGCCTGTTAAGGATCTACTCAAGGGTTTCTTCAAATAACTTTTCTATGAAAATGCCGCTATCTCGAGTTTTTAAGCCATTGTCATAGTTCTGAGCGGTCGGCCATAAGGCTGATCGCACACCAATACATTTAAATTAAATGAATCAAAAAGACGTATATTCAGACAATACTTTCAGCCAGAAACTACTGAGCTGGTTCGATGAACATGGCCGTAAGCACCTGCCGTGGCAACAAAATAAAACACCTTATCGCGTCTGGATCAGCGAAATAATGCTTCAGCAAACCCAGGTAACAACTGTTATTCCTTATTACCAAAAGTTTATGGAGCGATTTCCAGAGGTCACCGATCTTGCTGCAGCCAGTGAAGATGAAGTACTCCATTACTGGAGCGGCCTTGGCTACTACAGCCGTGCCAGAAACCTCCATAAAGCGGCCAAAAAAGTGGTTGATGAATTCTCAGGTACATTTCCCCGCTCTATTGAACAGCTCATGGAACTGTCAGGAATCGGACGCTCCACAGCTGGGGCAGTCGCATCCATCAGTATGGGGATAAGGGCACCAATAATGGATGGTAATGTAAAACGGGTTCTCACTCGTTACTTTGCTATCCATGGCTGGCCCGGGCATACACGCGTTGCTAACGACCTCTGGGAGATTGCAGATAGACTGACACCTGAAAACCGGGTGGGAGATTACACTCAGGTGATGATGGATCTGGGAGCGACTGTTTGCAAAAGGAGCAAACCTGCCTGTCACGTTTGCCCATTAGAAACCAGCTGCATAGCCCATCAAACTGGTCAGGAAAAACAGTTCCCGGAACCAAAGCCAAAACAGAATAAGCCAGAAAGATCGACCATTATGCTCATGGTAGTCAACCAGTACGGTGAAGTTCTCCTTGAAAAACGCCCACCGTCTGGTATTTGGGGCGGGCTCTGGAGCTTTCCGGAAATGTCAGAACCAGACCAGATTGCGGAAGAGGCTCTCAAGAAAACGGGCCTGACATTACATGGCTATGACTTCTGGCAATCTTTTCGCCACACCTTCAGCCACTACCACCTGGATATTACCCCGGCACTCACCTTTGTTGATAATCAGAGCCAACATACTGCGCAGGAGATAAAAGACAGTGATAATTATTGCTGGTTTGCACTGAATCAGTCACCTGAATTTGGGCTGTCAGCTCCAGTAAAGAAACTTTTACAAAAAATAGAGTTAGCACTGTAAGTCTGTTTACCTGTCGATTATATTTATTATTAAGCATTAGTTTCTAAGTGAGAGAAGGTTGGCTCTCTCCTCTCACTTACGGGCACATAACAAAACACAAAAAGACAGCCAAACTCTTTTATCCAGATTAAATTTAAACGACATTTATTTATAAAAAAATAAAATAAAAACTTTTTTTTAAAATTGAAACAGTATTTTGTAAGAAAAAACCTTTTCCATACCATTTATATTTCAAACGTCCATTGGCCTGACTTTCATACACCTCCCAGCCTACTCCAAATAAACACAATTAAAGTTCAAAGTTACTCTGATCGTATTTTTATACTTTATGGGTAGGCGTTTCAGCCCTCTGGTATAACCCATTGGTTGAGGTATCTCTAGAATGCGTTGTTTCAATATTGAGACATTCCATAAAAATATACTTGCGATTGCAATTACTTCAGCAATTTCGTCATTGATACAAAGTAGTTATGCAACGATTGAAACAGAAAATTCTAACAGCACCTCGAAAATTAATACTCAAGTTCAGAAAAGTCCGCTAACCCAGCCTGACACTTCTGATATAAACAGGATTAATGAAGAGTTCACTCAACAGCATTGGCCACCGGAAAAAACTAAAACCATTAACGCAAGCCATATCGAAACCATTCCTGAACTCATTACGATCACCCCAACAAACAAAGGTGACTCAATACAAAATATTCAATTGAGTGCAGCCATCGAGGCTCAGGGAGGTACAGCGCTAAACAACGGAAGTATTGAAGTCAATGTTCCAGCCACAGGCATTAAGGCAACTGCCGATCTTCAGGAGACGGACAGTCAAACGACAGTAACCAACAATGGCATGATTTTACTGAACCATCCTGAAAGCACTGGGATGGTCAGCAATGGAGCAAGCATTGAATGGTTTGGAACAGGCAAAGACTGGGATGAGCACAGTAACCACTATAAAGCAGGCGCCATTAACGATACTCATGGCGCGATTAAAGGACAGGGAACCAGAATGCTGTCCTACAGCAGCGGTCTTATCAAAAACCACGGCAACATACAGATATCGGGTTCGCATTCAACCGGTGCCAGGGCACAATCCAATGATCCAGATAACGCGGATGTCGGTGCCGGGCTTATGGCGAATACCGGCACAATAACCGCTATCCGCGGATCAGGCCCTTTTAATATCGCTATTTTAACTCCCGGCAGCTATATCAAGGGAAAGCATGCCGCAGTCCTTCTTGAAGGGTCTGATAATGATATGAACCTGATTGAGCTTCGTGGCGGAACACTGCAGGGAAACCTGATAGGTAACAGCCCCATGGATATCCTGAGGAGCAACCCTGCGGATAACCTGACCGGAGAGGTTAACCAGAAAATTTCAGTTAATGGTGAGATCAGGGATTTTGAACTCATATATATAGCTGGTGACAAGTGGGCAGCCTTCAGGCCAGCCATCAATCCAAAATCACTGATTGCCGGAGGCACCGTAAATTTCACGTTGAGTGATATCAGCGAAGACCAGGAACAAACCCTGCAGTTAAGTTTTACCGATAAGTTTCCGGAAGCCAATGGTTTTGATATCAAGGTGAATGAAGCCGGAATTACCAACATCGATTTATCCGATACCAATAACCGTCCCGCCGCCAGAATATCGCTGGAGGGGGGTAACATGAGTCAGATGACGGGCCACCTGAAAGACAATGATGAGCTGTCTCTGGAAAATGGGATGATCAACATTATTGAGGATGTGCATCGAATCAGAGCCCAAACCGATGGAGACTGGCAGGTGAAAACGCCTGTCCGGGGTGTAAAACACCTGGTCACTGAAGTGGGTGGTGACTCAGATAGGCCTGCTTTAGAGCAGACCTCAATTATTCTCAGGGACTCCGTATTTTCACCAGAAGACCATTCATCAAAAGACAGGCCAGCAACAAAAGCAAATACGCTTGTTGTGGCAACGCCTTCAGAATCCGAAATTAAAACAGGCCAGCCTATTCCAGAGTTTGATGGTTCAGAGGGCAAAGCTGAAGTCACTATCGCCAATGGCGCCCGTTTTGGCCAACTGGTCTCTCCGGAAAAACTGACCGTCACTGCCTCTGCTGAGCAACCTTTCCACGCCTACGGCCCGGTTCGTGATGCGAAGCATATTGAGGTATCACCTTCAGCACATGTACAAGGGCTTACACTGGGAACAGCCCCTCCCAATCTCGATAGTAACCTGGGTTTTCTCTTCAGCGAGATACAACCCGGTGAACCGATAAGAATCATCAACAACGGTACCATCACCACGATTGATGCTTCCCACGGCAATCAGAGACCAGCCCTCAACTACATTCACAACAGTGATACGCCGGTGGATCTCAGGGGAAGCAAAGGCAGAAATGATGAACTAACGCTTAAGGGAGGTTCACCGGAAACCGTTCAGGCAGTAACCAGTTCAGCGCTGCAGAATGGCTTCTCCAGTCTTAACCTTGACGGTGTAGCAGCCCCGGTTGAGCTCCCTGCTGACCTTGAATCATTGACGCTGACCAGCACCCTGCCCATTGGGCATGTTTATGCAGACCTGGAAAAAGAAAGAGTCAATAAGGCTCATGAGACCCCTGACCCTACCTTCATGCCATTCTCCAGCGGAATGCCAGAAAAAACGATTCTGAAAACTGATGTCGTAACGCCGGGGCTTAATTTCAGCATTAAAGAACGTCCCAACATGCGGTTTGAGGTTCTTGATGGTGAAATAGGCTCACTTACCGGGAATCCTGAAAGAGATGATCAGCTGGTCATGGGCCTGTTAGAGGTACACGACCAAGCCAGCCTTGGAGACCTATCACTGCAAGGTGGTGTCGTGCATATAATGCCCAATGATAACGAAACTCTGGAACTGGGCAGGATAATTAATGCCGATGGTGTCTACGCCCCCGAAACCGAATTTGGCTATGTATTGGTTGGTAACAACCCACAACTTTGCCCTCTTGGAAAAAATCTGGTGCTTGGTACACCTGAACATGACTGGCACAACCGGGGACTGGTTAACAATCCGGAAAGACTCACCATTGCCCCCGATGGATCAACAGACCTTATTATTGCTGACGGAGCACTACCCAGCGAGCAAGATGTAAATAGACGTCAGGCACTCCATCTTTATTTTTCTGATGATTCACCCTATGACCAGAAAAAAGCATTTGTTGTGACCAACCTTGGCGAAACCGGTGCCGATGAATTTCTCGACAATCGGGGTGAGTTAAACGTTCTGGATTTCTCAGCAGATACCCAGCGCCCTTCACTCTACTTTATTCAACACGGTGGTAATACGGGTGAAGTAAAAGGCCGTCAGGATAAACAGGACACTCTGGCTCTGATAAATGGTCGACTCAAAAAAGCCTCGGGATTTGCCAATATCGATATTTTCGGCTCTGACTGGAACAGTGTTCAATTAACTAACCCGAAAAACATCAACATTCATGAAGGTGCAGGCGCTGCTAACATTCTATTCTCTGGCATGGCACCCGAAGGCAAAGGTGTGCTGGCTACTGACTTTACTGACGACCATGACAGAGTACATGTAAACTCCAAAGGAACGCTTGGAGAGATTAACCTCCTTCCTGATCATAGCCGACCAGCATTCACGATAGAACAAACTGGTGGCACGATTGGCTCAATTAAAGGAGCCAACGGAAAAAATGATCACTTCATTGCTACCAATACGAAAGTAACAGAGCAGTTATCCGATATCGATAACGTCACCTTTAACGGCACAAACAGTTATGAAGGAAATCTGCTTCAATCCAACGGCCTTGTTGGCGTCAATGGCAACCTTCATTTTATGGCAGACCGTACCGCTATCGTTTCAGGTTCACCAGGCAGCAGAGAAGCAGAACAGTCAGAGTCATCTCCCACATTTCATATTCACCAAGGGGCAACCGTTACCATTCCCTCTGAACTTAATGTTAATGGCAGTTATCAGCATGATGGACGTCTGGTACTGACGGAATATGATCCCGATTCTGCAAGGCTTCAACCATTGGTAGATGGTGCAACACAACAGGTGCCAGTGGTCAGTGCCAATAATATCGGTGTTGGTTCTGCTGCTGACTTCGTTTTTGACAGCTCTATCATTAAAGATCCCGCTATCGGTAAACAATATCTTCTGATGGAGGCAACGGAGTCCAATATTAACCGACCTGTCAATGTCGATGCTGAAAATGAGCTGTATGTCCATTATGACGCAATAGTTGACCCAAACAATACGAAGAGAATGTTGCTGACCAGCACCAACCAGGCTGACCACCGTGCAAACCAGGTACCTCGCCGATTTCGGTCTATGATGCTGGCAGCCACCAAACCCGCTGATAAAGAAGAGGCTGTGCATCCAAAAGCTGACAGCAACAGCGCAAAATTAACCCGGCATGTCGTTAAAAACGTAAAAGTCGGCAAAGACAGTGCAAAAGCTGCAGAACTTGCTCCTGCTATGTCTCCTCATGCTGTCCACAATGCCAATCTTGCACTGAAAACCGCAGGCAAGACCCTTGATGACCGGGTGTCCGGCAAACGGACAGGCATCAGTACCGGAGATATATTCTCTGCTGGCAGAGCCTGGATTCAATATTCTTACAGCAAGGCAACGCAAGACCTTAAGGACAATGTTCCGGGTTACCATGCCAAAACCAATGGTTTCTCAATTGGTACAGACAACCCCCTGGAAGAGGATCAGGATATTGAAGTAGGCATTGCCTATACCTATGCAAAAGGAAAAGTAGAAGGGAAGGATGGCTCAAGAAACAAAATCGATACCAATACTCATATCTTCAGCCTTTACTCATCGTACATAGAAGATGACTTTTTCTTTGATGGTCGCATGAGTTACTCCTTTGGCAAGAACAAAGGGCACCGCTACGTTGGTGGAAACCTGCACGATGCAAAATACGACACGCAAGGCTGGGGAGTAGGCATGATAGCAGGCTACACATACCCACTGGGCTATAAGTGGAGCTGGCAACCCCAGGTGGCCTTTAACTATTACACCATTAAAACTGACGATTATACCGAGTCTGCCAGAGACCCTGACCAGACATTCTTGTCCTACGATCAGGTCAACAATGGTAAATATGACATCATGGAGCTGGGTGCCGGTCTGAAGCTGATTGGAGAGATTAATACCGACTCTATGATCATCAAGCCAGAGCTTGGGCTGATGGGCTTTCACGATTTCAAGAAAGATCAGATTGCTATCACAGCGCACTTTGCCGCGGGTGGTCAAAACTTCCTCATCAATGGCGCTGACAACCGCTATCTATTTGATACAAGCATTTATATGGAAGTTCAGAGCAATACCACCATTACTTTCAGTTATTCACACCATTGGGCAGATAGTTTTAAAGTAGCTGGAGTTATTGCCAGAATTCGTTCTGACTTCTAAAAGCCGATTCCATCAGCCTCCAGCTTGCCTTTTGTTTCCATCATCCTGTCTCGCAGATAGCACAGTGACACATCAGGTACTCTATAGAAGCCATCAAGTTTGCCATTATGACCTCCTTTCTGTGTTGTTACATAGTCAATGGCCTGTTCGGCAGATGTAAAAATCTTCCGCCCAGGACCATCGGGTGAAACATAAAAGTCTGGACTTCTGCTGAAGTTGTGAGGGTCGTAGACCATATATTCGAAAGAGCCGTCCGTTTTCCGGTTTCGGCAGACGCAAAAAGAGTGAGCAGGCTGGCAAAGCATGGCTGTTGATGAGTAGTCCCAGTTTGTGGTTGCCAATATCTCCTGACGATTGCATATTCTGACATGACCCTTACCGTTTCTTTCTTCGGCCAAGACATGTCGCGCATCATTAGAGCCCTCTTCCATCAGTAAGTCTGGGTATGCTGATGATGCCCGGATGTTGCGCAAAATCAACTCCATTATATTCAGACTAAAAGGATAATGTTTTGTAGACAAACCCCTTCTCATCTCGTCTGCATATTCTGATGTGCTGATTATTTCTTCTACAAAAGCAACCAGAACCTGAAAGGAAAATTTATAGCCTGTGGCCTGGAAAAGCTCCATCCTCAGGACATCAAAGCCACAACTCCATGCACTGCCTACATTGTTTGTGTCAGGCTGGCCTAAACCAAACTTGGTCTGCCTGTATGGCTGGTAATCATTGCCATGTTTATCTTTAACAACGAGATTTTTTAAATATAAGCCTGCTTTGGTTGAGCTTATCGCTGAATATCCAGGAAAACCGTTCCCGCCGACTGTTGATCCGTCAGCAACTTCACTGAACGAGCCAATACGCACCAGCTTCAGCTGGCCAGTCTCCCGGTCTCTCACCTGAAGCACTTCTTCAATCGAGCGCTCTCCATGGGTTGGGTGGGTATTCGTTACCAGGTATTTCGATAGCACATCATGGTTTTTATTAACAAATACCATGTTGTCTAAGGCATCCACCGCCACTACACGGCATTTAACCCTGGCGTTTCCGACCCATACGTCCCCTGCGGCAGATCTCATATTTTTATAAGCGTTGTTCACATCTGACAATGTTGGGTTACCGCTTATAAATTGAACCCGGGTCGTATCGGTTTCTGTTAACGAAAATGAGAATGGCGAATTAACCGGTACCTGGGGCGGTTCGTGCGGCGCATGGGATACCCTGTACTCAGCCAATTCTCGTCTGACTGGTTCTGCAAACCAGGCCTCGGGGTGACGCCTCATTACGGCCTCTGCATCACGCAATGTGACTGTGTATTTGGTAAAAGTCGCTTTTACCGCTCCAGCGATAGCCCTCACTGTACGGGCAAGGATGAAACTGTCCTGATACTTGTTCCAACAGTAGGACATGGCGTTCAAAGCACTAAGTTCAACTGAATTCATATGAAAATATCCTTTTTTATTCTTAATATCTATGTATTAAGACAGAAAAACTATCTATAAGTTCAACAACAGTCCATTCATGAGTGTAATGCATAAATACAGAGTAAACTGTCATACCATATATCATTCGGGAGCACCACAGGGATGAATAGCCTTGAAGACAAGAACTTTAATAACACCTACTCACGCTTGTCAGAATGCTTTTATACAAGGCTTAATCCAACGCCTCTGGAGAACCCGAAACTCGTTGCCTACAGCTCATCAGCCGGACAACTTCTGAACCTGGAAGACTCAGCAGAAAGCAGGGATAAACTGACCCAGATCTGCTCTGGAAATGCGGCATGGCCTGGTTCAGAACCTCTGGCCATGATTTATTCCGGACATCAGTTTGGCGCTTACAATCCGCAGTTAGGTGATGGCAGAGGGCTGCTATTAGGAGAGCTGGTTAACACTGAAGGTGAAAAGTGGGATCTGCATTTGAAAGGCGCTGGGCAGACTCCCTACTCCCGATTTGGCGATGGCAGGGCTGTACTCCGCTCGTGTATCCGGGAATTTCTCGCCTCAGAAGCACTTCACCACCTTGGTATTCCTACCACTCGAGCCCTGTGTGTGGTGACCAGTGACACCCCTGTTTACCGGGAAAAGACTGAAGCAGGCTCAACATTGTTGAGACTGGCCAGAAGCCATATCCGCTTTGGGCACTTTGAATATTTCTTTTACACCAAACGGTACGAAGCCCTGAAAGAGCTGGCAGATTACACCATTGAGCAGAACTTCCATGACCTTGAAGGCATGAAAGCGCTGTCAGGAAGTGATCAGGGCTATCAACGCTTCTATTCAGAAGTTATCCGTCGTACAGCAACATTGATTGCTCAATGGCAGGCTTCAGGTTTTGCCCATGGCGTCATGAATACCGATAACATGAGCATCATTGGAGATACTTTCGATTATGGCCCTTACGGCTTTATCGATGACTTCAACTGGCATTATATCTGCAACCATTCTGATCATTCTGGCCGTTATGCCTTCAGCCAACAGCCGGAGATCGGCTACTGGAACCTCGGCAGACTCGGACAGGCCCTTATTCCTCTTTTTGATGATGGAGAACTGATTCAGGCAGCTCTGGATCAATACCCTCAGCTTTACAGTGAAACCTATACTCGCCTGATGCTTGATAAACTGGGGCTGGCTGAAGAAGAGGAAGAAGATACAGACCTGATCCGCGATCTTCTCCAGCTATTACACGACAGTCGTTGCGACTACACGTTGTTCTTCCGAACACTTTGCAACTTTCCTGCAGAGCATGCCAGTCAAAGGCTTCATCAACTGGTTAATCATCCATCGTTAGTAATATGGCTGGACAGTTACAGCCAGCGAATAAAAAGAGACCTGACGGATAACGAAGATCGACAAAGACGCATGAAGCGAGTCAATCCCAAATTCATTCTCAGGAACTATCTTGCCCAACAGGCCATCGAACTGGCCGAGCAGGGCAACTACCAGGAAGTAGAAAATCTGATGACCGTACTTGGGACTCCTTTTGATGAGCACCCTGACTTTGAGCACTATGCAGCAGAACCCCCGGAATGGGGCAAGAAGCTGGAAGTCAGTTGCTCTTCCTAGAATGGATTTCTATCAAGCACCGTTATCGCTAAGATACCCTCAATCCACATTAACTGACGCAGTGAGAAAACAATGGCCAGAATGGTTCAATGTGTAAAACTGAAAAAAGAAGCTGAAGGCCTGATGGTGCCACCGTTACCCGGCCCAAAAGGACAGTGGGTCTTTGACAATGTGTCTCAGGAAGCATGGACCGAATGGCAGTCTCACCAGACTCGCCTGATCAACGAAAAACACCTGAATCTGCTGAAGCCTGAAGCTCGTCAATACCTGATGGAACAGATGGATAAGTATTTCTCCGGTGAAGATATTGATGCCGCAGAAGGCTACGTTCCCGAAGATAAATAATCTTACCAAGCCTGTCTGATTGGCTATTCTCTATTCGCTCAGCGTATAACGAGAATAGCCAATGCCTTTCCTTAGAAATACCCCAGTCCTCAGGTACGCTCTTATTACTTTATTCGCTTCTCTGATCTGGATGTATATGAGCATCACCAGCAGTGCCATCGGCTCAGCCTTTGTTATGCCAAACCTTGCAGAAATGATCAGACTGGCTCTTGAGTTCGGTGATATTGAAGCCGTTGTCGGACAACGCCACTACACTGGAGCACCTGTTCTGCAATGGGACCTGCACTTTTCTGCCAGTCATGAAATACCCGTTTTCCATGCTTATGGTTTTGGCGGTTCAGGCCTGACCCTTGCGCCATCGGTAGCCGAATATATTGCAAGCCAGATTGGAGAGCAGGTTTTATCTGATCACAGCCCGATAACCGATTCATCAGAGATCGTCATTTTCGGCGCTGGCTACATTGGTATCTTTACAGCCCTTGAAATCAGACGATTTTTCAACCGGCACAATAAACCACATATACCCGTTCGGGTCGTTGCCCAAGCCTACCCCAAAGGCATCACTGATATTATGCCGGATAAATCAGAACCCACCAGGGAAGATAATTCAGGCATACAAACCGTGAATGAAGTATGTCCATTAAACCTCTATCCTGAGTACCCGTTTCACAACACCTTTGTTGGCTGGAATTACAATGGGAATGCCCAAAACCTTCTGAACTTTGATCAGGTGGTCGCGTTTGACAACGTCATACAAACCGACACAGTCTCAGTACTTAAATACATAACAGAACAGTTATCCACAGAAGGCGTAGAGCTTATTCAAACCGAAGCGATGATCAGTTTCAACAATTCTTCACAACCCACAAAAACACCCTTGTGATTAATGCCAGCGGGCATGGTGCAAACTCAATCTTCCATAGCGAAACATCAATACAGGTCCGTGGGGATCTGGTTATATTGAGAGTCCCCATTGAACGGCTAACGGACCACATGAGAAAGATCAGCCAATATGGGTTCTGGGCCGGAGGATCGCATTATGTATTTCTGCGCTACAGTCTGGATGGAAAATGGATGGAAGTCGTTCTGGGTGGAACCTTTATAAAAAAGGCCCATGATCTGTTGATAAGACCAGAGACCATTCGCCGCATTGTCAGCTTCTGGCCGGACTTCTTCCATAAAGCACCAGCCAGTGAAAATGATATCGCCCAGAAAGAAACACTTATCAGCAGCGTAGTATCCAAGGCAAGCCCTTAATTGTGAGTATGTAGTCCACAAGACGCACGGCGAAAAATCACAAATAACCTTCATCATCCGAAAGTCTTAATTCTGCGTTAAGTTTTCTCAGTTACTCTGCTGAAACTGATGAATAGAACCATCACTCCAATTTCTGATGACAACTTCAATTACAGGTTCAGCAGGCTTATGTCTTGTCAACTATGCAACAGTGATGCTCTGGAACTGATATCCAGTAAGGATGCAAAAAGCTCAGAACCACTGAACGTTTCCCTATGCAATACCTGCGGATTTATCCAGCAGGCCAGCATTCCTGATGAGGAAGAACTGAACTGGTATTACCATCATGAATACCGCCAGGATTACAAAGGTGTTTATACCCCAAAAGCCAAGCATGTCTATCGAGCAGGGAAAACGGCGTTACAACGTCTGAATTTTCTGAAAAGTGCCGGTGTAAAAAGTGGTCGCATGCTGGATGTGGGCGCTGGCGGGGGTGAGTTTACCTACCTTGCGGACAGAACCGGTTTTACCGCCAGAGGCGTAGAGCCGAACAAGGGCTATTCAGAATATGCCCGGAACGAATATCAGTGCAATATCAGCACCGGCAACCTGGATCGTATCACCGGACAGTATGATGTGATCACGCTGTTCCATGTACTGGAACATCTGCCTTCACCACAGAGCGCTTTTCAGCGGCTCTACCAATTACTGAGCGAGGAAGGATACCTTCTGATTGAAGTGCCGTGGATTGAGGCCCGGGATGCATCACCCCATAATATTTATTTCAAAGCGCACCTCTACTATTTCAGTATTGATACACTGACGGCAGCTGCCAGTCAGTATTTTGATGCCATTATGATAGACACAACGTCTAATCTGAAAATTCTGTTCCGGGCTAAACAGGCACCTTCAAGACCCAGACTTCCAGACACGACGTCTGTCGTCAATATCAGACAGCGCCTGAGCCAGAAAGGCTGGCTTGAATATCTGTTTCAGGGGCGCGGACTGGTTAAGCCATTCAGAAAGCTGGCTGAGCGAATGAAGGAGCGTAACGCCAGAAATTTTCGTCCCAAAGAGATTCTGGATCAATTCTTGCCAGCTCAGATGGGTAGTACAACACTGCCCCGATTGAATGAGCTGAAAGTACCGTTAACCCAGAACGGATAAAATGACAGCAAAGCCTCAAGCGACATTTCTTAACCGTAAAGGTCATTAGCGATGAACATTCTTCTGATTGAAGATGATGACTTACTGGCCCGTGGTATTCAGAGTGCCCTTGCGGATGATAACTGTTCAGTCACTGTGGCTACGCTTGCACGACAGGCTTTACAGATAATTCGTAACCCGGAGTCCCGACCAGACCTGGTTATTCTTGATCTCGGACTGCCCGATATGGATGGTGTCGATCTGCTTCAGCTGATCAAAGGGAAACAGAGTGACACCGCCACACTGCCTGTTCTGGTACTCACCGCCAGAGATACCATTGGCGACAAAGTGCTCGGACTGGACAGTGGTGCAGATGATTACCTGACCAAACCCTTTGATGTTGAAGAGCTGCAGGCACGCTTGAGAGTACTTGAACGCCGACTGAAACCCGTCTCCTCTGACATCATGACGGTTGGCTCTGTGTCCCTGGATACCACACGCTACTCCGTGTCCGTTGGCAATAAAACTTATTCCCTGCCAAGGCGTGAGTTTGCCCTGCTACGCACATTGATGAACAGTCCTGGTCGGGTATTCTCACGTGAACAGCTTATAGACCAGATGTATGAATGGGATGAAGAAGTCACCAGCAACTCGGTGGATGTACACATCCATAACATTCGTAAAAAAACAGGCTCTGACTTCATTCGCTCTATTCGCGGCGTTGGCTGGCTGGTTGTGAAATAGCGTGTTGTTTATTCCTCTCATGGCTGTCCTATGAAGCAAAATTCGATTCGCAGATTCCTGATTGTGGGCCTTCTGTCTACGATGGCACTGGCTCAGCTGGTCACGATGACCTGGAGTTACCATGAAAGCTATCTGGAGGCAGAAGAGTTACAGGATGCCCAGCTGGTTCAATATGCCCGGGCACTGAGTCTAATGCTGGCGGGAGACCTCAAACAGAATAAAGTCATTACTGTTCCGATCCAGACTCAGCCTGAAGATTGGAAAGGTGCAGCGGCAGGGATCAGCGGACACAAATATGAGGGAAAACTGTTCTTCAAAATCTTCACAGAAAATAAGCAGCTGCTTGCTCATTCGGAAAATACGCCAGATTTTTGGGAGTTCCCTCTGACTGAAGGTTTTCGCAACATCACCACCGATGGACATGACTGGCGGGTTTTTACCCTGCACATCACCCGCAAAAACAGCTGGATCATTACCGCTCAACGAGGAGACATTCGTGGTGAAATGGGTGGCATCATTGCCCTGAAAAGCATTCTCCCATTCCTGTTCACACTGCCTGTTGTTTTTCTAATGATCGGCTGGCTGGTCAGTAAAGGCCTGCAACCTATTACGGTTTTAGCAAATGAACTGAAACGTCGAGAGGCCAATGACCTTCACCCGGTTCCCATCAATAATCCGGTGAAAGAGCTGGTTCCCTTAATCAGCTCGATCAATCAGCTGCTTAAAAGACTTTCCGATGCGTTCAATAGAGAGCGACGATTTGTCGGCTATGCAGCCCATGAACTGCGGACACCACTGGCCGGTTTAGGGGTGCATCTGCAAAATGCCCAACGCAAGCAAGGGCATGAAAGAGAAGAAGCCATTGCACTGTCCCTGAAAGGGCACCATCGCATGGTTCATCTGGTAGAACAACTGCTCGTTCTGGCCAGAACCACACCGGATGCTTACTTTGCCAGTTTTCAGGAATCTGACCTGTATAAAATTTGCCAGAAAGTAATCGCCGATAATATTCAACCGGTTCTGGATAAACGACAGACGATAACGCTAGAAGGTGATGAACCAGCGGTCATTCAGGGTGATGCCTCAGGGCTTTCAATTATGATCAGCAACCTTGTCAGAAACGCGATCCTCTACACACCGGAAGAGGGTACGATCAAACTGATGATTACCAGCCACGGTGAACAGGTGACCCTGAGCATCAGTGACTCTGGCCCGGGAATTCCAGAAAAGCTGCGACAACGAGTGTTTGATCGCTTTTACCGTGCCGGTAGCGACAGACATACTTCCGGCGTGGAGGGCGCTGGTCTTGGGTTATCGATTGTTGCCCATATTATTGAGCTTCACAGCGCGAGCATTGAACTTGGCACTTCAAGACTGCTGGGTGGGCTGGAGGTGATCGTGAAGTTTAATACTTACCCAGCCAAGAACCAGTGAGCGTTTGTTCGATAGCCTGTTTACACAAACGCTTTTTCGTTTGAAAAAACAGATAATCACACAACAAAAAAAGCCTCATGCAGAATGCTTGAGGCTTTTTTTGTTTTCAGCTCATGGCTGTAATATGGTGCCTAGAGACGGAATCGAACCATCGACACGCGGATTTTCAATCCGCTGCTCTACCAACTGAGCTATCCAGGCAACCTGTCAGGACCTTTCAGAATCTGCCCATAACTTATTGAATTCATAATAATTATCCTTCCATATGCTGTCAATAGCTGTCAGAGCGTTTTTTTACGTTGCAAGGCAGAATTGACCCAGGATTGACCCACAGAGGTTGTCATCCGCGTGCAACCTATCTAACCTGAAACTGTACGAACGATCAGCTACTGCTATCGATAATAAAGCGCACGGGTAGACGACAAAATGGAAAAGCCAAAAAAAATTAATACGAACACTCTCGTGAAATTGCTTAAGGACTTTCGAAAAGAGTCACAGGAAACTGGCCGTAAAAATACGACAATGGCTGTTCATTATTTCCCGCAGGGGGAAGGTGGTATCGTCTTTCGCGCTGTTTATTTCAGGGGAATAAGGCGGTAAAGGAATTAGAGTCAGGTTGTCAAAGTTTGCGTGTGGTAATGCCAGCGCAACGCCGAGATCTCTTTCAGGACAAACGGCTGCAAACAAATAGGCCGATATAAATTGCTGCTGTCGAATTAAGCCAGGCCGAAGCGTAGCAACCTGACTTTCGGAGAAACCTTTCTGAAGAAAGGAAAGTCCAAGTAATCTTATGCATTCTCTATTGTCAGACGCATGACGGGCTGCGGTTGAAAATTCTTCATCGTGAAAGTTTTCAGGAAAATCGGGAGTTTGAGGTATGACAGTAACGGGATGAAAAACAGGTTATTTGAAGTATAAAAGCAATCACAGAATTCGTGACCTATTTTGAAAATAAAATTGGTATAACTCCAAATTAACGATATTCAACGTGAGTTCGATGCAAAAAAGAGAAAGGCCTGAATTTAGTTACGAAAGTTCGGAAAAATATGAAGCCAAAAGTACTGAAGGCCTTTGATAAAGCCATGTTGAAAAATATTTCGCAGATAGAGCACTCTCGACACAGCTCGCCATTCAATTTTGCGGTAAACCTGATTGCTGGACTCATCGCTTATACCAGACCGGTTCAGACTCAGCCGGATACGATCAACAGGAAAACGTAAACCGTTCATGGTGCCTGTACCCCAGAGTTATCGAGTTTTCATTCAGGCAGGCACTCTCTCCTTATCGTTACATCGGAAGACTGTCGTAAAATCCTCTGGGGACTGGGTGTCGGCTCGCAGGCGAGCCGACCTGCATGATGGGATTACCTGAGTTTCACGACAGTGTCTTCCCAGTAAGAATGGGGTTTAAAAAAACATCACTCCACAACCACCTCGAAACTGACCTGTCCGCTGGCGCCGGGCCTGAGTTCACCTATTAATGTCCAGATAAGCTCTCCATGATAACCCGCATGATTTCCCATGCCGCCCGAGGTGTTCAGCTCACACCCGGATAAACCTTCCGGTAACGCGTCACTCCCGGGGCATACAACAGGTTGATGCAGATAACTGAACGGCGGCGTACTGTCTTTCAGAAACAACGATTTAATAGGACCCGCACCCATATTTCTAAAGAACAGGGTGTAACGCAATATATCGCCGGGGCTTGCCTTGTTCGCCGCTGACGGTTTGCCACCCTGAGTGATGTTCTCCACCTGTTTATACAACGCCAGACGACCTCTGGTAGCCGCACTGACAATAATCGAGTCAATTGCTGTCGCAAACAGGCTTCGCCGTCGTTCCCTGCGTCGGTGTCAGAGTGCCGGTAAGCGAGAGTTTGGCGGCAAAACCTTCCGGTGTCCCGTCCGGTATCTGAAAGATCGCCTCAAAACAGAGCGGGGTTCTGGCGATCAATGCCACCGGTCCGGTAATCAACAAACCGGCTTGCGCTGCATCAACCACCCCCGGCTTGATACAGGTGGTCGTCGACAGTGTCACCGGCCATTCGAGGTAAAGTGGGTTGCCATCACCGTCCAGCCATTGCGGAATGATTTGAACACTGCCGTCTATAGCGCTGACCATCGTGTGCTGGAATCGTAATTTCTGCCCCGGTGTCGCCTGAATCTGCTGGTTGGGCCAGAGGTTGAAAGCACTTTCTGCGGTAATCAAACCAAACCTGACCTCATGCTGTTCCTGCGACTCGTCGATGGTCAGTTCAACCGGGTTTACTCCCCACGACGCCAACTGCCAGTCTTTTAGAACCGGTTGGTTAAAGTACACCTCCACTTGATAGTCTCCGGCAAATAGCTCCGGGAATACCAGTTTACCCTTAGTATCGGTTTTCAACGCTGCCATCGGAAGAAGCTGGCCGGAAACACTGTCTTTTCGAAGCAGGGTCACCACGATATCAGCAAAAGGATTTTCAAGAGGCAAATCCTGAGCACCATTTTCATTCATGTCCTGCCATATCCGGACATCAATCTGCCCGGACACGGCCTGTTGCAGCGACGGACTGAACTCGGAGGTATTGCCGTCATCATCGATGGCAATTGCAGCCAAAGCTCCACCCGCAGTGGCCGTGGCTTCACGGGGCGGGATGGTAAATTTGAAGCGGTTCTGTTCTACAGTCTGGCCACTGACCACATCTTTATAGGAAGCTGATCCGGTGGCTTCATCATCCACAGAACCCTCCTTTCGACGATAGGCAAAGGTATAGTCGTGCCCCCCGTCCCGGTAAAACTCCAGTGTCACCCCCGGCATGGCAAAACCTTCGACGACGGTAGAACCATCCATCTTCTTGCTTATTTTGTCGATAACGGGGGCATCGATGCCCCGGTTGGCAACGTTCGAATTGTACTTGCCGTCCGAGGGGTTCAGCTCCTTATCCGGCACCAGGTTAATAGGGGTTGGCAGGTTCTGGAAGAACCGGTTTTCGGTAATCTTCACCTTTTCGCTATTGCCCCCTTGCTCTCCACGGTTCACCAGGAACACCGCTGAACCAGCATTACCCAGAAACATATTGCGCTTAATGTTAATCACGTTTTTGCTGTAGCTATTTGCTTGCAGGTAAATGGCACCCGCAGTGTCAAAGCTTTCCGCACCCCTGTGTAACTGGTTGCCATTGGTAAACGTGTTGTCACTGATCTCCAGATAAGGAACCCCCAGCAAACCGGCGCCACCAATCAAACCTCCCCGTGCGCCATCGATATAGTTTTGAGTAATGTTCAGACCACGCCTGGCATCATTACCGCTCAAATCAATCGCGTAGGCTGCCTCCAGGGTTTTGTCCTCCGGAAAATCATCCATATTATATCTGAGCAGGTTATGCTGAATGGCTCCGGTGCCTTTCATGCGAATACTTTCACCCTGAATTTCACTCAGGTAATTATCGGTAATCTGAACCCCTTTGGTTCTGCCAATATCAATACCCCGGGTAAAGCGTTGCTCTGACAGGCGACCGGTATGCGCCACCGCCACGCCACTGACACGGCAGGATGTACAAGTTTGCGTCACCTCCACAGCAGCCTCGGCGTCTATTTTCATGGTAGAAAACGCAAGCCCCAACACCCGCTGATTTGGTTGGGTCATGCTCAATACGGCATCGTTGGGTGTGGAGGTATAACTGCCTTTCGGCAGCTCTCGTAATTCCAGATAGGGTAATTCCCATGGCCGTTCCGGTTTAAGCTGATCCGCGCCAACCAACAGATCGTTCCCGACTGTGCCACCGAGATTGCCCCTGATCAAAGTTGGGTTTTGGTGCTGGTATGCATCGCCATCAATCACCATGCCGGGGCGCAGCAGCTTTGGTAATGGTGTTTCAAGCCCTATCAACCAGTGAGAGTTTGGCGTACCGGGGTCATCACTCGCTCTGTCCACCGTTGGCACAAAGCGCATGCTGCCCGACCCCTTATTGGCGTTGGCATTAAAAATAAACTGACGCAGGCTTCCCTGACCACGGTCATTCAGATTGGTCACCACATCGTAGCTGAAGCCCATATCCAGATCCGTTCTGGTATTACCGTTCCCGGGCACAGTAAACATGTGCCTCGGTCCCCCCGACCGTGGGTTGCCACCAAAACAATAACCGCTATCTAACCTATCCTGCCAGGCCTTGCCGCTGGGGTCGATACATCGCCCCCCCCTACTGCTCCAGGTCTGATCAGGGATTGCTCCCGATGGCTCCTTCGGCAGCTCTGCTTTGATTCGAATATATTTGCGAAGCTCACCCCAAAAAGAGTAATGACCATTTGCATCAGTGACCGTTGTTTCCGACGCTGTCACACTACCAGCAAGATTTAAGGTCTCCATAGTCATAGTTATACCAGCGAGAGTCTCTCTGTCACCATTACCAGACGGTGCTGCCCCCTTGTGTATAAACAACGAGCCAGCAATCATTCGGGCATTTCGCATTGGGCTGATAAAAGCAGCACTGTCGTAGTAGCCATCCTTAGCCTCCCCGATGATCATCCTCACCATGTACGATTTACCGCTTACCACAGGAAAACTCACCGTACGCACCGGACTCCATCCTGCCAGTCGGGGGACAACATTCGCGGTGTTGGGGATATATCCTCCACCGATACTGTATGCCGACATGGGCTTACCAGCCACATCAACAATATTAACTCTACTACTGGAGAAGTCACCGGACTGACCTTCTGGCTTAACCAAAATGGCAAACACATCGGAGCTAATGGTCTCCCTGGCTCCAAACTCATTGGAGCCAAACACCATATCGAAACTCACATCAGTGATATCACCATCTTCCCCGCCTATTGGACTCAACTGAAAGTCAAGTATCGTAAGATCGTAGGTTTGGTTCCTACCAACAGTCTGTCCCTGTTGGGCAAATAACTCTTGCAGGTCGGAGTTGGGAGCCTTCTTTTTCTGCAGCTGATCACCTTTGGGATAATTACTACCCGGCTCACGTAATGTTTTATAACGACCTGTGCTAATAATGATTCCATGATCAATACCGATGGAGGATTTCCCTTTCGAAAATTTCGCGACCTGTGGATAGTTTCGAGCCATCATCATCCCTTCTCGATAACTGTCCAGCTTCTCCTTACCAAAGGTGGCATCTCTGGCAATTCCTGTACCTCGCAAGATAGAGACTACCCGTTGGGCAACGTCTTGATACATCCCTGTGCCCATGCCGTTGATGATCATGTCTTCTGCCTGCACCACTTCCGCAGGCAAGAGGTTTGCCAAACTCAAAAGGGTAAGGAGAAGCCATTTAGGCATATAGAAAATACTGCGGATCCGCTCGCTTATTTTTACAATCTCGGCAATAAATAAACCACTCATTGCACCTGCACCCCAAATCGCAACGATACCGATTCACCCGGCGCAATTGGCCGTTTCCATGTCGCCTGAATCATTTGGCCCGACACTTCAATCGCCCCTCCTGATGAGCTTCGGGGCAACACCTCATCCCCCCCAAAATCGGCTCTATGAAACAGGGTGTAATCCGGTGAACGGTCCGATATCTCCACATTCAACACCGGCTCACTGCCTTTATTGGTAGCCTCCAGACGATAAACGACACATTCGCCAGGTTTGACCGGGAAATTCCTGGTAGAAAATTCATAGATACCCGGCGTAGGCACTGCGCAACTTTTCCAGTGCGCCTGCGTTTTCACAATCTCTACTTGGGCATTGCTGACAAAGGCCGTATCCGTCACCAACAGTATCTGCGGCGCATCGGTCACAAAGCTGGCCTTCAGGGTGGTGATGTTTTCACTGTTGGTCAGCGCATTGGCCGGGGCAAACACTTTTACCAGAAGGTGCACAATTTCCCCGGGAGCCAGATCCACCGGGGCGGTAATCAGAACATCGTCGCCAGCAAGGCTGGCACTCCCGTCAACATCCCGGTACACCAGTGACTGCCAGCCAGAACCCGACAGAGAATCTTCCAGCATCAACTCAACAGACGACACAGGAACCGTACCCACATTGCTCAGCCGATGGGGAAAGGTAACAAAACTGCCCGGGGTTACCTGGCTGCGGCCATTCGGTGTCATCTCCACAGTCTGTGTGCCGTGAATTTCCAGCTCAAACGGCAGGATGTCCGATTGACCGGAAATTTTGGAAGTGGCTAACACCTTCATGGGGTAAACACCGGGCGGTACGTCTTTCGGCAGCACCATCTCCAGCGTGAATTCCTGGTTCGCGTCCCCCGGCAGCATCTCGGTAGAAACCACCGGGACATTGCCCTTGTTCATAAATCGCCAGGACATACCGGACGGCGGCCGTTGCTCACCGATCTCCCGCAGGATCAGCCGGTACTGGTCCGTAATATCGCCGGTATTATTGACAAATATCTTTGGCAGATTAACCGTTTCGCCCACATTGGCGGTGATGCGTGTCAGGATCACATCGTCACTGCCCGGACCGGCACCGAGAATACCGGAAGACTCCGGGGCATCCGTTGATCCGAGCGGGCTGTTCAGGGTCATATCCACATCGGTGACATTGCTGAGAATGGCCACCAGCATATTGATAATCCGGTCAGTGATCGATTCATCCTGTGTATCCCGGGCTTGCAGGGTCAGGAAGTAGCTTTGGTTCAGCTGCTCGTCCGACAGGCTGTCTGGCAACTGCGCCCGGACGAAGAGAGTCTGGGAGCGCCCCGGCAGAAGAATTTCTGAACGAAACTCGGGTGTTTCGGAAAAGTCGCTGCACATTTGCGTGGCGCTGATGCAGAAGGTGGTGCCTTCAGGAAATCGTCGTGTATCTGCCGCCTCATCCACCAGCGTGACCAGATAGCTGGCGTTGCTGGTGCCGGTATTCCACAGGTAGTTGGTGAAATCAACAATACGGCCCGCCAGTGCTGGTGGAGCAATCACCGGCTCGTTCAGATTGTTCCGGGAGTGGGCCGAACTGCCGTTTAACACCACGCCCCGGCCAATAATCTGCAACGCCACCCGGTTGGTATACTGCGTCACGCATTCGAGCAACGCATCACCCTCTTTACAAAACCGGTACTCACCGGTGTTGAAAATGGTGGTACCGGCACTGCCGGTGACTGTGGCAGCAAAACGCAGCTTGCCTTCATGCTCTTTGTCACCGGTAAGCTTCCAGGTCACGGTATTGGTGCTGTTATCCACCAGTGCCGGCGCCAGCAGCTGACACTGCTCACCCGTTACATTACACACCTCACTGCCGCCTTCGATGGTGGTACTCTCTTTATTGAAGACCAGTCCGAGAGGCAGTTTATCGATCAGGGTCAGTGCGCTGCTAAAGGTGTTACTGTCCAGTCGATTGAAGTTCAGGGTAACAATCACCTCGTTATCCGTTGGCGCGATGAGCGTACTCATGGCTTTGGTGCCTTCATACACGACACCATCTGTTCTTTTCAGTATGTCGGTATTGGTGTCTTCACAGCGGTTCCTCCCTACAGAGGGCCCGGAACACTCCACCACTTCGGCCTTCAGGGTAAACACCGTGCTGTCTCTGGCCGGAACAATCGCCTCCACCAGCAACGACTGGCTGGCGCCGGGAATCAGAAATACCGGTCCATCGACTTCCGGGTTGCCCTGGATGCCACCACTGAGATTCCGGTCTAATAAAATGCGCCCTTCGATACCCGAAAGTGACAGCGTAAAGTGAGAATTGGTGTTACCGGTGTTGGTCAGCTGGTGTTGAAACACCACCGGCTGCCCTTCAACGCCCACCCTGGTCTGATCCGCATCCAGCCTTACGCCGGTGACGTCCTGTATCAGGGTGGTTACTTCATTGGAAAGCACCGTGACCGGTTGATTGAACTCATCCTGGAAAAACGCCTGGGCCTGGCTGCGGATCAGGGTACCGCCGGGGGTGGCGGCAAAAGCGGAAGTGGTCGTCAATAGCATCAGCGACCACAGCAGGAAAGGAGAAACCAGCTGGCGAAGGAGAAACGACACGGTTCTCATTAACCTCTCTCCGCTGGTGTGTCTGAAATTACTCTGGAATCGGTTTCCCTGGTCGGGGTGTTCAGCGTTCCTACAGGGCTGAGTTCTGAGCTTGCCGATGCATCCAGGTTCGGTGACATCACCCTTCGACTCCGCTCAGGGTGAACGGTGTTGGTTGAAGGGGTAGCAGAGCGCTCGTCACTGCTCTTTTTATCCTCCGTGTTATCCTCTGCGGTCAGGCTTTTTACGATGCTGCTCGCGGTACCCTCAATAATCACCGGCGCCGTCTGCCCTTTAAAGGCCACCGGTTTGTCCTGACCATCCAGCAACAGCATTTCCACCCGGCGGTTGGCATCTTCCATCCGTTCGGTTCCTGGTACCTGGATAAATCCTGTCTCACCCATACCCAGACTGTTAATCCGGTGGGAAGCAACGCCCTGCTGTTCCAGCCAGCGGATAACCGAGGCTACCCTACGTTTGGCCAGCAACAGGTTGTAGCGTTCAGAGGCGACACTGTCTGTATAACCCCGGATAATAACGCTGTACTCCGGATTGGCGTTCAGTACTGCCAGGTTATCGTCCAGTAACAGCTTCTGCGATGGGGTTACCTCGCTGCCATTAAAGGGGAACAGAATCGCCCAGTGCCACAACGGCGACTGTTGTACAACGGCAATGGCAACGCTCTCAATCGGCATACCAGAGTTGCAGTCAGGCTGGTCATAACGGGCGTAAAGCTCTTCCGTACTGACACACCCCGTGGTCAGTAATGAAAAGACCACGGGCAGGAATAACCGGGGCGGTATTCCCCTGAGAGATTTCAGCGCCATTGACCTGGAAAGCGTTAATCTGGAAAGCCATGAATCGGATGGCTTATTAACCTGATCTGTATTAACAGGCGCAGTAGACAGCGTATTCATAAAACGACTCATGACTTAAACCAGTCAAACAGTGACTCATCAAACTTGAACTGCATGCTGAAGTGAATGCCTTCAGCGTTGTATTTCTGGCTGTCCAGATCTTCGTCGGAAAATCCTTCGAAGTTGTAGTGCGCGCCCACTCTCAGGTTTTCTGCGACCAGATAGTTCACGCCCACACCGGCGGACCACTGAACGCTGTCGCTGCCGTTAACGGACAGCAGACCACCACGCAGATCCAGATCCCAGCGACGGTTCAGATCCCAGGTCAGGCGGGTATCAAACACGGAGGTCTGACTGTCGTAGGCATCGCCACCCAGTTCCGTGGTTACCCACTTGGAACCCAGGCGACCGGACAGCGTCAGCCCGGGCTGAATCAGGCGGTTCTGATGGGTCGAGATCAGATGCACGGTGCGATCTTCCAGGTCCTCATCATCATCCCGTTCCTCTTTCCACTGATAGAGGTAGAGACCGTGCTGGGCGTTGTCCCGCTTGGGGCGACGGGCCAGACCGGCGGTCATCACATGCTCCAGCCGCTGGCTACCGTCTTCGTTGGACTGCTCCAGACGAAACTCTTCGCGAATCAGGCCGCTCCAGTCCACATCCAGACGACGGGCAACCGCCACATCCAGACCGTAGTAGTCCTGTGACTGACCGTTACGGTATTCCACCCGGCCCGTGGCCCGCTGGTTTTTATGACGCTTGTCGTCAACGCCGAGAGATAACGCCAGGCCATCATTACTGTTGTCACCGCTGAGCGTATTAATCCACTCAACGCTGGGGGAGATCGTCAGGCCTTCCATCAGCTCAAGGCTGGTATCCGCACCGTTGACCCACTCCAGCTGGTCACCGTCGGTAGCACCGCGCATCCGGTATTCCGAGTAGGTCTGGACATTGGGAATCCAGTCGCTTTTCAGACCGAAGGAGAACTCGTTACGATCCGCATCGCTGGACATCGGGCTCAGCTCGTTGTCTCGCTCAAAGCGGCCATATACCGCCACTTTATCGTGTACCTGCCAGTCACCCTCAAGGGCGGTACGCCAGCGGCTGTTGGAGAACGCGTGCTCGTACTCTGCCGAAATGGAGGCTTCTTTGCCCAGCAGGGTAAAGTCTTTGCCAACCCCGACCTGTCCGGTCATATAACGGCTCTGGTCGTCTTCACTGCGCTGACGGATGTAGCGGCTACCGGCACTGACCTGCCAGCCATCGCCAAAGGAATGATCCAGATACGCGCCCACGCTGTCGCCCTGGGAGTTGCTGTCATCCTCAGATCGGGTCACTTCCGCTTCAGCCCGAACATCCAGCGAGTCGGTCAGTTTCTGGGTGTGCTGCAGGCGTGTCTCTTCCCGTCCGGCAGACACACCGCCACTGCTGTTGGTGAAGTCTTTATCCGCCCTGGCCCAGGTCAGTTCGGTGTCAGAACCGTTTTCCCACTGGTGCTGCACCTGTACACGGGTCGCACGGCCACTTTTTTCAACCACCCGGTCGCCGTTATCCGAATCAATGGACTTTCCGGTCATCTGTGCGGCAGACACGGCAATGGTCGTTTTATCCGTAGGGCTGTACTCAATCCAGGCACCGCCGATATCGCTGCCTTCGCTCTCATGTCCGTCATGAGTATAGCTGGCGCCTACTACAACGCTGTCGTTTAACTGTTGCTCTACACGGGCTCCGGCCACGGTGTAAGCATCACCATCGCCATCCAGATCATAGCTGACCCGGATGCGCTGGGTGTTGCCTTCTTCGTCCTGACTGTGCACTGGGTTACTGAACTTCAGGTAGCCGCTGAACTCATCCAGGGTATAGTCTGCGCCCCGGGTCAGCGTGGTGGAATCCAGCATCAGGCCGGGGTTGTCACGGCTCCACACTTCCAGCACCACGATTTCACTGTGACGGACAATGGGTGCGCCAGTCAGCCGATAGTTCATGGCGGTGCCATTGGGCTCAAGCATTTCCGTCCGCTGCACATTCTCCGGGCGGGCCGCAAAAATCTGCACACGGGTTTCGCCATTATCACCAATGGCATTCACACCCGTGAGTGTGCGCTGAACCCTGGCCAGATCGTGTTCGCTGCCCTGGCTGTCGCTCTGATAGTCGCCCCACATGATGCTGCTCAGGCCGCGCTCGATTTTGGCGTACAGTTTGCTGCGGCTCTGGGCTTCATAACCCTGTTCACTGGCATCGCCGGTAATCGGGTAGTAAGCATCCGGGTCCACATCACGGAACAGTTCAGTATCGTCGTCTTTATCACTGTCGTAAGAGAGCGTCAGACGGGTATCTTTGGCAATATCGCCTTTAATAAAGGTGGCGACCCGTCCACGGGTGTCGCTGCCCGTGGCGGACAACAGATCCGGCATGGTGCCGCTGTTCAGTTCCACCAGACCGACCGCCATTAATGGGCGTGAAGGCGTAACCTGGGTAATGTCTGTTTCCGCTTCCAGCTCACCGGTGCTGGCTTTCAGGGTAACAACGCCGGTTTCCGTACCGGAACGGAAGCTCACCTGCGCTTCACCGTTATCAATACGAATCTGGTGGCCCGGCTCTTTGTCCTGAATGTCCTTGCCATACCATTTGCCGTAACTGCTTTCCAGCGTGACAAAATAGACACCCCGGGCTGGCTGACCATGGCTGTCCAGCAGCTGAACCGTGACGGGCAGCAGTGTACGACCATCGTCTGCCGGCAACATCACTTCGGCCGGTGTCAGGGACAGAGAAACCGCAGTGCCGGCGTAGTGGAAGGTTTTCTCCGCCAGAATGCGTTCGTTACCAAACATATCCATCGCTTTCAGCTCAACAAGGTTCTCCCCTTCTTTCAGGGCAACGCCGTACCAGGCCATCAGCTGGGTCTGTTCACGGTTATTCAGCAGCTGCTCACCGAGGCGATCACGGGCCACGGGTTCGCCATTGATGTAGAGAGAAGGCTGAACGCCGGCACGCACAACGGCCATAAAACGGCCATCGGCAAACTGACCCCGGGGCCACAGGAAGGTGCCATCCAGCGCCTGCTGTCGTGTGACTGAGGTAATGGCTTCTTTAGCCACGGGCATTTTGGGGCCTTCAGTCAGCATCGGCTGTGCAGCATCGCTGGTCTGTTGTTCAGTCGCTGCTGCGTCATCGCCATCCAGCTCTCCGGCATCCGGGGCACGAATCACACCGTTGGAGAGGTCACCGGTGCTGTCTGCGGTTTCCTGTGGTTTGGTGCGGTCGTACTGGGCGGCTTCGTCCAGCAGCCAGTCACCCTGGATACTCTCATTACGTGCCTTGATCTGGGCAAAAATATCGTCGAAATTTTCTTTCGGGCAAGACACGGCAAAATCGGCCCGGTGCATTTCGCCATTCACCAGGTCAACAAAACGACTTTCACCGTTCGCTGCATTGCGGTTATCCAGTGGCTTCAGCACCAGCCCGTCCGGCATGGTGATCGGGTCAACACGGATCACATGGTTACCGGGGTTCAGACCCATCAGGCTGTATTGGCCGTTTTCATCCGTAATGACCCAGGTGCCGTCTTCCACATAAAGGCGCACACCGCCGATGGGCCAGTCATTGCTGTTCTGAATGTTTATGTCCGGGGCGTTGCACTGGGTGTCCATGTAGACTTTACCGAACAGGATCGCCTTATCGGACAATACGCCTTCCATCCGCACCATGACTTTCGCCATCGCTTCATTGGACACCATCAGTTGGCTGCCGCCGTACTGAGCGGTGGCCACCACACGGTTAATGCCATCACTGTCGATGGCACCGGCACCCACTTCCAGTGTGTAGGTCAGGGTCATTTCGCTGTTGGCCGCCAGTGCCGGGTTGCCCTGACGAATAAACGACACATTGGGGCCGGGAGCGCCCAGCGGGTCGGCCACGGTTTCACCGTCAATCCGGGCACTGCCGCTGAGAAACTTGAAGCCAAAGGGCAGGCTGTCGGTCATGTTCACCCGGGACAGATCCTGGGCGCTGTTGTTTTTCAGGGTGACGGTGTAGCTCACCAGTTCACCGGGGGCGACGTCGTCCCGACCGACTTCTTTCTCAATGATCAGGCCTGATTCAACCACAGTCGTTTGGCGATCCAGGGGAATATCGAACGGTTCAATAGCTCCCGTAGTGCTGATCAAAAACGAACCTCGAATATTGGTGCCTCCACGCTGCTGCACTTCTTCTCCCGGCAGACCATTGGGACCGTAGGAAGCGTTACGGATGGTTTTACCCACCAGTTCCAGCGGCGAAAGGGTTGACGGAAAGCCATACCCTTCCGGCGCTTCTACACGAACGAAGTAACGACCCGGGGGCAACGGTGGATAGGTAAAACGCCCCTGCTCATCGGTGTACTGGCTGGCGATTGAACCCTCGTCGCCCTCAAGCCCCACCACCGGCTTATCAAAAATGGTACGGAACAGCACCTTGACATTGGGCATATTGGCAAAAGTGGTGGTGTCAAACACCGTGCCCTGAGGGTGCACTGTGGCAACGGAACGCAAGGTTTTCTGCGTTACCGGGTCAATAATCGACCCCAGCAGTTTATTGTTCATCTGCGCATCCAACTGACAGCCCGCTGCAACCGCCGTGTAATCCGGACCATGCTGGCTCTGACATTCCATACGGGACGAGTTGTTGAACCCCGGCTTCAGGCGCACGGGGGACTCACTGCGAAAGACACCGGTATTCACGCCGGTTTCCTGAAGACGAACCAGCAACTCACCGTGGGGCGAGCGGAGATTCACCGTGACGTCATCCGCCAGCTCCGGTGAGGCTCTGAAGTTGCCACCTTCCAGCTGCAAATAGACGTCAAGCTGTGTTTTCGTCGCGTCACCCTGCAGATAATAAAACCGGGCAGGAATAAATTCGGAGGTAAACTCTGGCACGGTCGCACGCTGAGCAGGCTCAACAAACATCAGTGTTGCCGATGCCTGGTTCTTATCACCGATGACCAGGGTGGTGACCTCATTACTCTTAGCCAGCGGCACAGGGGCTCCACCAATCAGGTCCGCCTTGTTGACAATGCGGGTGCCATGGGAAAGCCCCGCGTCGCTCTCAACACGGTAGCTCAACCGGCCGGAGTGGCCAGCCGCCAGGTTTTCGGATGGAATCAGTGCACCGATGCGGGTGACCGGGCTTTGCTGATCCCAGCGATCGTAGTCAATCCAGCGTCCTGACTGTGACAGATAAACGAGAACTCGCCCCTGAACCGGTGCCACTTCAGGCACGAAAGTCACATCCAGTTTGACGTAGGCGGGCAGAACGTTCTCCACCAGCAGGCCCTGTACCCGCTCGCCATAAATAAGGAAGAATCGCTCCGGCAGCAGCGTGTCGCCAATGTTCTGGAAGGTCAGGGTGTAATCCAGCGTTTCACCGGCCACGATTTCTACGCGGTTAACGGTTTTTTCAAGGCGCACTGCGGAACGGGAGATCGTCAGTTGATCCCGGTTTTCGGCATAGACGGCAGTGTCCAGCTGTGATGTGGCGGTCAGCAGCAGGTGATATTGTGTCGCTTCAGCCACCGTCGCCGGTACATTGGCAACCACGGCCAGTTCCATGGTGTCACCGGTAGACAGCAGCGACGTTTGCTGGATTGGGCTGGCACCGATGATCGGTACGCCGTTGCTGGAGGGATAAATGGCGACGCCGCCCAGTGCCGGGCTGCCATCCACCGCGACCTGTAACGCAAAGCGGTCCGGACCATTGCCCAGATTGGTGAGGGTATGAATCATCACGACGTGCTGACCGGGCACGACCGGCTGCTGCTGGTCCTGCTCCAGCCGCAACGCAGCGACTGCCGCGACGCTGATCACGGCCTGGTTGGACAGGGAAACCTCGGGTACCCCTGCTTCGTCGTTGAAATAGGTCACATAAGCTTGTGCGACAATAATCGTGCCCGCCGCAGGCATGGCCCACAGCGTACGCACTGCCAACAGGCAGAGCAGCATCATTGCAACAATCAGAGGGTGACGTAACTTCATTAACAGCGTTTATCCGTTAGTGAGTATCAGGCTTTGTTTGCGCTCTGGCGGGGAAACCGCTGATCAGAGCGCAGAGAAAGCCTTCCGCACCCGCCAGGGCGGGTGCAGAAAGGGTTCTGATGAATAAGGGATTATTTGTCGAGTTGGACTTCGAAGGTGACTTCTACACTTTGTCCAGGATCGAGGCTGCCGCCTGTTTTATCAGTAGCACCGGTACCCACGTTGAAGCTGATATTATTGCCATTGATTTTGACATAACCTTTTCCAGCTCCGGATTCACTGCCACCAATTTTTGCAGAACCATCAACCAGTGTTGTGTACTCTGGTACTGCATCGGTAATGATGATGTTGCTGGCTTCGGAAGAACCCTGAACAACAGCTCTGATCTTCCATACTACCTTTTCGCCTGGCTTCACATTGTCGAGTCGGGTCTTAAACTCACCGTATTTGCCATCGGTTACTGTAGCAACGGATTTGATCAGTTGTACCTGCCCCTGAATAACAGTAGTCAAATCGGTAGCGGTAGCTTTAACTACTACCGTTTCAGCTTCAGATTTTATAGAAGCTTTCAGAGTCAGTGTATCGGTATAGCCACCCAGTGCATCTGCGGGAACCAACACCTTAACCTGCAAGTCTACAAAGGCTCCGGCTGGCAGTGCTACGGTAAATCCGTCAGCAGTAACGTTAGTAAAAGCTTCTTTTACTACACCCGATGTTGCACCGGTAACAGCCACAACATGAGACCAGTTTGTACCCGTTTCACGGCTCGCCTTCACGGTAATGGTCTGCTCGCCAGTGCTCTTGTTTTCAAGGCGATGGTCGTAGAAAGTCACCGCACCGGCTTCTACCTGAGTGGCTCCATTTGGTGTCAGGGTAATAGCGGAGAAGTTTGCGCTTTCAGTCACGTTTGCCTGGTAAGCAATGGCATCGTTGAGGTTGCCAGCGCCAGCCAGTACAGCAAAGGTGTATGACTTAGCCGCCACGTTTTCAGCAACCGTCAGCTCAACCTGAATCTTTTGAGAGCCGTCAACCGGGATTGCGTTGGTCGCGGTAATCACCTGGCCATTGCTATTTTTGAAGACCACATTCAGACCAGTCGGCAGCTCAGCAGGAGAACCATAGCTGTTGGGAGCACCCTTAACGCTGCCATAGGCATTCAGGTTGAAAGCCTTGGATACACCAGACTCGTTATGCACGGTCAGGGGGGTAAATAACAGTCGTACCGGCGACTACACTCTTGATTCCGTCATCAGTAGTGGCACCACCACTGTAAGCGTTGGTATCACCATCACCATTAGCGTCATAGGCCAGATCGACGCCGACATTGCTGATTTCATTCAATTGCAAATCAACTGTGTCGCTCTTTGTGTTGTCGCCCACTGAAGTCGCAGTGAAGACAGCATTAGAAGCGGTGGTAGTAGCTGTTGCATCCGCTGGCAGTTGCGCCTTGATCATTACGATCTTTTGCTCGCCCTTGGGGATGTTGCCACTGTTGGTACCCAGAGAGATACCGACCTCATCCCAGAAGGTAAATGTGGTGCCTTTCGGGAAGCTGGTGTTAGCAACACTCAGTGTGTAGTTGTCTGCACCGTTACCGGTGTTCTTCACGATTACCTGAAACTCGGCAACACCAACCGCTGGCGCTGTTTCGTCTGTATCGGTATCCGTTACGCTGTCATCGTGGGTATGGTTCGCACCAGTGCGATCGTGCGCTTCAACACCATAAACCTGTGGCAGCGTTACGCTGACCGTATTGGTTTCAACCACTTTGGTCCATGCGTCAACTGTACCTTCAAGGCCGATAAATGCCTTGTTCAGCATTTTGTCGCCAGCTGAGAACAGGAAGCCTTCGTTAGCAGCACCTTCAATGGAGTAGCCAACGGTAAACTCAACAGAGGCAGTACCGCGAGGTTCCAGGTTGTTGATATCAACTTTCAGACCCTGACTGTTATTACTTCCGGACAGATAGCCAGGTTTCGCAACAAACTCACTTTTCAGAGTGCTGGCATCGGTAATTTCAATTTCACCCAAACGAGCGTCAGCAGTCGTTTTATCAACAATGGTGTCAAAATTAACATACGCAGGGAAGAAGTCGTAAATCGCACCGTTAAGCAGTCCTTTATTACCGTTATTGGTCACAGTAATGCGATAAGTAACCTGACTCTTCTCAATATCATGGGAAACCACTTCTTTGGTGGTTACCAGCACCGCGCCATTGGCAACGATGTTGATGGTATCGGTGTTCATTTTGGATGGAACGTTATTCTCGAAAGAATTGTTCGCTGTATTTGCAGTCAACGTCAGAGACAACGAACCTGTTGCCGTGTTTGGCACCTGCGCCGCAACAACCAGGTTCTGGACTGTACCAGCTGCCACACTCACAGTGTTGCCATTCGCAACAACTGGCTCGTTGGCATCGGGCTGACCGTTACCGTTAACATCCAGATAGATGGTCATGGCTTCAGATTCCAGTGCTTTACCATCCTTCGCCGCCACAGTCAGTGTGAACGTATCAGCGGTATTACCGTTGTTAATCAACTGGTGAGGGAAATATACAATCTGACCCGGTGCGCCATCTTTGGTTTGATCATCCAACAGGTCCGCACTGTAGATCTCCGCAACCGTAACGGCTGATTCGTTAGACTGCGCGGTATAGGTGTTACCCACGCTATCCTGATAAGTCACCGTCGCCAGGTTGGTGATCACCGTGCCGGCCGGGGTAATGGCGTATGCAGACGCGCCCCATGCCATCGAGACGATCAACAGGGCGAAGGCCCAAAAAGTCGTCATATGTTGTCTGTAACTGCTGAACATCTTCTGTCTCTACCCCTCTATCGAGCGAACTACTGATTGGTTTTTTGAATCACCCGCCAGAACCCTTGCCGATCAGAACCTGATGGCAAAATTTTCAGACAAGCATTCCCGCCCCCTGTCTGTGACAGGGGTTAAAAGCACGTAATTGGAGTTAGGAATTGTCCCGAAATCACTTCCCTGTTTTGAGCACCAGACGCCGTTCGGACTGAGCTTGTCGAAGTCCGGTGGCACCCCCCCCTTCGACAAGCTCAGGGTGAACGGAAATCGGGAAATGGTTTCAGGCAATGCCTTGATGGCTCTTTAAAGAACCTGAATCCGGTAGCTGAACTGTTGAACTTCACCACCGCCCAGCGGGCGTTCAACCTGCCAGCGCAGATGGGTGTATTCGGAAGGAGGAACGATCATTTCCACCATGCTGCCGTCTTTATCTTTACGCAGTCGTTTGACTGGCTCGGACTCCCAGAACTTGCCACCGTCCAGGCTGACTTCAAAACGGCTGGGCACGCGGGTAGCCGCTGTTTTGTCCAGGTATTGGGTGTTGGCTGGCACCGGCACTACCACGTTCAGGGCGGACACTGCCTGTGCAGATGTGTTGGTATAAGCGAGCTGATACTCCAGAGTATCGCCGGGTTCGGCCGTGGTGGCCGGTTTCAGGGATTCTTTACCATTATTCTGAGTCACCAGGTAGGCGTTCATCTGTGAACGAACGGTTTCCGCAGACCATGCCGCTGGAACTACAGCCGCAACCATCAATAGTGCAGAGATACTCAAGCGTACAAAGCTGTTCATAAAAAATACCCTCACAGGGATGACAATAACTGGCTGTAATCAAGCAACAGATGAGGGCGATGGAATCAGCCAGCTCATCTGTTGACACTCTATTAATGTGGCCTTTTTATGCGGCCTTGTGACAAACCGCCGCGATATAAAGTACTTGAAAAGGGTGTTCTATCTGATGGTGGCGAAAATACCAGACAAAAACTAATCCGTGTCATTGTGTTTTTTACTGGACAGATATGTAGCCTTTCTACACTACATACGCAATAAGCAACGCTCTTTGCGCGCCACTTTCGGAGGCGCAAATAAGATTCAGGTCTTTTTTACTATATAGCTGACTTGCATCAATAAATTTAAATTTATTTACCGTGAATTCACTTAAAAATATGACGTACATCACGTATTCGGCAGTGCGAAAATGAAAATCCACAGATGCTCAGACTCAAACTGGCCAAGTCACTACCATCGGTACGATACCGGGTATCTCTGGCTGATAAAGTCACTGAACCAATGGCTGATGCTTTCGGGAAATGTTGTTAGAAAAAAGGCAAAGTGGAATTTTGGGGGAGTCACTTTCCTGGATGACCAGGTATCTCCATGAATACCAGAGGGAGAGGTCGGGAGATAGCCTTCAAGAGCATTTGATGCCTGGCACTTGATGTAACAAAGACAAGATGAACGGTAGATGAACGATCGTTTAATTCATCGTTAAGCTACACCTTGTTTTAATGGCTCCATCGAAACGAACCTGAATGGAGTGTTCATTATGCGTAATAAAATCATTGCTATCGCTGCATCTGTAATCCTTCTGCCTTCTCTGGCAATGGCGGGTAACCATCATAAAGATAAAAATGAGTCTGCCCAGCATCAGCAGGTGAATTTTAACGGTCCTGTTGAATTGACCTCGCTGGCAACTTTGCAGGAAATGACCATCGGTGAACAGAAAGCAATCGTTGAAGGAACAATTGTACGACAGATTGCAGACGGAAATTTTATGTTCTCTGATGGCACCAATGAAGTAGTAATTGATCTTGACGACGACATTCGTTTGGATCAGGGCATCAATGAACAGACCCGACTACGACTGTTTGGTGAATATGAAGCCTGGGATAAAGAATTTGAAGTTGACCGGGTTCAAGTTCTGTAACCATGCGCAAGGCAATTTTGGCTCTTGCGAGCGCCTTTATCCTGCTGCCTTCCCCGGGAATGGCAGCCGGAGGTCAGCTGCTGGCTCTTTTTAATGCTCCTGAACAGGTATCCTCTCTGGCGTCATTGAAAAACAGCAGGAAAATGAAGGAGCAAAATGTCATCATCGAAGGGAAAATCATATATCAGATTACCCACGACAGTTTTATGTTCTCCGATGGCATTGTTATGGTTGTGATTAACCTGAGCGAAGATGTCCGGCTGAAACAGGATATTAATGAAGACACTCCCCTGAGATTGTTTGGTGAATATAGTGTCTGGGGGGATGAATTTTCTGTTGAGCGAATAAAGATTCTGAACCATTCTGAATGAACCGGATGCCAACCTCCGGTTTTATCCAGGTTCTGTCAACAGAACCTAATCCTCATGGATGCTATCAATCCTGATAATGGTGCCACTTTGGGCATCCATTTTTATTTTCACTCTGTGTCCATGCCGATCAAACGCTTTGATTTCATAACTTTTAGTCGAATCGGAAAGTTCTATTTCACGGGTAAGTAGTTAACCATATGAAATCAAAGAAGAGTATCAGGATGAGATCACAATTACAGAAATCTGAAAGAGGGAGGAGGTTTTAAAAAGCTTCTTAAAAATCTTCACAATCTCAAAAATGGCTAGATGAAAACGTAGAGTGAGGGCAAAACATGACCAGGGAAGATGTCATGAAGAAAGGAGTTATCCCTCAACGCACGCGATACTCAGCAAAAATGCGAGGATGGCCGGTGAAGATAATGCTCAGCATGATTGAAAATCTGAAATACCCAGAGTAATTAATAGCAAAAAGCAGCCAGACGATAAATCTCAAATCTGAACCATCCCACCATCCGATTTAAAAAAGCATTTTTCAGACGCCCCAAAATCGTCATATTTCAATCTTTACACAAAATTTAGATAAGATTGACCCACAGCATAAAAAAAGGGTTACGATTTCTCGTAACCCTTTGATTTTATTGGTGCCTAGAGACGGAATCGAACCATCGACACGCGGATTTTCAATCCGCTGCTCTACCAACTGAGCTATCCAGGCACAAACTGCAAAACGATGTGCGAGGCGTATTAAACGGATTTCATCTGGATGAGTCAAGTCATATATAAACTTTTGTGGCCATCCGAAGGGTGGAGAGGGAAGCAAAAACACCAGATAATCCTAGGTCACTTCCGAGCAAGCAGCCCCCCTGAACTCTGAATACCGCTCTCGCAAGGTAGCACGTATCTGTTTCAAAGAATCCAAAAACCGGTGTTGCGCTTGCTCATCAAAAACACATTTAATTCTGTTTGCCAGAGCCCCCTCCCTACCTACAAGACTTATTTCACGTTGCATATACATGTAAACAACCTCGGCATCAGAAAAATGCCTTTGGGTGGTTACAAAAGAGCGATCAACAGCATCATCAAAATCAAATCCGTCAGGGGGAAGCTCAACCAAAGGGTAGGACTCTACTGTTTTTGCCTTCACATAATGTTGCTGATTGATCGATAATCTTCTGGCTGAGGTTACCCCATGAACACGACGAGACGCCCAATCAGTGCCAGCAGCACAACAGGAAGCAGCAGTATCCCGGGTAGAAGTCCCTGATAATGGTGTAGGTGCTACGGTTGTATCTAGTGCAGAAGGCATTAACTGACAACCCAAATATTTTTCTAATTAATCCCGACCTATTAGTAAAATTTGCGATATCCCTAACGAAAGAAGCTCCTTGCACGTAGAATGCAAAACACGGTATAGAAGAAATAGGGCTGCACGCTACCAACAAGCAAGCACTCAATAGCTTTTGCAAAGATGCATTCCGAGAGACTTCTGCCGCCCACACATCCGGTTCAATCCTGCAACTGATCCCAAACTTCCTGGTCACGCTCCGCAGTCCAAACCCTGGGCCAGTCTATACCATCAAGCTCATCCCACAGACGCTGCACATCAAATGGCAGACAGTGCTCAAAAATCGGCCAGCCGCCATACTGTGGAGCAAGACTCTTGTGTGCAACTGCAAAGGCCTCTTTTAGCGTCCCTTTGTTTTTGTATACGTTTCCCACCTGATCAATCATGGTCTTCAGAAAGTTACGGCTTTGTTCGATGGCCGCATCAACCCTGTCCCGACCATGAACAACCGCACCCCGGCCACCCACCAACGTCTCTGCACCGTATCCTTTTACTTTATCCAGCGTTGTGGTGGACCAGTCGAAATGAAAAGCATCACCGGTATAAAGTGCGGCTTGAGCCTCCACAAGATCACCGGCAAACAGAATTTTATGTTGCGGTAACCAGGCACAGATATCTCCGGCAGTATGACCCCGCCCACAGTATTCAAGCACCAGACTTCCCCTAAGCCCACCCAGGGGAATTTCCAGTCGGTCGTTAAAAACAATATCCGGATGGGTCAGCCCTGGTATTCCCTCCGGATCCCGAAACAGTCTTGGCATACGGCGGAACTCACTTTCCCAGTCTTCCCTGCCACGCTCTTCAATCAGAAACTTGGTGTTCTCATGGGTAATAATTGACTCGGCAGAAAAGACGGATGCACCCAGCACCCGAACTGCATGATAGTGAGACAAAACCAGATATTTAACAGGCTTTGTCGTATGCTTTCTGAGCTCATTTAACCAGTCTGACGCAGCTTTCGGTGTAGCCCGAGCCTCAAAAGCAATAATGAAATCTTCCGCCTCAATAGCACCGACATTGGGATCACCTTCAGCGGTAAAGGCATAAACACCCTCCGCCAGCACCTCAAGCGTCTCTTTTTTTTGTTCCAGATCTCCTGATGATGCAAACATTTTTTTAGTCATTAGACATTGCCTTTCTGAGATGGGAGCTATTCTTACCCGGCTCAATGCAGACCTTACACAAAGAAGAGCCCAGCATTGAAAGACTCACTATAGCCCAGCCAGATTAATCATGAGGCAGATATAAAAAAGGCACCATCGTTAGTGCCTTTTTTATAATCATAGCGTCCAGGGTCAGAAGCCAAACTTACCGTTGCTGTTCTTCCACTCCGACTCCGGTGGAATCGTCTCTATCGCTCCCCAGTGCTCTACTATTTTATTATCCTCAAGACGAAGCAGGTCATAATACGCCACATGATTGCCTGCAAACTCTCCCTCGCTGACACTCAATGCAAAATTCCCCTCACCCAGCACCTTATGGTTTTTCTTATACTTCATTGAAATACCCTGCGCAGCCATTTGTTCTATTGCGGCCTGTAAACCTTCAATCCCATCGGCTATTACCGGATTGTGTTGAATGTAATGATCAGCTCCCGGAGTGATGAACTCGCTGATCTTATCAAACTGTCCTTCCATCAAGATGGTTTTTACAAAACTGGCAGCCCGTGCTTTGTTTTCTGACGTTCTATCCCGATCGGTTATCTCGGTAGAGCCATCAATTTGAGTATGGTCACTGGGGTTGGGTGAAGTCGCTTTTTCGGTCAGGTTATCCCAATGCTCAACGATCATCCCATCTTCAAATCTGAGAACATCAAAGCCCACTTTGGGGCCGAAAAAGTCATAATCCATATGAGTAAAGACATAGTTGCCATCTTCAAATATTCGCTTCACCTTTACCTTTGTACTGCCCTTTGGCAAATCGGACATCAAATCCTTAAATCCTTGAAAGCCATTGCCTACACCAAGATTGTGCTGTACGTATTTCTCGGGATTAATGTATTCATACGCACTGGTATCACCAGTCTCCAGACCTTCTAACAATGCGACCACTTTTTCTTTGTTGGTCAGTGTCATCTTTACCTCCTATGCCATCTACAGGCAATGGTTCTCAAGAAAATCCATCAACACATTAAAAGAAGAAAATAATGCCCATCAGCCTGACTTATGGCGAAATCATCTATACTGAAGGAGAAACATATTAAATAGATAGAGCTAAGACTAGCCTAAGCAGAGAAAAGCTCAAACCAACCAGTGCAAATCGAACATCAACACATTCATTGATTTTTTATGGTTGTGACCAACCCAGAAAGAACACCGAAATGTTTTGATGATGATTCGGGGTGTACCCACCACAAAAAACCCTCGATAAACTGACCAAATATTGATCCAGATTAATTTTCTGATTTCTGGAAAACTGATCTCCGTCAACGGTGCTTCCCAACAGCTGTATTAATGTTCCATCGTGAATCAAGGCCTTGTTTCACGGCTGACGATATAACTTCTGCCGGATAACCTGAGCCACATTAATATCCCGAGCGCATGGCAAAATGCTGATAGGCAAAGTTACTGGCAACATTTGGGCCACCCGCAAGCAGGATGGTCTCAACGGTTTCAAACTGATGGTCGTGGAGCTGATCTCACCCAGTGAGCAGGAAATGGGTCAGTCACTGGTTGCCGTAGACACCGTTGGCGCAGGTATTGGCGATATCGTTCTCATTGCCAGAGGCGGAGCTGCTCGCCGGGCCATACGCCCTTCAGAAGGTCCGGTTGATGAAGCCATCGTCGGCATCGTGGACAACATGGAGGTAAGCCGATGAGCCGCCTGATCACCCGAAATAATCTCCACGATTTTGTCTCCGATGGCTGCCTGATTCTGGAAAAAGGCATGCTGCTTTCTCCCGGAGCCGATGACCTGGCAAAAATTCAGGGTATTCAGGTTATCCGAAGCCTCCAGGCCAGCTCAGTAGACGTATTGAAAAGACGCATTCATCAGCTCCTTACCGGGGAATTCCATATCGCCTCCCCAGAGCATATCGAGCGGTTCAGCGCTCCTGACTTTGCCCGTTTCATGTTTGTCGCTTACCCGGCTAACTGGGAAGAGATTGCCCGTCAGAAGAAGCAGTAAGTTATTTAATGGCTGATGTTAAGTCAGCCATTCACCCTATAAGTCAAGAGTCGTTAATTACCATGAGTGGCAACCTTCAGGAATCCCTTCAGGACAATATGCTCGACAAAAAAGAGCGAATCATTCAGGAATACGTACCGGGCAAACAGGTTACTCTGGCACACCTGATTGCTCATCCACAGGAAGATCTGGTCGTCAAATTAGGCCTTGATGCTGACACCATCAGCGCCATCGGCATTATGACCATTACTCCCAGTGAAGCCTCTATGATTGCTGCTGACGTTGCGACCAAGGCTGCTGGTGTCGAGATCGGGTTTCTGGATCGTTTCTCCGGCTGTCTGGTGATTACCGGTGATGTTGGCAGTGTTGAAGCCGGGCTTAATGCGGCTATGGATATGCTCAGGGACAACCTGAAATTTTCGCCGACACAGGTTACTCGCTCTTGATGAAAGGATTGATGAAAAAAATGATGTTGGTGGGTTCAACCACCTCAGGTAAAACGACGTTAACTCAGGCTCTCTATGGGCAGGAGCTGAAATACAAAAAAACTCAGGCCATGGAGTACAGTGATTTTATTCTCGATACGCCTGGCGAGTTTATTGAAAACCGTCGTTTTTTCGCGGCACTGATGTCGTCTTCCGTTGACTATCAAGTCATTGCCGTAGTGCATGACTGCTCACGAAAGCAAAACCAAATCCCCCCCGGGTTTGCCAGTATGTTTAATCGTGAAGTGATTGGCATCGTCACGAAGATCGACAGTGAAAAAGCAGACCTGGAGTTCTCTCGCAAAGCACTCACGTCTGCAGGCATCAAAACCCTGTTTGAAATCAGCTCTGTGACCGGAGAGGGTATGGATTCGCTAAAGGCCTGGCTTGAGCATTGATTTCTCTGATGATCCGTGAGATATAACCGCTCGTAACAATAAAAAAGTACGATGAGGTAATCCCATGTCTGAGCAATCGTTCGATTCTGAGAAGCGTGGACCCACAAGGCGTCGTTTTTTGAAACTGGCAGCCGCTTCTGCGCTTATTCCCCTGTTGAATATCCATAGTCGTCCTGCCCACGCAAACTCATTGCCACCTTTGGACGACTCCAATCCAACTGCGGCCGGGCTGTTCTATCGAAAAACGCAGGACGAAGCCAAAGCGGTAGATGGTTACCAGGAAGGCAGAAAGTGTGACAACTGCTCACTGTTCACCACGGGCAATAGTGGTTGCATGCTCTTCCCGGGAAAATCGGTAGCGCCTGCGGGCTGGTGTAAGGCGTGGGTTCCAAAGCCAACCTGATGAGCTAATTGACAAATATCAATAGTTTGTCGTTTATTTGTCAGTATTTCTATACATACACCGATGGAGAAAAGAAAATCGCGCTGCATTTTTCACCGACAAATAGTTGGAAATACAGACGTGGTTACATTTCGAACGAAGCAGGCAGCACTGGCTGTAGCGATTTCTTCAGCCCTGGCACTGGCCGGATGTGGTGGGGATAGTGATGACTCAAATAGCGGGGGGGGGGGGGGGGGGATAACACCGTCTGACACCTTCCCAATTACTGCACTGGATGGCTATCTGAAAAATGCCGAAGTGCGGGTTGATACCAATAACGATAATGAATGTGAAACAGCCCTTGTAGCCACCACCGGCGAAAACGGCCTTGCCGACATACCGGTTGAATACCAGAACAACACCCTCTGTATTACTGCACTTCCCGGCACCACGGTTGATGAAAGTCGCGGCGTCGTAACGAAATCTGTCGAACTGAAAGCACCGGCTGGTGAACGTGTGGTCAGCCCGATGACCGATCTGGTGGTTGTCCAGCTGGTAGAAGATACAACTCTGGATATCCCTGGGGCGAAAGAGCTTGTCGTCAGCAAGTTTAATTCGGAACTGGGCCTGACGGCTGACGACATTTTCACTGACTATGTTGCCGAAGCGGACAACCCAGATACCGATAATAAAAAAGCCCAGGCCATCAACGCCATCGGCGAAGCACTGTTTGATGCCGATGCCTCTATGTCCATTGATCAGAAGTTAATCGCAGTTACGGTAGCCTCTGACAAAGCACAAGAGGTTATAAAGAACGGTGGAAGTCTTGATAATTTCGCCCCCGTGATCGACAAAGATGGAGACGTCAATGTAAACGAGCGTCCATCCATCACCATTGCCCATGAAGGTGGCGAACTCAATCGCACGATTGAATTGGGGCAAGCATTCGAAGCAATCAATGTCGAAACTGAAAACTGGTTTAGCGACAATGAGCCATTAACCTATTCTGTAGACGTGCTACCAAAAGAAGGCTCCGGTCTCACGATTACTGAAAACGCTTCCATTCTCCAGGGCACACCAACAACAGCGGGCACTTATGAAGTGTACGTTTACGCTGATGATACCAAAACCCGCTCTTACCCGGTTAAATTTGTACTGGAAGTGACCGCGCCTGAAAATGCTGAACCACAATTGGATGAACAGGCCGCCGGTGAGATCCAATTATTTTTGGAAAGTCAGCAACTGACCCAGGGTCAAACAGTAGATACGTCCGTATCCATTGCTAACCTGTTTACCGACAATGACCCGCTGACACTGACAGCCGAAACCACGATTACCGGGCTGAATGTGTCTGTAGATGACAACCAGATGCTGGTGATTGACGGCACACCATCCGTATACGGAACAGACTTCAGGATTTTTGTTTTTGCGAATGATGGTGTGAATCAGCAGGCTGGAACGTATTTTGTGCTGGACGTTGCCGAAGCGGTGCAAAGCCAGCACCCACTGGAAGGCAAACCACTCTACAGCCTGATGGACGGTTCCGATGATGGCGACAGCTTTACCCCTGATTGCAAACGGGTATGGTGCGACACGTTATTATTTGAAGGTGGCGATGTGCTTGGCAACACCCGCTCCATTGACAACCGCACCAGCTGTTCTGAACCGCTTGAGTCCGTCGGCAGTTACACCGTTGAGAACAGTGCGCTGAACATCACCTGGAACAGTAACGATGATGGGGTCATTACATCGGCCATGTCATTGATCGACCAGTCGTTGGCCGCTGATGGTAACGGTTTGCTGGTTCAACACACGGAAGACGGTGAAACCAGGGCTGAACTCTACTTTGACGATAAAGCCGATGCCGAAAAGCGCATTAAACTCACGGCTGACACACCCGAAGGCCAGGGTGACTTTGGTTTCTACCAGCCAGTCGTTCTGCGTAGCAATTATCAGCTGGGTAAGGTTTCTGTTTCTCTTGGGCTCCCCAATGCGAGTGATGAGGGTGATCTGAACATTAATCTGTTCTTCGATAGCCTGCCTGCTGTGGACACCCCGACGCAAGACAACTGCGAAAGTCGGATCACCGCCCTGTACAGCAGCTTTGATATTGTGAAGAGCGAAGCGGGTGATAATGACATTCGTCCTGCAATACAGTTCTTCAAAGGCGAGAATAATACCAGCTGTGCGGTTGATTTTGACATCACCGGCAGCACCCGTGATGGACAGGTTTTCGGCATTATCGCCAATGCCAACCCGGCTCGCCGTGCGGTCATCAGTGACTTACTGTTCAATATCGAATGGAATCATCCGGATAGCGGCCTTGTGCCTGAAGTCACAGAAGCCAAACTGAAAGGTTTTCTGGAAGGCAGCAGCAACACCGACTATCGCTATCAGGGCAGTTTGAACAGCCATTTCTTTAACAGCGAGAGCGTTGAAGCGACCTCTTTCTTTGATGGGCAACTTTGCATTACTGGTGAATGTGACGCTAACTACACCATCGAAGGTGATGAGCTGGTTCTGCAAATAGAAGGTGATATCGAGCGGGATCAGTTTATCTACGCGTCAACAGATGTTGCCTTTGCCGTCACCAGTTCAAAAGATCTGATCGCTTGGGCCAGGCACGATTACAGCGTTTCTGGCAACCAAAGTGGTTGGACTGCAGAACAGCTGACGGGTAAAACCTGGTTCTATGTGGATGATGACAGTCGGTCATCAACTCCGGACCCAATGATTGCCAGCTTCCGCTTTGATGATAATGGCCAGGTAAGTGTTGAAGGAGAAGCTGGCACCTTGCCCTGGAACGTAACCAACGGTGTGCTAACTATCGATTTCCCGGATGATAACGACAAGCCTGATGGTGCCACGGATCTGGTACTGAATCGGCATAACGCTTCCAGTGAGGTGGTTTTGGCCACCGAAGCAAATGGCAAACCACTGATCATGACGGAGAATGAAAACCTCGCCCGAGGCATCTTCAGCAAGTGGAGCCACAAGCAGTAATTTGACCAGCCTCGTTCCCACGTAGGACCGTGGGAACGGTGTGCCGCAGCACACAGAAGGAGTTTAAAGGATAATTCTCCTGATGTGGGGACGCTGTAGGAAAGATGGCGGTAGGTCCGCCGAAGTCGGCTGTCGGAGGCAGGCTTCAAACCACCTCAAGCGGCTGTCATTAAGAGTGATGGTCGTGAGCGTTGAGGAAAAGGCGAACAATGAGTCGTCAGGTGTGGTACAGAGAGATGAGTAAAACCGAATCTTCGTTGATGCGTTCGAAAGGTCCAATTTTGACATCAAAAGCTGGGGCTCGTTCCTCTCCAGTGATCAGTCTACAGGTGAACTCCGAATGCTGTGTAGGCGGTGTCCGGCGTATAGAAGGCATGACTCTGTACTGGGCTTTCCTATGGAACTGCGGGAACCAGTCGTGCGGATGTTAAGGGAGACTCCCAAGTGGCGAACCCACAAGGGCTTGAGTACCGATGCTGCGCACTGGGGCGGAGCCGTTCGTAGTAGTGTTGAAGCTTCTGTAATGGAAGTGGAGCGAAGGGGCGGCGTCAGGTGGCTTTTTGAAAGACTCACCCGACTTGAAGGATCTTGACTGGATGCTGAAACATTGTCTGGATGCCCGCGAGGGACGTTGCCAGCAATTATGTATGATAAAAGTTTGCCTGATGGGAGCGGTATGAGTCGAGAGGTTCACGTACCGTTCTGCGAGGGGCTGGCGGGGAAGTTCCGCCGGTCTACTCTCCAGGAGATTATCTGCTACTCTCAACGCATCAAAAATAATCAGAAGGTTTCCGTATGAACCACGATAAAGACAGTGATGCGCTCTGGAATGCCATTAGTCGAATAGAGACCAGCGTTAAAAACTCACAGAACGATATTAAAAAACTGTTCCTGCACAGTGCACGACATGAAATAGCGATCGAAGCACTCAACAAGAAGGTTGATGCCAACCAACAGGAAAACCGTGAGCGCTTCAACAGTATTGAAGACCGATTCGACAAGGTTGAAGATCGGTTCGACAGGGCTGACAAACGCTTCGACAAAATTGAAGAGACGCTCGCTATCATTGTGAACCACCTCAAAGCATGACCTTGTTCCCACGGTCCGAGGCTGTCGCGAAACCCTGAATAGCTGTCTCGACGTAGGTCGGTTCGCTTTGCGAGCCGACTCGTGGCCCTAACGTCAATTCTATCCAGATAAAACGGTGCATGCCGGTTGGCTCGGGTGTTGGCTCCCTCCGGGAACCAACCTACGCTGATGGTCTCGCGTTTTGCTTTTGCGACAGCCTCGGTCCGCGTGGGAATGCATACCCCACCTCTCAGACTGACCTGCCCTTTCTGCAGGCTGTGGTGTTTCAGAAGAGCCCAGCAGTCATTCCCGCGGAGAACCGTGGGAACGAGGAATCAGGTCTATATTCATAGAGGTGTTGCAAAAGTCCGAAAACACCTTTGATGCAGGTCGGTTCGCTCACTTTCCGCTCTGTTGCAACTCCAAACCCTTTGGGTATATCGACGTATGCCGGTCATCCCGAGAATCTGCTAGATTCCCTCGCCCCCTAAAAGCCGGCACAACTTCCATCTCTCTCAGGGCTTTCAGACACCCCATGCTCAGCTATCAACACCACTACCATGCGGGCAATCATGCCGATGTACTTAAACACTGGGTGCTGCTGGCCTGTATGCGCCATATGCAGAAGAAAGATAAACCGTTTGATTACATCGATACTCATGCCGGTGCTGGTCTGTACAGGCTGGATTCTGCCAAGGCTCGCAAAACCGCTGAAAGCGATGAAGGAGTGCTCAAACTTGACTGGAAAAAACTTCAAGGCCTGAGTGATTATCGCAGTCAGATTGCTGATGATATCCGGACAAAACGTTACCCGGGCTCCCCTTTGCTGGCCAAAAGGTTACTCAGACCCGGCGATAAAGCCTGGCTCTTTGAAATGCATCCGAAAACTATTGCTGAATTGCGAGCACACTGTGAGAAACACAAAGTTTGCCATGTACGTCAGGAAGATGGTTTTAAAGGGTTACAGAGTCTATTACCGACAGCCAGCAAACGTGCATTGGTGTTGATAGACCCGTCTTACGAAATCAAGTCTGACTACCAGACTGTCGTCAAGGTGATGGAAAACGCCTGGCAGAAAATGCCACAGGCTATGTTATTGCTCTGGTATCCGGTGGTGGACGTACATCAAATCCGGCAGATGGAAAAAGCATTTTCCAAAAGCAAGATGCGCAACGTACACCTATTCGAAATGGGGATCGCAGAAAACAGTGAACCCGGCATGTCGGCCTCAGGCATGGTGGTGGTTAACCCTCCCTGGACGCTGGCAGAAGACTTTATAAAAACCATACCTGCCGTTTCTGCCCATCTGGCTAAAGACCAAAAAGCTCACTGGCGTCATCAGCAGTTAGTTGCGGAGTAATATCAGAAAAGGGGCTTAAGGCATTTACCCGTCGAATTTGAAGATGCAGGGGTACTGGCTGCGCTCACTCACTGACGTGCCAGCTAAGCTCAACCATTTACAAGCAGTTGGTGATTGGGCTTAGCAAGAGCAGTCAACAACCTCTCATCTTCAAGGGGAGTGGGCATAAATCCATGGAGCCTCACTCTCTTACCACCGACCTGCACTTCCAATGACCCTATTCAATAATTAAGCAGTCTTCGGTATCCAGCGAATAGGTTTTATTATTGATTAGAGTAAATCTGTTTTGGTTTTATACCCTCTCAGGTAAAGTAGCCCGCCATGCAGATTTGTAGTTTTATTCCTCCCACTTATGTTCAGACACTTTTCCAGCAGTCAAGCTGGAATGATGATTGGCCTCGACTTTGGTTCTACCACCAGTCGCGCCATGATTGCCTCTGCACGCCTTGAGCGCAACCCGATGACCGAGCGTATGGAACTGAGTGAGCCAGAGTTGGTTTATCGCTCTGACGCCATGCTTACACCGTTTGAAAAGGGTGAACTCTGTACGGAAACCATCAATAAGTGCCTGGATCAATGGTTGCTGGAGAGTAGTATTGATTGTGAACAGCTCTTCTCGGGGGGGGGGGTAATAATTACCGGTCTTGCCGCTGAGAAAAAGAATGCCCAGGCCATTGCCCGATCCGTTCGGGAGAAAGTGAATCAGGCCATTGTTGCCACAGCAGATGACCCCTGCATGGAGTCCTGGCTTGCTTTTATGGGCAACAGTCTGGAGCTTTCACGCACAGCACCGGAAAGACCGATTATCAATCTGGACATTGGGGGCGGCACCACTAACCCGGCACTGGGTATAGACGGCAATGTTATAGAGTCAGGGTGCTACTACATTGGTGCCCGCCACTTTCAGTTTGAGCCGGGAACTTACCGATTACTGGAAATATCCAACCATGGTCAACAGCTTCTGGATCAGCTCAATGTGCAATTCGTCATTGGTGAAGAGTGCAGCAAGGACAGTATTGACCAGATCATCTGCCACTATATTCAAGGACTGGAAGCCATGGTTCTTGGAAACTACCAATGGTTTGAGCATGATAAAAACAAACAGCTCTGCCAGGTAGCGTATCAGCCAAATAGCGCCATGGCGAAAAAATCAGCGATTACCTTTTCCGGCGGTGTTGGTGAGCTTCTTTATCATTACTCTGCCACTGGCGAACTGCCCATCACCACAGCCTTTGGTGATTTGGGGGTCGACCTCTGCAAAGCGATAGCCAACTCAGAAATACTTTGTCGAAGTCTCACCCAATTCATTCCCGAGTATAAGGGGCGAGCCACCGTTTACGGGTTGGCACTGCACAGTGCGGAACTGTCCGGTAATACCCTCTTTATGCCAAAGCCTGAGCAGCTGCCCGTTAATGATCTGCCGATTATTGCCCGTCTGGCGCTTGATGCTGACGAAGACCTTATTAAGCGAGCCATTGAATTGGCCAGAAAGACTCATAATGGCGGCTGCATCCGTATAACGTTGAGAGATGACAACTATCCTGGCTTTAAAGAGCTGAAAGGTTTCGGTGAGAAACTGGCTGAAATCATTGAACTCTCTGGCTTTCCGTCAGAATTACCATTGGTGTTACTGGTGCCAAAAGACTTTGGCAAGGTGATTGGCAGCTATGCCAGCCGCTGGGGGAAGCTGCCTGTTAACCTGATGGCAGTCGATGAAGTCCCTGATCGTAAAGCCGGGTTTGTCAGTCTGGGCAAAGTGAAGAACTTTGTTATACCTGTTTATTTTTATGGGATGCATTAGGGCCTGTTGACGTTTCGTTGCGAGCTCAGTGGCTCAGAAAAGCGTCATATGCGCGAAAGACTTGCGCCGCGCGTAGTTATTCTACGTCAAGCAAGTCTGACAAAGCAGATGGCGCTTTTCTGAGCCACCCGAAGGGCGTATCAGGGCGCCCCTATGTCTTCGTTGCGGCATTTTGAAAGGCAACCAGCCTTTATGCCCTTTGGGTATTCCTGCAATGCCGCGCCTCGTCATAGGAGCGCCCTGATACGCTGAGCACGCAACGAAACGTCAACAGGCCCTAGGAGTGTATATTTACGGAATGCAATCCCTCCCCATTTGTAGTCATATAGCCCAGTCTGTCGGCTTCTGACATAGACGATCACTGAGGTGAATCAATACCCCGGCAAGCAACACACTGTACCATGCCGGGCTTTATGTTCGGCGGAGTGAGAGCCATGCCCAGACTACGAATGACCCCACTGGACCAAATCCCGGTTCCTGCACCAAAAGCGGACGACGTTTACCGCACAAGGGTCATTGGGCAGAGTTTCAGCTTTACCGGACTCAAGGCTCTGCTCTCACCTGGATGGGGTTATCCATGGGTAATGGTGACTTGCTGACCGGACTGAACCCTGCCGATGATACCGTTGATAATATCGGTGCCTGCCTGATCCATCTGGATAAAAAACGACGACAGACAGGAGCTCCTACCCAGGTCTGTGTCCTTTCCCATATCCGCACCCAGCTGGCCTGTCTGGAAGAAGGTGCGCCATTGGAAATTCTTTTCCAATCGCTGGCTGGAACCGATGCCACACTTCGTGAAGCCTTTGACGTAAGCGTTCCCTATATGGATAACAAGGCTGCCGGGAACCGCCTGAATGCCATTCTGGGTAGCCGAATGGGGCTTTCCGATATTATTCGCGAGAGCAAAGTTGAGCCACAGAACAAAAAACAAACAGCAATCTACCCCGAATTTGCCCATTTTTATCAAAATGAGGCCTTTTAGGGCTCTTGTGCTGCTTTTTTAACCTTTTTTAAATCATCAAGACGGACTGATCCCGTTGATGCCGCTTTCGCAAATTTTTTCATGTTATGCGCTGTGCACACCAACGAAAATTCCGCTGCTACCTTTTCTTTGCCTCTGCCATTTCCATTTTCTTATTCATGGCCTGGCGGATTGACTCAAACTTGTCCGTACGAATAACACGACCAGCTTCTTTTTTTGAATTGCTGCACCTTGAACGATAAGGACATTCCTTGCACACAGCTTTACTGGCTCGGTAGCTCTTTCTTTTTGCCGTGCTTCCGGGGTTGGTGATCAACCGCTCTTTGGCCGGACAAATGAACGCATCGGCTTGCGCATCATAGATGAAACCGGCTTTGACAAACTTACGGTCAGAGCACTCCAGCGATTCTTCTGCAGGCTTTTCTGCCTTGTCTGTGGCGATGCCATCAATATCTCGCGCTTCTACGGCATGGAGATTCAGCCCGGAAAAGTAGCCATTATCCATGCTCATTTTATCCACAGCCGCACCATCGGTAGTTTCCGCAAGCGCGGCCAGTGCAGGCTCAACCTCCTGAACATCACTGGCATGCTGGCTGACGTGCTGACCAACGATAATCTGGTTATCCGCATCCACACTGATTTGAGGGTTATAGCTGTACTCACAATAGCCTTTCGTCATCATCATTCGGGCATCGTGATCAGCAAAGCTGATTTGTTTTTTGTCGTTTATCGGCTCATCGGGGTTCAGTGCTTTTTCTCGTTTCTCCAGCGCTTCTCTTGCGGCTTTTATCTTTTTCAGGCGTTCCTGTTTAAACTGCAAGTCTTCAGGAATCGTATAGCCATTGGTTTCTTTGTAGAGATCGTCTTCTTTCTGATCGTGATGAGTTCATCAATCTCGGCACTGAGCTCAATCTCTTTTGCTTTCAGCCTGCCGTAGCTCATGGCTTTGTGCTTTGAACTGTTGGCCTTGAATTTCGATCCGTCCAGACTGATGTGCCCCAGAGATGCCATCTGAAGCTCCATCGCCAGCTTAACGCCTTGAAAAAGAAAGGCAGAAGGAATTGAAAGGAGCGTCCCCTGTGCTGTTCAGGCAAAATACCTGTGTTCACAACAACGCACCCATAAGGTGCTGCACAGGGACGCTACAAAATGGTAATTCCAAAGCCTGAAAAAATCGAGATTGATTTTACCGATGCCAAGCTGACTGGCATGGCCGGAAGTCTGTTCATAGCCCGGTTGGCCAACCAGCTCAAACTGCCCGACCTGCTTGAAGAACACATCCACCTAAAGAAACGTAATCGCGGCTGCGATGACAAAGACTCGCATGGGAGAATATCTGACCCTTTTTAATGCGGAAGCGATGAAAGCCCTGTACTCCGTTGCCCGCAGCCTTTGCCAACAAGTAGCATCCGACGTGATACAGCATTTCCACCCTGTAAAAAGTTTCATGCGAATCAAGCGTTTTACGCCTGTGGTCAGATTGCCCAAAACTGAAAGAAAGCATGGAATCCGCCCCTTGATCCGGAAGATTGTACGGTCGGTAGGCCGCCTCACCTGTAGTGGTAGAAAATGGACACTGCACTTCGTGAAAACGACAGTGGCACTGGAATGGCTGTGGGAGGCGTCAAAGCGACTTGATGTGAGAAGAGCCGTGGTCAGTACATAACGCTGACTGAAAACTCTGTATTAAACTAATTGCGTTGACCGCAGGATAGCCTGTGCGCGGGAAACACCGAGTAAATGTAAATATGAATAAAAAATAAACGGAGCGACCATGAACACAAGCTGATCCTGTAAATCAGATTTTGGTGTGTATAAAAACTATTCTTTTTTGCCCGGTGTGCAGGCCGTAAACTCACCCATTCAAAATTAAGCGGGAGTTAAGGTGCAAGGATGCTCCTACCCATGCTGTGCAGGGAACGGTATACTTTTCAAAGATTGTGAATAGTGAAAAATTCACATGGGCACTTGTACCACTTGAGAGCAGAGATGTGAAATTGTATGTGGCTCCTCGTGTTGTTCCCCACGCAGTCTGTGCAGAAAACCGTGATGTTCTCTGTGCCGGGGAAGGTAGTTATAGAGATGGAAAACTCACGATTAACAATCAATCAGGACACTATAAACCTTCCTTTGAGAGCCTCAAGCCGACTATAAACTACTGGGCTGGTGCAGGTTTTTTACCCGAAAACATAATATTGAAAAAGTACAGCCACGAATTGGTTTATGATGGTTTTTTGGGCTCAATGGTTACTTGAACAATGGCTTTCTTTAACTCCCGGCAAACAAAAATAGATGACAACCCAACAGGAGAAGTTCATGGCTGAGCGCAAGGCCAGTGTTGAAAGAAACACCCTGGAAACCCAGATTCGTGTGGCCATCAATCTGGATGGTACTGGTAAGGCATCTTTTGATACAGGGGTGCCTTTTCTTGATCACATGATGGATCAGATTGCCCGCCATGGTCTTATTGATCTTGATATCAAGGCCGTGGGTGATAATGAAATTGATGACCACCACACGGTAGAAGATATTGGTATTACCCTTGGGCAGGCATTTGCTCAGGCGGTCGGCGATAAGAAAGGGCTCTATCGTTATGGGCATGCTTATGTACCTCTGGACGAGGCCCTTTCCAGGGTGGTGATCGATTTCTCTGGTCGACCCGGCCTGGCGTTTAATGTCGAATTTACCCGGGCCATGATAGGCCGTTTTGACGTTGACCTGTTCTATGAGTTCTTTCAGGGCTTCGTTAATCACGCCGGTGTCACCCTCCATATCGATAACCTTCGGGGACGTAACGCTCATCATCAGATAGAAACGGTCTTCAAAGCCTTTGGTCGAGCCCTGCGTATGGCGGTTGCTCTGGATCCACGGATGGCGGGCCAGATGCCTTCTACAAAAGGAACGCTGTAGAAATGAAGACCATCGCTGTCATTGATTATGGTATGGGGAATCTTCACTCCGTCAGTAAGGCGCTGGAACACGTTGCAGATACGAATACCCGGGTAATAGTGACTTCCAGTCCTGAGCAGATACTGTCTGCAGATAAGGCAGTGCTTCCTGGTGTTGGCGCAATTCGTGACTGCATGGCTGAAATTTTGCGCCATGGTGTTGATGAGGTTGTTCGTGAAGTTATCGCTACCCGTCCACTGCTTGGTATTTGTGTTGGTATGCAGGTACTGCTTGATCACAGTGAAGAGAATGGTGGTGTTGAGTGCCTTGGCTTACTGCCAGGCGATGTAAAGTTCTTTGGTAAAGAACTTCGTGATAGCGAAGGAACCCGGTTGAAGGTTCCCCATATGGGCTGGAGTCCGGTCTGTCAGGTAGAGCCATCTCACCCTCTCTGGCAGGGGGTTGATGATAATGCCCGGTTCTATTTCGTACACAGCTACTACGCTCATGTTGCCAGTGAAGATAGGGTGGTGGGGCGGAGTGAGTATGGTCTTGGGTTTGATGTCGCCCTCGGCCATGAGAACATCTTTGCTGTACAGTTTCACCCTGAGAAAAGTGCCGCAAATGGGCTGCAGCTGCTCGAAAACTATCTGAAGTGGAAGCCATAACGATGTTAATAATTCCTGCAATCGATTTGAAAGACGGTGCCTGTGTCCGGCTGCGTCAGGGGGAAATGGACGATGCAACCGTCTTTGGTGATGATCCGGTAGCGATGGCCAGCCGCTGGGTCGATGCCGGGTGTCGCAGGCTTCACCTGGTTGACCTGAATGGTGCCTTTGTCGGCAAGCCTGTCAATGCTGATGCAGTTCGAGCTATTACTGCTGAGTACCCTGACCTGCCCGTTCAGATTGGTGGGGGGATTCGAGATCTGGCGACGATAGAAGCCTATCTGGACTCCGGGGTTTCCTGGGTGATTATCGGTACCAAAGCGGTTACAGATCCTGACTTTGTCAGAGCAGCCTGCGAGAAGTTTCCTGGTCATGTGATTGTGGGTATTGATGCTCGTGATGGCTGGGTGGCGACAGATGGTTGGGCAAAAGTCACCGACATTGAGGCTATCGCGCTTGCCCGACAGTTTGAGCAGGACGGTGTTTCTGCCATTGTCTATACCGACATCGCCCGGGATGGCATGATGCAGGGCGTTAATGTTGAAGCAACCCGGCAATTGGCAAACAGCGTATCGATTCCTGTGATTGCTTCAGGTGGTATCACCAACATGGATGATATCCGGGCCCTGAAAGCGGTTGCCCGGGAAGGAATTGAAGGTGCGATCACCGGTCGTGCCATTTATGAAGGGACACTTAGCTTGTCCGAGGCTCAGCGTTACTGTTTACAGGAGGGCTAAGCCCTCATGGCTCAAGGCTGTTACGATGAATGATTCTGGTATTCCCCCCATGAACACGCCTCCTATAAATCGGGACGATAAAAATATGGCCGTGCTGGCACACCTTCTGCCGCTGTTCGGCTTTATGGTTCCTGGGTTGAATATTGTCATACCGCTGGTGATCTGGCTGATGAAACGGGATAAATCGCTCTATATCGAGCACCATGCCAGAGAATCCCTGAATTTTCAGATCACGATCACTCTGCTGGTGACTCTCTGGGTTATCCTCAAGTTAATGCTGGTAGGGCTGTTGTTATTGCCACTGGTTCCGGTGATTGCCATTGTGGTACTGGTTTTCATGGTCAGGGCTGCCATGAAAGCCGGTAGTGGTGAGTTCTATCGTTATCCAATGACACTACGCCTGGTCAATTAGATTTCAAAAAGGTTGAAGTAATGGGGCTGGCTAAAAGAATAATTCCCTGTCTCGATGTCGAAAATGGCCGGGTTGTAAAAGGTGTTCAATTCGTTGATATCCGTGATGCAGGTGACCCGGTAGACGTCGCCCGTCGCTATAATGAAGCGGGGGCTGATGAGATAACCTTTCTGGACATTACGGCCAGTCATGAAGATCGTGACACAACAGTACATACTGTTGAACGTATGGCCAGTGAGGTATTTATCCCACTCACCGTTGGTGGTGGTATTCGAAAAGTGGAAGATATCCGTACCATGCTCAATGCGGGTGCGGATAAAGTCAGCATCAACACGGCCGCCGTTTTTAATCCTGAATTTGTTCAGGAAGCCGCTGACCGATTTGGCTCACAATGTATTGTCGTGGCTATTGATGCCAAGAAGGTGAGCAAACCGGGAGAACGAGACCGTTGGGAGATTTTCACCCACGGTGGACGGAAGCCCACAGGTCTTGATGCTGTGGAATGGGCCTTGAAGATGGAAAACCTTGGAGCAGGAGAAATTCTGCTGACCAGTATGGATCAGGATGGCGTCAAGAACGGCTATGACCTTGGCGTAACCAGGGCTATCTCAGAGTCGGTGGGCATTCCCGTGATTGCATCCGGCGGTGCCGGAAACCTGGATCATCTGGTTGATGGCATCAAGGAAGGCAAGGCGGATGCAGTACTGGCTGCCAGCATTTTTCACTTCGGCCAGTACTCTATTCCTGAAGCCAAACAGTATATGGCTGACCAGGGGATTGAGATGAGAATCTGACGGTACTTTCATGCCTTTTTTGGCTGGGAGTCATGACTTTGATAGCTTATGACTGGCGTTAAAGGTGGTGAGATGGACACCGTGGTTTTCTTATACACAGGATTCTCAAATTGAAACTTGCGTGTCTCCGGTTTTTTACAAAAACAGAGCACCGATGACAACACGCGCATCAGCCTTCCCTCGTAAGTGATATCAGGATTTTGTTCGCCCTCTGAGAAGAAATCATCATCAATGACGATAGTGACAGTGTTCGAATCTTTAACAGGCCAGCACATGATCAGTCTTTTAAAGTCAATGGAATTGACTTGAATATAGTAGGCTTGCGTCATCCCATTCCCAAAATTGTTAAAATTTTTGAAATCTGGTAGCCAAACTGGCCGGAAAGTCCACCATTAATTCCGTTAATTTTAATGACACCATTATCGCAGGATGCAAAATCCGGAAGATCCGATGGAAGCCAGCTGGCTTCTGAACGGTGCATATAAATACCATCCATATCTGGGAGGTTGGCCAGAGTCAATGCCTGGCTGGCAGCGCTGTCACCCAGGGCCGGGTGCTGTTCTTCAGGGAACTCTGCCTGCTGATCACTGACGCTGAGGCCAATACCAATATGAGCCATGGCAATATTGATCGCTCCGGCTTTTTCAGTCAGTGCTTCGATCATGAGACAGCAAAATAAGGCATCTGACGTAAATGTCTGGCTCTCTTTACTGGAAAAGCGCAGATAGGCATTGCCTTCAGGCGTATAAGTAATCTCCCCGTCGTAATAGTTTGCGGCTTCATTGATGATCTGGCTGTGGGTTCGAAGGATGTCCTGTAAATCCCTGGGAGCCAGTAACTGCTGAAGTCTGCCCAGGTTTTTGACTTTGATCGCTGCGATCATCGCTGTTTCCGGTTTGTCTTCCGCTTTTTCTTCCGGCTCGGCCATTTTCTTTTCGAGCAGTTGCTGCTCCACAAAGGCAGAAACCCTGGCAATTTCACCATTCTTTTTAGCAGACAGCGGAGGCGTTGGATTGCCAGGAGGCAAAATGGAGCGCAACTGTCGTTCAATCAGGCTTAGCTGAGAGGCTATGCTGGATGCATAGAGTTGTAGAACAATCAGTCCGGCCAGAAGCAGTAGAAGGCTGATGGCGATAATAACGAACAGGGCTTCTTTGGGCTTCTGGCTCAACAGATCTTCATTGAGTGACAAGCGGGCATAACCGGCAATGACATCTTGATAGTGAATGGGGGATGAATAAACCGGATGCCGGATGTCTTCATCAGCCGTTTTGGAAATGGCCTTGGCAATTCTCTGGTTATCGATACTGTATATACTGGCTTCAGCAACATAGGGGTTCTGTACCAGCTGGCTGAGCAGAACATTGAGGCTGAGTCTGTCTCCTGTGACCAGCATGTCAGTTGCGGCACTGGCGGTCTGCTCGCTTAGCAGTTGGCCAATACTGTCAGCCTGGTGTTGACTTGACGAGTCAATCTCATTGCTGATTACCAGTGACATTCCAATGGTCAGGGTCACCATCAGCAATCCAAAAAGAAGCATGAGCTGGGTACGAATGGAAAAACGGGATGTGAACCGTGTAAACAGATCTGGCGTGAAGATACGCTTCTTCAAAAGTTAAGCTCCTGAGCGGAAATCCAATGATCGTAATGTAAAAATAAGTGGACGTTATATCCTATCAGAACTCTTTCTGCTTTCAGTAAAATCCCTGTGGTAAACTGATGCCCTGCATCGACCAGAGAATTGGATTACCCAGTGAGCGATATAATACTGATAAATGTTACTGGCCGGGACAAGCCGGGACTCACCTCATCCATCACTTCCATCATGGCCGACTACGGTCTGGAAATTCTGGATATTGGTCAGTCTGTGATCCACGATACCTTGACCTGGGGGATTCTTGTTCGTCTTCCCGACCTGGCTTCAGGTAATGGTGATTCTGCTGTTCTTGCCAACAGAATGCTGAAAGATCTTCTTTTCCATTTCCATGAAAGTGACCTGCAGTTCAGTTATCAGCCGGTATCCGAAGATGATTATGAACACTGGGTGTCAGAGCAGGGCAAGAATCGCTATATATTGACGTTGCTATCACGCAATGTGACGGCGGAGCAAATTGCCAGAGTATCTGGCATTACTGCGGCTCATGGTTTGAACATTGATCATATTTCCCGTCTTTCCGGTCGTCGTTCACTGAAAACTGCTCTGCAAAACAGAGAGAATGACAGTCGCCGTTCATCTTGCCTGGAGTTCTCGGTCAGAGGAACGGCCCCGAACCTTGATAAGTTGCGGGCAGACTTTCTCAATCTAACCGCTGACCTGGATGCAGACGTAGCCTTTCAAGAAGACAGTATTTATCGTCGAAACCGCCGGCTGGTCGTCTTTGATATGGATTCCACCCTGATCGAAGCGGAAGTCATTGACCTGTTGGCGGAAGCGGCTGGTGTGGGTGACCAGGTTGCTGAAATTACTGAACGGGCGATGCAGGGAGAACTGGATTTTAATGAAAGCTTCCGCGAACGTCTGGCCATGTTAAAAGGGCTTGATGAATCTGTTATGGCGGGTATCGCCAGAGAATTACCGTTGACGGAAGGTGCAGAAACGCTGATTCGGACGCTTCGTTCACTGGGATACCGCACAGCTATTCTGTCTGGAGGGTTTACCTACTTTGCCCGCTACCTTCAGGAAAAGCTGGGTATCGATTATATCCATGCTAATGAGCTGGAAATTGTTAATGGCAAGGTTACCGGGCAGGTGACGGGTGAGATTGTTAATGGTGAACACAAAGCAACACTGTTGAAGCAGATTGCTTCGGAAGAGGGGATCTCCCTTAATCAAGTGATTGCCGTGGGTGATGGGGCTAATGATCTGCCTATGCTCAGCGTGGCCGGGCTGGGGATTGCATTTCGGGCCAAGCCAATGGTGAAGCAGAGTGCCCGGCAGTCAATTTCTACATTAGGCTTAGACAGCATTCTTTATCTTTTGGGTTTCAGTGAGAAGGATCTTGATTCACTGAATGTGCATAGGGCCTGATGCTGTCAAAGAACAGGTATTTGTGATGGATGAGTGGATAAGCTGGCAGGACCATTGCCCGTATTGCGGGGAGCGCATCGAATTGCTTTTGGATGCGGGTCTTAACGACAGTACTGAATCATTGACCTACATTGAGGATTGTCAGGTATGCTGTCGGCCCATTGTTGTCATGCTCTCTATCGATGACCAGGGCAGCTTTTACTGTCAATTAAAGACGGAGTCTGACGCTTGAAATGAAGAGCGAAATGAAAAGCATACGGACATGGGGCAAAAGTCTGGTGACTACTGCGGTCATGGCAATGGCACTGTTAACACACAGTACTGCAGCTATGAGTCAAGCCGAGGCAAAGACCATGACCTGGCAACAGACAGTGGATAAGGCAAAAGGTCAAACTGTTTACTTTAATGCCTGGGGAGGCAGTGAGCAGATCAATGATTATATTGACTGGGCTGCTGAACAGATCGATGAACGTTACGGTATCACCCTGGAGCATGTCAAAGTCAGTGATACGTCCAGTGTTGTCAGTCGTGTTCTTGCTGAAAAAATGGCTGGACGCAAAGACAGGGGTACCGTCGACCTGATCTGGATTAATGGTGAAAACTTCCGGTCCATGAAGCATAACGGGTTGCTTTATGGACCCTTTGTTCGAGAGTTACCTTCATTTCAGGGAATAGACCCACAGCAGAATCCTACCACCATACTGGACTTTGGGGAGCCGGTTGATGGCTTGGAGGCTCCATGGGGTATGGCGCAACTGGTGTTTATTTATGACGCCGACATAGTCAATAAACCGCCAGCTAATGCTTCTGAGCTCCTTGAGTTTGCCAGAAAGCATAAAGGGCGTGTGACCTATCCCTTACCGCCAGATTTCATTGGAACGACATTTCTCAAGCAGTTGTTGAGTGAATTGACGACAGAGCCTGATGCGTTATTGAAGCCGGTCACTGAAGCTGATTTTGAAGCAGTTACATCACCTTTATGGCGTTATCTTGATGAGATTCACCCGCTGTTGTGGAGAGAAGGAGAGACGTTTCCGGCAAATAACCTGGCACTGACCCCCATGCTGGACGACGGTGAAATTTTACTTTCAATGACATTTAACCCTGCCTATGCGAGCTCAGCCATTGCCAGTGGTGAATTACCGAAAACGGTAAAAACCTATGTCCACGATAAGGGAACGCTTGGGAATACACACTTTCTGGCCATTCCTTTTAATAGCAACGCCACGGAAGCAGCCCGGGTGGCTATTAATTTTCTGCTATCTCCCGAAGCTCAGGCACATAAGGCCAATCCGGATGTCTGGGGAGACCCTACCGTACTCAGTATGAGCCAGTTAAGCAGCCTGGAGCGTCAACGTTTTTCGAGTTTGCCACTGGGCCCCGCAACGTTGTCTCCTGAAGCTTTAGGTAAAGTACTGCCTGAACCTCACGGTTCCTGGATGGCGGCTCTTGAACGGGGTTGGTTATCCCGATACCGCTGAGTAGCAGTACTGCTGTTAACAATTATTATCACCGTCAAAGTGAACAATAATCTGATTGATCTGTCTATCGTTGTTGCACAGGCAATAACAGGTAGAGACAAGCATGCAATCGTGCAACAGCAATCATCCAGACATTCAGACAATAATTGTTGATGATTTTGTGTCCAGGAAAACAGGCAGCATATCGGGAGCCTGGGACAAAGGGCTGACTTTTGGGTTTCGGGATTGCCAAATCTGGCATGGCGTCCAATTAACTGATTTTGATAAACCAGAGAATAATACTCGTAAACATCCCTTAACCGATCGTTATGTTCACATGTCATTACAGAGTGTGAGAAATATGACAAGGGCAAAAGCGGAACTTGAGCGTGACTTTAAATCAGACTTCAGGGAAATCGAATGCTCCGATCAACTGGACTCTTCTGCCGTATTAAACCGGATGCTGGCCTATGATCAGTTTATGAATCTGGCTATACAAGATATGCCTGACAATAAAACGATCCCTGAATTTATTTTTGAATACGCTTCCAGTTCCAAAAAACAATGGATTGTGAACTGTGAGGAGACCCGAAATACATTGCTATGGGTTGCCAAAAGAATGATGGATCAAGATAAGTGCAAAGCAGGTTCCCTGACTTTGCTGCTGGCAACGTGGATTGAAATAACCAATGCCGTCGCCATGGATAAAGCACCGTGCAAAAATCCGAAAGGCAAGCCTTATTTCGACTGGTTGGACGTATTTGCGTTTGCAGGGCAGCCCTCTCTCCCATCCGGGTTGACGGAGGAGATTAAATTAAACGGTCCAGGACCAAGCACTAAATCGAGTGAAGTAGCGATACCGGAACCTGCACAAAAAAAACATGCGTCCAGAGTGGATTCGAGTGAAAATCTTCGAAAATCATTGAGGCCTTCTTCCCTGAAGAGAAAAGAAACTACGGTAACTGATGATCAGGATAAACGGCAAAAATGTAACTCTGCATCAGCCCGAAAAATTTTAACTCATATCGCCAGCATGGGAGCGTGTATCAATGAGTTAAAGGAATTACCAAATTCCCGGATTACATCAGAAGAGAGAGGGGCGCTTGCTGAGCGCATGTTATTTGTCTCCACGACTTTGACCGAATTTCCTATAGATAACCCTGATTCGAATGATGAGTGATGGTTAAAAGAGTGACCGAAAATGGGGGGGTTATGGGTATGCTGTTTGGGCGTTTCATGAACTCCTGCGTTGCTTCCATAGCGATGATGACTTTATTTCTGGTGCCGGTATTGGCAGGAATAGCCAGTGTTGTGCTGTCGGCATTCCATTATATGCCTGCAATGGGCTTTGAGTCTTTCAGCCTGCTCCCCTGGAAAGCATTGCTGGTAACGCCAGCGTTAGTAGAGATGTTGATGCTCAGTTTATGGACATCGGTTCTGTCGACTTTGCTGTCATTACTCATTGCGTTTGGCGTGGTCAGCGCATTATTGGGCACGCAACTCTGGCAAGAGGCACAGCGCTGGCTGTCACCGCTGATGGCGGTTCCCCATGTAGCCCTGGCTTTTGGTATTGCGTTTGTACTGATGCCCAGTGGCTTGTTAGCTCGGCTTATTGCTGCTTTTGTTGGCTGGGATTATCCTCCCCACTGGCAGATGGTTCAGGATCCATACGGCATCAGTCTTATATTACTATTGGTTATCAAAGAGACGCCTTTTCTGATTTTTATGATGGCAGCGGTTATTGTGCGGCTGCCTGTGGCAGATACACTCCGGCTTGGGAGCAGTCTCGGGTTCCAGCCAGGAGTGACCTGGTTAAAGCTGATATGGCCGCAGCTTTACCCGATGATTCGTTTGCCGGTGTATACGGTATTGGCGTTTTCAATGTCGGTTGTCGATATCGCTCTGGTTATTGGGCCAGCAAATCCACCAACCTTTGCCGTGCAGATTCTTCAGTGGATACAGGATCCGAATCTGGCCAATAGTTTGCTGGCGGCTTCTGGGAGTGTGTTGCTACTGCTGCTGGTGGTTGCGGTTGTCGGAGCATTTTATCTGGCAGAATGGCTCTTGAATAAGCTGGCGAGAAACTGGTTGACCAATGGTCATCGTGGTCGATTCAGTGCTTTCTGGCTGTGGTTAGCCACAAAAGCCTGGCAGGCATTACTCATGCTGTTTCTGTGTGGAGGAGGAGCTCTGCTGATATGGTCATTTGTCTGGCGCTGGCGGTTTCCTTCCCTCTGGCCGGACTGGTCTTTACGAAGTTGGGAGAGAGCCTGGGGAGGCATGAGTGAACCTATTGCAAATTCACTCCTGATTGGTTTAACCGCCACTATCTTTGCCAACATTATCTCGGTCATATTGCTTGAACTAAACGATCATCAACGACAAAAAAATGAATCAGCTGGCAGGTGGCTATCTCTCGTCACCAGTGGCGCCATGTATATTCCGCTGCTCGTGCCACAGATGACTTTTTTGTTTGGTGTTCAGATTCTGTTGCTTCAGTGGGGAGCCGAAGGTCATTGGCTGACAGTGGCCGGGTTGCATTTGCTGTTCGTATTGCCTTACTGCTTCCTGAGTTTGTCCGGTCCCTGGCAGCATTATGACCGGCGGCATAGTCACCAGGGACTGCTGTTATCCGGATCCTGGGTGAGAACATTTCTGCAAGTAAAGCTCGGAGTGCTCTGGCGGCCATTGATGGCCAGTCTTGCCCTGGGCTTTGCTGTCAGTATTGCTCAATATCTGCCAACCCTGTTTGCCAGTGCCGGAAGAGTAGCGACGGTAACAACTGAAGCGGTTGGGCTGGTTGCCGGGGGAAATCGTCGTTTGATTGGCGTTTATGGACTTGTTCAGATGGCCTTGCCTTTCATTGCTTATGCTGTGGCTTTTTTCCTGAGTCACTGGACTCTTGGAAATGGACGTATTGTCAGGAGGCTGAATACGTGAGCCTGATTCTTGATCGTATTGATATAAGCCTGCATGGCCATAGGCTCTTGAATAACATCTGTTGCCGTATTGAAGGCGGGGAAGTGTTGTCAGTTCTGGGCCCCAGTGGTTGTGGCAAAAGCAGTTTATTAAATCTGATTTGTGGCACATTGCCAGCTAATTTTGAGTACTCAGGACAGATTATTTTAGAGGATGTGGTTCTTAATCACCTGCCTCCGCATAAACGACAGGTTGGATTACAGTTTCAGGATCACCTGCTGTTTCCTCATATGACCGTTGGTGAGAATCTGGCCTTTGCGTTGCCCGGTGGCTACAAGAAAGCTGAGCGCAGGGAAAGGGTTGAACAAGCATTGGCCGACTGCGGGATGTCAGGTTTTTCCGGGCAGAATCCATCTATGCTGTCTGGTGGGCAAAAAGCAAGAATCAGTTTGATGAGAACCCTGCTGTCTGAGCCAAAAGCCTTGCTGCTGGATGAACCTTTTTCCAGGTTGGATACAACGCTTAGAAACAGTTTTCGGCATTTCGTTTTTCAACAGGTCCAGAGTCGCAGGATACCTGCTCTTATGGTGACCCATGATGAGCAGGATATTCCGGATAAAGGGTTATTGCTAAAGCTCTGTTGATGAACTACGAGGGGGGTAGAAATATATCGGTATTATTAAAAAAGCTTCGGATATCAGTGCCTTTGGGCACAAAGGGTGATCTCAATACCAGTGTCACGCTATCCTCAGTGCTGGATAATCGCACCGCGTGTTCGAACTGGGTTCCATCAAATAGATAAAAGTGACCAGGTTCTTTAGACTCGATTTCTCTCGTCAGCTTTCCACTATGCCTGATAGCCAATGTGCGCTGCCCACTGAGATTGATGCAAGCCACAAGTTGACCCACTTTGCTCTTATCTACATGCCAGTCCAGGCAGAAGTCCGTCAATGATTTCATCCCGGATTCTGTCGGGTGGTGGAAATAATAATTTAAAGTGGTCAGGCGTAGTGCATTTTGTCCAAAATATTTTTCTATATCAGGGTTGAGCGTATGAATGGTATTTACCAGTTGGGTAATTGACGGTTGAGCTGCAGGTAATATTGGTCTGTCTTTTTCTTCCCCAGGCATGGGGATTGCGGACGAATAAATCAGTCCGGCATCTCCATGGCATATATACACGCCTTGCGAACTTTGCTGTTTTGATAAGTAAGCTTCCCAGGTTGGCTCAAGGATATCTTCGTGGTGCTGTCGTCGAAACGATTTGTTGTGATCTGGAATGCCTGTCGCTTGTATTTCCCGATTTATCTTCTCGATCAAGTCTGGGTCAATATGACCGGTAATGATCGTGTCCTGTGAACCGCGAATATTAGGAGCAGTAATTTTCCGGCATTGAAAAGAAATAGGGTGTTCGTTGTTCTGGACTGCGAGACTGACTTCTTTACTGTTGATCTCTAGGGCAGGTAACCGGAATAACCGGTTCGTACATGGTGTTATCGAAATAGTTCTCTTGTTTTCCCCAGATGGTGTGACTTTAGCGGTTGGGTTGTCCATTGTGGATAAGTAAGATTTATCAGGTTTATTTTGGTGATCATTATTTTTTATCTTTTTCCCCTTGACGCACACCTCTGATGGGTGACTCGCAAAAAGGCAGGGTTCTGTGCTTGCATGGGGTCTTTTGTGAGAGCTAGGGATCATAATGAAGGAAACCAGTGGCCATTCTTGTTCGTACAGTTAATATAGCCACATAGTCAGAAACTGCTCACTTAAACAAGCAGGGCTGTTGCAAGCCCTGGTTACCATTATCAGTTATTTCTCTCAGCCGAAGTCAAAGTCCATCGCTTCCATTGGCCCCTGAATATAATATCCCTGAGCATAGTCGACGCCTAATCGCCACAGGTGAGCCAGAGCCTGTGTACTTTCCACTTTTGGTACAATACTTCGAATATTCTGTTCTTTGAGGATATCCAGCATTTTGATGATGTCCTCGTCGTTGCTCCCATCAAGAGAGTCATCCAGTTTACTGGTGAAACTGCCATCCAGTCGGACAAACTGAATATCAAGATGTTTCAGCATTTTCATCGAGCGTGAATCACCCTGGAAACGGGTGATCGCCAGCTGGCAGCCGATGTTGTGAATAGCTTCGGCAAAATCCACGACTCGTTTCAATTGCTGTAAAACCATAGATTCCGGCATTTGCAGAACAATACTGTCTGCTGGCAGATCGGTTGCTTTCAGCAAACCAGAAAGGTATTGCGCCAGCTCAGTTCCCTGGATGGACAGGTGACTTAAGTGAATTAGCAACCGAACAGCTTGTCCCTGCTTGTGAACCTGGGCCAGCTGGCGTACACACTGACGAAGAACCCAGCGATCAATATGGGGCATCAGGCTTGATGACTCTGCAGCTTCCATAAATGTGCCGGCTTCAACCACTTCTCCCTGGGGAGAGTGAAGACGAAGGAACGCTTCGTACTGCTTTTCTTCTGAACCTGTAATATTGATTACAGGCTGGAAGAGCAGGTGAAAAGAGTCCTGTGACAGCGCCTGACGGATCATGGCCTGCACATCACCCTCCTGGGCCTTGTCTTTGAGTTCTTCCGTTTTTGAGTAACGGCAAAGTCGTGATTCGTCATTTTTGAGAGCAAGTTGACAGGCGCTTTCTGCATTACTCAAGAGCGTTGTCAGGTCTTGGTTGCTCTCTTTAACCGCAAAGCCGATAGTTACTGTTGCTGTGAGTGTTTCATCTGCACTGCCAAATAAATGGCCGTCAATAGCGCTTTGCAGGGTGATGAGGCGTTCATTGATGTTGTCCGGAGTGTCATCCGTTTCGATCAGTAAAAAACTGTCGTCTGTATAATGATAGGTATCTGCCTTGGGAAAGAACTCCCGAATCATCTGGGCGATGTTTTTTTGTATGGAAAGGATTCCTTCAATACTGGCTTCCTTGCGTATATGTTGGAAGTCATCCAGCTGTATCCAGGCCAGCGTTGCTTCTGCTGCTTTTTTGACAGTTATTTCAGCCTTTTCAATAAACTGCTCTTTTGTCGTTGTACTGGTTTCCTGGTCCACTGGCTGGCTTAGGACAGGCACCATAACTGGCAGCAGAGTGAGTTGAATGCAAGGCTCATCATCGTATTGCGCTTCAGATAAACGGAGACTCACCGATGTGCTGTGTCCATCGGTATGAATCAGTTCACACTCGATAGGATCGGTGCTCTTGTTATCATCAAACCGCTTTAACATCTGCTTGATCTCAGCTTTATGATGTGTGGCAAGCATGTCGATCAATGGTATGCCTGCCAGATCATCAGCACTGTCATACCCGGAAAGCTGTAGGTAGGCAGCATTGGCATCCACATGCATGCCATCATGGATATAGGCGATTGCTTCAGATGCGTTGTCCAGCAGAAGTTGGCATCGCTTGTTGGACTCGTCCAGCTCTCGGCGAGTACAGTTCAGATTCCTGCGGTCTTCCAGATTCGTGATTTCACGGAGCACAGCGTGCAATATATGTTCTTCGTTGAAACTGGGAATTGCATCTCTGGCGCCTGCAGATAGCCAGGTAGAAGCTCGCTGAGGATTGTATTCCGGTAAGGTCACAATAACTGGAATATCTCTCTGGTGTTTTTCTATGATGGTGAGCACTTGTTGCGCATTAAGTTTGGGCGTTTCTTCAGAGCTGAGTACGATATCCCACTGGTGTTCTTTCAGGGCTTCCTCCATCGTCTCGATAGAAGAGATATGTTGCACTCGAGGAGGCATGCCCGCACTGCGAAACAGCTTTACCCAGCGTTCGACATCATTAGGGGAGTCTTCCAGGGCGAGCAAGCGTATGGTTTGTCTGCGGTAATCCATTCGAGGGTGATCACTGTTTTTTGAAGAAAAGAGCGCTTATGTCAGCAGAACCTACAACTGTATGAGCCTGTTTCTCCATCATACGACAAGCGGAATTAAAAGGTATAGAGTGCCTTCACTGAATTGTGACAGGCATTGGTATTACTCAACAACCCTTAGCCAAAAAGCTTGAATTGATACTGGCACCATGTCGGGGTTGTATAAATACATTTCATGAGCTGTCCTTTTTGCAGAACATCATGGTGGATCAGATCGAATTTGACACCTTCCTTATCAGCGAAGTTTGGCACTATAAGGGAGGCTTCCTTTGAACCAGGCAACAGGAGAGATCTCTGGAAGTGGCTTGCTTCCTGAGTCTTATGTATTAATGATATGGCCGCAGCATCGACAGAATCCGTTATGAGGTTGACGCCAAAAGTTACTTCATTTTGTGCCGAAATGCCTAGCCAGCGCACACTGTAAAGGGCCCATGGCGACTCTTTGTTCTGACGGATTCCAACCAGTTCGCCTGCATGAAACTGTTGAGGCAGTTTGGTATTCATTTTGAGACAGAACCCGGTATGACTGCTATTGATGATCTCGGTTTTCAGTGCACAAAGGCGTTTATTATCCAAAAACTCCTCAGTGTTAAATGAAATTATCTCACCGGCAGAAGGGCTGCTTTGTTTATCTTCATCTCTGATCTCTGCATCATGAGCCTGAGACCATACGTCATCAGACTGTTCAGAGAAACGGCTCTTTCCAGCAGCCTCAGAGTGTATGGCAATAATGTCTTCAAAGCTCCTCTTGCCTGACAAGTGATAATGAAGCGCGGTAAATCCAAAGCAGGTTTCGCATTGGTTTGAAGAGGCTCTTCGGGGGCTGGACCGCTTTTGGATTTGCCCCCAGCTAGACATCAGGTGCTCGATTAACTCGGCTGGAAGAACTTTGGAAACCGTAGGGTCTTTTTTTATCTTGTCCAGATGAGCTGTAAGTACTCTGACGTTAAGGCCTATCAAACCTGCCCGTGTTTTATCTGGCTCGGGGGCTGCATATTCAAGACCTTCATCATTGTTAATGTTCGCCGAAAAATAGGTCTTCAGACCAGATTGGGGCTGAATTTTACAGTGGTTGATCCAGACACTTAAAATTTGCCAGACCTGCTGAATTTCTCTGGGTGATAATTTATTGGTTTCGCTGCGTGACAGCAGGAGAGCTCGTTTATAGAGGCTTTCTGCCGACATGGGCTTTCGTTTGCTGTCATAAGGGTCTTCTTGCTGGAAGCTCTGGTGATTATGTCTTGTGGCAAGCTGGTATAAGGTATGAAGTTCAAGCCAGAGGCGTTTAGGCGTTGGGCGATAAAGCAGGCAGTGGAATAAATACACGGTAGCACTCTCTGAAATAGCCCGATGCAGCGCTGCTCCAAGTATCTCTCCATGCACACTATTATCCAGGCAGTATTGAACCACTGCTTTGTAAACTGTTGCGAGCCCAAAATGCAGTCGATGGCAAAGATCAAACCAAGTTTGCTGGTTTGATTCAAACGTAATGTATCGCTTTAGATACCGTTGATAGAGGTTGTTTGCTGTTGAGAGTGTGGGGGAGCGAACCGCTTCTGCAAGCGTGTATAGCTCGTTGGGAGGGCAATCCAGTTGCGTCAGTTCATCCAGAGCACTGGCCAGGCGTTCTCCATTTTTCTGATAGTCAGTAATAGAGAGTTCTTTTAGCCAGAGCTCCAGTTTATCAATATTGGACTCGGATCCACTGGAGCAAAATGATAACGATCCAAGGCTACGACTGGGTAGCTCCAGTTGAAGAGTATCTGTAGATTCCATTCTTTAATCCCAATATCAGGGCACTGACATCCTGTCAGGTACTGCGCATTATCAATGCTATTTATAGTAAATTTGCTGAGTTAAATAATCCAGTATCTATTATCTAACGGTGCGATCAATGCCTTACTTTAGTTAAAGCGTCAGGAAATCCATGTTTTTCCTGGTTGTCCGGGAATTTCCCGAACCAGTTTTGGAACCAGGTAGCCCGGGCAGGTATCCATTACCTCTTTAATAAGGGTTTTAGCTGTCTCCTCAGGTACGTCGAAATGAGCGGCACCATGAACCGGGTCCAACAGGTGCAGATAATAAGGCAGCACCCCGGCCTTAAATAGTGCATCGCCCAGCTGAATAAGTGCCGAAGCACTATCATTAATTCCCTCAAGTAAAACGGCCTGATTCAGTAGCGTAACGCCAGCCTGCTTGAGGCGGAACATGGCTTCACGAACACTTTCATCAATCTCATTGGCATGATTGGCATGGATGACCATCACGGGTTGCAGGCGCTGTCTGGCAAACCAGCTGATCAGATCATCCGTGACTCGATCCGGAATAACAACGGGCAGACGGGTATGGATTCGCAGTGTCTCAACATGACCGATATGATTCAGTTCAGTCGCTATTTTTTCCAGTCGCCGGTCACTTGAGGCTAATGGATCTCCACCACTGAGAATGACTTCCTTTATGCTGGTATCTGAGCGAATGTATTCCATGGCACTGTTCCAACTGTCCCGATCCAGCCGATTGTCCTGATAAGGAAAATGCCGACGAAAGCAGAAGCGGCAGTTTACAGCGCATGAGCCCCCGACAATAAGCAGCAGCCTGCCATGGTATTTATGGATAACGCCATCGGCTGGATTCTGCGATTGCTCCGCAAGAGGGTCCAGACCAAAGCCTTCAATGTGTTCACACTCTTCGCCAACGGGCAGTACCTGTCGAAGCAGTGGATCATTGGGATTCCCGGGCTCCATTCTATTGATATAGGCATGGGGAACCCTCAGCGGGAATTCCTGACAGGCTTTCAATGCTGGCGGTAATAGCCTGGTGCTCAGCTGCAGCATAGATAGCAACTGCTCTGGAGAGGTGACTGCGCCTGCCAGTTGTTGCTGCCAGCCACCGAAATCATTGATGGTCTGCACACTGAGCTCGGAACGGGTTATCATAGGGGTTTTTGATCTCCTGGTAAGGTCCAATGGCTAGTTATAGTACCAATGAGTTTCGTTCAGGTCTCAAAGTAATGCTCGAAGGTGATCCCTGCTCGATCATTGAGAACGAATTTGTAAAACCTGGAAAGGGTCAGGCATTCAACCGGGTTAAATTCCGTAACCTTATGTCCGGTCGCGTCTGGGAGCGAACGTTCAAATCGGGTGAAAGTCTGGAAGCCGCAGACGTTATGGATCTGGACATGGAATATCTCTATACCGACGGAGAGTTCTGGCACTTTATGATGACTGATGGCTCTTATGAGCAACATGCTGCCAGTAAAGAGGCGGTGGGTGATACTATCGATTGGCTGAAAGAACAGGGGGTCTACTCGGTGACCCTTTATAACGGCAATCCACTGTCGGTGTCGGCGCCTAACTTTGTTGAGCTTCAGGTGGTGGAAACGGATCCAGGGTTGAAAGGTGATACCGCTCAAGGTGGTTCCAAGCCCGCCAAGCTGAGTACTGGCGCAACGGTTAAAGTGCCTCTGTTTATTGTTGAAGGCGAAGTGCTTAAAATCGATACCCGTACTGGCGAATATGTTGGTCGTGTAAAGTAAGCTTTTCATAGGCAGGGAGTATTCTCTCCCTGCATCAATTGACAGAGTGATTATGGTCAGACCCTGACAGAAAGTATCCGCCAGCTGACGTGTTTCCTATCTTCTATACTCTTTACGTTCAGGCCTTAAAGAGTATGCATTATGACCTCTGAAACCATGACGATGCTTAAAGAAGCGCTGGATATGTTCTTGTTTCTGGCGTTTGAGTTGACCCTGTTATTTCTTGCGATCAGTTACCTGGTTGGGATTCTGCAGAGTTATATTCCGCCGGAGAAAATTCAGAGCATACTCAGTTCACGTCAGGGTAAAGGTTATATCATTGCCGGTCTGCTGGGAGCGATCACCCCCCTTTTGTTCGTGTTCAACCATTCCTTTTCTCAAGGGGCTGTTGAGAGCTAAAGCAGGCTTTGGCCCGATGATGGTGTTTCTGTTCACCAGTCCGTTGCTGAACCCCATCATTATTGGATTGTTTGTGGTCACGTTTGGTCTTGATGTCACCATTTTTTACTTTGTGATGGCGATGGGGGTTTCTGTGCTGGCTGCTGTTTTTCTGGAAAAAACAGGTTTTGAGCAATACATAAAACCAGAGGCCTATGAGCCGCCCAAGCCGTCCGGGTGTGGCATCAGCTGTTCTGCCTCAAAAAAGGAGGTCAGCAAATGGGTTGAAATCTGGAAGAACACCTGGAAAGACTTTAAACAGGTACTGCCCTATTTGATCGGTGGTATTGCCATTGGTTCTTTTATCTACGGTTTTATGCCCGCTGATTTTATAGCCAGAGTGGCGGGTAAAGACAATGTTCTGGCCATTCCGGTAGCGGCGGTCATTGGTATCCCTCTTTATATCAGGGCAGAAGCTGTTATTCCCCTGAGCGCGGCATTGGCAGCAAAAGGCATGAGCCTGGGAGCGGTAATGGCCTTGATTATTGGCAGTGCCGGTGCCAGTCTGACGGAAGTGGTTCTGCTGAAATCACTCTTTAAAAATCAGCTGATCATCGCTTTTATTGTGGTGATTGTTATCATGGCGGTTGCTTCGGGAATTATTTACTCACTGTTTTTTTAGTTCACAAGTGATTTACTCTTATCTGGTGGCGCTAAAATGATAGTCTGCTTAATTCAGGGATACTTCTATTCCTGTGGCTGACTATCGTTTTATTTGGAGATTTGCCGTGACTAAGGAAACCTGGCGACCGTCCGCATCAATGATGGCCCTCAGAGAGCGAGCTCTGTTATTACGTAAGGTCAGGGCTTACATGGATGCCCAGGGCGTTATGGAAGTGGAAACGCCAATGCTGTCCCGCAGTGCTACGGTCGATATTTACATTGATAGCTTTGCGACTGAATTCAGCCCCATTGGTCATGGCACATCCCAGCTTTGTTACCTGCATACATCCCCGGAATTTCCAATGAAAAGGCTCCTGTCCGCAGGCAGTGGTGATATCTACTCTTTGGGTAGAGTTTTCAGGAATGGTGAGGCGGGTGGGCGCCATAACCCTGAATTTACCATGCTTGAATGGTATCGCATTGGCATGGATGACCGACGATTGATGGATGATGTGTCAGGGTTATTGAGCAGTATCTGTAATTTCCGGGAGGTCAAACGCAGTAGCTATGGAGAACTGTTTGAGGAGCACCTTGGCGTAAACCCTTATATCGCCACCGATGAAGAACTGAGTCAACTGGTCAGGGAAAAAGTGGACGAAAGACTTCAGGAACTTGAAAGAAACGACTGTCTGGATCTTTTGTTTTCCAGGTTTGTGGAGCCAAATCTGGGGTCATCCAATGCAGAAGTACTGGAAGGTTATTTTGTCTATGACTATCCGGCCACCATGTCAGCACTGGCGAGATTCTCCACCAATCGGTCAGGACATCCGGTCGCTTCACGTTTTGAGCTGTTCGTTAATGGCGTTGAACTGGCTAATGGATATCATGAGTTGCAGGATGCAAAGGAGCAGAAAAAGCGCTTTGAGCAAGAGCAGCAAAGGCGACAGGAGCGAGGGTATGACATCTATCCCTATGACGGGCATATGGTGAATGCCCTGGTCCATGGCATGCCTGACTGTGCAGGGGTGGCTATGGGGATTGATCGCCTGCTGATGCTGATGCTGGCAACCAGTAATATTGCCGATGTGCTGGCATTTGATTTCAGTCGGGCGTGAGCTTATCGACAATCTTACCGTTAAGTGAAGATTGTCTGAACAGGAATTTCCTGTGAATTTGGAAGCATATGGTATGGCACTCAGAACCGTTGCTGGTGATTATCATGCTCAACAGCAAGATAGACAGTTTTCAGAGGTTATTCAGCTAAGTGACCATTTAGTGGAGAAGGCCAGACAACAGGGTGGGGTGCTCATCTTTCCTGGGCGAAGCAAGAATCGATCTGACAGAAGCTAAGTTCGGACCGGTACAGATTTTAGGTGTTTTCCGTAGATTGCTTTGCCGCTTTATTTGCGTAGAATGCGCCGCTCTTCCACGGTTGTCCTGAAAAGGTAGATCAAGGCGCAGCAGAGTGAATGCTCATCGCTGACAGGGAAGAACGGTTTGAAAGCGGATTGTTTTAAAATGAATGAAAAACAACCGGTTGACAAATCAAACGGGCGCGGTAATATGCGCCTTCGCTGACAGGGCAACAAACGCAACGTCAGTGAGTTGAATGGCTTCTTTCTTCAAACGAAAAACGAATGCTTGACAACGAAAGTCGCCACGGTATGATAGGCGGCCTTGCTGATCGGCACTGACTGCTGAATCAGTGATTAAATTACAACGATTTAATCAGTTCTTTAACAAGATATCAGACAATTCGTGTGGGCGCTTGTGCGATCGTATCGGTTAAGCATCCTTTCTCCTTGAGGGAGAATGCAAAAGCTTTAATGCGACGCTCGAGCGAACATACTCGTTAATTTGCAGTAAGTTCTAAGAGCATT